>JBDSIY010000090.1:0-43756 GCA_039917735.1 Novosphingobium sp. | reverse complement strand
GGGATCAGCGTCAGTTCGGTCCAGCGCATCTGGCGCTTCCACGGCCTGCGGCCGCACCGCGTGCGCCAGTTCAAGCTCTCGAACGATCCGATGTTTGTCGAGAAGCTGCGCGACGTGGTCGGGCTCTATGTCGATCCGCCTGCCCACGCGATCGTCCTGTCGTTCGACGAGAAGAGCCAGATCCAGGCGCTCGACCGCACCCAGCCTGGGCTGCCGCTGAAGAAGGGGCGGCTCGGCACCATGACCCACGACTACAAGCGCAATGGCACGACCACGTTGTTTGCCGCCCTGAACGTGCTCGACGGCACCGTAATCGGCCGCAACATGCAGCGACATCGCCATCAGGAGTTCATCCGATTCCTCAACACGATCGAGCGCCAGGTCCCCGCCGGCAAGAGCATCCACGTGATCCTCGACAACTACGCTGCTCACAAGCATGCGAAGGTGCGTCAATGGCTCGACCGGCACGAGCGCTTCACCTTCCACTTCACGCCGACCTCATGCTCTTGGCTCAATGCTGTCGAAGGCTTCTTCGCCCAACTCACCAAGCGGCGGCTAAAGCGCGGCACTTTCCACTCGCTCGTCGACCTCCAGGCCGCCATTAACCGCTTTGTCGCCGAGCAGAATGCCGATCCCAAACCCTTCACCTGGACCGCCGACCCAGACCGGATCATCGCCGCCGTCAAACGCGGGCACCAAGTGTTAGATTCGATCCACTAGGCGCGCTGCTCGCGACCGCCGGTGTGAGCGCCGCGCACGCCAATTCTCTTACGACCGATGATCTCGTCGTACTTTCGAAGTCGGGGATCGGCGACGACGCGATCATCGCCAAAGTGAAGAATTCCGATACTCACATGAATTTGTCGGTCGATCAGATGCTGGCGCTTAAGGCGCAGGGTGTCTCGGGCCCGGTAATTGCCTCGCTGATGGCCGAAGCGCGCCCCGCGGCGCCGGTCTTCTCGATGGATTCGCCTGATCCAAATGTGAACCATCCGGCGGGCGTCTACCTGCTCGATGAGCCCAGCGCGAAGTTGGTTCGCATTGACGCGGTGGTGACGAACCAGGCCAAGACCGGCGGCATCATCGGGTACGCGCTGACGGGCGGCATTGCTTCTATGAGCGTGAAGGCGGCGATCCAAAACCAGTCAGCCAAAACGCATTCCGTGACCCGACGCCCGGCGTTCTATTTCTTCTTCGACGAATCCAACGCGGCGAACGGCGCGGTACAGGCGACCTGGGCGGCCGGCACCGCAGCGACGGTGACGTCACCGGGAGAGTTCACCCTCGTCCGGTTGATCCAGAAGTCCGGTCGCCGCCAGGCGAGGGTAGGAAGCGTCAATCTCGCAGGAGCGAAGACCGGCGTCATGGACAGCGACCGGCTAGCATTCGACTACACCTTGGTGCGACCCGGCGTGTTCAGGGTCGTGCCTACGACTGAACTGACACCAGGCGAATATGGCTTCATTTACTCCGTGGCCGGAGGAGGCGCCGGCGGTGCGGTTACGGCTCGGATCTTCGACTTCGCCGTTTGAGCTGAGCAGGTGCGGGTCGTGGTGGCGCAAGCGTACACGGGGCGAGGCCTGACTCGCCACAGCTTAACGGCTTGCACCATCGCTGCAGCGCTGGTTTCAGTACCGGCAGGCGCTGCAGGAGTGCCGGTAGGATCTGGTGCGCCAAATGGCCGGATCATCCCTGAAATTGACCCGGCCCAGCTGAATGAGGATAACGCGAGTCCGCTCGTCCTAGCCAGTAATGTGGACGCCGTCCGCGTCCACGCGGCGTATTATCGCAAAGCCGACCAGTCGGACGCCAGCAGAGTGGAATGTGTCACGCCGTGCACGCTGCTTATACCCAAACGGTACGGCTTCTCCGTCTACGCCGATGTGCCTGCCGGATTTCGCCTGGCCTCGAACATCGTGCCATTCACCTGGAGCCAGGCGTGGTGGTGCAAGGGCGGACTGCTTTGCAAGACCGACCTGAAGCCGCGAGATGTCTTTCTAAAGCTTGAGCGTGCCAATCGATAGGATCGCTTGAAGATTGGTCCCAAGGTATTGACCGCGGCTTGACCTGAAGGGCGACACGCGTAACGCGCGAGCCGGATGCCGGAAGCCCGCCCCCTCACGCTGTTCAACAGCCTCACGCGCCGGCTGGAGATGTTCGAGTCAATCCACCCCGGTGAGGCGCGCGTCTACAGTTGCGGGCCGACGGTCTATAATTATCCGCATATCGTCAACATGCGCGCCTATGTCTTTGCCGACGTGCTCGGCCGGACGCTGCGGTGGAAGGGCTATGCGCTCACCCACGTCATCAACATCACCGATGTCGGCCATTTGACCGACGATTCCGACGCTGGCGAGGACAAGCTGGAGAAGGCGGCGCGGGTGAACGCGCAGTCGATCTGGGACATCGCCCGGCACTATACCGACGCGTTCTGGTCCGACGTCAAGGCGCTCAACATCCGCCAGCCGGCCTACTGGTCGGTCGCGACCGATTATGTGCCTAGGATGATCGAATTCGCAAAATCGATCGCAGGCAGGCACTGCTACGAGCTGCCCTCGGGCCTTTATTTCGACGTGACCACCGTGGCTGATTACGGTCGCCTCGCGCGGGTTGCGACCGACGCAGGCGAGGGCCGGATCGAGGCGGTGGAGGGCAAGCGCCACGCCGCCGACTTCGCCATCTGGCGCCGCACTCCCCTCGGCGAAACCCGGCAGATGGAGTGGGATTCGCCGTGGGGCAGGGGCGCGCCGGGCTGGCACCTCGAATGCTCGGTGATGAGCGAGGCGCTGCTCGGCTTTCCCTTTGACATCCACACCGGCGGCATCGACCATCGCGAAATCCACCACCCCAACGAGATTGCCCAGAATCAAGCAGTACGGGGCTGCGGCGGGCTCGACACGCCCTCGCACTCCGGCGCCAACATCTGGATGCACAACAATTTCCTGGTCGAGCGATCGGGCAAGATGAGCAAGAGCGCGGGCGAGTTCCTGCGCCTCCAGCTGCTGATCGATCGCGGCTATCATCCACTCGCCTACCGGCTGATGTGCCTGCAGGCGCATTACCGCTCCGAGCTGGAGTTCAGCTGGGAGGCGCTCGGCGCGGCGCTGACCCGGCTCAAGCGGCTGGTGATGGCTGTCCAGACCCTCCGAACCCGTCATCCTGAACTTGTTTCAGCATCCATCGAGCCTGAGGCGCCTGACGCCCGATGGACCCTGAAACGAGTTCAGGGTGACGCCGAGTTGGACGACCCACAAGTGCAAGATCCGATTCGGGAGTTCGATGACAAAATTTCGGATGATCTGAATACGTCACGCGCGCTCCTAAGCTTGGACGTAGTTCTGGCAGCCAGTAAGAAGATTTCGCCGGCCGTCGCATTGAAGCTGATCTCGGCGATGGATTCGGTGCTCGGCCTCGATCTCCTCAACCTGGACCGCGCCGATCTGCGCCTGCGCCCCGCCGACGTCACCATCACCGAAGCCGAGATCGAGGCTACCCTCACCCGCCGCAAGGAGGCGCGGGCGGCCAAGGATTTCGCCAAGTCCGACGCGCTGCGCCAGCTGCTGGCCGAGCACGGCGTCGAGGCAATGGACGGCGATCCGCTGGGCTGGGAGTGGAAGCTTGATTAGCGGCACCGGGCTGGCCGCCGCTAACCCGCAAGCGAGGATCGCTCAGCCGTCGTCGAGAAGTAGAAACTCGGCCTGCACCGTCACCGATGGCGCTGGAAGAAGGGCGTGATCCACCGAGACGACGGTGGCATCCGCCACCAGCCTGCCGCGAATGCTGAACTCGTGCTCAGGCAGCGCCGCGATGAATGCCTCGGCGGCGGCCGCGCCGTCCTCCCCGGCGAATGTGAGCGCGATCGTGTGGCGCGATCCGGCGAAGGTGATGCTCGCCCAGGCGCGTTCGCCATGGCTCAGCAGTTGGGCGTGACTTCCGGCGAGCCCCAACACCGCGTTGAGCAGTGGCAGCCAGGGCCGCGCTTCGCGCCGGCTCGTCACGCCGGCCGAGATTGCCCGGTCGGCATCAAAATCAATTCGCATGCTGCCCCTCCCCGTAGGTGTTCATGAAATGTTCCACTCGTGATTGTGTTTTGGGGCGCGGTGTCCGGCCGTTGCGCAGATCCTCGACAAAGCGCGGGTCATGCGCCGCAAGCCTTCCGAACTTGGTCCACGGCATCCCCGTCCGCGTTAGAAAGCCCTCGATCTTCCGTATCAGCATCCACATGTCTCCCTGCCCCTGATTCGCTGGCGCCAATTCACCGGTAAAAATCCTACTTGTCTAGTAAATTTACATCGACTATCGTGACGGCATGGACAAGGACGATCCTCGCAGCCTGCTGCTGGACCTGTCGCGAGAGCGCGGCGCCAGCCTGTCGCAGCTCTCGCGGCTGATCGGCCGCAATGGCACTTATCTGCAGCAATTTGTCCGCAAGGGCAGCCCGCGCAAGCTCGAGGAGACCGACCGGCGGACGCTCGCCCGGTTCTTCGGAATCGAGGAGGCCGAGCTCGGAGCGCCGGAGGATTTTTCCTCGTCTTCTGCCGGGCTGGGCGGTGAGAGCGAGTGGCGCGACGTACCGCGTCTGGCGCTCGGCGCCTCGGCCGGACCAGGCGCGCTGGCCAGCGGCGAGGAGGCGATCGGTGCGTTTCGCTTCGCCACCCGCTGGCTGCGCGACCAGGGGCTCGATCCTTCGGCATTGTCGACCATCGCCGTCGCCGGCGATTCGATGGAGCCGACGCTGCGCGATGGCGACGAAATCCTCGTCGACCGCACGCCGCGCAAACTGCGCGACGGCATCCACGTCGTCCGCATCGAGGATTCGCTGCTGGTCAAGCGGCTTGCCACCACCCGGCCCGGAGCGGTCACGCTGATCAGCGATAATCCCGCCTACCACGCGCTCGAATATCCACTGTCGGAATTGCAGGTAGTGGGCCGGGTGGTGTGGAAGGGAGGACGGCTGTGAACACGGCCGCGCCGGCATTGCATTCACGCCCAGCCCGCGCCATTTGCCCCCGATGACCGACACCGCCAAGCCGCCGATGCAGGTCGCCATCGTGCCGGTTACCGCGTTCGAGCAGAACTGCTCGCTGCTGTGGTGCACAAAGACGATGCGTGGCGCGCTGGTCGATCCCGGCGGCGATCTCGACCGGCTCAGGCTGGCGGTCGCGCGGGCCGGGGTGACGCTGGAGAAGATTCTCGTCACCCACGGCCACATGGACCACTGCGGCCAGGCGGGCGTGCTGGCGAAGCAGCTCGGCCTGCCGATCGAAGGCCCGCACGAAGACGACCGCTTCTGGATCGAGAGCCTCGATGATTCCTCGATGCGCTTTGGCCTGGACGGTGAGAGCTTCGAGCCCGACCGGTGGCTGGTGGGGGGCGACATTGTGACCGTCGGCGAGTTGACCTTCGACGTGATCCACTGCCCCGGCCACACCCCCGGCCA
Source organism: Novosphingobium sp. (assembly GCA_039917735.1). Classification (GTDB taxonomy): domain Bacteria; phylum Pseudomonadota; class Alphaproteobacteria; order Sphingomonadales; family Sphingomonadaceae; genus Novosphingobium. The sequence goes on along the minus strand of JBDSIY010000090.1, from coordinate 38,316 downwards.
CGTCGTTTTTCACCACTCGCCATCGCATTTCGCCTTTGTCGGGGACGTGCTGTTCAAGGGCTCGATCGGGCGCAGCGACTTTCCCAAGGGCAATCACGCCGAATTGATCGCCTCGATCACACAGCGGCTGTGGCCGCTCGGCGACGAGGTCACCTTCGTGCCCGGCCACGGCCCGACCAGCACCTTCGGCCACGAGCGGCGCACCAATCCCTTCGTGGCGGATGCGCGGTATCGGTAGAATTTTCGGCGCATGTGGTCGAACGGCGAGCCGTTTCCCTTGTGGGGGACTCGACGGCAAAAGCGAAAACCTTAAAACCGCTCGAGCGCGATCAACACCGCCATTGCGGCGAGACCAAGCAGCGTCGCCAGCGACGCCACGGTGCCGGCAGCGCGCACCGGATTGGCCTTGGGCGAATCCATGCCGATCACATGCGCGAGCCGGGCGATCATGAAAACCGCGCCGACGATCGCGAGCCAGCGCCCGCCCTTACCGGACAGTTCGATCGCCCCGACCAGCACCAGCAGCAGCGGCGCGTTCTCGGTGAAATTGGCGTGCGCGCGCATCCGCCGCATCAGCAGCGGGTGACCGCCGTCGCCATGAACAATCCGCTCGGCGGCGCGCAGCCGGACGATGCGGATGAATATCCACAGGTTGATCAGCACGGCGGCTGCCGCCAGCGTCAGCGTCGTCTGCAGGATCATCGATCGCCCCCGGTGGTTGTGGCGGCTCCGTTAACGGCGGCGGCAATGGCTTGCAACGCGCGCATGATCGGCTATAGGCCCGCCTTCGCTGCCGTCGGCCATCAAGACGCCGGACGGCCTTTATTGGCTTCAGGAACGTCCAGGAACAGGTGCCGCAATGGCTGTCCCCAAGAGAAAGACCTCCCCGTCACGCCGGGGAATGCGTCGCAGCCACGATGCGCTGAAGCCCGAGGCCTTCCACGAGTGCTCGAATTGCGGAGAGCTCAAGCGCCCGCATAATCTCTGCAACGCCTGCGGCCATTACAACGGACGCGAGATTATCGCCGTCGGGCTCTAGAGTATTGCGCGGCACGGCGGGAACCAGTTTCCTGTGACGAGCAATGGGACAACAAGGGCTTAGAGCAAGCAACGCGCCGCGCTGCCTGCTCTAGACCCGAATTATACCGGAGAGGTTTCGATGAGTCTGCCGCGTATCGCCGTCGACGCGATGGGCGGGGACGAGGGTGTGGCAGTGATGGTCGATGGCGCGGCGCTCGCCCGGCGCCGGCATGACCGCTTCAACTTCCTGCTGGTCGGTGATGAGCCACGGATCAAGGCGGCGCTGGAAAGCCACCCGAATCTACGCGCCGCTTCGGAAATCCTCCATTCGGACGACGTCATCAGCGGCGAGGAGAAGCCCGGCCAGGCGCTGCGCCGCGCCAAGACGACATCGATGGGCATGGCGATCAACGCGGTCAAGGCTGGCGAGGCCGGCGCGGCGGTCAGCGGCGGCAACACCGGCGCGCTGATGGCGATCGCCAAGGTTGCGCTGCGGACGATGCCCGGCATCGATCGCCCGGCGCTCGCGGCGCTGCTACCGACGCTCGGCGAGAATGATCTGGTGATGCTCGATCTTGGTGCCAACACCGAATGCGACAGTCGCAATCTCATCCAGTTCGCGGTCATGGGCGCAGCCTATTCGCGCGTCGTCAGCGGGCATGCCGCGCCCCGACTGCGGCTGCTCAACATCGGCACCGAAGAGTCGAAGGGTACCGAGGTGCTGCGCGATGCCGCCGCCGTGCTCAAGCGCGCCGCCGACGAGCTGTCGATCTCCTTCGACGGCTTCACCGAAGCGGACAAGCTGTGCCGCGGCGATGTCGACGTGGTGATCACCGATGGCTTTTCGGGGAATATCGCGCTCAAGGCAGTGGAGGGCACGGCGCGCTTCGTCGCCGACCTGCTGCGCCGCAGTTTTGCAAGTTCGACTCGCTCGAAGATCGGCTTCCTGATCTCGCGCCCCGCCACCGAACTGCTCAAGCACAGCCTCGATCCGAACAACCACAACGGCGCGGTGTTCCTGGGGCTCAACGGCATCGTCGTGAAGAGCCACGGCAGCGCCACCGCCGCCGGCGTCGCCAACGCGGTCGCGGTGACGGCGCGGCTGCTCGAGGAAAGCGTGACCGAGCGGATCACCGCCGACCTCGAGCGGGTCAGCGCGGTTGGAATGCGTCGCCACGCCACCGCCGCCGGTGAGGTGCTCTGATGCTGCGCTCGGTGCTTCTCGGGACCGGATCGGCGCTGCCGCGCCGCGTCGTCAGCAACGCCGAACTTGCGCAGACGGTGGATACCACCGACGAGTGGATCGTGGCGCGCACCGGCATCCGCAGCCGCCACATCGCCGGCGACGACGAAACCACCTCGAGCCTTGCCGTCGATGCCGCGTTGCGGGCGATCGAGGCGGCGGGAATCGACGCCAAATCGATCGACCTCATCGTCCTCGCCACGGCCACCCCCGACCAGACCTTTCCGGCCAGCGCGACAATCGTGCAGCAGCGGCTGGGCTGCAACGGCTGCATCGCGTTCGATGTCGGCGCGGTGTGTTCGGGGTTCCTCTATGGCCTCGGCGTGGTCGATTCGATGCTGCGCACAGGGATGGCGAAGCGCGCCCTGTTGATCGGATCGGAAACCTTTAGCCGCATCCTCGACTGGGAGGACCGCACCACCTGCGTGCTGTTCGGCGATGGCGCCGGGGCGGTGGTGCTGGAGGCGATAGAACAGTGCGGCGACGCGCCGCGCGGGCTGCTGACCACCAAGCTCCATGCCGATGGCACACACAACCAGCTGCTGTTCGTCGATGGCGGGCCCTCGACCACCGGCACCGTCGGCAAGCTGCGAATGAAGGGGCGGGAGGTCTTCCGCCACGCAGTCACCAACCTCAGCGCCGTGCTCCGCGAGACGGTCGATGCGGCGGGGCTGCGCGTCGACGACATCGACTGGCTCGTCCCCCATCAGGCCAACGCGCGTATCCTCGAGGCGACCGCCCGGAAGCTCGGTCTGCCGGCCGAGCGGGTGGTGATGACGGTGGCGCAGCATGCCAACACGTCGGCGGCTTCGGTGCCGCTGGCGCTCGATGTGGCGATTCGCGACGGCCGCATCAAACCGGGCGATCTGGTGATGCTGGAAGCAATGGGCGGCGGCTTTACTTGGGGCGCCAGCCTGCTGCGGGTGTAATTGTCCCCGTGTGACGCAAAAAAGTCATTAAGTGGGCGTCTGATCACGCCCGCGGCGTTGCTTTCGCGCCCACTTTCCCTATTGTGCTGCGGGGATCGCGTGGACGGGAGACTGGGATTTAATGCGATCCACGGAAACGCTAACACGGGCAGCGATCGCGGACGCGGTTCATCGCCAGCTTGGCTTGTCCCGGGCGGAATCGCTGGCGATGGTCGAATCGATATTGCGCCACATGTGCGAGGCGCTGTCGCATGGCGAGAACGTCAAGATCTCGGGCTTCGGCACCTTCCTGCTGCGCGAGAAGGGTGAGCGTCTCGGTCGCAACCCCAAGACCGGCATCGAAGTGCCGATCACGCCACGCCGAGTGCTGACCTTCCGGGCGAGCCAGATGCTCAAGGACCATATTGCCGGCAAGCAATGATCGGGCTTCGATGAACGACGACGAGACCCCGGTGACCTTTGACGACGGCAAGGCGCCCGACGCGCTGCGCACGATCGGCGAGGTCGCCAACGCGCTCGGCATCCGCCAGCATGTGCTCCGCTATTGGGAGGAGCAATTCCCGACGCTGAAGCCGGTCAAGCGCAGCGGCGGCCGGCGCTATTACCGCCCCGCCGATGTGCGGTTGGTGAAGACCATCGAGCGGCTGGTGACGCAGGAGGGCTACACCCTGCGCGGCGCGCGGCTGGCGATCGAGGCGCAAACGAGCGCACCGCAGCCGAGCGGCGCGCGGTCGGCGCCGCCCCCGGCAGTCGACCTTCGGTCCGAGCTGCGCGCGATCCGGGATGCGCTGGCCGAGGCTCTCGCCGAGGGTTGACTTAAATTCCTCACCGTTTGGGGAGGAACCACGCTTTAATCCACCATCTCCGGCCCGAGCTGCGGATCGAGGTCGCGCGGGCGCGACAGGTGGACGAATCTGGCGCTGCCTTCGCGCAGATCGGCCCAGCGATCTATGTCGGCTTCGAGCACCGCGAAGCTCGCGGTCGGGAATTTCTCCTCGACAATTTCACGCAGCGGGCTCGATCCGTCGTCGGGCACGAGGTCGAAGATCAGATCTTCGAGGCCTGGGTTGTGCCCGACCATCAGGATCGCCTCCGGATCTCCGTCTTGCTCGCGCAGCAGGTCGATCAGCGTGGCCGAACTCGCCAGATAGATGCGACGGTCCCAGTTGATCGGGATCCGCGCCCGCGTCACCTGGGCGGCATGCTCGATCGTCTGCGCGACGCGGACGGCGGGCGAAGCGATGATCCGGTCCCAGCGGGTCGGGTGATCGCCGATGTGCCGGCCCATCAGCACGGCGCCCTTCCGGCCGCGCTTGTTGAGCGGACGGTCGAAGTCACGCGCGACCGCGTCGTGCCAGTCGGACTTGGCGTGGCGGAACAGGCCGAGCGTCTTCATCCGGGAGGCCCTCGGGCCGAATCCTGAAGCGCGGCCGGCTCCGCAAAAGCATTGCTGGAGACGGATTGTAAAGCCTCGTCGAGCGTGACGCGCCGCACCGGCGTTCCCGGCGGAAACGCCGACAGCAGCCGCGAGGGGAAGGCCGCCGACAGCACGATGAAATGACCGCGATCCTCGGCTCCGCGGATCAGCCGCCCGAAGGCCTGCGCCAGCTGCGCGCGGATCACCCGGTCGTCATGCGCCGAGCCGCCGCCCGCGCTGGCGGCCCGCCTTGCCCGGTGCAGGATCGACGGGCGCGGCCACGGCACCGCCTCCAGCACGACCAGCCGCAGCGAATTGCCGGGCACGTCGACGCCGTCCCGCAGCGCATCAGTGCCCAGCAGCGAGGCATGCGGATCGTCGCGGAAGATATCGACCAGCGTGCCGGTGTCGATCGGATCGACATGCTGCGCGTAGAGCGGCAGGCCGGAGCGGGCGAGCCGATCGGCGATCCGCCCATGCACGGCGCGCAGCCGCCGGATCGCGGTGAACAAGCCGAGCACGCCGCCCCCCGCCGCCTCGATCAGCCGGCCATAGGCGCCGGCGAGCGCGGGAATGTCGCCGCGCGCCACGTCGGTGACGATCAGGACCTCGGCCTGCCGCGCATAGTTGAACGGGCTGTCGAAGCTTGACAGGCGCGGGGCGAGATCGAGATGGCCGGCGCCGCTGCGCGCCACCGCGCTTGCCCAGCCATCATCGCCTCCGCCGTCCTTCAACGTAGCCGAGGTCAGCACCACGCCATGCGCCGGGGCGAGCACGACGCGTGCGAAGGGCTTCATCGGATCCAGCCAGCGGCGGTGGATGCCGATGTCGTACTCGCGCGAATCGGCGCGCTCGATCGCCAGCCAGTCAACGAACTCGGGATCGGCGGGGCCGCCGAGCCGCTGGAGCAGCGCCTCCCAGGCGGCGAGCAGGTCGATCCGCCAGCTCAGCGCGAGGCGCGCGCCCTCGATCCGCGCCCGGGCCGGCGCGTCGAGCCAGTCCGGCGGCTCGACCAACAGCGCTTCGAGACGGACACCCAGCCGGATCAGCGGCTGGCGCAGCTCGGCAAGCCCCGCCCGCGCCGCCTCGGCAAGCTCCACGAGCGGTCCATCGAGCTGCGCTGCCTCGGTTTCCAACCCATAGCCGCCGTCATGGCTGCCGCTTTCGTCGCGCGCGTGGACCAGCGCCCGCACCGCGCCGAGCAGCTCCTCGATCGGACCCGACGCCGCCGAATCGAGCAAACGCTGCAGCCAGCCATCGCCGGGCAGCCCCTCGGCCGCCGCGATCGCCGCGGCGATCGCCTTGCCGGCGACCTCGTCATAGCTGGCGACGTCCGCAAGCCGGGCCGAAAGCCCGCGCCTGCGGCCGCGCGATCCCCGTTCCGGCCCCATCACCCAGCGCCGCAGCTCGATCGTCTCGGCGCCGGTCAGTGCCACCGCGAAGGTCGAATCGGCGGCGTCGAAGACGTGGTGGCCCTCGTCGAAGACGATTCGCGTCGGTCGCGCCGCCACGTCGCGCCCCCGCGCCGCGTTGACCATCACCAGCGCGTGATTGGCGATGACGAGGTCGGCTTGGGCCGAGGCGCGCGCTGAGCGTTCGATGAAGCACTTCCGGTAATGCGGGCAGCCGGCATAGACGCACTCGCCGCGCCGGTCGGTCAGCGCCGTGACGCCGCGCTGGCGGAACAGCGTGCCGAGCCAGCCGGGCAGGTCGCCGCCGACCATGTCGCCGTCCTGTGTGTAGCCCGCCCAGCGCGCCACGAGTTGCGCGAGCACCGCCGCGCGGCCGCCGAAGCCGCCCTGCAGTGCGTCCTCCAGATTGAGCAGGCAGAGATAATTCTCGCGCCCCTTGCGCAACACCACTGGCCGGCTGCCGTCGGCGCGGGCTTCCGGCCAGGCTCGGCTGCTCTCGCGCCGCAATTGTCGCTGCAACGCCTTGGTGTAGGTGGAAACCCAGACGGTTCCGCCCGCCTCCTCGACCCAGCATGAGGCCGGGGCGAGGTAGCCGAGCGTCTTGCCGATACCGGTGCCGGCCTGCGCCAGCAGCAACTGCGGCGCATCCTCGCGGCGGCGCGGTGCGAAGGCACGCGCGGTTTCGGTCGCATAGGCGCGCTGCCCGGGCCGCTGTTCCGCGCCCTCGCCGGTGAGCTCGCCGAGACGGGCCAGCACCGAAGCCGCGTCGAGCGCGATTTGCCGGGGCTGAGGCCGTTCAGGCGCCTCCTCCCACTCGGGCAGCCGTGAGAACAGCCAACGCTCGGCGCGTTCCGGCCGGGCGATGCGCGGTGCGAGCCGCGCCGCCCACGGCCAGCGCAGCCGGGTCAGCGATTGCAGCGCGCTCCACGCGCCCTCACGCTCGGGCCAATCCGGGGTTTCGCAGGTGGCGAGCAGCGCGGCGGCGGCTTGCTGCAGCAGCAGCGGGACGGCGTCGTCACCGTCCGGCTCGGGCAACGCCAGGGTTCGGGCGAGGCCGCGCGGCGTCGGCACCAGAAAGCGCGCGGGGTGAACGAAGGCGAAGAGTTCGAGCAGGTCGAGCCCCGAAAGGTCGGGATAGCCGAGCCGCGTCGCCACCAGCGGTGCGTTGAGGATCAGCAGCGGGGTATCGGCCGCCGCCATGATCGCCTCACCCTTGCCGATGCCGCGAGTGACGCCGCTTCCGTCGCGCAGCCAGCAGCCGGCGTGGCTGGCGTGGAGCGCGGGGAGCGAGAGAGCGGTCATTGGGCCACTATGCGAATCGAGAACGAAAAGTAAACGCGGGGGAGAGCGGGAGGGCCTCTTTGCCCGGGATTGCCCGAACCGGACTGGTGGACCCGCTAAAAAGCGCCCAGCATCGCTTGCATGCGAGCGATCATCCTGACAGCACTGGCGTTGCTTTTGGCTCCGCCCGCCGTGGCGGCCGAGCCAGCGGTCGTCGCGCATTACCGCGTCGCCGAGGGACCGGACGTGGCCGGCGAGCTGGTGCTCACTGCTGACGGCCGCTTCGCCTATGAGCTGGCGGCGGGCGCGCTCGACGAGCGGGCCGAGGGCCGCTGGGCGCGGATCGCCGGGCGCCCATGCCTGACCACTGAGCCCGTCCCGGTCTCGCCGAGCTTCGCGCTCGGCCCACGCCGCGCTGCCGGGCCCGAGGCCACGACCCTTCTGGTCACCTGGCCGAACGGCCGCGGCATCGCCGGGGTCGACTTCGTCATCGGTTTCGCGACCGGCGAGCCGGTCACCGGCTACACTCAGGAATACGGCTGGACCCTCCCGCACGCGGAACGTCGCGCCCCCGCATGGATAGAGCTCACCGAACCGATCCACCGCACCGCCTCTACGCGCTTCGCGCTGCGCGCGCGCGACGTGGGAACGATTGTCGCCGTACTCACGCCGAACGACCTGGGCGTCGTCGATTTCCGGCAGGCCTGCATCGACCCGCGCGACGACGGCGCCGTGCTGCATCGCGCCGAGGGGGACATGCGGCTGGTACCGGTGCGGTGACGGGTGGCTGATCCGCGACCTCGCTGTTAGGGAGAGGCGATGATCTCGCCCGAACTCCTTGACGCCGCGCAGAACTCCAAGGCCTGGCCGTTCGAGGAGGCGCGCAAGCTTCTCAAGCGCTACCCGGGCGGCAAGCCGGGCGGAACGCCGGTGCTGTTCGAGACCGGCTATGGCCCATCGGGCCTGCCGCATATCGGCACCTTCCAGGAAGTGCTGCGCACGACGTTGGTGCGGCGGGCGTATGAGGTGCTGAAAGGTGGCGCGCCGACGCGGCTGGTGGCGTTCAGCGACGATATGGACGGGCTGCGCAAGGTGCCCGAAAATCTGCCGAACCAGGCGCTGCTCGCCGCGCATCTGGGCCATCCGCTGAGCCGCATCCCCGATCCCTTCGGCCGCGCTGAGAGCTTCGCGCATCACAACAACGCCATGTTGCGCGATTTCCTCGATCGCTTCGGCTTCGATTACGAGTTCGTCTCGGCGAGCGAGCGGTACAGTTCCGGCGCGTTCGACGGTGCCTTGCGCAACGTGCTGAGTAACTTCGACGCGATCATGGCGGTGATGCTGCCGACGCTGCGCGAGGAACGGCGCCGCAGCTATTCGCCGGTACTGCCGATCTCGCCGACCAGCGGCCAGGTGCTGCAGGTGCCGATCGAGGTGGTGGACGCCGAGGCCGGCGTCATCCGCTTCGAGGATTTGGGCGAAACGATCGAGCAATCGGTGCTCGGCGGCCAGGCCAAGCTGCAGTGGAAGGTCGATTGGGCGATGCGCTGGGTCGAACTCGGCGTCGATTACGAGATGTGCGGCAAGGATCTGACCGACAGCGTCATCCAATCGGGCCGGATCGCGCAGATCCTCGGCGGGCGGCGCCCCGAGGGGATGATCTACGAACTGTTCCTCGACGAGCGCGGCGAGAAGATCTCGAAGTCGAAGGGCAACGGCCTGACCATCGAGCAATGGCTGAGCTATGGCAGCGAGGAGAGCCTCGGCTTCTATCTCTACCGCGAACCGAAGAGCGCCAAGCAGCTGCACATCGGCGTGATCCCGCGCGCGGTGGACGAATATTGGCAGTTTCGCGGCAAGCTTGCCGAGCAGCCGGTGGAGCAGCAGCTCGGCAACCCGGTGTGGCATTTGCTAGGCGCCGAAGGCGATGGCGCCGCATCGCAAAGCGAAGGCGAGAGCCTCCCCGTCTCCTACGGCCTGCTGCTCAACCTGGTCGGCGTGCTCGGCGCGGGGGCGACGCGCGATCAGGTGTGGTCCTATCTCGCCAATTACGTCGCGAACGCCGATCCCGCCGCGCATCCGGCGCTCGACCGGCTGGTGGGTTGCGCGCTGGCCTACAACCGAGATTTCGTCGCGCCCGGCCTCGATCGCCGCGCGCCCGAGCCGAACGAGGCGCTGGCGCTCGCCGCGCTCGACGAGGAGCTGGCCTCGGCCGACGAAACCGCCTCCGCCGAGGAGCTGCAGGCGCTGGTCTATGAGATCGGCAAGGATCCGCACTTCGGTTTTGAGCAGCTGCGCGACTGGTTCAAGGCGCTTTACGAGACGCTGCTCGGCTCGAGCCAGGGCCCGCGCATGGGCAGCTTCATCGCGCTCTATGGCGTCGCCAACACCCGCGCGCTGATCGCCGCGGCGCTGGAACGCGCCTGATCAGCTCCACGCGCGGGTGCGGAACCACTTCGTCACCACATATTTGACGCCGCGCACGACCGGCAGCGCCGCGTGGAGCACGTCGGGGTTGGGGCTGCCGTCGGGCAGGGCGTTGTTCCAGACGAGCAGCGCCCCGGCCTGCGGGGTGATGCTGATTTCGAGCTTGGGGAACTGGGTTTCGCCGCCCTCGTCGACATCGTTGAGATAGACCATCGCCGTCCAGCTGCGCTGTCCGCCGCGCCGGACCTCCTCGGGCCAATAGCCGGCGGCGATGTTGAACCAGTCGTGGTGGCCGCGAAACTCCTGCCCGGGCTCATAGCGCTGGCCCTGGACCGTCTCGCCCCAGGCGAGGTCGATGCCGGTGAGGTCGCCGAGCCGCCGCTCGATCATCCGCACGAAGCTGTCGTTGGGGTCGACGTCGCCGGAATGGCTGGTGCGGTAGCGGTTCTGGCTTTCGGGATCGAACACGGCGGACGGCCTGGCGACGTCATCGATCATCGCGATCAGCCGCGCGCATTCGTCCGGTGCGAGGAAGCCACCGATCGCGTAGAGTTCGGCGCGCGCAGTCGGCAATCTGTAAATGTGGGGGTCGGCATCGAGCCGCCGGCGGACGAGCGCTCCCAGCCGGGCCAGCGGCGCCTGATCCGCAAAGTGCCGTTTGGTCCCGCTCACCCCGACGCTCTTGCATCGCCGCCGCCGCCGGGCGCAAGCGCGTTGTCAGGACCGAGTTGTGGCCAGGCCGCGCGGGCGTGGGTGAGCCTCGGGCGCCCCTCTCCAAGTTTCGCCAAAGCTCCGTCGGAGCAAGCTGCGCTATCCTCTCCCCGGTCGGGGAGAGGATGCGAAGGCTTGGGGGGTCAGCGCCTGGCCGCGGTTGGGGAGCGGCGCCGCGCCAGACTTACCAGAAGATGTCGTAGATCGTGTCCACGACCTCGCCGCTGTAGATGTCCACCAGCAGCGCATCGTCATAGTAGCGCACCCAGCGATAGGGGCCGTAGGCCTGCGGCAGCCGGTAGGTATAGGGATCGTCGATCCAGTAGCTGCTGCTGTAGAACAGCGGCGCCAGCGAAAAACCGATGCTCAGGCGGCGGTACGACCAGTCGTTGTACGGCGAGCGATAGCGCCCGATCCGGTAAACGTCGCGGTGGCTGCTGCGATAGCCTGACCAGTCGTAACGGTTGTCCCCGCGCCAGCCATGATTCCAGTGCTGCTGGTTGCCGGCGTAGCGGTTGCCGTCGCCGCGCCATGCCTGGCCACGATTGCCGTCGCGCCAGGCTTCGTCTCGGGTGCCATCGCGCCAGCCCTGCTGGTCGTGGCGCCATTGGTCGCCGCGCTGTCCGTTTTGCCAGCCCTGCCGATAGACCTGCTGCTGCTGCTCGCGACGGTTGCGCCAATCGTCGCCGCGCCGTTGATCCTGCCAGCCGTGACCGGTGACCTGCTGCTGTTGCTCGCGCCGCGCCCGCCACTCTTCCGCGCGCTGGACGTCGCGCCCACCCTGGCCACGGTTGGCTTCGGCGATCGCCTGGTTCCGCTGCGCGGCTTGAGCTTGAGCTTGAGCTTGAGCTTGGGCGTGCGACTGCGCTTGCGCCTCGGCGGCCCGCATCTGCTCGGCTCGTCCATTGCCCCAGTTGCTCCGCTCTTGCTCTTGCGCTTGCGCCTGGCCGGAGGCCGCCGCGCGATCGCGCCAGCCGCCTTCGCGGCCATCGCCACCGCCGCCGCGATTGCCCTGCTGCCAACCGCCGCGATCGCCATGCTCGCGGTCCGGCCTGCCGTTCTGCGCGGCAGCCGGAGTTACTGTCAGCGCGACGCTGGCGGCGAGGACCGCCAGGCCGCTTGGCTTCGAAATCCGTCCTTTGCCCATCGTGGGTCTCCATCTCCAACAAGCCGCAGAGGTCGCGGCTATTGGACCCTGGTTACGCGCTGCGCGCTGTCTTGACCGTGAACCGGGGGGGTGGCCTGCCGTTCAGCTTCGACCCGGCGCGAAAGTTGCCGGTGCCGCCGCGATTGCGCTTGTGTCCTGCGTCAAGGTGTGATTCCCTGCGCGCCCATGAAACGCGCCCATCCCCGATTTGTCCGCCGGAATTTCGCCAGAAGCCTTGCCGTGTTCGGCGTGCTGGCGCTCGGCGCGGTCGCCATCGCCGGGCCGAGCGGCGTGCTGGCATGGGGTGAAAACGAGCGGCTGCTGGATGCCCGGCGGGTAGAGCTGGCGCGGCTGACGAAGGAGCGTGGCGAACTCAAGAACCGGGTCGATCTGCTCGATCCACGCCATGCCGATGCCGATCTCTCGGGCGAGCTGGTGCGCAGCAGGCTCAATGTCGCGCACCCCGACGAAATGGTGATGCTGCTCCCCTCAGCGCGTTGATCGACCGGCGGACCCGTCAGACGCGAGCGCTGGTAAGAAGTCACTTTGCACCGGCCGCATTGGCATTATAGCGGGGTGGCAAGACAACGATCAGGGGATGGGAATGGCCAGCACCGCCGCCAGCGCGCCGCAGGAGCCCGATGAGGCGGAGTTTGCGCTGCACAGCCTGCAGCAGGCGCATACCGCCGATCTCCGATACCAGGCCGGCAAAGAGGAACTGCTGCGTTTTTACGAGCAGATGGTGCTCATCCGCCGCTTCGAGGAAAAGGCCGGCCAGCTCTACGGCCTCGGCCTGATCGGCGGCTTCTGCCACCTGTACATCGGCCAGGAAGCGGTCGCGGTGGGGCTCCAGTCGGCGCTCGACAGCCCGAAGGACAGCGTCATTACCGGCTATCGCGACCATGGCCACATGCTCGCCTACGGCATCGATCCCAAGGTGATCATGGCCGAGCTGACCGGGCGCGGATCGGGGATCTCCAAGGGCAAGGGCGGCTCGATGCACATGTTCAGCGTCGAGCACGGCTTCTACGGTGGCCACGGTATCGTCGGCGCGCAGGTGTCGCTGGGCGCGGGGCTGGCCTTCGCGCATAAATATCGTGCCGATGGCGGCGTCTGCCTCGCCTATTTCGGCGATGGCGCCGCCAACCAGGGCCAGGTCTACGAAAGCTTCAACATGGCCTCGCTGTGGAAGCTGCCGATCATCTTCGTTATTGAGAACAACGGCTATGCGATGGGCACAGCCGTCAAGCGATCGTCGGCGGAGACCGAGTTCTACCGCCGTGGCACCGCCTTCCGCATCCCCGGCATGAATGTCGATGGCATGGATGTGCTGCAGGTGCGCCAGGCCGCCGAAGTGGCGCTCGCCCATGTGCGCGGCGGCAACGGTCCGGTGCTGATGGAGCTGAACACCTATCGCTATCGGGGCCATTCGATGTCGGATCCGGCCAAGTATCGCAGCCGCGAGGAGGTGCAGGGGATGCGCGACAAGCACGATCCGATCGAACGCGCCAAGCGCGACCTGATCGAGATGGGCGTCAAGGAAGCCTCGCTCAAGGACATCGACAAGCGGGTGCGCGCGCAGATCGGCGGCGCCGCCGATTTCGCCGAAAGCTCGCCCGAGCCGGAGGCCCCTGAACTCTACACCGACGTCCTGGTGGAGCTGTATTGATGGCGATCGAGCTGAAGATGCCCGCGCTTTCCCCGACCATGGAAGAGGGCAAGCTCGCCCGCTGGCTGGTCAAGGAGGGTGATAGCGTCGCATCCGGCGACATCCTCGCCGAGATCGAAACCGACAAGGCGACGATGGAGTTCGAGGCGGTGGACGAGGGCACCATCGGCAAGATCGTCGTTCCCGAGGGCACCGAGGGGGTCAAGGTCGGCACCGTGATCGCGCTGATCGAGGGCGAGGATGAGGGGGAGGCGCCCAAGTCAGCGGAACCCCCCGTCGCGCCAGAGAAGCCGGCCACCGAACAGAAAGCCGCCGAGCCCGAGGCCCCCGCCCCGAAGAAAGCCGAAACCGGCACCGCGCAGCTTGCCGCGAAGACCGAGCCCGCTGCCGACCCCGCGATACCCGCCGGCACCCCCACCCGCACCGTGGTCGTGCGCGAGGCGCTGCGCGACGCCATGGCTGAGGAGATGCGGCGCGATAGCCGCGTCTTCGTGATCGGCGAGGAAGTCGCCGAGTACCAGGGCGCCTACAAGGTTACGCAGGGCCTGCTTGACGAGTTCGGACCGACGCGAGTGATCGACACGCCGATCACCGAATATGGCTTCGCCGGGATCGGCGCCGGCGCGGCGATGGGTGGGCTGAGGCCGGTGGTCGAGTTCATGACCTTCAACTTTGCGATGCAGGCCATCGATCACATCATCAACTCGGCGGCCAAGACCAACTACATGTCGGGCGGCCAGATGCGCTGTCCGGTGGTGTTCCGTGGACCCAACGGCGCCGCCTCGCGCGTCGGCGCGCAGCACAGCCAGAACTATGCGCCATGGTATGCCAGCGTCCCGGGCCTAGTCGTGATCGCGCCCTACGACGCCTCCGACAGCAAGGGGCTCTTGAAGGCGGCGATCCGCTCGGAAGATCCGGTGGTCTTCCTCGAAAACGAGCTGGTCTATGGCCGCAGCTTCGAAGTCCCCGAACTCGACGACCATATTGTCCCGATCGGCAAGGCGCGGGTGGCGCGCGAGGGGCGCGACGTCACCATCGTCAGCTATTCGATCGGCGTCGGCCTGGCGCTCGACGCGGCGACGCAATTGGCCGAGCAGGGCATCGAGGCCGAGGTGCTCGACCTGCGCACACTGCGCCCGCTCGACCGCGAGGCGATCCTCGCCAGCCTCGCCAAAACCAACCGAGTGGTGGTCGCGGAAGAGGGTTGGCCGGTGTGCTCGATCGCCTCCGAGGTGATCGCCATCTGCATGGAACACGGCTTCGACGATCTCGACGCGCCGGTGCTGCGCGTCTGCAACGAGGACGTGCCGCTGCCCTATGCGGCGAAGCTGGAAAAGGCGGCGCTGATCGACGCCTCGCGGATCGTCGAGGCGGTGAAGAAGGTGTGTTATCGGTAACGAACGGCGGCCCCCCTCCCCATCAGGGGAGGGGCCGGGGGTGGGGCCTCTCCCCGAAGCGTTACGCTTGGACGAACCGCCCCACCCCACCCCCTCCCCTGAAGGGGAGGGGCTTGCGTTTTGAGTACCGAGTCACTTCTTGCGACCCTCCCCACGCTCCAGCGCTTGGCGCTCGCCTATGCCCCAGGATCTGCCCGCGAGCCGACGCTGGCGCTGCTCGCGCTCGATGCGCGGCTGGCCGGCGTGGTCCGCTCCGCGCGCGAGCCGATGCTGGCGCAGCTACGGCTCGCCTGGTGGCGCGAGCAGCTGCGGGTGCCCGTGGCGCGCTGGCCAGAGGGCGAGCCCCTGCTCGCCGCGCTGCGCAGCTGGGACGCGGAGCGCGACGCGCTTGCGGCTCTGGCCGACGGCTTCGAGGCGCTGACCGGCGCGGCGCCGTTGCCCGCCGCGGCGATGGAGCAGCTGGCGCGGGCGCGGGGGCAGGCCTTCGCCGCGCTCGCGCGCCTGCTCGGCGTTGAACGGGAGGCCGCGGCGGCGGAGCGGTTGGGCATCGATTGGGCGTTGGCCGACATCGCCGCGCGCCTGGGCAGCACGAAGGAGCGGCAGACCGCAGTCGCGCTCGCCAAAGCGCGAGACTGGCGGCCGGCGCCGCTCTCCCGGACGCTCAGGCCGCTCGCGGTGCTGCGTGGGCTGGCGCGGCGAGCGGTGCTGCGCGGCGAGACCCTCGACACCCTCCCGCCCGGCGCCTTGGCGTCCGTGTTGCGGGTCGGATTGCTGGGCCGCTAAGGCGCTGGTAGAACGGCGAAAACGGGGGAGAATGCCGGGTGACGCGAATTCTGCTGAGTGTGCTCGGGGGTCTGATGCTGGTCGCCGCAGGGCTGTTCTGGTGGCAGGGCAGGGCCGAGACCGAGGTCGGCGCGCCGCCATCGCTGGCCTCGGCGGGTGTCGATCCGGCGATTGCGGAAGCGCTGCCGAGTGGCGATCCCCGTGGCCAACGCGGCGCGGCCCCGCCTGAAGCCACCGAGATGACCCGCGAGCAGCGCCGCTTCGACCGGCTCGACCGCGACCGCGACGCGCGGATCACCCGCACCGAGATGCTCAGCCCGCGCGCCGAACAGTTCCGCGCGCTCGACGTCAATCACGACAATCTGCTGACCTTCGAGGAATGGGCGGTGCGCACCACGACGCGCTTCTCGGCCGCCGACGCCAACCGCGATGGCTGGCTCAGCCGCCCCGAATTCGCGACGACCAAGCCAAAGGCGAAGCCCAAGCCGGTCTGCCGCTGCGAGAAACCACCGCGGCTGGCCAAGCCCGGGCGCGCGAGGACTCCGGTCATCCAGGAGCCCGACGAGTCAGCCGAGGCTAGCGACGACGTCGGGGAGCCAGGCGCCTAGCCGCTCCTTCGCCCGCGCCGTATAGGCTTGCTTACGCTGTTTCTTCGGCACCGTGTCGAGCGGCGGGAACAGGCCGAAATTGACGTTCATTGGTTGATACGTCTCTGCGGCGGCGTCGCCGGTGATATAGGCGAGCAGCGCCCCCATCGCCGTCTCGCGCGGCGGCGGCGACCACTCCCGGCCGGTAGCCTCCGCCACCGCCATCAGCCCGGCGAGCAGGCCGATCGCCGCGCTTTCGACATAGCCTTCGCAGCCGGTTATCTGCCCGGCGAAACGGATATGCGGCGCCGTACTCAGCCGCAGCTGCGGATCGAGCAGCCGGGGTGAGTTGAGAAAGCTGTTCCGGTGCAGACCGCCGAGCCGCGCGAATTCGGCATTCTCCAGCCCCGGAATGGTGCGGAACAGGCGCAGCTGATCGCCATGCTTGAGCTTGGTTTGAAAGCCGACCATGTTCCACAGCGTGGCCAGCGCATTGTCCTGGCGCAGCTGGACGACCGCATGCGGCCAGCGCCCGGTCCTCGGATCGTCGAGCCCGACCGGCTTCATCGGCCCGAACCGCAGCGTATCGAGCCCGCGCTCGGCCATCACCTCGATCGGCATGCAGCCCTGGAAATACGGGGTGTCGGCTTCCCATTCGCGGAACGGCATCTTCTCGCCGGCGATCAGCCCGGCGTGGAAGGCGAGGTACTGCTCCTTGGTCATCGGGCAGTTGATGTAGTCGCCCCCAGCACCGCTATCGCCATCGTCGCCGGTTGAACGGTCCCAGCGCGACGCCTTCCAGCACACGCTCATGTCGATCGAATCGCGATGGACGATCGGGGCGATGGCGTCGAAGAACGCGAGCGCGCCCGCGCCGGTCACACCGACGATACTGTCGGCGAGCGAGGCGGCGGTCAACGGACCGGTAGCGACGATGGTCAGCCCCGTTTCAGGCAGGCAGTCGATCCGCGCGCGCACGATGGTGAGCGACGGCAGCCTGGCGAGAGCGGCCTCGATCGCTTCCGAGAAATTGGCGCGATCCGCCGCGAGCGCCGATCCCGCCGGCACCCGCGCCTGCTCCGCCGCCGCCATGATCAGCGAATCGCAACGCCGCATCTCATGGTGCAGCAGCCCGACCGCGTTGTGCTCGTCGTCGTCCGAGCGAAAGCTGTTCGAGCAGACCAGCTCGGCGAGATCGTCGGTCTGGTGCGCCGGGGTGCGCTCACCGCCGTTGTTTGCCGAGGCGCCGCGCATCTCCGACAACCGCACGCGCACTCCGCGCCGCGCCAACTGCCAGGCCGCCTCGCACCCCGCGAGCCCGCCTCCGATAATGTGGACATCGTGGGTCATCGCCAAGTGTTAGCGGGTGCGCGCGGGCTTGGCACGATCGATGTGCGGAGCAGCGTTCCCGCACGGAAGAATGCGGGCGAGTTGGCATGCACTTGTCAAAATCGACAGAGCAGTTGCAGTAAAAGCAATTGACCTGGCGCTCAAAAACACTCACCTAGGTTAGCAAGGCAGCCAGTCCCCGACGGTTGAGCCAGGAGTTTTGGAAGATGAAAAAGATCGCTTATCTTATCCTCGTCGCGGCCGCTGGCCTCGCCCCGATGGCTGCCGCGGCCGCGCAGGGCGACAGCACTGCCACTACGGCTGTCAGCGCCCCCGAGGCCGCCGCCAGCGCCGTTCAAATCAATGCCGGCGTGATGCTCTACACCAGCAACGGCTACCGCCTCGGGCCGGTCTACCGGGTGAGCAGCCAGGGCAATCCGCAGCTTATCCTCAACGGCAAACTGGTCACCGTGCCGGCGTCTTCGCTGTCCGAGACCGGCGGCAAGGTTTCGACCTCGCTGTCGAAGAAGGATCTCGGCAAGGCCGGCTGAGCGTTTCCCGCCCGATCAGCAGTCTAAGGGCGGCGCCGATGCGCCGCCCTTTTGCGTTGCTCGCAGCGCTGCCGCTTCTCAGCCCCTCAGATTGGCGGAAAGCCGATCGAGATAGTCCCCGAGCCGGTCGAGTTCATCGGGTGAGAAGCCTCGGAACAGCTTCTTCTCGTTGACCCGGGCGAAATCGGCGAGCTTGGCGAGCAGCGGTTCGGCCGCTTCGGTGAGGTAGATCGCCCGCGCCCGTCGGTCGTCGTCGCGCTCGCGGCGTTCGAGCAATCCGTCCGCGCACAGCCGATCGATCAGCCGGCCCGCGGAAGCTTCGGACATCTCCAGCTTCTCGGCGATCACCCGTTGAGTCGCCCCGGGTATGCGCGCTACCACGACGATCATCGCCCATTGCGAGCGGGTGACGTTGAGTTCGGCGACCTCGCGGTCGAAGGCGCCGCGAATCAGCCGGGCCAGCACCGTCAGCCGGATACCGAGGTCGCGTTTGGTTTCACCGCTGCTTTTTATTGCCGTCTCCAAAAGCTGCCCGCCTTCCGTCCGATCGAGTTGGGCCGCGGAAGGCGGCAAAAGGCTCAGACCCGCTCGATGATCATCGCCGGCGCCATGCCGCCCGCCGCGCACATCGTGATCAGCGCATAGCGTCCGCCGGTCCGCTCGAGTTCGTCGAGCGCGGTGCTGATGAGGATCGCGCCGGTAGCGCCGATCGGATGGCCCAGTGCGATGGCGCCGCCGTTCGGGTTGACCTTCGCGCGATCGAGATCGAGGTCGCGGATCAGCTTCTCGACGACAACCGCGAAGGCCTCGTTCACTTCCCAGACGTCGATGTCGTCCTTGGTCAGGCCGGCCTTCGCCAGCACCTTCTTGGCGGCGGGCACGGGGGCGTTGAGCATCAGCGTGGGATCGTCGCCGACGTTGGCGGTGGCGACGATGCGGGCGCGCGGCTTCATCCCGTGCTTCGCCGCATAGTCCTTGGACGCGAGCAGCAGCGCCGCGGCGCCATCGACCACGCCCGAGGAAATGCCGGCATGGTGAAGCGGCTGGAACTCCAGGCCGGGATATTTCTGCCGGACCAGTTCGGCATAGGTCGGACCGCCCGGCTCCGAGGGCATGCCGTGGAACATCGCGAAAGCCGGCTTGAGCTGCGCCAAGCCTTCCTTCGTGGTCTCTGGGCGGGGATATTCCTCATGGTCGAGGACGATGTTGCCGTCGTCGTCCGTGACCGGGACCGTCGATCCGGCGAAGCGGCCCTCCCGTAGCGCGACAGCGGCGCGGCGCTGGCTCTCGACGCCGAAATCCTCGAGCTCGTCGCGGGTGATGCCCTCCATCGCCGCGATGGCGTCGGCGGCGACGCCCTGGTTGGTCTGCGGATGCCTGGCCTGCAGCCGGGGGTTGCCGACCCCCATGCCGCCCGAGCCCAGCCCCGCCTCGTGCATCTTCTGCCCCTGGTAGTTGGCGTAGGAAAGCTGCTCGGAGCCGCCGGCGATGACCAGGTCTTCCATCCCCGACATGATCTGCGCGGCGGCCAGGCTGGTCGCGGTCAGGCCGCTGCCGCAATAGCGGTTGAGGTTGACGCCGCTGGCGCGGACATCGAAGCCGGCGTCCAGCGCGCCCATGCGCCCGGTGGCGCCTCCCTGCAGCCCGAGCGTGGCCGAGGTGCCCCAGATGATATCGTCGACATCGGCGGTATCGAGGTTGTTGCGTTCTTTCAGCGCGGTCATCACCGTCGCGATGAGGTGCTCGGGATGGACCTGGGAAAGGGCGCCCTTGCCCATCTTGCCGATCCCGCGGGGCGTGCGCACCGCGTCGATGATATAGGCTTCGGCCACCAAGGTTCTCCTGCAAGGCGTATCGCGCTAGCACATGCTAGCGTCGCTTAGGAATTACAATCCCGATTGCCCGCGCCACCGGCCCAGACGGGCTGCGGAGCAGACGGACCCCGACTCGGACAATCGCGGTGACACTGCTTGACGCACGCCGCCGCTAGGTCGAGATCGGCGCCTGGAACGGGGAAGCGAACATGACGGGCAGCGCGGCGCCAGCGATGAATGAGACGGGCGCCTTCGCGCCGCTGCGCGAGCCGACCTTCCGACGCATCTGGACGGCGAGCCTGTTCTCGAATTTCGGCCAGCTGATCCTGGGCGTCGGCGCCGCCTGGGAGATGACCAGGCTGTCAAGTTCACCGAGCATGGTGGCGCTGGTGCAATCGGCGCTGATGTTGCCGCTGATGCTGGTGGCGTTGCCCGCCGGCGCGGTCGCGGACATGTTCGACCGTCGCAAGATCGCGCTCACCGGCCTCAGCTTCTCGATCGTCAGCAGCGCGGTTCTGACGGCGATCGCCTTCATGGGCCTGACGACGCCATGGCTGCTTTTGCTGTTCTGCGTGCTGATCGGCGGGGGCGTGGCACTTTACAATCCGGCGTGGCAGGCGTCGATCGGCGAACAGGTCTCGCCCGTCCGGCTGCCGGCAGCGATCGCGCTCGGCACGATCAGCTACAATATCGCGCGCAGCTTCGGCCCGGCGATCGGAGGGTTGGTCGTGCTCGCGCTTGGCGCCAAGGCGGCCTTCGCCATCAACGCCGCTTTCTATATCCCGCTGTGGCTCGCCTTCTTCGTCTGGACGCGCCAGCACGTACCCTCGCGGCTACCGCCCGAGCGGATCGATCGCGCGATCATGTCGGGGGTGCGATATGCGCGACACTCACCCCCGATCCGCACGGTGATGTTTCGTGCCTTCGTCTTCGCCCTGTGCAGTTGCTCGTCGGCGGCGCTCGCGCCGCTGGTCGCCAAGCAGTTGCTTCACGGCAATGCCGGCACTTACGGCATTCTGCTCGGCGCAACCGGGGTTGGCGCGGTGTTCTCGGCGATGTTCGTCGGCAGCATCCGCCAGCGCTTCAGCACCGAATTCGTGTTGCGCTTCTGCACGGTGGCGACGGCGATCGCTCTGGTCATCGTCGGTCTGAGCCGTTCGGTGCCGCTCACCTGCGCCGCGCTGTTCATCAGCGGCGGCTGCAACATCGTCGGCTTCTCGATGCTCAACGTCAGCGTTCAGCTTTCGGCGCCCCGCTGGGTGACGGCGCGGGCGCTGTCGCTCTATTCTTCGGCGCTGACCGGCGGCGTCGCCATCGGCGCGTGGGTCTGGGGCGAGGTCGCCGCGTCCTTCGACGTTACCTTTGCGCTGGTCGCATCGGGCATCGTCGTCGGCCTCACGTTCGCGCTCGGCTGGCTGTTGCCATTGCCGAGCCCCGAGGAGGAGAATGCCATCGACCTCATCGTATTGAACAACGAGCCCGAAGTGGAGATGGCGCTGACGATGCGCTCCGGGCCCGTCGTCATCGAGATCGAGTACCAGGTCCATCCGGAGCGGGCGCGAGACTTCCACGGTGCGATGCTGAAGCTGGAGAAGGTGCGCCGGCGCATCGGCGGCTTCGACTGGTCGATCTCGCGCGACATCGCCGATCCGTCGATCTGGGTCGAGCGCTATCACTGCAGCACCTGGGGCGATTACCTGCGGATGCGCGATCGCTACACCCACGCCGATTACGAGGCACAGGAGTTCGCCGACACCTTCAACGCCGCCGATACCCACAGGGTCCATCGCCGGCTGGAACGACCGTTCGGATCGGTCCGCTGGAAGGTGGATTCGCCTGATCTGTATCAGGGCGAGGTCCGCTATATGGTTCCGTGAGCGAAGCTTCGGGCGCTGGACAGCGGCAATACCCCCGCCTATGCTCTGGCCGGAACGAACGCAAAGTTCGCCATGGAGGATATCATGACGGGATCGCCCCTTCGCACCACAGTATCGTTGTTTGGCTTGCTCGGACTGACCGCGCTGGCGCCGTTGCCGGCGTGCGCGCAGGTTGGCGCCGCCGCCGATCAGGCGCAGGGCGACCAGCCCATTATCGTCACCGCGCAGCGTCGTTCCGAGCGGCAGGTCGACGTGCCGATCACCGTTACCACCCTGAGCAACGAGCAGCTTTCCACCGCGAACGTTCAGCAGCTCACCGACATCGCCTCGATCACGCCTGCTCTGCGGTTCGATCGCCAATCGCAATTCGTCCAGCCGACCATTCGCGGCGTCGGCACCGGCATCACCACCGCCGGTGGCGGTTCGAACGTCGGTATCTACATCGACGGGTTCTACTCTCCGAACCCTGGTGCGGCGGATTTCCAGATCCTTAACGTGCAAAGCATCCAGGTGCTAAAGGGGCCGCAGGGAACGCTGTTTGGCCGGAACACCACCGGAGGCGCGATCCTGGTCCAGACCAGCGATCCGAGCATTGAGAGCCGCGCCCAGGGCAGCGTACGCTTTGGCCGCTACAACGAACTGAATGCGCAAGGCTATGCGACGTTCGGAATCTCGGACAAGATCGCCGTCGACATCGGCGGCGGTTACCAGCGCGGGGATGGCTGGGTGCGCAACCTTTCGCAGGGAGGCAAGGACGGCGATTACCGCAACTGGTCGGTGCGCGTCGGCTTGAAGGCCGATCTTACCGACGATGTGTCGGTCCTGCTGCGATATCAGCACAACCGCGTGAACGATCCGCGATCAGAGCTGACCAATGCCTATGTCGATCCGGTGCTCGGCATCACCGTCGCCAATTTCGCGCCTCCCGGCAGCTTTACGACCAATCGCAACGCCTATGTTCCCGGCGCCAACAGGCGCTACTTTCATTCCGATCAGGACATCGCTCAACTGACGGTCAAGGCCGATCTCGGCTTTGCCGATCTTACGTCGTATAGCCAATATCGCCAGGAGAACGGCGATACATCGGAGGATCTCGATCATATCGGCTTGACGATCTTCCAGCTCGGCCTGCCGGTTATCGACAAGACCTACACGCAGGAATTTCTGTTAACGTCCAAGCCGGGAACCAAACTGCAGTGGACTGCAGGCTTGTTCTATTTCAAGAACAGCGATCAGTATATAACCTTTATCGACAATGGTTTGACTGCCACCGGCAATCGCATTCGTCTGGGCGGGTCGGAGGCTCCGACGTACAGCTACGCTGCCTTTGTTGATGGGACTTATGAAATTACACCAAAACTGTTCCTGACCGCAGGCTTGCGATACGCGCATGACGAGGTCAAAAAGGCGTACTACAATCGGCGCTTTTCCAGCGCCAAGATATTTGTCAATGACGTTTCCGGCGATCGGGTGACGCCCCGGTTCGTTATCCGTTACAAGCCTACGGAAGAAACTAGCATTTATGCATCGTACACGCGTGGCTACAAGGCGCAGATCATCGACGTAGGCGGGTCATGTCAGAACGCGCCCTTCGTCTGCAACGATGTCAAACCCGAGACGATCACTGCCTATGAGGTAGGCTTTAAGTATGGTGCGAGTGGCCTGTCCTTCGAAACAGCTGCTTATTACTACGACTACAAAAACCTGCAGGTATCCTTGTTCCTGAATTCCGCCGCGTTGATCGTCAACGCCGCGTCGTCAAAGATTTACGGTCTCGAAGGGTCGGTACACTACGTAGTCGCACCCGGATTTGAAATCAACGCGGGCGCCAACTACAATCATGGCCGCTATTCGAACTTTCCCAACGCGCCGATCTATCGGCGTTGTCCGGGCGTTGCCGGTTGTGGCGGGGGCACTTCGTTCTTCATCGATTCGTCGAGTACGCTGAAGGACGTACACATGCAGCGCTCGCCGGACTTCACCGGGAATCTTGGCGCCAGCTATTCGACCGGTCTGGGCTCGGGGGACCTGACACTATCGGGAAATTTTTATTATACCTCGAAGATTTTCTTCGGCCCGTCGGGCATACAGTTCCCGCAGAAGGCCTACGAGACGCTGGCATTGCGGGCACAGTGGAACGCCCCTGGCGATCATTTCAGCATCGCGGCCTACGGGGATAATGTCACAAACTCGCGCTACGTCACTCAGGTCCAGTACAACAACTTCGGCATTGGATCGACGTGGAGCCAGCCCGTCACTTACGGGATCGAAGCGGGCTTCAAGTTCTGATCACCAACGGACACGGCGGTCAAGCGTGGGACCGCCAATCCACCTGCGGAATGAGGCACGAGCATGACCGACAAGAAATATCGCGTTATCCAATGGGCAACGGGCAACGTCGGTTCGCGGGCGCTGCGCATGGTGATCGAGCATCCCGAGCTCGAACTGGTGGGTCTGTGGGTGAGCTCGCCGGAAAAAGTGGGGAAGGACGCAGGCGAACTGGCGGGGATCGCCCCGGTCGGGATCAAGGCGACCAACTCCGCTGCCGAGATGATCGCGCTTGACGCGGACTGCGTGCTCTATATGCGCCATGGCACCGACTGGGACGAGATTTGCGCACTGCTCGCCTCGGGCAAGAACATCGTCACCACGCGCGGCGATTTCCACTATCCGCCGATGATCGATCCGGACAAGCGCGCCCGCGTCGAAGCAGCGTGCCGCGAGGGCAACACCTCGATCTACAGCACCGGCTCCAGCCCCGGCTTCGTCAGTGAAGCGCTGACGATCCCGCTGCTGTCGCTGGCGCGCCGGCACGACTTGCTGACGATCGACGAGTACGGCGATTGCTCGAGCCGCAACTCGCCGCATATGCTGTTCGAGCAGATGGGCTTCGGCAAACCGATCGCGCCGTTCGACAACTCCCGCGCCGAGCACCTGAAGAGCGAATTCGGCAGCACGTTGTCCCAGATCGCCGAAGCGATCGGGTTGCCGCTCGATAACCTCGAGTCCGAAGGCGAGCTTTCCGCCGCCCGCAACCGTGTCGAAATCGCCGCCGGCACGGTCGAGGCGGGGACGGTCGGAGCGATGCGCACCACCATCACCGGCTTCCACAAGGGCCGGCCGGTGCTGCGCATGCGGGTGAACTGGTACATCACAACCGACATCGAGGATCAGGACTGGCACCTGCGTGATTCCGGTTGGCGGATCACCACCGAGGGCGATACGCCGCTGCTGGTGGACATCTACTTCCCCGTCGCGCCGGAGGATTACGCGACTTACACCCCCGGCCTGACCGCGCACCGGCCGGTCAATGCGATCGCCGCCGTATGCGAAGCCGCCCCCGGAATTCGCACGACGGTCGATCTGCCGCACATCATCCCGCGGTTCGGTTGAGAGCATTTAACCCCGACCAGGGGGAGGAAGCTACTCGCACGCCGGGGGGCGGCGTGCTCAGGGTCTCGGGCGGCTTGCCTGATCGCCGCCGAGAACCCGGTAGAGCGCGATCCGGTTCTGGACGAGCGCGAGCCTAACCGCCACTTCCAACCGTCGCGCCGCGTAAAGACTGCGCTGAGCGTCCAGGCTCGCCAGGAAGCTGTCCACCCCGAAGTGGTAACGGGCCTCGGCGAGCCGTGCGACATCGGCGGCGGCGGCGGTGTTCGCCCCCGCGGCCCGCAGGCGCTCACCGACCGTGCCCTGGTCGGCGAGCGCGTCGGACACTTCCCGGAAGGCGTTCTGGATCGCCCGCTCATATCCGGCCAGGGCCGCGTCGCGCTGCGCCCGGCTGACCTCGACATTGGCGAGCCTGCCGCCGGCGTTGAACAACGACCAGGAGGCATCGGCGCCGAGCGAGTAGTGGAACGCGCCGCCGGTGAACAGCGACGAGAGCGCACCGCTGGCTAACCCGGCCAGGCTGGTCAGCGAGATCGTCGGGAACAGCCGCGCCCGCGCCACGCCGATGTCGGCGTTGGCGGCGCGCAGCTGATATTCGGCCTCGACGACGTCGGGCCTGCGCAGCAGCACCGCCGAGCTGGTGCCCGCCGGCAGCGGCGCGGTGGCGGCGATGACTTCGCCGAGGTTTCGGGGCAGCAGCGCTGGATCGAACTCCGCCCCGACCAGCAGCCGCAGCAGGTTCTGGTCCTGCGCCAGCGCCGCGGTCTCCCGGGCGAGGTCGCCCTCGGCGGTGGTCAGTACCTGCTCGGCCTGGCGGACATCGGTGCGGGGCGAGACGCCGCCGTTGAGCCGGGCGCGGGTGAGGGTGACCGAGCGGCGGGCGATCGCGGCGGTGGCGCGGGCGATCTCGAACAGCTCGCGGTCGGCCGCATAGTTCGCCCAGGCGCTCGCCAGATCGCCGACGAGGCCGAGGCGGACGGCTCGGGCCGATGCCTCGGTCGCCAGCGCGCGATCACGCTGCGCCGCCGATGCGTTGGCGAGCCTGCCGAACAGGTCGATCTCGAACGCCGAAATGCCGCCCTGCAGCGCCAAGGCGCTGTCGGTGCCTCCGCCGACTCTCCGTTCACGACTGGCCGACGCGGCGACGCCGACCTGGGGAAACTGGTCGGCGCGCACCACCCGCACCTGCGCCCGCGCGGCGGCAAGATTGGATGCGGCAACGCGCAGGTCGCGGTTGTTCGCCAGCGCCTGTTCGACCAGCGTCTGCAGCCGCGGATCGCGGAAGATGTCACGATAGGAGACCAGCGGCAGCTGCGCCTCGCTCCGGGTGAGATAGGCGTCGCCGGCCGGCCAGGAGGTCGGCACCGGCGGAGTGGTCAGGACGGTGCGCGGCGCCAGCGAGCATCCGCCCAGCGCCAGGAGCAGCGCCAGGAGCAGCGCCAGGGCATGCGGCGGTAGCGGCCGGTGGGTCGCGCTCACGCCGGCTGCACTCCGTCAGCCCTCGCCGCGCGCCTCCGGGCGAGCTGCCGGCGCACCGCGATCATCCCGTCGCGCACGCCGCGCCGCACCAGCACGAAGAACAGCGGGATGAAGAACACCGCCAGCAACGTCGCCGTCAGCATGCCACCGACCACCGCCGTGCCGATTGCGACCCGGCTGTTCGCTCCCGCCCCGGTCGCCAGCGCCAGCGGCAGCACGCCGAAGATGAAGGCGAAGCTGGTCATCAGGATGGGCCGCAGCCGGATGCGCGCCGCCGCCCGGGCGGCGTCGATCACCCGCATCCCGCCCCTTTCGGCCTGCTCGGCGAATTCGATCATCAGGATCGCGTTCTTGGCGGCGAGCCCCATCGTCGTCAGCAGGCCGATCTGCAGATAGACGTCGTTCTGCAGTCCGCGCAATGTCACCGCGAAAATCGCGCCGACCAGGCCGAGCGGAATCACCAGCAGCACCGCCACCGGGATCGACCAGCTCTCGTAAAGCGCGGCGAGGCAGAGGAAGACGACGAGCAGCGACAGCGCATAGAGAGACGGCGCCTGCCCGGACGACAGCCGTTCCTGGAACGAGGCGCCGGCCCAGGCGACGCTGGTGCCGACCACCCGCCCGGCAAGATCCTCCATCGCCTGCATCGCCGTGCCCGAACTCTCGCCGGGTGCGGCCTGGCCCGAAAATTCATAGGTCGGCACGCCGTTGAAGCGCGAGGTGGTGCTGGGCGCGACCGACCAGCCGGTGCGGGCGAAGGCGGAGAACGGCGACATCCTGCCGTCGGACGAGCGCACGTACCACTGCGACAAATCCTCGGGCCGGGAGCGGAACGGCGCGTCGCCCTGCACATAGACGCGCTTGACGCGGCCCTTGTCGATGAAGTCGTTGACGTAGCTGCCCCCCCAGGCGGTCGCCAGCGTCGCGTTGGCGTCGGCGGTAGTCAAACCATAGGCGGTGAGCCGCTGCGTATCGATGTCGACATTCAGCGTCGACACGTCGGGAAGGTCGCTGAGCCGCACAGCAGTCAGCCGCTTGTCGGCGTTCGCCGCTGCCAGCAGCCGGTCCCGCGCCTGCTCGAAGGCGGGGCGCCTCATCCCGCTGGTGTTTTGCAATTCCATGGTGAAGCCCGACGAGTTGCCGAGCCCGCGGATCGACCCCGGCACCAGCGCGAAGAACTGCGCGTCGCGCAGAACGTGCATCGCGGCGCTGGCGCGGGTGGCGATGGCGTCGGCGGTGTTTTGCGGTCCCGGCCGATCGTCCCAGTCCTTCAGGGCGATGAATCCTTGGCCGGTGTTCTGCCCGGCCGCGCCGAAGCCGCCGCCGGCCAGCGTGAACAGTCCGGCGATATTGCTCTTTTCATGGCCGAGGAAATAGTCCTCGGTGGCATGCTGTACCTCGACCGTCCGCTCGCGGGTGGCGCCTGCCGGCAAACGAAATTGGACCGCGACCACACCCTGGTCCTCGTTCGGCAGGAATCCCCCCGGCAGCCGCACGAACAGCACCGCGAGCAGTACGAAGATCGCCGCGTAGATCGCCAGGAACAGCCATTTGCGATCGATCACCCGGCCGACGTCGCGGGTATAGCGCTCGACGTTGCGCTCGAAGCCGCGGTTGAAACCGTCCTGCCAGCGGTGCAGCCGATCGGCGACGCGAGGCAGGCGACTGTTGAGAAAAGAATCGTCGCGTCCGTCCGGATCCCTGGGCTTCAGCAGCGTCGCGGTCAGCGCCGGGCTCAGGATCAACGCGACCAGCACCGAGAGCACCATCGCCGAGATGATCGTCAGCGAGAACTCGCGGTAGATAACGCCGGTGGAGCCGCCGAAGAACGCCATCGGCAGGAACACGGCCGAAAGCACCAGGGCGATCGCGATCAGCGCCGTCTGGATCTCCGCCATCGACTGGATCGTCGCATCGCGCGGGCTCATCCCCGGGTTCTCTTCCATCAGCCGCTCGACGTTCTCGACGACGACGATGGCGTCATCGACCAGCAGGCCGATCGCCAGGACCAGGCCGAACAACGTCAGCGTGTTGATCGAGGAGCCAGCGACGTAGAACACCGCCAGAGTGCCGAGCAGCACCACCGGCACCGCGATCGCCGGGATCAGCGTGGCGCGCCAGCTCTGCAGGAACACGAACATGACGACGACGACCAGCGCGATCGCCTCGAGCAGCGCCTTCTCGACCTCGCTTACCGACAGCTTGATGAAGGCGGTGGTGTCGTTGGCATAAATGTATTCGAGGCCCTCCGGTATGCCGCGTGCGAGCCTGGCCATGGTCGCCTTGACGCGTTCGGCGGTCTTCAGCGCATCGGCGCCCGGCGACAGCGAGATCGAAATCCCGGCGCCGGGGTGGCGGTTGACGCGGGCCAGCGTCGAATAGTTCTCCGCGCCGATCTCGACCCGGGCGACGTCGCCGAGCCGCACCGTCGAGCCGTCGGGGAGGGTCTTGAGCACGATCGCGCGGAACTGTTCCGGGGTCTGCAGCCGCGCCTGCGCGGTGACGGCGGCGTTCAATTGCTGGCCCGGCAGCGATGGCGACCCGCCGACCTCGCCGGCCGCGACCTCGGCGTTCTGGCTGCGCAGCGCGGCGATCACGTCGCCGGGCATCAGGCTGACGGCGGCGAGGTGCTGCGGGTTGAGCCAGATCCGCATCGCATGCGGCGAACCGAAGATCTGCACGTCGCCCACGCCCTCGACCCGCGACAGCGGATCCTGCATGTTGGAGGCGAGATAATCGGCGACGTCCTGGTTCGATCGCGTGTCGGTCGCATCGTAAACGGCGACGAGCAGCAGCGCGTCGGGGTTTGATTTGACGACGGTGACGCCCTGGGTCTGCACCGCCTGCGGCAGCCGCGAGAGCGCGCTCTGGACCTTGTTCTGGACCTGCACCTGCGCGATGTCAGGATCGGTGCCCTTGGCGAAGGTGGCGGCGATGTCAGCGCGGCCGCGGTTGGACGATTGCGAGCTAAAGTAGAGCAGCCCGTCGATGCCGGTCAGCTGCTGCTCCAGCACCTGGGTGACGCTGTTCTCGATCGTTTCGGCCGAGGCGCCCGGATAGCTGGCGCGGATGTTGACCTGAATCGGGGCGATGTTCGGATATTGCTCGTTCGGCAGTGCGCTCAGCGCGCCGAGCCCGGCCAGCATGACGATGATCGCCAGCACCCAGGCAAAGATCGGCCGGTCGATGAAGATCCGCGACATGCGTGCCTCAGCCGCGCGACCTGGCGGTGGCGGCGCCTGCGCCGCCCTCAGCCGGCGGCGTGGGCCGCTGCGGCGAATTGGCCGGGACAGCCCGGATGCTGGCGCCCTGGCGCAGTCCGTTCAGGCCCTGGAGGATGATCCGGTCGCCCCGGGCGAGGCCCTGCGTCACCACCCAGTTTGCTCCATAGGTGCGATCGGTGGCGATCTTGCGCCGCACCGCCTTGCTGTCCTTGCCGACCAGATAGACGAAGGCCGATCCATCGAAATCGCGCTGCACCGCCGGCTGCGGCACCAGGAAGGCGTCGGTGTCGACCGCCTGATCGAACACCGCGTTCACGAACATTCCGGGCAGCAGCACGCCGCCCGGGTTCGGAAACCGCGCCCGCAGCGTCACCGTGCCGGTTGCCTCGTTGACCGCGACTTCGGAGAACTGGACGGTGCCGGGCACCGCATAGTCGCTGCCGTCCTCCAGCTTGAGGTGAACGAGGGTGCTGCCCTGGCCCAGCCCGCCCGACGAAAGCCGCCGCCGCAACCCGGTCAGGTCGGCGGCGGACTGCTGCATGTCGACATAGATCGGGTCGGTGCGCTGGATCACCGCCAGTGGATCGGCCTGGCTGGCGCTGGCGAGCGCGCCGACCGTCACCAGCGAACGGCCGATGCGGCCGCTGATCGGCGCCGGTACGGTGGTGTAGCGCAGGTTGATGCTCGCGGTTTCCAGGCTGGCCGCGTTCTGAGCGACGGCGGCGCGCGCCACCCGCGCCTGCGCGGCGGCGTCGGTGTAATCCTGTTCGGCGATCGCCTGCATCTTGGCCAGCGGGCGATAGCGGTCCGCGCGGGCGCCCGCCGCCTCGGCCTGGGCTCGGGCGCTGCTCAGATTGGCGGAGGCCAGGTTGAGGGCGGCGCGGTAAAGGCTCGGGTCGATCTCGAACAGCGGCTGGCCGGCGCGGACATAGCCGCCCTCGGTAAAGGTGCGGCGGCGGATGATGCCGTTGACCTGCGGGCGCACCTCGCTGGTTTCCAGCGCGACGACGCGGCCGCCAAGCGTGACCGGCAGCGGCACCGAGGTCGGCTGGGCGATGATGAAGCCGACGCTTGCCGGCGGACGCTGCTGCTTTTCCTGCGAGTTCCCGCCCGAACACGCCGAAAGGCCGGCGATCGCGAACAGCAGCGACGCGGCGTGGAGCAGGGGGCGGAGTCGGGAGGCGGGTTCGGCGGGGGAAGTCGGCTGCACCAGGGTGCCTTCATTGAACGTGCCAGACCCTATCCGGCGAAAAGCTCACCTTCGCAAGTGCGCATTCGCGAAGTGCTCTCGCCGGTTCACGCCCGCCGGCAAGCGGCGGCTTTGCGGAAGCCGGCGCTTGCCGGCGCACGGCCCCCGGCCCTATAGGCTTGGTCCGCTGCGGCCATGGCGAAATTGGTAGACGCGACGGTTTTAGGTGCCGTTGGGAGACCTTGGGGGTTCGAGTCCCCCTGGCCGCACCACACCGTCTCGCAATAGGCGTGCGGCGCCGTAGCCATCCCGTTGGCCATCCGCTAGGAACTGCGGCGACATGGCCGAACGCTTCGAACGACACCGCCAGCCCTGGCGGTCCGACGAGATTCAGAAACTGCATACGCTGGCCAAGAAGGGCATGGCGTTGAAGGCGATCTCGAAGGCGCTCACTCGCAGCGAGGAATCGGTCAAGGAACGGGCCAAGCTCGACGGACTGGCGATCGCCAAGCTGCACTAAAGCATCGAGGAAGCATCGGTTCAGACGATGCTCACCGCCGCCCCGGCCCGCGCGAACATGCCGATGATCGTCTCGACCTGCTCGGCACTGTGTTCGGCGCAGAGCGAGCAGCGCAGCAGCGTCATGTTGGCGGGGGTCGCGGGCGGGCGGGCGAGATTCACGTAAAGCCCCTCGTGCAGCAGCGCCTCCCACATCGCCGCGCCGGTCTCCAGGTCGGGCATGATCACCGAGATGATGGCGCTCTGCGGAGTTTCGGTGCCGAGCGTGAAGCCGAGTTCGCGCAGCGCGCCGTGCAGCCGCCGCGAATTCTCCCACAGATGCGCGCGCTTGTCCGCCGCGCCCGCCAGCTTGCGGATCGAGGTGGCGGCGGTGGCGACGACGCTCGGCGGCAGGCTGGCGGTGAATACATAGGGCCGGCACACCAGCCGCAGGATCTCGAACTTGGGATGGTTGGAAACGCAGAAGCCGCCGACCGTGCCGACGCTTTTCGAGAAGGTGCCGATGACGAAATCGACATCGTCCAGGCATTCCTGCGCCTCGGCAACGCCGCGGCCATTGGGGCCGATGAAGCCCATCGAATGCGCCTCGTCGACCAGCACCATCGCGCCATGCGCCCTGGCGATGGCGATCATCTCCTTGAGCGGGGCGATGTCGCCGAGCATCGAATAGACGCCCTCCAGCACCACCAGCTTCCCGGCGCCCGCCGGAATGCGGCCGAGCCGCCGCTCCATCGCACCGATATCGTTGTGCTTGAACGGCACCACCTCGGCGTCGCCCATCTTGCAGCCGTCCCAGATCGAGGCGTGGCTGTCGATGTCGAGGACGATGTAGTCGCCCCTGCCGGCGATGGTGCTGATGATGCCGAGGTTGGCCTGGTAGCCGGTCGAGAACACCATGGCGTGATCCATGGCGTAGAAGTCCTTCAGCGCCTCCTCGACGGCGCGATGCCCGGCGTAGGTGCCGTTGAGCACGCGGCTGCCGGTGGTGCCCGAGCCGAACTCGTCGAGCGCCTGCCTACCGGCGGCCAGCACGTCCGGGTCGAAGGTCATGCCCATGTAGTTGTAGGTGCCGAGCAGAATCGTCTCGCGGCCGTTGCACACCGCCACCGTCGGCGAGAGCACCCGCTCCATCACCAGCCCGAACGGGTCGGTAACCCCGGTGGCGAGCAGCCCTTCGCGCATCGCGATCAGCGCGTCGAACTTGGCGAAGAGATCGCCGGTGCCGCCCATAAGCGCCTCCGGCCGGTCGGGCTGGCTTATCCCCTCGGTCATCGCCCCCGCCTCAACCCTGCAGCTTGACGACGGCGTCGATCAGCTGACCGTAGGTCTCGATCTCGGCCTGCTGGTTCATGCTGATGATGATGTCGAATTCGTCCTCGATCGCGGCGACGAAATCCATCACCGTCAGGCTGTCGAATTCGAGGTCGCCGGCGAAGGTGGAGGCATCGCTGATCGCGATGCCCTTCTTGTTGAACGGCGCGATCAGCGCGGCGATTTTCTCGGCGGTGGCGGCACGGTCCATGTCCTCGGCTCCCAGACGCGGCGGTGGCGGCGCTTGTGTTCAACAATTACGGCGCAAAAGCGGCGAGGGGCGGCGGTGTCAAGCGTGGCGATTGCCGGGGGGCGCGCCCAGGCCAACCACGCCCCGCTTGCAAACGTCGCCCCCGTACCCGATCTGGGCTTTGCATGCTGCGCGACCGCTCCGCTCCCGATCCCGACCCGCAGGTGCTTGCGCTGGGCGCGCTTGGGTGGGTGCTGGCGGACGACGATCGCGCTGGGCGCCTACTGGCGCTGACCGGGCTGACGCCGGAAGCCTTGCGCGCGGGCCTCGGCGATCCGGGAACACTGACGGCGGTGCTCGATTTCCTTTGCGCGCACGAGCCCGACCTGGTTGCCGCCGCCGAGGCGCTGGAGGTAGCACCGCAGCAGTTGGCGGGCGCCCGCGGCAGGTTGGCGAGATGAGCGCGAGGGGTAGCGGGCGGCCGCTGATCATCTCCGACTGCGACGAGGTGCTGCTGCACATGGTCGTGCCGTTCCGCGACTGGCTCGCGGAGGAGCACGGCATCGCCTTCGACATGGCTGGCGGCGATTTCGCCCGCGCGTTGCGCCACCGCGAGAGCGGCGAACTGGTCGCGCCCGAGGAGATCTGGCCGCTGCTCAACCTTTTCTTCGATGGCGAGATGCACCGCCAGACCCCGATCGCCGGCGCCGCCGAGGCGATGGCCGAGCTCGGCGCGCACGCCGACATCGTCGTCCTCACCAACCTCAAGGACTTTCGCCAGCAGGCGCGCACCCGGCAGTTGGCCGATCACGGCCTCGATCTGCGCGTCTTCACCAACCAGGGTCCGAAAGGCCCGGCGCTGCAAGCCATCCTCGACGAGTACCAGCCCAGCCGGGCTATCTTCATTGACGATCTCGCCCAGCATCACGAATCGATCGCGGCACTCGCCGGCCATGTCGACCGGCTGCATTTCTGTGGCGAGCCCAGCCTGGCGCCGCACATAACCTGCGCTCACCGCGCCGGGCACGCGCATGCGCGGATCGACCGGTGGGACGGCGCCTTGCCGTGGCTGCTCAACCGGCTGTACGATAGAAACTGATGCCGGGGAGCCGCCGATGACCGACGCCGAGATCGACGCCAAGCTCGCCGAATTGGGGCTGGTGCTGCCGGAGCCGGCCGCGCCGGTGGCCGCTTACCTGCCGGTGGTGGTCGCCGGCGGCTTCGCGCATGTTTCGGGGCAGCTGCCGTTTATCGACGGCGTGCTGGTCAAGGGCCGGCTGGGTGATGATCTGTCGATTGGCGACGGCTATGCGGCGGCGCGCGCCTGCGGGCTGATGATTGTCGCGCAGCTGCGCGCGGCGCTCGGCTCGCTCGACCGGATCGAGCGCATCGTCAAGCTCGGCGCCTTTGTGGCCTCGACCGGGGACTTCACCGATCAGCCGAAAGTGGCGAACGGCGCGTCCGAACTGATGGCGGCACTGTTCGGTGAGGCCGGGCGGCATGCCCGCAGCGCCGTCGGAGTTCCGGCTTTGCCGCTCGGCGCGGCGGTGGAGATTGACGCGATTGCCGCTATTCGCTCCGCTTGACCGCCTGCTGGTTCCGGCGGCGGCGCCGGAACGGATTGGCTGGATCGGCGCGTTCACCTATGCGCATCGCGGGCTGTGGGGCGCGGGCGTTCCTGAGAACTCGCTCGCGGCGTTTGCGGCGGCTGCCGAGCGCGGACTCGGCATCGAGCTCGACGCGCGGCTTGCGAGCGATGGCCTCGCGGTGGTGTTCCACGACCACACGCTCGAACGCATGACGGCGGAGCAGGGGCTGGTCCTCGAGCGGAAGGCAGAGGAGCTTGGGCGCGTGGCGCTGGAAGATAGCGCTGAACCCATCCCCTCCTTGCGCCAGGCGCTCGACCTCGTCGCTAGCCGCGTCCCGATCCTGATCGAACTGAAGTGCGAGCACCGCACCGCAGTCCCCGCGCTGTGCGCCGCGGTCCGCCGCGACATCGCCGCTTATGCCGGACCGCACGCGGTGATGAGTTTCGAGCCGCGCGTGTCGCGCTGGTTTGCCCGCCACGCCCCGGACGTACCGCGCGGGCTTTCGTTTCGAGCGAGCGGTCGCGATCGACTCCCTGCGCTTGTCCATCGCCGCCTCGCCTTCTGGCGCGCGCGACCGCACTTCCTTACCTGCGACATCGCCGGCCTGCCGCTGCGGCTTGTCGCGCATCAGCGCGCGCGCGGGTTGCCGCTGGTCGCCTGGACCGTCACCAGCGCCGAGCAGCGCGCCACCGCCAAAACCTACGCCGATGCCCTCATCGCCGAGGGCGCGGGGCTGGGGTGAGCGGCGCACTCGACACGGTGCGGGTTTCGCGGTCGGTCGGGGAGCTTGCGGCCCGGGATTGGGACGCGCTGACCGATGGTGCCAACCCGTTCGTCAGCCACGCCTTTCTCGCCGCGCTGGAAGATTCGGGCAGCGTCGGCGGGCGCAGCGGCTGGACCCCGGCGCCGTTGACGGTCGAGCGCTGCGGGCAACTGGTCGGCGCGGTTCCCGCGTATATCAAGACGCACAGTCAGGGCGAATATGTCTTCGATCAGGCCTGGGCCGACGCCTGGCACCAGGCCGGCGGCGATTACTACCCCAAGCTCCAGATCGCTGTCCCCTTCACCCCCGCCCCCGGCCCGCGCATCCTCACCCGCGAGCCCGCGCTGGCCGCCCCGCTGCTGCGCGCCGCCGAGGATTTCTGCAGCGCGAACAGTCTGTCTTCGGCGCACGCAACCTTCATCGCCCCCGAGCAGGTGGAAATGTTCGTCCAAGCCGGCTGGCTGATCCGCCACGACATCCAGTTCCATTGGGAAAGCCGGGGTTACGACAGCTTCGAGGCCTTCCTCGCCGCGCTCTCGTCGCGCAAGCGCAAGGACATTCGCAAGGAACGGGCGGCGGCGCAGGAGGGCATCACCATCCGCCGCCTCAGGGGCGCGGCGATCGAACCTGGCCACTGGGACGCCTTCTGGCACTTCTATCAGGACACCGGCACCCGCAAATGGGGCCGGCCCTATCTGACCCGCGAGGCCTTCACCCTGTTGGGCGAGCGCATGGCCGACCGGATCGTGCTGGTGCTGGCGCTGTTCGATGGCGAGCCGGTCGCCGGCGCGCTCAACTTCATCGGCGGCGACACGCTGTACGGCCGCTATTGGGGGGCCATGATCGACAAGCCGTTTCTGCATTTCGAGCTGTGCTATTACCAGGCGATCGATGCGGCGATCGAGCTCGGGCTTACCCGGGTCGAAGCCGGAGCGCAGGGCGGCCACAAGCTGGCGCGGGGCTATGAGCCGGCGCGAACCTTTTCGGCGCATTACATCGTCCACGAGGGTTTCCGGGCGGCAGTCGCCGAGTTCCTCACCCGCGAGCGGGCCGGCATCGCCCAGCATCAGTTCGCGCTCGGCGCGCACGTGCCGTTCCGCAAGGGCTGAGGCGGGTCGGCGCGGCTCAGGCGGTGAGGCGCGGCGCTCCTGCCCCGAGCCATTCGCGCGCCCGGCGTTGCGCCTCGGCGATATCTCGCCGGGTCATGTCGCCGGAGATATCGGCCCGGCACAGCGCGGCGCCGTCATGACCGGCCACGGCGGCGAGATTGAACCACTTATGCGCCTCGATCAAATCGCAGGGCTCGCCATGCGTCCCGGTCGAGAAGGCGACGCCGAGGTTGAAGAAGGCCGAGAGGTCGTTGCGCGCGGCGGCGGCGAGGCAGCCGGCAACGAAGCTATCGGTTGGCGGCGCGTGCGCGAAGCCGTGGTTGCCGATCGAGACAGCGGACATGGCATTCCCCAATGCTGACGGCGTGCCCCTTGGCCGCCTCGTTCCGCAGGATTGCCACTGATCCTCAACAACGCGTTAACGTTGCCGATAAAGCAGCCTGCGGCCGCGCCGTTGAGTTAGCTAAATCACCTTCCGCGCAGGGCTTTGACGCTTGTGCGGCCACCGGCGTCGAACTATAGGCGCGCCTACCTAGGCCCTGGCAAGCGACCGGAAACCCGGCGTGACAGGATGCAAGTGGTCCCGGGGTGGATTCGCTGCGGAGTTTTACATGGCGACGGCCCAAGGTCAGGAAATCGACATATTGTCGAAGGCTAAGCGCGCGGTCGGGGGCGATTATGTCCCTCGCGACGACGAGGCCTATATGTGCGCGGCGCACCAGGATTATTTTCGCCGGCTTTTGCTCGCATGGAAGAAGTCGATCTTCGACGCTTCCGCCGGCACGCTGCAGCAGCTGCAGGACGGCCCGATCCGCGAACCCGATCTCAATGACCGGGCATCGAGCGAAACCGACTGGAGCATCGAGCTGCGAACCCGCGACCGCCAGCGCAAGCTGATCGCCAAGATCGATTCGGCGCTGCGCCGGCTCGAGGAAGGCGATTACGGCTTCTGCGAGGTGACCGGCGAGCCGATCGGTCTCGGCCGGCTTATCGCCCGGCCGATCGCGACAATGACCGTCGAGGCGCAGGCCGCGCACGAACGCCGCGAAAAGATTTCTCGCGACGATTAGACCATGACGATTTTTGCTTGAACCGCTCATGTCGAGCGTAGTCGAGATACGTGCGCGGCGTGTCTCGACTACGCTCGACATGAGCGGGTGGTGCAAGCCGACTTCATCCCGCTCCAGGGCGCGGTCGGGCCAGGCCTGCCCCTACTGCCGCTCACCGAACAGCGCGCTGCCGACGCGAACGTGGGTGGCGTCGAGCATCACCGCGGTCTCGAAGTCCTCGCTCATCCCCATGCTGAGGCCGGCGAGCCCGTGATCGTCCGCGAAGTTGGCGAGCAGCGCGAAATAGGGCGCCGCCTCCACTCCCGCCGGCGGCACGCACATCAGCCCGATGACCGGCAGCTCGGCGGACCGCGCCTCGGCGAGCAGCGTCGGAAGGCCGCCGATAGGGCAGCCGCCCTTCTGCGCCTCATCGCCGATGTTGACCTGGACGAAACAGGGCACCCGCCGCCCCGTGCGGTCCATCGCCTTCGCCAGCGCAGTGGCCAGCGAGGGCCGGTCGAGCGAATGGATGCAATCGAACAGCCGCACCGCCTCCTCGGCCTTGTTCGATTGCAATTGGCCAACCAGGTGCAGCACTATCGTCGGATCGCGCTCGACCAGCGCGTGCCACTTGGCCTGCGCCTCCTGCACCCGGTTTTCGCCGAACACGCGCTGGCCGGCGGCCAGCAGCGGCGCGATCCGCTCCACCCCATGCGTCTTGCTGATCGCCACTAGCGTCACATCGTTCAGCTCGCGCCGGGCGAGCCGCGCCGCCGCCTCGATCCGCGCGCGCACCGCCGCGAGCGGGCTGGCGGCGTCGGGCAAGATCTCTGGCCGATCCATGAAGCGCTGCTATAGCGTCGCGATGACCCGGCGCCAGCCCGCCTTGCCGACGCTTTGGCTGGTCAGC
>JBDSIY010000089.1:0-7823 GCA_039917735.1 Novosphingobium sp. | reverse complement strand
TTCCTGCTCACCCGCACCAGCGACGATCGCAAGGGCGGCATCACCATCCTGCTGGTGCCGATGGACACGCCCGGCATCACCGTGCGCAACATCCCCTCGCTGATCGGCGAAGGCGACATCCATGAGGTGTTCTTCGACGACGTTACCGTTCCCGTGACGGCGCGGCTCGGCGAGGAGGGGCAGGCGTGGGACATCGTCGCCTATTCGCTACGCAACGAACGGCTCGGCATCCCGCGCTTCTATCTCGCCCGCGCCGCGCTCGACCGGGCGGTGGCGATGCTGAAAGCGGCGGGCGACTTCGCCAGCCCTACCGTGCGCGCCGAGGCCGCGCGCTGCGCCGGGCTCTGCGAGGCCGCGGGAACGGCGAGCTACGCGGTCGTCCAGAAGCGCGTGGACGGGTTGCAGATCGGCGCCGAGTCGAGCTCGGCGCGCTATGCGACAATCATGGCCGAGCGCGCTGTCGTCGAGTTCGTCATCGAGTTTGTGCCCGAGGCGCTCGCCAATGCTTCACCCTACCTCAAGATGCACCACCAGCGCGGCATCGTCGCCGGGATCGCGGCGGGAGCGGCCGAAATCCAGCTCAACATCATCGCCAGCGAAGTGCTGGGATTGCCCAGGGAACCCAGATGAGGCGTCAACCCAGATGATGCGTGAACCAAGATGATCGGGGAACCGCGCTGATGCAGCTGTCATTGAGTGAGGACCAGACCCAGATCCTCGACTTCATCGATACACTTACCAAGCCCTACGCGGTCGTGCCGATGCACGACACCTCGCTGGCGCTGACCAGCGAGGCGCTCGACGCGGAACTGGTGACCGGCGGCTTTCTTGATGTCATGGCCGTGCCCGAGCTTGGCCCGGTGACGGCCGCGCTGGTGGTCGAGCGGCTCGCCCAACTGCCCTTCGCGCTCGAAGCGGCGTTTTCGGCGCTGGTGCGGCCGTCGATCGACCCGGAGCTGCCACGCCCGTTGTGCCTGGTCGAAGAGGGTCAGAGGCGAAAGCCGGTGCGGTTCCTTAGGCCCGGCGCCACCGTGGTCGTGGTCGGTCCATCCGGGGTGCGCAGCTTCACGGCGAGCGAGGAATTGATCCGCAGCGGCGGCGACGAAACGCTCTACGCCTATCCGATGGCGTTCCTCACCGCGCTACCGGCGGAGATGCGCGCCCACGACGTCGACCCTGCCGAAGTGCTGCGGCTGTGGCGGATAGCGGTGGCGGCGGAGGCGGCTGGCCTTCTCGCCGCCGCGCTGCGCAGCGTCGTCACCTATACATCGGAGCGCAAGCAGTTCGGTCGCCCGATCGCCACCTTTCAGGCGCTGCGCCACCGCCTGGCCGAGGCGCAGGTCGTCACCAACGGCGCCTACTGGCTGTCGCTGAAGGCGGCCGCCAGCGAGGATGCCGGCGACGCGGCGCTGGCGCTCAACCACGCGCAGGAGGCAGCGAAGCGCGTCGCCTATGACTATCACCAGTTCCTCGGCGCCATGGGGATG
Source organism: Novosphingobium sp. (assembly GCA_039917735.1). GTDB lineage: Bacteria > Pseudomonadota > Alphaproteobacteria > Sphingomonadales > Sphingomonadaceae > Novosphingobium. The sequence continues at coordinate 6,336 of JBDSIY010000089.1, read as the reverse complement.
ACGCTCGAACATCCGCTGCACCTATGGACCTACCGCCTGAGGGCACTGACCGCCGAGCTGGGCGGACGCGGCGCGCAAGCCCTCGCCGCCGCCGACGCGATCTGGGGATAGCTGCGTTCTGGCCTGCGCTGGCCAGAGAATGATCACTTTACACGGAACCGCTCATGCGGGTGGGGTGGTGTTTCGCAAGGATTATGAAGACGTTGGACCAACCCGCCTGCTCCTCCCCGAACCGGGAGGAGCAGCCGCGCGAATCCAGTGTCGTCACTGACCAGTCGGACCACTATCCCGCCGTCAGTTGACCGCCTGCAGCGTCTCGTCATTGTCGCCGGCCGCTGGGCGGGCGCGGCGGGTGCGGCGGCGCGGCTTGGCCTCGGGCTCGTCGTCAGCACCCGTTACATCATCCTCGCGGATAGAGATCGCCGGGGGCAACACCGACGGATCGAGCGAAGGCTGCCGCGCCTCGACTTCGGTTGCCTGATCGGGGTCCGCCGCCTCGACCCCGCCGCCGTCGGAAACCGCGTTCATCTCGCCGCGGGGCCGGCGCGGCTTCATGCCGCGGTTGCTCCGGCCTTCGCGAACGAACGGGTTCTGGGGCGGTTCGTAAACGACGCCCGGCCCAGCATTCTCCGCGGGTGCCGGCTCGGTCCGGTCACTGCCCGACGGTTCCGCGGCCTCCTCATAGCGCGGCACGGGCTCACGGCGGCCGCCGCCATTGCCACGATCGCCGCCATAATTGTCGACGTTGCCATAATCGCCAAGATCGTCGGGCTCGTCGCGATAGGAGTCCGCCCGATAGGGCTCGGCGCGATCGGGCTCGGTTCCTTCCTGCCAACGGTCGTCGCGGGGGCGCTGACGCAGCTCGTCCTGACGAACCTTGGTGTCGGCCATGACCCGGAAGTAGTGATCGGCGAACTGGAGGTAGTACTCCTCCGTCACTCGATCACCATTGAGATGGCCGTCATGCGCCAGCTTGCGGTACTTTTCCAGCATCTGCGGCGCGTTGCCGCGGGCGCGGCTATCGACCCGATTGATCTGCTGCCCGCCGCCGCTGTTCGGGCGGTTGCTGTTGTTGTTGCCCCGACCGCGCCTGCGGTTGTTGTTGTTACCACGATTATTGTTGTTCAAGGATGATGTTCCTCAATACCGACCGCCGTCAGGACCTATCGAGACAGTGTGTCGCCCATCGCACCGACCACGAGGATTATCGCCCGTGGCTTCCCCATCTGCGCCCGGCGACCGGCTTACTGCCATGTCCGCCTGCAAATTTAGGAGTTGAAGCCAGGCGCGGGAATTTGCATCCGCTACGGGCTTCAAACTTGAGGTAAGCACTCGCCGGGCAAATGCCAAGCGGAATCTTGGCGAGCCAGTGACAATTGCAACACGCGCGCCCTGCCGGCAAGGTCGCGGTGGAGCCGGACGGTGAGGCCGGCGTCCCGGGCGATCGCGCCTGCCATCTCGGCCTGGGCGGCCCCGATCTCGGCGAGGGCGACACCGCCGGGCGCGAGCAACGCGGGCAGCTGCGGCAACAGGAGGCGATGGGCATCCAGGCCATCGGGCCCTGCGAACAGCGCATAGGCCGGTTCGTGGCTGAGCAGCGCCGCTCCGCTGGCGCCGGTCTCGACATAGGGTGGATTGGCGAGGATCAGATCGAACCGGCCGAGCGGCGCCGCCCAGCCGGGCGTGGTCCAGTCGGCTTCCCGCAACGTCGCGCGGCCTGCCAGGCCAAGCCGTTGGGCATTGTCGCGCGCGACCGCCAGCGCATCGCGCGAGCGGTCGATGCCAACGCCCTGCGCGGCCGGAAGGTTGGCGAGGACCGCCAGCAGCAACGCGCCCGATCCGGTGCCGCAATCGAGCACGCATTTCGCATCCGGCCGCGCCGCCAGCGCGGCCGCGACCAGCGTTTCGCTGTCGGAACGCGGGATCAGCACCGCAGGCGTTACCCGCAACTCCAGCCCGAAGAACGGCTGCCGACCGAGGATATAGGCAACCGGCTCGCCCGACGCCCGCCGCTCGACCAGCGCGGCGAAAGCGGCGGGCGATGGCTCGGCCATGTGCCGCAGCAGCAACTCCGAACGCGAGACGCCCCGGGCCTGGGCCATCAGCAGCTCGGCATCGAGACGGGGGCTGTCGCTTGCGGGGGCCAGCGTGGCTGCGGCGTTCCGGACCGCCGACGCCACATCGCTACCCATCCATCGCCGCCAGCCGCTTGGCCTGGTCCTCGGCGATCAACGCGTCGATCAGCTCGCCAAGGCCCGGACCTTCGAGGATCTCGGGCAGACGGTGGAGCGTCAAGCCGATCCGGTGATCGGTGACGCGGCCCTGCGGGAAGTTGTAGGTGCGGATGCGTTCGGAGCGGTCACCCGAGCCGACCATGGCCTTGCGCGCCTCCGCCTCGACCCCGTGCGCCTCCGCGCGCATGCGGTCGTAGAGCCGGGTGCGGAGCACCTGCATGGCCTTTGCGCGGTTCTTGTGCTGGCTGCGCTCGTCCTGCTGGATGACGACGAGGCCGGTGGGCAGATGGGTGATCCGCACCGCCGAATCGGTGGTGTTGACGTGCTGGCCGCCGGCGCCGCTCGCCCGGTAGATGTCGATTTTGAGGTCCCGGTCGTCGATCGCCACCTCGACCTCGTCCGGCTCGGGCAGCACCGCGACGGTCGCCGCCGATGTGTGAATGCGCCCGCCGCTCTCGGTCACCGGCACCCGCTGGACGCGGTGAACCCCGCTTTCGAACTTCAGTTTCGCGAACACGCCCTGCCCGGCGAGATTGGCCACGATCTCTTTGAAGCCACCGATGTCGCTGGCGTTGGCGCTGATCACCTCGACCCGCCAGCCCCGCTCGGCGGCGTAGCGCTCATACATGCGGAACAGGTCGGCAGCGAACAGCGCCGCCTCATCGCCGCCGGTGCCGGCGCGGATTTCGAGCATTGCCGGCCGCGCATCGGCGGAGTCGCGCGGCAGCAGGGCGATAGCAAGCTGGCGTTCGGCCTCGGGCAGGTCGTCGCGCAGCCGTGCGATCTCCTCCTCAGCAAGCCCGCGCATTTCGGGATCGGCGTCACCGAACGCCTGGAGCGAGGCGAGCTCGCCGCGCATCGCGCGCACGGCGGCGGCGGCGCGGGCGACGGGTTCCAGCTCGGAATAGTCGCGGGATGCGGTGACGAAGGCGTCGCCCTCTAGCCGGCCCGAAGCAAGCCGTGCCTCAAGCTCGGCGAAGCGGGAGGCGAGCTGGGCAAGGCGCGAGTCGGGGACGATCATGAGCAATCACCTCCGTCGCCCCTGCGAAGGCAGGGGCCCAGATAAGCCATCCTCGTCGCCGCAGCGGTCGCGTCAGGGCGCACCGCTATCTGGGCCCCTGCCTTCACAGGGGCGACGGCTGGATGGCAATCACGCATCGGTAATGTTCACGCATTGCCGTGAACAAGGCATGGCAAGCCCAAAGCGTTGAGAACCTGGTCGCGAACAGCAAAGGATTTCTCCTCTTCGCCGAACCATTGCAGGTAAACTTCTCCGCGTGGATCGTCCTTTCGACGAACGAAAACGACGCCGCTTGCGCCAGACTTTCGGGCAACCTCGACGCGCCGCTTTGAATTACCCCGAAACGCCATGTCGGCAGGCACTCCGGCACTGCGCAACTGAGTCACGACCTTTCCAGCTTCAACCTCCAACTCCAGATTATCGGGCGCGACCGCGATGCTCAGGCCCTCTCCCGCCTCCCCCACCAACATCGCCAGCCGCTCAATCCCCGCTGCCCAGCCGACCGCCGGCGTTGGCGGACCGCCGAGCGTTTCCATCAGCCCGTCGTAGCGCCCACCGCCGAGCACCGTGCCCTGCGCGCCCAACCGATCCGTCACGAACTCGAACGCGGTGTGGCGGTAATAGTCGAGGCCGCGCACCAGCGCCGGGGCGCGCTGCCATTCGACTCCGGCGGCCTTGAGGCCCTCGCAGACCTTGCCGAAGAAGTCGCTCGCCTCCCCGGACAAAAAATCGTCGATCCGCGGCGCGCCCTCCGCCAGCACCCGATCGCGCGAGTCCTTTGAATCGAGGATGCGCAGCGGGTTGACCTCCAGCCGTCGCTGCGAATCCTCGCTCAGTGCCTCGCGATGGTCCTGGAAATAGCGCACCAGCTCGGCCCGCCACGCCTCGCGGCTGGCCGCATCCCCCAACGTGTTGAGCTGCAACGTCACGCCGTCGGCGACGCCAAGTTCCTTGAGCAACTGGTCGGCCATGGCCAGCAGCTCGACGTCGGCCTGGGGTTCGGCCGCGCCGATGATCTCGGCGTCGAGCTGGTGGAACTGGCGGTAGCGGCCCTTCTGCGGCCGTTCGTAACGGAACAGCGGGCCGTGGGTCGCCAGCTTCAGCGGCGCGTGCTGGCGCCAGCCGTTAGTGAGGTAGGCGCGGGCGATGCCGGCGGTGAACTCGGGCCGAAGCGTCAGCGATTCGCCGCCGCGATCCTCGAAGCTGTACATCTCCTTGGAGACGACATCGGTGGTCTCGCCGAGCGAGCGCGAGAACACCGCCGTCTTCTCGAACACCGGCATTTCGATGCGGCGAAAACGATAGAGCCGGCGCACCCGCTCGAAGGTGGCGACGACATGGGCGAAGGCCTCGGCCTCGGCGCCGAAGATGTCCTGCGTGCCGCGGATTGCCTGGGGAGTTGAACGCTCGTTGCTCATGCGCGCGGCGCTTAGCCCGGTCAGGCGGATTTCGGAAGGGGTGGGGCGGATGCTGCCGGTTGCCCTTACCCACGCGGCACGGCATGACGGGGGCATGGAGAGGATGCAGATCGGTTTAACGGTGGCGGCGCTCATGCTGGGCGTGGCCACGCCCGCGCGGCCGCAACAGCTTCGGATCGCCACCCCGCTAACCGCGCAGGTTCCCGAGGCGGCGGACACGCCGTACCCGGGCGGCACGATCACGCTCGACGTCGACGCCAGCGACACCACGCGTGGGCTGTTCCGGGTGGCGGAAACGATCCCGCTGGCGCCCGGAGCGCGCAGCATCACCCTGCTCTATCCGCAATGGCTGCCGGGCACGCATGCGCCGCGCGGACCGATCAATCTGATCGGTGACTTGAAGTTCTCGGTCGGCGGCAAGTCCGTGGCCTGGACGCGCGATCCGATCGAAGTTTATGCCTTCCGCGTCGCGCTGCCCGAGGGCGCGCGCGAACTGGTCGCGAGATTCATCCACACCGCGCCGCTTGAGCCGGCGCAGGGCCGGATCAGCATGACGGCGGAGATGCTGAACCTGCAATGGGAGAAGGTCAGTCTCTATCCGGCCGGCCACTACGTCCGCCGCATCCGGATCAAGCCGAGCGCGGTGTTCCCGCAAGGGTGGACCGCCGCGAGCGCGCTGAACGGCATGAAGCTGGCCAGGCGACGCGTGGACTGGGACGAAACCGATTATGAGACGCTGGTCGATTCGCCGATCTTCGCCGGGCTGAACTTCAAGAGCTGGGATCTCGGCCATGCGGTGAACATGCCGGTGGTCGCCGATGCGCCCGAGCAACTGGTGCTGCGGGTGCAGGATCTCGCGCGCCTTCGCTCAATGGTCGAGCAGGGCCTTGCCGTGTTCGGCGCCCCGCCGTTCGATCACTATGCGCTGCTGGTGGCGCTGACCGCGCGGATGGGCGCAATCGGCCTTGAGCACCAGCGATCGAGCGAGAACTCGCTGGATCCACGCAGCTTCGCCGATTGGGACGCGAACGACTGGGACCGCAACGTGCTGGCGCATGAGTTGAGCCACGCCTGGAACGGCAAGTTCCGCCGTCCCGCCGGGTTGTGGACGCCCGATTACCGCCAGCCGATGCAGAACGATCTGCTTTGGGTCTATGAGGGGCAGACACAGTTCTGGGGCTATGTGCTGGCGGCGCGGTCCGGGCTGCAGACCAAGCAGACCGTGCTCGACATGATCGCCCGCAACGCGGCGGGCTTGGCGGAACAGGCGGGGCGGGACTGGCGCTCGATCGCCGACACGACCTATGATCCGATCATCGGCGCACGGCGGCCCCGGCCGCATGGCTCGCTGACGCGGGGCGAGGACTATTACGCCGAGGGCGCGCTGGTCTGGCTGGAGGCCGACCAGATCATTCGCGATGGCACCGGCGGCGCGCGCGGGCTCGACGATTTCGCCCGCGCGTTCTTCGCCTACCCAGGCGGCGGCCCGCGCCAGAAGACCTATACTCGCGACGATCTCATAACGGCGCTGAACGCGATCCACCCGTATGACTGGCGCGCCTTTTTCGCGACGCGGATCGACCAGCCGGGTCTCGCCGCGCCGCTCGCCGGGATCGAAAAGGCCGGATACCGGCTGGTGTGGAAGGACCGGCCGAATGCCTAC
>JBDSIY010000088.1:0-10201 GCA_039917735.1 Novosphingobium sp. | reverse complement strand
TCGAGCGAAGTCGAGACACGTCGCGCGGTGTCTCGACTTCGCTCGACATGAGCGGTTCCGTGTGAAGTCATCGCACTTTAAAGGCAGGCTTCGAGGTAGGCGTGGTCGAAGCCGAACTGCCGCGCCTTCTCGAGCGTGTACGGCCTCAGCCCGGTAGCTCGGTATTCGCCGAGGATGCGGCCGTCCTCGGTCTCGTCCAGATACTCGAACTTGAAAAGCTCCTGGGTGACGATGACGTCGCCCTCCATCCCGACCACCTCGGTGACGTTGGTGATGCGGCGGGTGCAGTCGCGCAGCCGTTTGACCTGGACGATAAGATCGACCGATTCGGCGATCTGGCGGCTGATCGCCTCCTTGGGGATGCGAATGTCGCTCATCATGATCATGTTTTCCATGCGGCCGAGCGCCTCGCGCGGCGAGTTGGCGTGAAGCGTGCACATCGAGCCGTCATGGCCGGTATTCATCGCCGCGAGCAGGTCGAAGCATTCGGCGCCGCGCACCTCTCCCAGGATGATCCGGTCGGGCCGCATCCGCAGCGCGTTCTTGACGAGATCGCCAATCGTCACCGCGCCGTGGCCTTCCAGGTTCGGCGGGCGGGTTTCCAGGGGCAGCCAGTGCGGCTGCTGCAGCCGCAGCTCGGCGGCGTCCTCGATCGTCAGTACCCGCTCGCCCGGCTCGATCATCTTCGACAGCGCGTTGAGCATCGTCGTCTTGCCCGAGCCGGTGCCGCCCGAAATGACGATGTTCATCCGGCAGGCGCCGGCGATCTTCAGCGCCGTGCACATCTGCCCCGACATCGATCCGAAATCGCGCAGCATGTCGAGGGTGATCGGGTTCTCGGAGAATTTGCGGATTGAGATGGCGGTGCCACGAAGGCTCAGCGGTGGGATGATGACGTTGACGCGGCTGCCATCCTTGAGCCGGGCATCAGCGAGCGGCGTGGTCTGGTCGATACGGCGGCCGACCTGGTTGACGATCCGCTGAGCGATCTGGAACAGATGCTGCTCGTCGCGGAACTTGATGGACGCCAGCTGCAGTTTGCCCTTGCGTTCGATGTAGGTCTGGTCGGGCCCATTGACCATGATGTCGGTGACGTCGGGATCGTTGAGCAGCTCTTCCAGCGGCCCAAAGCCGAGCAGCTCATCGATCAGCACCTTTTCCAGCGCGAACTGCTCGCGGCGGTTGAAAGTGACCTTGAGCTCGGCGAGCACCTCCATGATAATCGGCCGGAACTCGTCGGAAAGCTCCTCCTTGGAAAGCGTCGAAGCCGCTTCCGGATCGACGCGTTCGAGCAGGCGCGGCAGCACCTGCTCCTTGATCTTGTGGACCGAGGCCTTGAAGCCACCCGGCTCGCTCACTGCCTGGTGAACGGCGTTGGCGCGATCGGTGAGCCGGGTCATGGCATCGGCGCGCAGCGATCCGAGATCGGCGGGCCAGGGCTCGGCGTGAAGCGCTCCGGCGGTGAGAATGTCTCCGCCCGGGGCCAGCCCGGCGCCAGCCGGCACGATCCCCTCGCCGGTCATCGCCCTCGCGACGCCGAAGCCCGGACGTGCGCTCCCCGGCCCGCCGCCGCCACGCTGGTCGCGTCGCCCGAATGCATTCATCGATCGGCCTCGTGGGACTGGGGTTCGTCCAATGAGCCGGGTCCCGGCTCTTGGGCCGGTTTATGGTTGAAACTTTGACAATACCCTAATGCCCAGGAAGGCGCTCAACGCGCAACCGCGTCGGGCGGCGGGTTCAGCCCTCGACGTGCTCGGCGAGCACGGTAAGGCCGCCTGCACTGACTTCGGCAAACCCGCCCTGGATCATGATCTCCTCGGGCGCGCCATTCTCGGTCCGGTAAACCTTGAGCGGCCCGTCGCGCACCGTCGACATGAAGGGCGCGTGGCCCTCAAGCACGCCGAACTCGCCCTCGGAGCCGGGGACGACGACCATATGCACGTCCTCGGAGCGGACGAGGCGGGCGGGGGTAACGAGTTCGAAGTGAAGGGGCATGTTCGTCCTAGAGTTTGATAGCGGCGATGACGACTGCGGCGATGGTCAGGTTCGTGCCCACGAACCACATCATCATATGCGATTTCAGGTGTTCTATCTTTGCCAGCCGGGCCTCCAACTGGGCCAGATCAGCCTTCGTGGCAGCGGCATCGAGGATCGCCGTGCCGATGGCCGCCGCGATCACCTCGGCCTGCGGCTGCGGAAGCTCCGCCGCGCGCGGGCTCCGGGCGATGGCGAGGGTATCGACACTCATGCTGGCCATATAGCCCCGGAACCCTCAGGTCGCCAAATCAAGCCTCGTCGGCCAGCCGCTTCGCCTTCTCCACCGCTTCGTCGATGCCGCCGACCATGTAGAACGCTGCCTCAGGCAGATGGTCGTATTCGCCATCGACCACCGCCTTGAACGATTTCACCGTGTCCTCGATCTGGACGAACTTGCCGGGGATGCCGGTGAAGACCTCGGCGACGTGGAACGGCTGACTGAGGAACTTTTGGATCTTGCGTGCCCGCGCCACGGTCAGCTTATCCTCTTCGGAAAGCTCGTCCATGCCGAGGATGGCGATGATGTCCTGCAGCGACTTGTATTTCTGCAGCGTTTCCTGGACGCGGCGAGCGGTCTCGTAATGCTCGGCGCCGACGACGCGCGGCTCGAGCACGCGCGAAGTGGAGTCGAGCGGGTCGACCGCCGGGTAGATGCCCAGTTCCGAGATCGCGCGGTTGAGCGTGGTAGTCGCATCCAAGTGGGCGAAGGAGGTGGCGGGCGCCGGGTCGGTCAAATCGTCGGCGGGGACATAGATCGCCTGGACCGAGGTGATCGATCCCTTGTTGGTCGAGGTGATCCGCTCCTGCAACTGGCCCATGTCGGTCGATAGCGTCGGCTGATAGCCCACCGCCGAGGGGATGCGGCCGAGCAGCGCCGACACTTCGGAGCCAGCCTGGGTGAAGCGGAAGATGTTGTCGACGAAGAACAGCACGTCCTGCCCTTCCTCGTCGCGGAAATATTCGGCCATGGTCAGACCCGAGAGGGCGACGCGGGCGCGGGCGCCCGGCGGCTCGTTCATCTGGCCGAACACCAGCGCCACCTTGGAGCCTTCCGAAGTGGCGTTGCCGTCGGCGTCCTTGGCGATGACGCCGGCGTCGAGGAACTCGTGGTAAAGGTCGTTGCCCTCGCGGGTGCGCTCGCCGACGCCGGCGAACACGCTGACGCCGCCGTGGCCCTTGGCGATGTTGTTGATCAACTCCTGGATCAGCACGGTCTTGCCAACGCCCGCGCCGCCGAACAACCCGATCTTGCCGCCGCGCGCATAGGGCGCAAGCAGGTCGATGACCTTGATGCCGGTGACGAGGATCGCCGCCTCGGTCGACTGGTCGACGAACAGCGGCGCCAGCGCGTGGATCGGGGCCCGCTTCTCGGCGCCGACGGGGCCGCGCTCGTCGATCGGCTCACCGATGACGTTGAGGATGCGGCCGAGCGTCTTGGGGCCGACCGGAACGCTGATCTGCGCACCGGTGTTGGTGACCGGCTGGCCGCGGGTCAGGCCCTCGGTGGCATCCATGGCGATCGTGCGCACGGTGTTCTCACCGAGGTGCTGTGCGACTTCGAGCACCAGCCGGTTGCCGTTGTTGTCGGTTTCGAGCGCGGTGAGGATCGCCGGCAGCGCGCCCTCGAACGACACATCGACGACCGCGCCGATGACCTGCGAAATGCGGCCGGCGGCGGTGATGTTGGGCTTGGTGAGTTCGGGTGCGGTGGCCATGATGGGTTCTCTTGCTTTCAAAATTTCTCAGGAGCGCGGTAGGTTCAGTCGCCTAGAGCGCCTCCGCTCCGGCGATGATCTCGATCAGTTCGGTGGTGATCGCGGCCTGGCGGCTGCGGTTGTACTGGATGGTGAGCTTGCCGATGAGGTCGCCGGCGTTGCGGGTGGCGTTGTCCATCGCCGTCATCGACGCGCCCTGCTCGCTCGCCATGTTCTCCAGCAGCGCGCCGAAGATCTGGGTGCGCAGGTAGCGCGGCAGCAGCGCGGCGAGGATTTCCTCCTCGTCCGGCTCGTATTCAACCACCGCGCCGGTATCCGTTGCGGTTGATTTGGGCGCGGGCACCGGGATGAGCTGCTGCTCGGTTGGCTCCTGCACCAGCGCCGAGCGGAACCTCGAATAGAACAGATGCGCGACGTCGAACTTGCCCGCCTCATAGAGCGCGACGATCTCGTCGGTAATCCGCTCGGCCTCGGCGTAGCCGGCCTCGCGGACATGCGTCGTGTCGAAGTTTTGGAGGATGCGGGTTGGATGGGCGCGCCGGATCGGCGGCCGCCCCTTGCGCCCGACCAGGTAGAATTGGACGGTCTTGCCGTCCTGAATCAGCTCGTTGGCCTTGGCCAGCGCGGCGCGGACGATGTTCGAGTTGAACGCGCCGGCCAGCCCCTTGTCCGAATTGGCGACGACCAGCAAATGGCTCTGGTTACTGCCGGTGCCGGCGAGCAGCTTGGGCGAATTCTCGCTGACGGTGATCTTCGAAGCCAGGCTGCCCATCACCTCGGCCAGCCGCGCCGCATAGGGACGTGCCGCTTCGGCCGCCGCCTGCGCCTTGCGCAGCTTCGCCGCCGCGACCATCTGCTTGGCCTTGGTGATCTTCTGGGTCGATTTGACCGAGTTGATCCGGCCTTTCAGTTCCTTGAGGCTTGCCATGCTACCTTAGCTCATCCCGTGCTCGTCATGCTGAACTCGTTTCAGCATCCATGTCGCCCTACGCTCAGCGCCATCCCGAGAGATGGTCCCTAAAACAAGTTCAGGGCGACGATTGCGGCCGCGGTTGGTCCTTACGCGAACTGCTTGCCGAAGGCTTCGAGGGCGCTTTTCAACTTGTCGCGGGCATCGTCGCCGAGATCGCGGCTGTCGCGAATCGCGCCAAGGACATCCGCGTGGTCGGAGCGCATGAAGCGGAGCATCTCGGCCTCGTATTCGGTGACCCGTTTGGCGGGGATGCCGTCAAGATAGCCCTGGGTGCCGGCGAAGATCGAGACGGTCTGCTCCTCGAACGGCAGCGGCGAGAACTGCGGCTGTTTCAACAGCTCGGTCAGCCGCTCGCCGCGGTTGAGCAGCTTCTGGGTCGAGGCATCGAGGTCCGAGCCGAATTGCGCGAAGGCCGCCATCTCGCGGTATTGCGCCAGCTCCAGCTTGATCGAACCCGAGACCTTTTTCATCGCCTTGGTCTGCGCCGCGGAACCAACCCGGCTGACCGAAAGGCCGACGTTGATTGCGGGGCGCACGCCCTGGAAGAACAGGCCGGTTTCGAGGAAGATCTGGCCGTCGGTGATCGAGATCACGTTGGTCGGAATATACGCCGAAACGTCGCCCGCCTGGGTTTCGATGATCGGCAGCGCGGTGAGGCTGCCGCCCCCGTTGGCGTCGCTCATCTTCGCCGCGCGTTCGAGCAAGCGGCTGTGGAGGTAGAACACGTCTCCGGGGTAGGCCTCGCGACCCGGTGGCCGGCGCAGCAGCAGCGACATCTGCCGGTAGGCGACCGCCTGCTTTGACAAGTCGTCATAGACGATCAGCGCGTGCATACCGTTGTCGCGGAAGAATTCGCCCATCGTAACACCCGTGTAGGGCGCGAGATACTGCAGCGGTGCCGGCTCGGACGCAGTGGCGGCTACGACGATGGTATATTCCATCGCGCCGTTCTCTTCGAGCTGGCGGACGATCTGCGCCACTGTTGAGCGCTTCTGCCCGATCGCGACATAGATGCAGTAGAGCTTTTTCTTCTCGTCGGCGCCCGCGTTGGCGTTCTTCTGGTTGATGAAGGTGTCGATCACCACCGCCGTCTTGCCGGTCTGGCGGTCGCCGATGATCAGTTCGCGCTGGCCACGTCCGACGGGAACCAGCGCGTCGATCGCCTTGAGCCCGGTTTGCATCGGCTCACTGACCGATTGGCGCGGGATGATGCCCGGCGCCTTGACCTCGGCGCGGCGACGCTCGGTCGCCTCGATCGGGCCCTTGCCGTCGATCGGATTGCCGAGCGCGTCGACGACGCGGCCGAGCAGGCCCCGCCCGACCGGCACGTCGACGATGGTGCCGGTGCGCTTGACGGTGTCACCTTCGCCGATCTCGGCGTCCGAGCCGAAGATGACGACGCCGACATTGTCCGCCTCGAGGTTGAGCGCCATGCCCTGCACCCCGTTGGCGAATTCGACCATCTCGCCGGCCTGGACCTGATCGAGGCCGTGGATGCGGGCGATGCCGTCGCCCACCGACAGCACCGAGCCGACTTCCGAGACCTGGGCCTGGGTGCCGAAGCTGGCGATCTGGTCCTTGATGACCTTCGAGATTTCTGCGGCGCGGATTTCCATGTCAGCCTTTCACTATTCTATTTGCCCCAAGCCGGATCAAGTCCGGGTCAGCCCCTCATGGCCTGGGCGAGCGTATCGAGACGGGTGCGGATCGAGCCGTCGATCCGCTTCGAGCCCATGGTGACGACGAGGCCACCGAGCAGCTCGGGATCGACGCTGGTCTTGATCTTGACGGTGCGGCCCTCGCGCTCCTGCAGCTTCTGGCGGAGCGCCTCGATCTGAGAATCGTTGAGCGTGTGGGCGCTGGCCACCTCGGCGGTGACCTCGCCGCGCGCGGCGGCGGAGATCGACTGGAAGGCGCGGATGATCTGCGGCAGCTTCGCCAACCGACGATTGCCGGCGAGCACACCCAGGAAGTTCTTGGTCAGTTCGGTCAACCCTAGCAGGCCTGCTACCGAAGCCATGACCCCGCCGGTAGCCTCGCGGCTGATCTGCGGATTGCGAATCACCGCAGCGAGATCGTCACTTTCGCGGATCGCAGCATCGAGCCGTTCGAGGTCACCCTCGACCGCGCTGATAACTCCCGCCTCGCTCGCCAGATCGAACAACGCGGATGCATAGCGCCCCTGCAAACTGGCGGTGATCCCCCCGGAATTCTCCACGCGTGCCGGTTCCTTCGATCGGGTGAACCGAGGCCTGATATTCCGCACAAAAATCGGCGCGGCCACCCCGGTTGGGGGCCGAATAGCCACGATTGTGACAGGATGCAAGGCGGGCGATGGCGTCTCAGGGAGCGGAGGTAGGAGGCGCTTGCGGCGACGCTCCGCGAGGGGCGCAGTGATAGACCAGCCGCTCGTTGGGCGGGCCGGGCAACATCGCCTGCACCCTCCCGAGCGCTTCACCATAGCTGCGGGCCGCAGCCTCATCGCTGGCGCCGCAGGCCGGCGCCTGGATGCGGGCGCGGGCGGCGCGCACGTCCGCCAAGGTGTCGCTGTCGATGTAGTAGCGATCGATTCGATATTCGGCGGCAACGGGATCGAAGCGGCTCACCATCACAGTGTCCTCGTTGTCGGGGATCAGCAAGCGGAACCAGCCATCGGCGCCCAGGCCGTACTGCTCCTGGCCGGCGACACAGCCGTCGCTGCTCCAGTCGAGCAGGACGTCATCCATCGGGGAGACCGTCACCCGGCTGCGCTCGGGCAATAGCGCGCAGACCAGCGCGCCCGACGCCGGAGCGCTGGTCCGCGCGGGAGCGGGCCGCCGGAGGGCGCTGGCCGATGTTGCCGTGATCAGCCGGGCGCGCGAATCGACCTCGCCAAAACCCGGCCGCGAGAGCATCGCCGCGCCGACCCCGAGCAGCAGCAGCGCGCTGGCGCCCGCCGCCGCCCTTGCCTCGCCGATCCGGTCTCGCTCGCGCAGCGACCACGCCCCCGCCCCGGCGCCCAGCGCCAGCAGCAGCGCGATGCCGGCGGCGCCGAGCCAATTCTCGCGCTCCTCGGCGATTTCGAACAGCGCCTGGTGCAGCGCCTGCTCCGCGGCATCGCGCGCGCTGGCGGTGGCATTGCGTTCGGCGGCATCGGAGCGCGCCCGTTGTTGTTCGGAGCGGGCCGCTTCGGCCTGATCCAGCTCGGCGATGCTGCGACAGGGATTGCCGGCGGACCGCGGCTTGACGCCGACTGCGACCAGGAAGCGCATGATCTCCGGCGTCGAAACCGCGAAGTAGAATTCCGAATCGCCGCCGCTGAACACGGTGCCGAAGCTGTTGACGCCGAGCACCCGGCCGCAGGAATCGAGCAGCGGCCCGCCGCTGTTGCCGGCCCCAAGCGGCGCGGTGTGGAGAATGGTCTGGTATGCCTTGGACGACCGCCCCGACGAGATGCTCCCGCGCGTCTTGACCGGGCTGGTCGGCGAGACGATGTCGCCGACGCCCAGCCCCTGCGCCAGATCGACGTTGCCCGGATAGCCGACCGCGAACACGTCCTCGCCATCGCCGACCGGTCCGGTGAACAGCGTCGCCACCGGCAGCCTCAGCGGTTCGCTGAGTTTCAGCAGCGCCAGGTCACGGTCGGGCGCGAAGGCGACGATCCGCGCGAAGGAGCCCGACTTGCCCTCGGGCGGGACCACGCCGATCCGGATGTGATCGCCGCCACGCGCCGGCTCGACGACATGGGCGTTGGTGACGACCAGGTCCGGGCCGACCGCGACGCCCGAGCCATGTCCCTCCAGCGCGAACCGCCCATCATCATCGGTCAACAGCACGACCCGAACGACGCTGCGGGCCGCGGAGGCGATGTCGCTGGCCTCGGCGCGGGCTGGCGCGGGCGCAAGCAGCGCAAGCAGCGCCAGCAGCAGCGGCTGCATCGGGGATGGCAGGACTCGGATCATCGGCGCTGCCTTAGGCAGGCTGCTGCTTTGACCGCAAGCTGCGGGAAGCGCATGGCCGGCGCGGCTGGTAATGCCGGTGCATCAGCCATGGAGACGACGATGACCGATTGCACCAGCGTCGCGGATGCCCGCCATTGTGTGGAAGTCGAACCAGCGCCACTGATCGCCGGTCCCGTCGATGCAGACCGCGCCTGGCAGGCCGTGCTCGCGCGAGATCATGGCTTCGACGGGCGTTTCGTCACCGGCGTGCTCTCGACCGGAATCTATTGCCGCCCGTCCTGCCCTGCCCGGCACCCGTTGCGCGCCAACGTGCGGTTCTTTGCCCGGGGCGGTGAGGCGCGGGCGGCCGGGCTGCGGCCCTGCCGGCGGTGCTCGCCCGATGATGTATCGCGCGAGGAACGCGCGGTATCGGCGGCGATCGCGGCGATTCGTGAGGCTGGGGAGCCATTGGCGCTGGCGGAACTGGCGCAGGAGGAGGGCTATTCGCCCGCGCATTTCCAGCGGCTGTTCACGCGCGCCGTCGGGCTCTCACCGGCCGCATATGCGCGGGCTCTGCGGATGGGCCGCGCAGTGGACGCGCTGAGCGCCGGCGGGCGGGTGACCGACGCCGTCTATGACGCCGGGTTCGCCGCTCCGTCGCGCTTCTACGCGGCGAGCAGCGCGCGGCTCGGCATGGCGCCGTCCGCCTGGCGCGACGGCGGCCGCGGAGTCGCGATTCGCTGGGCCTTGGCTCCCACCACACTCGGCGCCATGCTGGTCGCCGCCACCGACAGGGGCGTGTGCCGCCTGGCGTTCGGCGAGAACGCGGCCGACTTGGCGCGGCGCTTTCCCCGCGCCGAGCTGATCGAAGGCGGCGAGGCGTTCGCCACGCTGCTGGGCGAGGTGATCGCCGCCGTCGAGCAGCCGGGGGGTTCGCACCACATCCCGCTCGACGTGCGCGGCACCGTGTTCCAGGAGGCGGTGTGGCGCGCTCTGCGAACCATCCCGCCGGGCGAAACACGCAGCTACGCCCAGCTCGCGGCGGAGATCGGCAGCCCCGGAGCGGTACGCGCCGCCGGCTCCGCGAACGGGGCCAACCCGGTCGCCGTGCTGATCCCTTGCCATCGGGTGGTACGCAGCGACGGATCGATCGGCGGCTACGCCTATCGGTCGGAGATCAAGCGGGCGCTGCTCGAAAGGGAGCAGAAGGAGGTCGAGTAATGGCTTTACACGAAGCTGTAGGGATCAATATCGATCGCCACCCGCACCCCCGGAGGAAAGCGCAGCGGGTCGAGCCAGGCGCGGATGATGCGCTGCACTTCGGCCGAGCGGCGGGCGTTGACCAGCAGGCGATAGCGGTGGCGGCCGCGCAGCAGCGCCAGCGGCGCCGGCGCGGGGCCGAGAATGGTGACGTCCTTCGCCTGCGGCTGCGCGCCGCCGATGGCGCGGGCGGCGTCGCGCGCTTCGGCCTCGTCTTCGGATGAGACGATGATCGCCGCCCAGCGGCCGAACGGCGGCGCTCCGGCCGCGCGGCGGGCGCGGGTTTCGGCGGCGTA
>JBDSIY010000087.1:0-11003 GCA_039917735.1 Novosphingobium sp. | reverse complement strand
ATCCCGCAAGAACGGCACGGTCAAAGCCATTGTGACGACCGAAAAGGGAGCATTTACCATCGAGCTGTGGCGAAGCCGGGAAGGCCGGGATCGCTGGCATCGTCCTTGGTGTACAAAGGCTTGATCGGGAAACCTTCGGGCGTGTGCCAGGTAAGGTCCTTGCCCTTGACCTCCTTGGCGGCGGCGGCCTTCCAGTCGGCGTGGGTCTTGCCGGGCGCTAGTGAGGCTTCGCCGCGCGGCGCGGGAACAGCGCCGCTGTCCTCGCCCAAATTTTTCTCGATCATTGGCTTGTCAGTCATGGGGTCACCTCCAATCCTCTCGCCTTCAGGGAGAGGACGGTTTCGTCAATGCGCCGCTTTCGGCGTCTCCATGATCTCGGTCAGCTGACCGCCCATGTCTTTCGGGTGGACGAAGAAGATCAGGGTGCCGTGCGCGCCGATCCGGGGGTCGCCGAGCACGCGCTTGCCCAGCCCCTCGAACCAGGCCTTGGCCTCGAGAATGTCTGGCACTTCGTAGCAGACATGGTGCTGGCCCCCGAGCGGGTTCTTGGCGAGGAACGCCGATACCGGGCTGTCCTCGGCGATCGGCGTCAGCAGTTCGATCTGGGTGCCGCCGGAATCTCCCGGGGCCCCGTTGGCGTCCGGGGTGTTGACGAAGCAGACGCGCACCTTCTGCTCGGGAATGTCGAACGGCGCGGTGATGTCGGTGGCGCCCATTACCTCGCGATAGAACGCGATCGAGGCGTCGAGATCGGGCGTGGCGACGCCGATGTGGTTCATCCTACCCAGTTTCACGCCAAATTCTCGATGATCATCGCGATCCCCTGGCCGCCGCCGATGCACATGGTGATCAGGCCATAATGGCCGCCGATGCGCTTGAGCTCATAAACGCATTTCACCGTCAGGATGCAACCGGTGGCGCCGACCGGGTGGCCGAGCGATATGCCCGAGCCATTGGGATTGACCTTGTCCGGGTCGAAGCCGAGCTCCTTGGCGACCGCGCAGGCCTGCGCGGCGAAGGCCTCGTTGGCCTCGATCACGTCCATGTCGTCGAGCGTCAGCCCGGCTTTCTTCAACGCCTTCGGCACTGCCTTGACCGGGGCGATGCCCATATAGGCGGGGTCGACCCCCGCATGCGCCCAGGCGACGATCCGCGCCGCCGGCTTGAGCCCGCGCCGCTGAACTTCCGCGCCGGTCGCCAGCACCACCGCTGCGGCGCCGTCGTTGATGCCGCTCGCGTTGCCGGCGGTGACGGTGCCGCCTTCCTTGAACAGCGCCTTCATCCCGCCCAGCGTCTCGGCGCTGGTGTCGGCGCGCGGGTGTTCGTCGGTGTCGAACAGGGTGGTGCCCTTGCGCGTCTTGATCGCGACCGGGACGATCTGTTCCTTGAAGCGGCCCTCCTCGATCGCCCGGCTGGCGCGCGCGTGGCTCTCAACGGCGAGCGCGTCCATGTCCTGGCGGGTCACCTGGTGACGCTCGGCAACGTTCTCGGCGGTGATCGCCATGTGATAGTCGCCGATCGGATCGTGCAGGCCCTGGGTCAGCGCGTCGACCAGCACGCTGTCGCCCATTTTCTTGCCCCAGCGCGTGTTGTGGTCGTGATAGGGCACGTTCGACATGCTCTCGGCGCCGCCCGCGACGGTGATCGCCGCTTCGCCAAGTTTCATCATCTGCGCGGCGGAGATGATCGCCTGGACGCCCGAGCCGCAAAGCCGGTTCAGCGTTAGCGCCGGGGTCTCGACCGGGATGTCCGCCTTCAGGGCGCAGACCCGAGCCAGGAATTGGTCCTTGACCCCGCTGGGCATGACCTGTCCGAACACGACATGCTCGACATCGGCGGGCGCGATGTCGGCGCGGTTCAGCGCCTCGGTCACCACCAGGGTGCCGAGGTCCGAGGGCATGAAGCCTTTCAGAGCCCCGCCGAAGTCCCCGATCGCGGTGCGCACCGCGCTGAGGATGTAGATGTCTTCGAGATTGGCCATTGATTTCCTTCGATCTACATTTTCGTCATGACCCCGGATTGGGGAGGCGTGGCTGCGCGGACTGATCCGAGCGGCCGCGAAGATAGCCTTCGATTGCACTCACGCGGTCACGCAAGTTGGCGTGGCTATCGGCCAGACGGGTAAGCCGGTCGCTCAACTCACAGAGATTCCTCTCAAGCTTATCGAAGCGCTCTTGATAGGTAAGCACGGCCTTGATCATGCCCAAGGCCTTCTCGGCAGCACTCATGCAGCGTCGCCCGCCAGGGCGCGGTCAATCGCTTCGCGCGCCTTCCTGATCGACGCTTCCATGGAATCCATCTGCCGGTTCCACCTTGGCAACATCTCTTCCAGCACGGGGAGGAGCAGCTCCAGAGCCGCTTCGGCGTCGTGCTCTGCGTCGGTCGGTTGCGCGATATACCGGCTCGTCGCCTCACGCACGACATTGCCGACCGACTCACCCCGACCGGACGCGAAGGCGTCAAGCGCAGCCTTTTGCTCGCGGCTGGCAAGAAAAGTGACACGCTCGGTACGCATGGCGGCATTCCGTGACATTACAAGGTCATTATAACGTCGCCGAGAGGCTTTCACAAGCAAGCTACAACGGGATATTCCCGTGCTTCTTCCAAGGGTTCTGCTGGTTCTTGTTGCGCAGCTTGCGCAGGCCGAGCGCGACCCGGCGGCGGGTCGAATGCGGGTAGATCACCTCGTCGATGAAGCCCTTCGATGCGGCCACGAAGGGGTTGGCGAAACGCTCCTCATATTCCGCGACCTTCTCGGCGGTGGCCTCGGCGTCGAGCCCGCGGAAGATGATCTCGACCGCGCCCTTGGCGCCCATCACCGCGATCTCGGCGGTCGGCCAGGCATAGTTGAGGTCGCCGCGCAGATGCTTCGAGCTCATCACGTCATAGGCGCCGCCATAAGCCTTGCGGGTGATCACGGTGATCTTCGGCACGGTCGCCTCGGCATAGGCATAGAGCAGCTTGGCGCCGTGTTTGATGATGCCGTTATGCTCCTGGCTCGATCCGGGAAGGAATCCGGGCACGTCGACCAGGGTGATGATCGGAATTTCAAACGCGTCGCAGAAACGCACGAAGCGCCCTGCTTTCTTCGAGCTGTTGATGTCCAGCACGCCGGCCAGCACCAGCGGCTGATTGGCGACGACTCCGACAGTTCGCCCCTCGATCCGGCCGAAGCCGCACAGGATGTTGCCGGCATGCTTGGGCTGGACCTCGAAGAACTCACCCTCGTCCAGCGTTTTGGCGATCACCTCGTGCATGTCGTAAGGCTGGTTGGCATTCGGAGGGATGATCGTATCGAGGCTTTCCTCGATGCGGTTCCATGGATCGGTACTGGGGCGTTGCGGCGCGCCAGACCGGTTCGATAGCGGCAGGAAGTCGAAGAAAGCGCGGACGCTGAGCAGCGCCTCCATATCGTCCTCGAAGGCGAGATCGGCAACCGAGGTCTTGGTGGAGTGCGTCACCGCGCCGCCCAGCTCCTCCTGGGTGACGATCTCGTTGGTAACCGTCTTGACCACGTCTGGTCCGGTTACGAACATGTAGGAGCTGTCCTTCACCATGAAGATGAAGTCGGTAAGCGCCGGCGAATAGACGGCGCCGCCGGCGCACGGCCCCATGATCAGCGAGATCTGCGGGACCACGCCCGATGCATCGACGTTGCGCTGGAAGATCTCGGCGAAGCCGGCAAGTGCCCCGACCCCTTCCTGGATCCGGGCGCCGCCCGAATCGTTGATGCCGATCACCGGAGCCCCGGCCTTCATCGCGCTGTCCAGCACCTTGCAGATCTTCATCGAATGCCGCTCGGACACGGCGCCGCCGAACACGGTGAAATCCTGGCTGTAGACGAACACCAGCCGCCCGTTGATCGTGCCGGAGCCGGTGACGACGCCGTCGCCGGGGACGCGATTGTCGGGCATGTCGAAGTCGACGCAATTATGCTCGACATAGAGGCCGAGCTCCTCGAAGCTTTGTTCATCGAGCAGCACGGTGAGCCGCTCACGCGCCGTGAGCTTACCCTTGGCATGCTGCGCATCGATCCGGTGCTGACCGCCGCCCAGCCTGGCCGCCTTCCGGCGCCGTTCCATCTCCGCGATATTGGCTGACATGCGCCCTTGCTCCCTAGCCAGTGCTCCGGTGGACTGCTGCGCCTAAGGCACGACCGACCGGACCGTCAAGCGCGCAGCCTCAGCCGCCGGGATGCGTATAGCATGCCACCAAGAAAGGGACCCGGCGACTCCGTTACTATGCATGCCGGCGGACCGATCATCGTTTGTCCGATATTAGGACAGGACTGATGCATCGTCGCGGCAACGAAAAAACCGTCGATATTTCAATGCCTTGCATCCATGGACGATTTAATGGGTGAGGCTTGCTCCGCTCATTGATATTTGTTATTTCGCTGTCGCGAGGATCACCAGGTGATGCTCGTATGCGTAGATACACATGTCTTTGGGGGAAAGAATTCATGAGCAAATCTAGGATTGCCGCGCTGTTGGCCAGCGCAGCGCTTTCGACTGTCGGCGTTGCCCACGCCGCTCCGACAATCACTCCGGCTTACGAATATACTTCGGCGGGCACCCTGTCGGACAGTCGCCCGTTCACTCTCGGTTTCGATTTTTCGCTGAGCAACGCGGTCACGGTCAATGCACTTGGCTATACGACCGTCGATTTCGTCACCGCTCAGGACGTCGGCATCTGGGATTCGCTCGGCAATCTGATTGTCTCGGCACTGGTCGATCCCACTGACCCGGTGACGGGCCACTTCGCCTGGCACGGCATTGCCAGCACGCTCCTCTCCGCCGGCACTTATACGATCGGCGGAACCTATCAGACCGGCCAGTTTCCGTCCTACGCCAGCGGGTTGACGAACATTCCGGAATACACCTGGCTGCGAGACCAGCAGCTCTATGGCCCGGGGCTGAATCAGCCGACCGCAACCTACGGCGGTTACGGGCTGAACGGAATTCCGCAGGTCAACTTCTCGGTAGGTGGCGCGGTCCCCGAGCCCGCGACATGGGGAATGATGGTCGCCGGCGTCGCGGCGATTGGCGCGACGATGCGCCGTCGCCAGAAGGTGACCGTCAGCTACGCGTAATTACGCCGCAGGCACGGGGGTGAGAGACCGACTCTCGCCTCCGTGCTCGATCTTGCCGCTCAGCGCATCAGCACCAGTTCTTCCGCCATCGACGGGTGTAGCGCCACGGTGTCGTCGAAGTCCTGCTTCTTCAGCCCGGCCTTGACCGCGATCGCCGCCGTCTGGAGGATTTCCGGCGCCTCCGGGCCGATCATGTGGATGCCCAGGATGCGGTCGGTGTTGGCGTCGACCACCATCTTGTAGAGCCCGCGCTCGTGGCGTTCGGCGAAGACGTTCTTCATCGGCCGGAAGTCCGAGGAATAGACCTTCACATTGCCGTACTGGTTGCGCGCCTGCCCCTCGGTCAGGCCGACGGCGGCGAGGGGGGGCTGCGAGAATACCGCGCTCGGCACGCAGGCATAGTCGACGCTGTGCGGCTTTCCGCCGAACAGCGTATCGGCGAAGGCCTGGCCCTCGCGGATCGCGATCGGGGTGAGCTGGATGCGGTCGGTGACGTCGCCGATCGCATAGATGCTCTCGCAGCCCGTTTGGTTGCTCTCGTCGACCGGGATTTCGCCCTTGGCGCCCAGCGCGACGCCGACGCTCTCCAGCCCCAGCCCGTCGGTGTTGGGCCGGCGGCCGGTAGCGATCAGCACGGCGTCGGCGCAGATTGGGTCGAGCTTGCCGGCGTGGACCCAGAAGGCGCCGTCCTCGCGTTTTTCCACCTCGGTGATCGGGCAATTGAACTTGTATTCGATGCCGCGCGCCATGGTGATCTGCAGCAGCCGGTCGCGCAGCCCCTCGTCATAGCCGCGCAGGATCACGTCGCTGCGGTTGATCACCGTGACATGCGAACCCAGCGCGTTGAAGATGCCAGCGAACTCCATCGCGATATAGCCGGCGCCCTGCACCACCAGCCGGCGGGGCAACTCGGGCAGGTGGAACATCTCGTTAGAGGTCAGGCAGTGCTCGTTGCCTTGGAACTCGGGCATCACTGGCCACGCGCCAGTCGCGATGAGGATGATCCGGGCGGTCAGCGTCTGGCCTGAGGCGAGCTGGACCGAATGCGGGCCGGTGATCGTTGCGCGGGCGTGGAAATGCTCGACCTTGTTGTTGTCGAGCGTGTTCGTATAGGCCTGCTCGATCCGCTCGACATCACGCAGCACGGTGTCGCGCAGCGTCGGCCAATCGAAGCGCATGCCCTCGACGGTCCAGCCGTATTTGGCGGCGTCCTGCAACTCCTCGGCAAAGTGCGAGCCATAGACCAACAGCTTCTTGGGCACGCAGCCGCGGATCACGCAGGTGCCGCCGATCCGGTGCTCCTCCGCCACCGCCACCCGCGCGCCGTGCGAGGCGGCGATGCGGCTGGCGCGGACCCCGCCCGAGCCGGCGCCGATGACGAAGAGATCGTAGTCGTAGTCCGCCATCAGCCGCTCCATCTATGCTGGTCGCTTATGGTGACGCGGCGGCGCTGTCGCCAATCCATTTTGCCGATCGCGTCGATCGGTTGCTGACCACGGTAGCGGCTCACTGTTCGATAGCCTCGGGTCGCGGACCCAACGGCGTCTACCCCGCGATCCCCGCCGCCGCCAGCAGCGCTGCGGTGGACGCATCAAAGCGTTCGCCGCCCCTTTCGATGTTCTTCGCCATCTCCTTGCCGAGTTCGACGCCGAACTGGTCGAAGGAGTTGATCCCCAGCAGCACCCCGTTGGCGAAGGTGCGGTGCTCGTGGAAGGCGAGAAGCGCGCCGAAGCTGCCGGGCGTCAGCTCGTCGAGCAGGATCGTCGCCGAGGGGCGATCGCCCGGATAGAAGCGGGCGGGGTCGTCCGAACTCTTGCCCGCCATCAGCGCCGCGCCTTGGGCGAAACAGTTGGACAGGAGGATACGGTGGTGCGCGGCGTCGAGATCGTCGCCCGGCTGGATCGCGGCGATGAAGTCGATCGGCACCAGCACCGTGCCCTGATGCAGCAGCTGGAACACCGCGTGCTGCGCGTCGGTGCCGACGCCGCCCCAGGTGATCGGCGCCGACGGGCGGGCGAGGGGTGTGCCGTCGAGCGACACATATTTGCCGTTCGATTCCATTTCCAGCTGCTGGAGATAGCTGGGGAGCATCGCCAGCCGCTCGTCATAGGCGAAGCAGGCGCGCGTCTGGCAACCGCGCAGCTGCGTGTAGAGCAGGTCGGCGAAGGCGGCGCGTAGCGGCAGATTGGCGAGGCCGTCGGCATCACGGAAATGCCGGTCGATCGCCGCCGCGCCCTCCAGCATCTCGGCGAAGTCGGGCCAGCCGACCGCTAGCGCCACTGGGAAGCCGATCGATGACCATAGCGAATAGCGGCCGCCCACGCCTTCGTTGAAGGGCAGCACGCGCGTTTCGTCCACACCCCACTCGACCGCCTTGTCGGGCGCGGCGGTCAGCGCGACGACGTGTCCGTAGCTGTCGTGAACCCCGTTCTCGCGCAGCCAGGCGAGGGCGCTCTCCGCGTTGATCATGGTCTCGGTGGTGGTGAACGTCTTGGAGGCGACGGCGATCATCGTCGTCGCCGGATCGCAGGCGGCGAACGCCTGTTCGAGCGCGCAACCGTCGATGTTCGAGACGATATGGACGTCGACCAGGGCGCCGTCCCGCGCCAGCGCGTCCACCGCGAGCTTGGGCCCGAGCGCGGAACCGCCGATGCCGATATGGATCAGGTGTCTGACCTCGCCCAGCAAACCCTTGTGGATCGCATCGACCAGCTCTGCCATCCGCACATGGAAGGCCTGCGCCTCCTCGACGCTTTCGGGCTTGCCGACGCCGCGCTGGGCGGTGTGCTCGGCGGCGCGCTGCTCGGTGGGGTTGACGATATCGCCCGCGAATAGCGCGGCGCGCCGCTCGGCGAAGCCCGCCTCCACGGCAAGGGAGAGGAAGCCCGCGCAATGCGAATCGTCGAGATGCGTCTTGGACCAGTCGAACAGGATGTCGCCGCCCGGCAGCGCCAGCTTGGTCGCGAGCTTGCCGAGGCGATCGGAATCGGCCGCGAACAGGTCGGCGAGCTTGGGGCGGGGCAGGGCGCGCAAGGCGTCCCAGCTTTGATCGACGGTCTGGCTCATGCGTGGATTCCTATCGGTGTGCGGCGGGCTCACGGCGGCTTATGCATGGAGCCGATAGGAAGGCCAAGGTTCGCTTGTTGCACTCGCACTGCGCGTTGTCGCCACCTATCCCCTTGACGCAACCCCGCTGCGAAACCATGGCCCGGCGATGCCTGAAGACGTAATCGCCGCCCCGGAACCCGCGC
This sequence comes from Novosphingobium sp., assembly GCA_039917735.1. Lineage (GTDB taxonomy): Bacteria > Pseudomonadota > Alphaproteobacteria > Sphingomonadales > Sphingomonadaceae > Novosphingobium. Next base: position 2,660 of record JBDSIY010000087.1, on the reverse strand, counting down.
CCGCCGCGCCCGTCAAACCGGCCAAGAAGGAGGAGAATTTCTTCGTCTTCGTGGTGAAGCTGGTGCTGATGGTCGCAATCTTCCGCAGCTTTCTGTTCTCGCCGTTCAACATCCCGAGCGAATCGATGCTGCCTCGGCTGCTGGACGGCGATTATCTGCTCGCCGCCAAATGGCCCTACGGCTTCTCGCGCTATTCGATGCCGTTCAGCTTGCCGCTGATCCCCGGGCGCGTCTTCGCCCGCCAGCCCGAGCGCGGCGACGTGGTGATCTTCAAGGCGCCGCCGGGCAACGACGTCGATTACATCAAGCGCGTAATCGGCCTGCCCGGAGACCAGATCCAGGTGATCGGCGGCCAGGTTCACATCAACGGCCAGCCGGTTCCCAAGCAGCGCGTCGCCGATTTCGAACTCCCGGTCTCCCCCAATACGCCATGCTTCCTGCGCCAGTTCCAGCGCAGCGCCGCGAACGGGGCGCAGGTTTGCGCCTATCCGCGCTACCGCGAGACGCTGCCGAACGGGAAGAGCTACTTCGTGCTCGATCTCGGTCAGACGCCGCAGGACGATACGCCGCCGATCCTGGTGCCCGAGGACCGGCTGTTCCTGATGGGCGACAACCGCGACAACTCGCTCGACAGCCGCTTCCCGGCGATCGAGGGGCAGGGCATCGGCCTGGTGCCGCAGGAGAACCTCGTCGGCCGCGCCACGGTGATGATGTTCTCCACCGACGGCGGGGCCGAATGGCTGAAGCCCTGGACCTGGCTCACCGCCGCGCGCTGGAGCAGGATCGGCGGGACGTTCTAGAGTATGCCGCCGTTTCCTTCGTTCATCGTTGCGAGCGTAGCGAAGCAATCCAAGATCCCGCGTGGCGCCCTGGACTGCCCTGCGGCTTCACCGCTTGCAATGACGCAGTGAGTGGGTCCGCTCTCGCCGTCGGCCCCTTGTTGCCGGACGCGAGCCGCGCCTTCCTCGCCGGGCTCGCCGGCGTCGAGCCACGCGACGAGGCGCTCTGGCACGAGGCGCTGACCCATGGCAGCACTGGCGAGAACCACAGCTACGAGCGGCTCGAATTTCTCGGTGATCGGGTACTAGGCCTCGCCATCGCCGAATGGCTGCACGCCGAGGGCACCGAGGACGAGGGCACGCTGTCGCTGCGGCTCAACGCGCTGGTCAGCGGCGTCCATTGCGCCGAGATTGGCCGCGCGCAGGGGCTTGGCGCCCAGCTGCGGCTCGGCAAGCAGGCGAACGATGACGGCGGGCGTGACAGCGTCAACATCCTGGGGGACGTCATGGAGGCGCTGATTGGCGCCTGCTTCCTCGATCACGGTTTTGATGCGGCGCGGGCAATGGTGCGGCGGCTGTGGGCGGATAGTCTCGCCAGCCAGACCGGGCGGACCAAGCATCCCAAGTCCGCTCTGCAGGAATGGGCGGCCGCAAACCGGCGGAAGATGCCCGAATATCGGTTGGTCGAGCGCTCCGGGCCGGATCACGCGGCGCGCTTTACCGTCGCGGTAGCGGTGAAGGGCGTGGGCGAGGCCGAGGCGGAAAGCTCGAGCAAACAGGATGCGGAGACATTGGCGGCGGCGGAATTTCTGCGGAGGTTTGGGTGATCCATCGACAGGCTCAGGATGAGCGGGTCGTGGCCCGCAAAAGCCCTTTTCCCTTCAGGGGAGAGGGTGGGGCGAGGGGTTGCGGCGAGCGCCGCGCTGGATTGATGGCCCCCTTTCCCGGGATCTGTCCCCTGCAGGGTACAGAGAGTTGACGACCCGCTGCGGCCTTGTCGCCGTGATCGGCGCGCCCAACGCCGGCAAGTCGACGCTGGTCAACGCGCTGGTCGGCCAGAAGGTGGCGATCGTCTCGGCCAAGACGCAGACCACGCGGGCGCGGCTGATGGGCATCGCGCTGGCGGAGATTGCCGACGCAGGTGGCGAGCCGATCCGCGCGCAGATCGTCCTCGCCGACACCCCGGGCATCTTCGCGCCCAGGCGCCGGCTCGACCGGGCGATGGTCGCCGCCGCCTGGGAAGGAACGCGAACCGCCGACGCCATCCTGCTGATGGTCGACGCGCGCAAGCGGCGGCGCGACGATCTCGCGCCGATCCTGGAAGCGCTGCATGACCGACCGGAGCGCAAGCTGCTCGTGCTCAATAAGGTCGATGCGGTGGAAAAGCCCAAGCTGCTCGCGCTTGCCCAGGAGCTGACCGAGGGGTTTTCGTTCGACGAGGTGTTCTTCATTTCCGCGCTGACCGGGGACGGGGTGCCGGAGTTGCGGCAATGGCTCGCACGCGCCATGCCGGAGGGCGCCTGGCTCTATCCGGAGGATCAGGTTTCCGACGCCAGCGAACGGTTGCTCGCCTGCGAGATCACCCGCGAGCAGCTCTATCGCCAGCTTCACGACGAACTGCCCTATGACAGTGCGGTGCGCGCCGAAAGCTACACCCCGCGCAAGGACGGATCGATCGAGATCCGTCAGCAGATCGTCGTCGCGCGCGATAGTCAGAAGGCGATCGTGTTGGGCAAGGGGGGTACAATGATCAGGTCCATCGGCGAGGCGGCGCGCGGCGAACTCGCGGCGCTGCTCGGGCAAAAGGTCCACCTCTTTCTCCACGTAAAAGTCGAGGAAAACTGGGCCGAGGCGCGAGACCTCTATGAGGAAATCGGCCTC
>JBDSIY010000086.1:0-40180 GCA_039917735.1 Novosphingobium sp. | reverse complement strand
AGATCGCCAAGATCAACAGCATCAGCCCCCAGGTGAAACGCGATCGCTCACGAACCAGATCCTGAAACGCGCGGGAGCCGGCAATCAGCCCCGACCGATTGGCAATTTGCGACTGCCCAAGGGCTTCTGGTGCCGAAGCCATGATTTAAGCTAGTGGTCAAAATCTGACACTTGGTACCGGTGAGGCGGCGTCGGCTTCCGACCCAATTGTGCCCTTTCCAGGCATCAAACCATCGATCTATAAGCTTCCATTCGTTCATGCGCCGTGATGAACACTGTCGAAGACAAATACAGCGATCCAGATCAAGAGCGTGCCGCCAACAAACAGTTCTCCGCGCCAACTCCCGGAGCGTTCTCTTTGCCGGTGTGCAAGGAAGCCGAAAATGAAATGCGCCGGCATAAAGAGCAGAAGGATCGGAAGCGCCGTCATTCCCCAAACGATCCCTTCGCCTCCGCTCGCTCCTTGCTCGTTAGCCAACTCCGGTTCGATCCATGTTTGGACGGCGAGGTAAAGGAACAATGCCATACCGATTAGGTTGGCAATCACCCACATCCACCAGCGATCGATCATGGTCACCATTGGGGCGCATCCTACCTCGGCATGGTCCGTTTTCTAGCCCCTCAGTTTGGAAGCTGCCGTTCCGGATTCCACCAATCCCGGTCATTTGGCCATCGGTCAGCATGGGTACCAAGTGTAAGTTTTCTACCACTAGCTGATTTGGTGCGGCATGGAAGGCAAAACGCAAGGCATCCCTGTTTACGGCCCAGCCCCGACGGCGTGTTGCGGAACCGATGAGCCCGAAATGCGTTTTGCGCGCGCGTCAGTCAACGGCGCTGCAAAAGATTGGGAAAGGAGTGGTTCCATGTGGGTCACAATCGCGTTGGTTCTTGCCGTGCTCTGGCTGCTCGGCGTTTTCGCCTTCAAGGTGACGGCTGGGATCATCCATATCCTGTTGCTGATCGCGCTGGTGGCGCTTGTCATGCATTTCGTCCGCGGCCGAGCGTTATAGGCGACTGAAATCCTGCTGGCAGGTTAAGCAGCGATTCCTCGGACGTTCAGGGTTCGAAGAATAAAACGGCAGCTCCAGGTCGGGAACGGGAGTTGTGAAAGGATTTCGAATGAATAAGAAACTTCTTGCTGGAGCTCTGATGGCGGCCACGCTCTCACCGGTTGCGGCGCAGGCGCAGGATCATCATCATGATCGTGGTCACCGCGAATGGCGGGATGAGCGTCGCGACGATCGTCGCGATTGGCGGCAGGACCATCGCGGCTGGCGCCACGATCGGCGCGATATGCGACATAATGGCCATCACTGGCGCGCGCCCTTCGCATATCGCAGCTTCGGCGTCGGCGTGGTTGCTCCCCGAGCGTATTGGGGGCAGAACTACTACTACAACGATTGGCGCGCCCATCGCCTGCAGCGGCCGCAACGCGCGTATTATCGCTATGTCCGGCACTACGGCGACCTGTTGTTGATCAATACGCGCAACGGCCGCGTCGTCAGCGTACAGCGTAACTACTTCCGTTAAGCGCAAAGGCGGCGGCCGGGACAAGAACGCCCCAGCCGCCGCCGGCTTGCTTCCGTCGCTATCCGGCTTTGCGCGAGAGCCGATCGCGGTTGGCCCGGATACCCGGGCCATAGTGGGCGATCACTCTGCTGGTGATCGACTGCGGCGACTTGCCGGCCTTGCCCTTGGCCAAGTCGCGGACAAACTGCGCATGCGCCGCCACTTTTTCGGTGACCATCCGCTTTGCTTCCTGCTTGCCGTTCTTGCCGCCGCCCGCGATCCGCTTGAGCCGCAGGCAGATCACCCAAGCGGCATCGGTCCAGAACGACACGCTATCGCGGCTGATAGACACCCAACCGCCGGCCTGCTTTTGCCCCATACTGTTCCCCCTGAAAAAATGCCCCCGGAACGAGGGGGCGCGTAAACGATGCAGGGTAGACGCGCTAGGACGCATTCGGTTGCATTACGACATAGATTAAGTTTGCAAGCGCGCGATCAGGGCCTCGGCGGCGGCGGGAGCGCGCTCCTTCGCGCCGTTGATAAAGAACAGGAAAGTGTCTCGCCCCTGCTCGGACAAGCCGCGCGCACGCTCGGCCCAGCGTGCGAGCGCGGGACCTTCGTAGCCCTTTTTGACCGCGGCCCGGGCGTTCTGCAGGCGGACATAGGCAAAGTCGCGGGCAGTCAGCTCATCGAAGCACGGGTACTTCTCGGCATCGGCGAGCACCACCGCAACCCCCGCGGCGCGTGCCAGGGCAAAGAACGCAGGGTCGGCAAAGCTGGGGTGGCGCGGCTCGATCGCATGGCGCAGCGCCAACCCCCGATAGACGGGCGGCAGCAGTTCCAGAAATCCGGCGATCTCATCAGGATCAAACCGCTTGGTCGCGGCAAGTTGCCAGTTGATCGGACCGAGCTTGTCGCCGAGTTCGACAAGCCCCTGCGCCAGGTAATTGCCAATTCCTTCTCCGGCTTCGCGCAGATCCCTGCGATTGGTGCAGAAGCGTGAACCCTTGAGCGCGAACACGAACCCTGCCGGCACCGCGTCGCGCCACCTGGCGAAGCTTTCCGGGGTCTGCCGGCGATAGAAGGTGGCGTTGATCTCGATCCCGGTCAGATGCTGGCCGGCATATTCGAGTTCGCGCGCCTTCGGCAGACCCGGCGGATAAAAATTGCCACGCCACGGCGGATAGGTCCAGCCGCCGACACCCACGTGGATCCGGCCTGGCATGACCTCCGTGCCGGGTGCTATACTAGGCCCACCGCGTGCTTGCCCGCCTCGTCCGAACGAATTTCAGAGCCGGTGAGCAGCTTGACCTTGCCCTTCAGGCTGAGGTCGGCCGTCCACACTTCCGCATCCTCGATGTCGAAGCGCAGCATCATCACCTGCGGGTCGTTCTTGCCGCCGGGAAACCAGGCCTCCACCGGGTTGCTCCAATGCTGATCGAACACCGCGCGGTCGCTCTCTTCGGTCAGCGAGCCGGCGAGGCATGCGAAGACGTCGTGTCCCTTGCTGGCGAACTGGCCCATCGCCGGACCGCCACCGGCGATACGGTTGCCACGCGCGCAGTAAAACCAGATCGCATGGTGCGCATCGCGATCGAGCGCCGCCGTCATCGGCTCGGCATGACCATGGCCGCCTTCCAGACGCATCATGATGAACGGACTGTCCTCGAAAGCCTTCCAGAACTCTTCCTGAATCGTCTTATCCATGCGTTCCTCCTGCAATGGCCGGTAATACCGCTATAATTCCGCGTTTTTTCGAACCCATCATGGGAAGCACGAATGCTCGGCGTCGGCATCGGGGATATCAATCGCTCGCGCTTGGTTCCACGAAATGTCGCCGCCTTCGTCCTTGAAATACCGGCTGCTTGCCCTTCCCACGGTTGCCGAAGCCGGCGAGTCTTCGCTGGCAGATCCCCGCGCAGCGGCTTCTTTCAAACGCATCCGCACCTGCGCGCTGGTTGAGTGGCAAATCTCGCCCGTCAGGTCGATCGCGCTCACCCACACCAACTCTTGGTCGGGTCCGTTCTCCATGACCGCGAAGGCCAGTCCATTGCCCTTGCCAGTCACCTCGACGGGCAGCGGGGGGGTGAGCTGGATCAGGGACATAGCAATGAACTCCGGCTTCTCGCAGTGAAAACGCGCTATGACTGTGCCCGTTCCAGGCGGACGGGTTTGCCCAGGCAACATGACGTTATCAAGTGCGCCGATCTGTCTGGGCGGCGAGGCGAAGGTCTTCCACGATGTGGCGAAAGGCCTCGTCGGCGGCCTCGCGCTCGGGCAGCCGCAGCACATAGGCCGGGTGGAACGTCGCCACGCCCGAACTGCCCGCGAAGCCATCGCGGGTGAGATCGACCGGCTTGCCGCGCAGCGCGGTGACCGCTCCGGCGCGGCTGGTGACGCCGCGGATCGCGGTCGCGCCGAGCATGACGATCGACCGCGGCCGGATCAGCCCGATCTCCTGGCCGAGCCACCACCGGCAGGCATCGATCTCGCCGGAGTTGGGCTTCTGGTGGAGCCGCCGCTTGCCGCGCTGGACGTATTTGAAATGCTTGACGGCGTTGGTGACATAGATCGTGGCGCGGTCGATCCCGGCTTCGTCCAGCGCCCGGTCCAGCAGTTTTCCGGCCGGGCCGACGAAAGGATGCTGCGCCTTGTCCTCCCCGTCGCCCGGCTGCTCGCCGACCACCATCAGCCGCGCGTCGCCGGGGCCTTCGCCGAACACGCATCCGTTGGTGCCCTGCCACAGCGGGCAGCGGCGGCAGCTTTGCGCCTCCTGCGCCAGCGCCGCCAGCGTCGTCGGACGATCCTCAGGGGCGACGACCTGCGCGGTCATGGTGACTTCCCGTGCCTGCGCCCCGGCGACGAGCGGCGCGATCAATCGCGTTTCCGGGAGGTTCTTCCAGTAGCGACGCGGCATTTCCTTCACCATCGCCGCGACGTTCAAACGCGACGGATTGAAGGTTGCTGCGTAATAGGCGTGCCACATCTCCTCCAGCGCGTCCTCGCCGGGGGCTTGCGCGCGATCGGCGCCCGGGCCTTCGCGCAGCGCCTCGCCGTCCCAGTGGATCGACAGTTCTGGTGTCAGGATCGACCAGCGCATCGCGCCGAAGCGGCGCACGAAGAAGCCGGCGTTGGCGCGCAGGACATGGTGATCGGGCTCGAACCAGGCGACGTAGCGCTCGCCCTGTTGGTCGTCGATTTGCCGGAAGCGCAGGAAAGCGCGCATCTTGTGCATGTCACGCCGCACTGCCTTGGCGAGCAGCTGGACGCGGCGGACCAGTGGGTCGGCGGGATCGTCGAGCAGCCGGGTCTGCGTTTGCAGCGCCAGCAGCAGCCTATAGAGCAGGGTGAAACGTTCCGGGTCGCGGTGAAGGATCGCGGTCTCGGCGAGTTCCGGAAACTGCCGAGACACGCGCAGCGCACGCCCGGGTTCGGGCGGAAGCGCGAGGCCCGGGTCGGCAAGCAGATCGGTGGGCTCGCCACCGGTCTGCCAAGCCACATCGTCGGCCGGCACCCCGGAGGCGGCGAGGCGTCGCGCGGCATCGCGCCAGCCGGGATAATCGTCGGCGCCGGCGAGGAGCACGACGCGCGCGGAGGCGCGCGCCGTGGCAGCGGGATTATTCGCGGGCGTCACCCGGCAGTTCTTCGGCGGCCCGCGCCAGCTCCTCGGGCTTGCGCTGCTCGAAGGTTTCCGACAGCCGCTCTTCCTCGGCGTCGCTCAGCTTCTCGGCCGCCTCGGGGAACATGTCCGCCTCTTCCTCATCGATGTGATGCAGGTAGCGGTGGCGCATCTTTTCAAAGGTCTCGGTCCAAGTGTCGGAGCCCTCGTCCGCCTCGACCAGTTCGCCCAGAAAATCGTCGATTTCCTTGTGCTCACTCACCGAATGGCGGGCTTCGTCGCGTAAATCGGGGTTGCCGAGCATCGTCGCGTACAGCGATTCCTCCTCGGCCGCGGCATGTGCCTGCAGCTCCTTGCGCAGTGTCTCGAACAGCGAGGTGCGCTCGGAACGGTCGTCCGTCGCGCCGATCTGCTGCAGCAACCGGCGGTGGTGATTGTGATCCTCTTTCAAGGCTTCGTAGATGCGGGCTTCGGTCATGTTCGGACTCCTGACTGGCGAAGCAACAAACAAACGCCCGGTCGGTTTCCGAGCCTCGCGCTTTGATGTGCTGACCCGCCCCCCGGCATGCTGAACTTGCTTCAGCATGACGTATGGTGAGCCGGCATCGGGGATGCTCACGCGGCGAACAGCTCGAGCTGACGCGCCGGGGGGGTGAGCTCGCGTCTGAGATCGCCGCTGTCGGTCAGCAGCGTCGGGCGCCAGTCGGCGGCGACGATGAATGGGCGGACCTTGGCGATCGAAGCGGTGAGCCGGGCCACGTCCTCGAGCCGGAGCCGCCGGTGGCGACGCGCCGAGAGCAGCGCCGTGACGGCCTTGATGCCGAGCCCAGGCACCCGCAACAGGCTCTCGCGCTCGGCGCGGTTGACATCGACCGGAAATCCCTCGCGGAACTTGAGCGCCCAGGCGAGCTTCGGGTCGATGTCGAGCGGCAGCATCCCGGCCTGGCTCGCGCCGGCAATCTCATCCGCCGCAAAGCCATAGAAGCGCATCAGCCAGTCCGACTGGTAGAGCCGGTGCTCACGCATCAGCGGCGGACGTTTCAGCGGCAGCACCGCGCTGGCGTCCGGAATCGGCGAGAACGCCGAGTAATAGACGCGGCGCATGCCGAAGCGGCGATACAGCCCGGCGGCGCTGGCAATGATGTCGCTGTCGGTGGCGGCGTCGGCGCCGACGATCATCTGCGTCGATTGGCCGGCGGGAGCGTAGCGCGGCGCCGACTTGAAGCGCTTGGTGGCGTCGCGTGCCGCGACGATCGCCTCGCGCATACCCGCCATTGCCCCCGCGATCCGCACCTCCGACTTGTCCGGTGCCAGCCGCTTGAGCCCGGCCGAGGTCGGCAGTTCGACGTTGATCGAAACGCGGTCCGCATAAAGCCCGGCGGATTCGACCAGCTCCCGATCCGCGTCGGGGATGGTCTTGAGGTGGATATAGCCGTGGAACTGGTGCTCTTCGCGCAATTTCCGCGCCACCTCGACGAGGCGCTCCATCGTGTAATCGGGGCTGCGGATGATCCCCGAGGACAGGAACAGCCCCTCGATGTAGTTGCGCCGGTAGAAGCCGAGCGTCAGCCGCACGACCTCGTCGACGGTGAACCGGGCACGCCGGACGTTCGAGCTTTTGCGGTTGATGCAATAGTGGCAGTCGAAGACGCAGACGTTGGTCAGCAGTATCTTCAGCAGAGAGATGCAGCGGCCGTCCGGCGCATAGGCGTGGCAGATGCCCATGCCCTCCGTCGAACCAATTCCGCCCTTGGCGGAATCGCGCTTCGCTGTGCCCGACGACGCGCAGGACGCGTCATATTTCGCCGCATCGGCAAGCACCTCCAGCTTCTCGCGCAGGGTTATTTGAGTCATAAGTTCACTTTATGTTCCCGCAGACGCGTTGTCGAGGCCCTCCCGACAACCGCAGCGATTTTCGTGCGTTTACAACGGCGATGAGCGACGCGCTGATCTATCTCGAGGATAATGTGCCGGGGATCACGCGCCGGCGCATCCGCAACCATTGGGCTTATTTTTCGCCCAACGGCGACCGCATCACCGATCGCGACGAAATCGACCGGCTCAACCGCATCGCCCTGCCGCCGGCCTATGAGAAATGCTGGTTCGCGCCCCATCCCAACGCGCACCTGCTGGCTTACGGCTATGACGCGCGCGGGCGTAAGCAGTACCGCTATCACACCGATTGGCGCGAGGAGCGGGACGCGCGCAAGTTCCAGCTCTGCCCCTCGTTCGGCCGCGCCCTGCCCAAGTTGCGCAAGCGGGTCGAGGCGGACCTTGCCGGTCGCGCGCTGTCACGGGATCGCGCGATCGCCACGGTGGTCGCGCTGCTCGACACCGGCGCGATCCGGGTCGGCAACGAGGCCTATGTCAAGGCCAACAGGAGCTTCGGCGCGACGACGCTGCGCAATCGCCATGCGAAGATCGAGCGCGGGGTCCTGCGGCTGCGCTTTCGCGGCAAGTCCGGAAAGTTGCACGAGATCGATTGCGACGACCCTAAGCTGGTGCGCTGCGTCAAGCGGATGCAGGATCTGCCGGGTCAGAATCTGTTCCAGTACCTCGACGAGGAGGGCTCGCCGGTCGCGGTCGGTTCGGCGGACGTCAACGAATACCTGCACGAGATCATGGGCGATGAATTCACGGCGCGCAATTTCCGCACCTGGACCGCTTCGGCGATCGCCTTCGGCATGGTTGTAGCCGACCCGACGATCGGGTTGAAGGCGCTTCTCGATGCCGTCTCGGAGCGGCTCGGCAACACTCCGGCGATCGTTCGCAAGTCCTATATCCACCCGGGGGTCATGGCCGCCGCGCGCCGCGAGCCCGAAGTGCTGCCGCTGCTGCCGGAGAAGCTGCCGGCCAAGTCCCGCTGGCTGTCACCGGAAGAGCGCGGTCTGATCGATTTTCTGGAGCGGCTGGCGCCAGCCTAGCCAGGCGTCGTCGCGAACCTTCCCACCCAGGCCGCGAATGCCTCGATGAACTTAGTGAGCAAAGCCTTCACCTGCTCATCGCGGATCTCCCCGTCCGGGCCCAGTACCTTGGCCGAATGCCCCAGATACACCTCCGGCATCTGTAGCGTCGGCATGTCGAGGAACACCAACGAGTGGCGCAGCGCGTGGTTCGCGCCGAAGCCGCCCAAGGCGCCGGGGGACTGGCTGACCACCGCGGCGGGCCTCTTCTCGAAAACGCTTTTGCCATAGGGCCTCGACCCCACGTCGATCGCGTTTTTGAGCGCGGCAGGGACCGATCGGTTGTATTCGGGTGTGACGAACAGCACCGCGTCGGCCTTGACCATCGACTGGCGGAAGGCTGTCCAAGGCTCCGGCGCCTCCTCCTCCAGGTCCTGGTTGTAAAGCGCCAGTTCGCCGATCGGAACGATTCGCGGGGCGATCGTATCGGGGGCGAGGCGGGTGAGCGCCTGCGCCAACCGCAAGCTGAAGCTGTCGGTGCGCAGGCTGCCGACCAGCACGGCTACATCATGGGCCATCGGGCGGTATCCCTTCGCGTCCTTGCCGGCGCAGGTGGGCCGGGGATGGCCGCTTTACAATACCATACTTACACCGATGCGGATTGCTCCACCCTTGCCCTCAGCGCCTCGTTCATCGCCTTCAGGCCATCGCGCACCTTGCCGCCGACGGTGCGCGCCAGCATCCTGCCGAGCGGGCCGCCCATGATCTCGCCATTGCCGACGCGGCAGCTCGCCGGTCCGGTCGATGTAATGTCGATATAGCGGCAGATGCGCAGCAGTCCGCCGAACCCGCGCAGCGAAAATTCGATCAGCCTGGGCGGCTCCACAGCGGTCACCGTGGCCCGCGCCCGTTGCCGCTTCATGCCGGGAAGCGCGACCGCCACCGTGATCGCCTCTCCGGCCGCCAGAGTGCCCCCGGTCTCGACATAGACCGGGTTCCACGCCGGCCATCCGGCGAAATCGGCGAGCACTGCCCAGACCGCCTCGGCCGGAGCCTGGATCGCGACGCGCTGCTCGCAGCATGTGCCTCGCAGCTTTGGCGGCGATTTCTGTGGACCGGACATTGCTTCACCCCAGCATTCCCCCGCCGCATCTTACCATGGTCCGGCCCGCGGCGGGAAGCGCTGCGTGGGGCCGAGGCGAATCAGTGCTTGCCCCGACTGCCCGGCGATGCTTGCATGGCGGTAACAATCGTTCGGGAGGAGGCAGGGCTATGGGCGAGTGGGATATACGCACCGCGGTCATCACCGGCGGCGGGCGCGGGTTCGGCAAGGCATTCGGCGTCGCGCTCGCCGCTGAGGGCGCGCATGTGGTGCTGGTCGATATCAATGGTGGGGAGGCCGAAGCGGCTGCGGCCGAAATCCGCGCCTCCGGGGGCTCGGCCGAGGGTCTCGCCGGCGACGTCACCGACGAGGCTCGGATGGGTGAGGTCATGGCCGGCGCGGCCGCGGCGCGCGGCGGTATCGACCTCCTCATCAACAACGCCGGGCTGCACAGCGACGAATACGGCCAGCCGATTACCACTATGGGACTCGCCAAAGTGCGGCGCCTGTTCGAGGTCAACGTGCTCGGCGTGGTCTGCTGCACCCTCGCCGCTTGGCCGCACATGAAAGGGCGCAAGGGCGCGAGCATCGTCAACATTTCGTCCTCGGCCGCCCATATGGGCGGCTCGGCCTATGGCGATTCCAAGCTCGCCGTTGCGGGGTTGACGATCACCTTCGGCCGCGAACTCGCGCCGGACGGGATCCGCGTCAACGCGATCTCGCCGGGGCTGATGCTGACCGAAACGATCGCCGCCGAGCTTCCCGCCGCCACCAAGGCGCGGGTCAAGGCGATGCAGTGGCTGGAGCAGGACGGCGCCGAGCGGCACATCGTCGACGCGATGCTGTTCCTTGCCTCGTCCCGCGCCGAGTTCATCACCGGCGAGACGCTGCGCGTCACCGGCGGCATGGCGGCGGGGGTGTAGGACCGGCTTCGAGGAGGAGCCTGCCAGATGGAGCAAGTTGCACAGATGGAAATGAGCAAACATGTCGTCCGCCCGGACGTGCGCGCCTTCCTCGATGGATTGGCCGCGGTGGCCCGTCCGCCGTTCAGCGATGCGATGGTCGCGATGATGCGCCAGATGAAGCCCGAGGACTTCCCGCCGATGGATTTGCCGATCGGCGAGCTGGGGACGATCCGGGACGTGACGATGCCGAGACCTGGGACCGGGCCCGGCGGGGGAATCGCGCTGCGCCTTTTCGACCCGCGTGAAAGCCGCGAACCTGGACCCGTCGTCGTGTTCTACCACGGCGGCGGGTTCGTCCTGGGGGGCATCGATACGCATGCGGCGCTCGCCGCCAGCATCGCTCGCGGGCTCGACCTGCCGGTGGTTTCGGTCGAGTACCGGCTCGCCCCCGAGCACCGCTGGCCCGCCCAGCCCGACGACGCCGAGGCCGCCGCGCGCTGGATCGCGGAAAACGCCGCTGCCTTCGACCGGAGCTTCACCGGGCTGGTGCTGTGCGGCGACAGCGCCGGCGGTACGCTGACGATCGTAACGGCGCTGGCGCTGCGCGACAAGCCGGCGACGCTGCCGCTGCTGATGCAGTGGCCGATCTACCCGGCATCGGACCTGTTCAGCGAATATCCCTCGGGAAGGCAGTTCTCGTCGGGATACGCGCTCGATCTGCCGGACATGACCTATTTCACCGCGGCCTATGCGGCGGACCCAGGGCACTGGCGGGGGGCGCCTACGCTGCTCGACCAGGCCGGCCTGCCACCGACGTTCGTCGTCACCGCCGGGCTCGATCCGCTGCGCGATCAGGGCCGAGCCTATGCCGCCAAGCTAATCGCGGCGGGTGTAAACGTCACCTATCGTGAATATCCGGGCACGATCCACGGCTTCTGCTGCTACCGCCTCGGCATTCCCTCCGCTGCCGTCGACGTGGACACGATGATCGCGATCGCTCGCGCCATGATCGCCGAAGCGGTCGCGTAATCGGGTTGAGCGCCGCCGGGCAAGTCCGCGCGGCGTGATCGGGCGAGGTTTGTCCTTCTCCTAGCCAGCCCGCGCGCCTACATCACCGGGTAATGGTCCGCCCCCAACACGCCGCATTCGACAAGCAGAAGACCGTCGCCGAGAACCGGCGGGCGCGGTTCGACTATTACATCGACGACGTTTTCGAAGCCGGCCTGATGCTCACCGGCACCGAGGTCAAGTCGCTGCGCTTCGGCGAAGGCTCGATCGCCGAGAGCTATGCCGAGATCCGGGGCGGCGAGGCCTGGCTGGTCAACTCCAACGTCCCCGAATTCAGCCACGGCAACCGTTACAACCACGAGCCGAAACGGCTGCGCAAGCTGCTGCTGCGCGAGCGCGAGATCGCCCGGCTTCAGGGCGCGGTCGAGCGCAAGGGGATGACGCTGGTCCCGCTGTCGATCTACTTCAACAGCCGCGGCCGCGCGAAGGTCGAACTCGCCCTTGCACGCGGCAAGAACGATGCGGACAAGCGGCAGACGGCGAAGGACCGCGACTGGAAGCGCGAACAGGGCCGGATCATGCGCGAACACGGATAAGTGATCACTTGGAATTAATTTTCTCGCGAGTATCCGGGCCAGGATGAGCAAATTCCTTTTCCGCTTCACCGTCTGGGCGCAGCGGATCATGCCGACGCGCGAGCAGCTTGAGAAGAACCGACTGGTGCGGCCGTTGGCCCACCGGCACGAGCTGTGGCGCTTCACCCGCCGCTCGGTGCCGCGCGGTGTCGGCATCGGCCTCCTGGTCGGGATCTTCGCGCTGATCCCGGGCGTGCAGATCGTCGGCGCGGCACTGCTATGCATGCCCTTTCGCGGCAACGTGCCGATAGCGGCCGCGATGACGTTCCTGTCGAACCCGGCGACGACGCCGTTGATCCTGGCGGCGTCGATCTACCTCGGCAACCGGTTCGGCTTTCATGCCGATGTTGCCACCTTTTCCGCACTCATGGAGAGCGGGGCCGGGCTGCGGCAGTGGACGGCATGGCTGCTGTCGGACGCGGCGCCGGCGCTGGTGTTCGGCCTGCTGGTGATCTCGGTCGGCACGGCGGCCATCGGCTATGTCACCGCCGCACTCTCTTGGCGGTGGTGGATCGGGCATAAGCGGCGAACCCGGCTGCAGCGTTCACGGGAAACCGGCGAATGACCGTGGCGGGAACCGCCCGACGGGGCTTGAGCGACTGGCTTCCGGTCGGCGCCGCGCTGCTCGTGAGTGTCGCGCTGGTATGGCTGATTACGCGTGAGCCGCTGGTGGCCGGGGCCTTTGCCGGCGGCCTGGTAACGCTCGGCACGCTCGCCGCGATCGTGTCGCTTCGCCGGCCCGCCCCTGCGCCGGTGGAGCTGGCGCAGCCCGACTGGTCGGTCACCGTCGCGGCGATCGAACGCCCTGACAGCGCCGTGGCGATTACCGACCGCGCCGGGCGTATGGTCTGCGCCAACCGAAGCTTCGAGCAGTGGTTCGGCCTCGCCAGCCCGCCACCGCGCCTGCCGATCGACGATGCTTCGCTGGAACGGCTCACCCAGGCGACGCGCGCGGCGTGGCGCGACGGCAGCGGCAGCGCCGAGCCGCTGACCGGGCCGACGGGAAGCTGGCGTTGCACGGTGACCCGCGCCGGACGGGGTGAGGATTTCCTCGTCTGGCAGCTGGCCGCGCGCGGGACGCCTGATCTGGTCGGCGTTGTCACTTCGCAGATCGAGGGGTTGCTCGGCCGGGCGCTGTCCGAGGCGGGGTTCGCCGCCGCCATCGTCGACGGCGGCGGCGCGATCCTAGGTGCCAGCGCCGGGTTCGCCCAGCGCGCGCTCGGCGATCCCGAGGCTCCCGTGGCCGGCCGCGATTTCTTCTCGCTGCTGCGCCGTGACGAGGGCGAGCCGATCTCCTGGGAACAGGACGAGCAGCGGCGCAGCGCGCTGTCGATCTTCCACGTCCCGCTTGCCGATCCCGACTTGTTAAGCCCGTCCGAAACACCGGCGACGCCTTCGCTGATGCTGATTGCCGACGCCGGGGTGGGCATCGGCGGCATCGGCGAGCCACGCGCGGCGGTGCCGCATCTGGAGGCGCTGCTCAGGCAGCTTCCGCTCGGCCTGGCGATGGCCGACCGCGACGGGCGGCTGTTGTTCGCCAACCTCGCCTTCATGCGCGCCGCCGCGCAGGAGGGAAGGCCTGCGCCCCCCTATCCGACCGATCTGGTGGTCCGCGAGGACAAGCCGGTGCTGTCGCAGTCGGTCCGCCGTTATGCCCAGGGGCCGCTGGCGGCGGGGGACATCGCCGTTCGTCTGATCGCGCAGCCCGACGAGACGGTCTCGCTCAGCCTGGCCGGGGTGCGCGGTCTGGGCGAGGCGGCGGTGCTGCTTGGGCTGACCGATTCGACCGAGGAGACGCGGCTCAAGCGCCAGGTGGCGCAGGCAACCAAGATGCAGGCGGTCGGCCAGCTCGCCGGCGGCGTCGCGCATGATTTCAACAATGTGCTGACCGCGGTCCTCGGCATCTGCGACCTGATGCTGATGCGCCATACGCCGGGCGATTCCGACTATGACGATATCCAGCAGCTCCGCGCCTGCGCGAACCGCGCCGCCTCGCTGACCCGCCAGCTGCTCGCCTTTTCGCGCCAGCAGACGCTGCGTCCCGAAGTCATTCAGCTGCCCGACGTCGTCTCCGAGGCGTCGCAGCTGCTCAGGCGGCTGATCGGCGAGAAGATCGAGTTCACCGTCACCCACGATCGCGATCTCGGGCCGGTGCGGGCCGATCCGCAGCAGCTCAGCCAGGTGATCATCAATCTCGTCGTCAACGCCCGCGATGCCATTCACGCGCGCGGCGATGGCAGGGGCCATGTCACACTGGCGACGAGGCGGATTATCGCTGCCGACGTGCGCGCCCAGCACAGCGAGATCGTGCCGACGGGCGAATATTCGGCGCTGGTGGTCAGCGACGACGGAGGCGGTATTGCTCCGCGGCACCTCGGCAAGATTTTCGAGCCCTTCTTCACCACCAAGGAGCAGGGCAGGGGCACCGGCCTCGGGCTGTCCACCGTCTATGGCATCGTCAAGCAATCGGGCGGCTTCGTTTTCGCCGACAGCGAGTTGGGCACAGGCACCCGCTTCACCGTCTATCTGCCGGTCCACCATGGGGCTGCGGGGGGGCGGACCCTTCCGCCGGAAACAGTCGCACCCAGCGCCTGGGCCGACGGCGGCCGGATCCTGCTGGTCGAGGACCAGGAGCCGGTCCGCCTCGTCGCCGAACGCGCGCTGACGCGCCAGGGCTATGCGGTGACCGTCGCGCATGACGGCGAGGAGGGGCTTGAGCTGGTGCGCGGCGGCGGCGAGTTCGATCTCGTCGTCAGCGACGTGGTGATGCCGCACATGGATGGCCCGGCGATGGGCCTAGAACTGCGCAAGATCGCGCCGGAGCTGCCGATCCTGTTCATCTCGGGCTATGCCGAGGAGCAGCTGCGCAAGGATATCGACCTCGCCGATGTGCACTTCCTGGCGAAGCCGTTCACGATCCAGGACCTGTCGGAAAAGGTAGCCGGAGTGCTCCGCCGAGAGTAGGCGGGCGGGCCCTTGGGCGCGGTTCAGCCGCTCAGCAGCCCCAGCGCGGCATAGGTTTGCTCCAACGTCGGCGCGGCCATCGTCCGGGCCTTGGCAGCCCCCTCTCGCAGGATCGCGTCGAGCGCGGGTTGGTCCTGCCGCAACTCGACAAAGCGCGCATTGATCGGCGTCAGTTTTTCGATCAGCAGCTCGCCGAGCGCCGGCTTGAATGCCCCGAACCCCTTGCCCGCAAAATCAGCCAGCACCGCGTCGACTGAGGCCTCGGCGAGCGCCGCGTAGATTCCGACGAGGTTCGCCGCCTCTGCCCGGCCTGCCAGCCCCGCCGCTTCGGAGGGCAGCGGCTCCGGGTCGGTTTTGGCCTTCCTCACCTTGGCCATGATCGTCTCGGCATCGTCGGTGAGGTTGATCCGGCTCATGTCCGAGGGGTCGGACTTGCTCATCTTGGCGGTCCCCTCACGCAGCGACATGATCCGCGCCGCTTGCGGCGGGATGATCGGATCGGGCAGGGTGAAGACCTCGGTCCCGCAGCCGAAGTCGTTGTTGAACTTCTGGGCGATGTCACGCGCCAGTTCGAGGTGCTGCTTCTGGTCCTCGCCCACCGGGACATGCGTCGCCTGATAGAGCAGCACGTCGGCGGCCTGGAGCACCGGATAGGTGAACAGCGCGATCGAGGCGCCCTCGCGGTTCTTGCCCGACTTGTCCTTGAACTGGGTCATCCGGTTCAGCCAGCCCATCCGCGCGGTGCCGGTCAGCAGCCATTGCAGCTCGGCATGGGCGGGAACCTGCGCCTGGTTGAACAGCACCGAGCGTTGCGGATCGATGCCGCAGGCGATCAGCGCCGCCGCCATCTCGCGGGTGTTGAAAGCGAGCGTGACGGGATCGTGCGGCATGCTGATCGCATGGAGATCGGCGAGGAAGAACAGGCACTCGCCGCCGCTCGCCGCCGTATCGTCCTGCATGCGCACCCAGTTGCGGATCGCGCCCAGGTAATTGCCGAGGTGCAGGTTGCCGGTGGGCTGGATGCCGGAGACGATGCGCATGAAAAAACCGTTCGATGGTTGGGTCATTCAGCCGGGGCGGGCGGACGCCGGCGCAGTAGCCGCGCCACGCGATGCTTGTCGAGCGCGCCGGTGACGAAGGCCGCCGTGAAGAATGCGGCCAGCCCGGCTCCGACCAGCGCGACGAGCGACCACAGCCGCTCGAAAGCGTCACCTCCGTAACGGTCCGCCAGCAACGGCTGGACGACCCAGAGCGCCGCCGCCATCACCAGCGTTGCCGCAAGCTGGCGGCCGATCCGGGTCGCCAACGCGGTAGTGACGCTGAACCAGCCACGCCAGTGCAGGATCGCGTAGTGGAGCAAGCCGTTGAGCGTCGCGGCAAAGGCCGTCGCGCCGGCGAGGCCGACGATGCCGAAGCGCGGCACCACGACCAGGTTGACGCCGATGTTGGCGACCAGCGCAACACCCGCGATCGCCATCGGCGTGCGCGTGTCCTCGCGGGCGAAAAAGGCCGGCTGGAGCACCTTGACTAGAACATAGGCTGGCACGCCGCAGGCCAGCGCGACGAGGATTTGCGCCATCACCGCGCCGTCCGCCGCCGTCATCCGCCCGCCGACGAACAGCGCGGTGACGAAGCCAGGGGCGCAGATCGCCAGCGCCGCCGCCGCCGGCAGCGTCACCAGCGTCGCCATCTCCAGCGCCTCGGCCTGGAGACTCCGCGCGCCCGCACCGTCCCCGGTCTGAATGTGGCGCGCCAGCATCGGCAACATCGCCGTGCCCAGTGCATAGCCGATGATACCGAGCGGCAGCTGATGCAGCCGGTCGGCATATTTGAGTAGCGTCAGCGAGCCTTGCGGCAGCGATGTCGCGAAGAAGGTGTCGACGACGTGGCCGAATTGGTAGATGCCCGCGCCCAGCGTCGCCGGTACGATCAGCGCCGCGAGCCTGCGGACCTCGGGGGTCACACGCGGCACCGCCAGCCTCAGCGACACGCCCGCGCGCCGCGTTGCCCAGCCTATATAGGCGAGCTGGACCGCGCCCCCGACGGTGACCGCGCCCGCCAGCGTCAGCGCGATCGATGTGTCGGCGGCCCCCGACCGGCGCAACAGCGCGCCCACGCCGATCGCTGCGATCAGCACGAAGTTGAGCAGCACCGGCACGAAGGCGCCCGGCGCGAACCGCCCGCGCGCGTTCAGCAGTCCGGAAAACATCGCCACTACGCTGACTAGGCCGAGATAGGGGAAGGTGACGCGCGACAGCGCCACCGCCAGGTCGAACTTGCCGGGGATGCGGGTGAAGTCGCTCGCCAGCAGCCAGACGACGCCCGGCATCGCCAGCATCGCCAGCGCCGAGAACCCGAGCAGCACCCAGACGAACACCGCCAGCACCTGCTCAGCGAAGCGTGCCGCCGCCGCCTCGCCGCCTTCGGAATGCAGCGCGCGTGAATAGAGCGGCACGAAGGCGAGCGAGAAGGCACCCTCGGCGAACATCCGGCGGAAGATGTTGGGCAGCAGGAAGGCGAGCTGGAAGGCATCGGCGGCAAGCCCCGCGCCGAGCAGCCGCGCCAGCAGCATGTCGCGCAGGAAGCCGAAGATTCGGCTGAACGCGGTCAGCCCGCCGATCGTGCCGACGTTGCGGAGGAGGGTCATCGGCGAGGCGTTACGGCTGAACCACCGGCTTCGGTCATTGCATGCTCGTCACCCTGAAAGTGTCTCAGGTTCCATCTGTCCTCCGGCGAGGCGCCGCAGCCGAAAGCCGGCCGCTCCGCTGAGCGACGAAACGATCGCCGGCGCTTGAGGCGGGATGGATGCTGAAACGAGTTCAGCATGACGACGGGTGGCGGGTCAAAGTCCCGCCGACCTCAGCCCAAAACCCTCAGGCGTTGCCCACCGGCGCGCCCTGCTCGGCTTCCGCCTTGCTGGCGAGTTGCTGCATGTAGAGGCCGTTGAAATCGATCGGATCGAGCATCAACGGCGGGAAGCCCGCGTCGCGGACCGCGTCGGCGAGGATGCGGCGGGCGAAGGGGAAAAGAATGCGCGGCGCTTCGGCATAGATGAAGGCATGCGCCTGCGGGTCCTCGAGGTTGCGCATGCCGATCAATCCGCAATAGACGAGATCGACGACATAGGCGGTGCCGGGCTCGGCCTTGGCGGTGACCACCAGCTTCAGCTCGACCTCATGAATCTCGGCGTCGATCTGCCGCGAGCCGATGTTGAACTGGATGTCGAGCTGCGGCTGATCCTGCCACTGGAAGCTCTGCGGCGCATTGGGGTTTTCAACGGACATATCTTTGATATATTGCGAGATAATGCCGGCGGCGGGGGCATGGTCCTCGCCGTTGCCTTCAGAGCCAAGATCGAGATTGGTGATGATATTGCCTTCATCGGCCATTTGCGCTGCTTCCCAACAATAAGGCTATGGAGGGCGCGCTTAGACGCTGATTCCGGAAAAGGGAAGCGTCGGCGGCGGCCTCCGGCGACGCGATTCTGCCCGTCCGATATGGAAAAAAATGCCCGAATCGCCGGCACCCGCGTTGTTCATTTGTAAAGTCGCCCTATGTCGGGCAATCATGCCGTGTTTGGCGGCAGGAAGGAGCGGGACGGGCGCGTGACTGTCGAGATCGTGATCCTTGCAATGATCGCGGCCTTCCTCGGCCTGCGGCTCTATTCGGTGCTCGGCCGCAGGGCGGAGCACGAGGAAGAGCCTATCGCCGGCCGGCTGGAGGGTCATGCCGCCCCGGGGGCGCGGACGAACGCGCCGCGTCAATCGTCCGACTCCCAGCCCGCCAATCCGGCGGCGCGGCTCCAGCCGCTGCCCGTCACCACGCCTGGCGTCGAGCGCGGGCTTCGCGAGATCGGCGGCGCCGACCGCAAGTTTGACGCCCATGCCTTCGTCGAAGGTGCAAAGAGTGCTTATCGGATCATCCTGGAAGCGTTCTGGCGCGGCGACAAGGACGAGCTTCGCCAGTTCTGCGACGAGGACGTCTTTAACAGCTTCGAGTCCGCGATCGACGCGCGCACTGCTGCCGGCGAGACGCTCGACAACCGGCTGATCCGAATCGAGGAAACGACGTTGGTCGACGCCGAATATCGTGCGCCGGTGGCCCGCATCTCGCTGCGCTTCCGCTCCGACATCGCCGCCGTGACCCGCGACGCGGACGGACATGTCGTCGCCGGCTCGCTCGACGATGCGGTCGAAGCGATCGACATCTGGACCTTCACCCGCAACGTCCAATCCGCCGATCCCGACTGGATTCTCGACACCACCGACGAGGGCTGATCGCTTGCTGATGCCGCGGGCGCGCGTGGTCGCCGCGCTGGCTTCGGCCGCGCTGCTTGGCGCCTGCGCACGTCTCGTTCCGGCGGGGCCGGCGGCGATGCCACCCCCCTCGCCCAGGCCAAGCCCCGCGCCGCAGCGCACCCCTGCGCCGCCGACCCCAGCGCCGATTGCCAACGCGCTCTCGGCCGGCGTCCGGGCCGGCCCTTCCTTGATTGCGTTACCCCTTGCGGCCGCCGACGCGAGCGAGGCGCTCTCCTCGTTCCGGGAGAGCTGCCCCAAGCTGCTGACGCGCGCCGACGCGAGCGGGCTGACGCGCGGCGAGGAGTGGCGCCCCGCCTGCGATGCATCCGCCACCTGGCCCGCCGCCGACGCCGCGCGCTTCTTCGCCACGTACTTCGAGACCGCGCGGGTTGGCGACGGCGCCGCCTTCGTCACCGGCTATTACGAGCCGGAGATCGCTGGGGTGCGTGTCCACGCGCCCGGATTCGACGTCCCGGTCTATGGCCTTCCGCCTGACCTGGTGCGCGCACGGCCGGGCGAGGCCGAACCGTTGGTGAGCGGCCGCATGCCACTTGGCCGCTATGACGAGACTGGCCGGCATGTGCCCTATTATGATCGTGCCGCGATCGAGGCGGGGGTGCTCGCCAACCGCGGGTTGGAGATCGCCTGGGTCGCCGACCCGGTCGAGTTCTTCTTCCTTCAGGTGCAGGGATCGGGCCGGCTCCGCGCCCCCGATGGCTCGATCATGCGCATTGGCTACGCCGGGCAGAACGGCCTCGCCTATACCGGCGTCGGAACGCTGATGCGCAACCAAGGGCTGATCGGCGAGGGGCCGGGCCAATATCCGGGCTCGATGCAGGGCATCATGCGCTACCTGCGCGAGCGCCCCGAGGAAGGCCGCGCGCTGATGCGGGCCAATCGGAGCTGGGTGTTCTTTCGCGAGCTGATCGGCGATGGCCCGATCGGCGCCCTCGGCGTGCCGGTGCGGCGCGGCAGCTCGGTCGCGGCCGATCCCGCTTACGTGCCGCTGGGTGCCCCGGTCTGGCTCCGGCTCGACCGGCCGGAGGCCAACGGGCTGTGGATCGCGCAGGACACCGGCGGCGCGATCAAGGGCGCTAACCGCTTCGACAGCTTCTGGGGCGCCGGCGCCGAGGCGAGGACTATCGCCGGCGGCATGAGCGGGCGGGGCGAGGCGCTGCTGCTGCTGCCCAAGGGCACGCTGGCGCGGCTCGGGGCGCGGTGAAGTTCCCGCGCCGCCTCTCGGCCGAGGAGGCGGCATTGTGGCGCCAGGTCACCAGCACGGTGCGCCCGCTAATTCCTCCTCGAGCTGTGCTCGGGGAGAGGGACCCGCCGCCGGCCGGTGGAGCGGCACCGGCGGCGAAGGATGAGCCTCGCAAGTCGCGCACCCCCGCACCTGCCCCCCCACTCCAGCTGCGCGGCCCTGCCCCTCCCCCGTTGGGGCAGGAACGGGTCGGTCTCGACGGAACTTGGGAGCGCCGGCTTGCCCACGGGCTGGTCGAGCCGGACTTCACCCTCGACCTCCACGGCGCCACGCTCGACGCGGCCTACCTGCGGCTCGATCACGGGCTCGCGCAAGCCAAGGCGCACGGCGCGCGGGTGGTGCTGCTGATCACCGGCCGTCCGCGCCCGGTCGAACCGGCGGATCGTGGCCGGGCGCGCGGTGCGATCCGGGCGAAGATCGGCGACTGGCTCGCTGCGGGCGCCCACGCCGCCGACATCGCCGCGATCCGCCCCGCCCACCGACGTCACGGCGGGCCGGGTTCGCTCTACCTGGTGCTGAGGCGGCGGAGGTAGGCCGAAGAGACGCTCACAAATCCTTGCCCAGTTCGGCCTTGTAGGCATCGAGGCTGATCGGTCTGCCGAGGAAATTCTCGACCAGTTCGGCAGCCGGCTTGCTGCCGCCGGGCGCCAGGACGAGGCGCCGGTAGCGTTCGGCGGTGGCGCGGTCGTGCAACCCGTTGCTGCTGAAGAAGGTGAACAGATCGTCGGCGATCACCTTCGACCAGCGGTAGGTGTAATAGATGGCCGAGTAGCCGGAAAGATGGCCGAAGCTGTCCTGGAATTCGGTGAACTCGGGCAGTTTGATGATGCTGTATTCGGCGTCCAGACGGCGCACGGCCGCGCCGAGGTTGGCCGGGGCGGGGGCTTGATGCAGCCGCAGCGAAATGTTCGAAAGCGCGAGCTGACGCATGTCGCCCATGCCGAGGTCGAAGTAGCGCGCGCGGTTCAGCTTCTCGACCAGATCGCGCGGGATCGGATTGCCTTGCGGGTCCGCCGCGAAGCCGCGCAGCGTGTCATAGTCGTAAACCCATTCCTCCAGCATCTGCGACGGTGCTTCGACGAAGTCCCACTCGGTAGCCACTCCCGATTGACCAGCCCAGCGCTGCTGCTGCCCGCCGAAGATGCCGTGCAGCATGTGGCCGAACTCGTGGAGGAAGGTGACGACGTCGCCATGCTCCATCAGCCCGTTGCCGTGTTCGCCGAACGGCAGGTTCATCACCAGCGCCCCGACCGGGATCGTCCGTCCTGAAAGGCCGTTGCGCAGCGGCACCATGTTGGCATGGTTGTATTTGCCCGGGCGTGGATGCGAATCGAAGTAGAACCGGCCGATCAGCTTGCCCCGGTCGTAGACTTCGTAAGTCTCGACCGCCGGATCCCATTTCGCCGTGTGCCAGGGGCGGATGTCGACGCCGAACAGATCCTCGGTCAGCTTCAGGATGCCATCGCGGACACCGTTATAGGTGAAGTATTTGCGCAGCTCCTGCCGGTCATAGGCATAGTCGCGCTTCTGCACCTGCTGGGTGATGTAAGCGTTGCTCCAGGGATCGAGCGTCGGGGCGCTGGGCTGCAGCAGCTTCACCAGCGCCAGCTTCTTCGCGTAGTCGCGCTCGCCGGCGGGCTTGGCGACCGCCGCCATCTCGCCCAGCAGCGCCTCGACCTTCGCCGGCGTATCGAGCATCTTGTCCTCGAGCACCAGCGTGGCGAAATCCTTGCGGCCGAGCGCGGTGGCGAGCTGCTGGCGCGTGTCGAGAATCTGGCGCAGGATCGGCTCGTTCGCCGGAAAAGCGCGGGTCATATAGGCGGTGTAGAGCCGCCGCCGCAGCGGCTCGCCGTCCGCATAGGTCATCACCGGCACGTACTCGGTCGTGTCGGTTGAGATTGTCACCTTGCCGTTCGCGCCGGCCGGATGCGCGGCGATGAAGTCGGCGGGGAGGCCGGCGAGTTCACCTGGATCGGCGTCGACGGTCTTGCGGCCGTCGGCGATGTTCTTCTCGAAGGCGGTGCCCAGCTCGGCGATGCGATCCTGCATCGCCTGGATGCGCGCGCGCTCCTCGGGCGGATGAGAGACGCCGGCGCGCTCGAACCCGGCGAGCGTGCGTTGCAGGTAAAGGCGTGTTGCCCCGTCCGCTCCGGCGGCGCGGATCGCCTTGAGCCGGTCATAAACCGGGCGCGAAAGGTTGAGCTTGTTGGCCTCGGCGCTGATCCGCACTTCGCTGCGTGCGCCTGCCTGGCGGCGGGCATCGTCGCCCATCACCTCGCGGTAAAGCGAGAACTCGCCCGCCGCCGAGCCGATCAGGTTGACGATATCGTCGTAGCGCTGGAGCGTGGTGTCGATCCGCGCCCTGCCGCTCTCGTGTTCGAGTGCTGACAAGCTGCGGGTGATCTCGGCGACATAGGCATCGCAGCGCCGGGTGATCGCGGCCGCATCGGGCCCATCGGCGAGAATATCGCCGATGAAGGAATCGGCAGCTGTCGGCGCGGCTCGCGCGGGCGCCGTGGCGGCGAGGAGGCTGCTGGCTATCAGCCCGCCGAGAACGAGTTTGGACATGTGTCGGGGCTTTCGCTTGGCGGAGAGGCGCATCTACGCAACGCGGCGGTAAGCGGCAATTGCGCGCTTCGGTTCCTGCCCGGCCGCCAGCGCATTGCATTCGCCGCCGTTCGACGCCAACGCGGCGCGATGTCCGACGCCAAATCCGCTCCCGGTCTGCCAAGCCGGCAGCAGGTCCTCGACTTCCTGCGCGAGTCCCCGGTCGAGGCCGGCAAGCGCGAGATCGCGCGCGCCTTCGGCCTCAGGGGGCACGAGAAGATCCAGCTCAAGGCGTTGCTGAAGGACATGGCCGAGGAAGGGCTGATCGATGGCGACAAAAGCGCCTTCCATCGGCTCGGCGGCGTCCCGCGCGTCGCCGTGCTGCGCGTCGATGCAATCGATGAGGGCGAGGCAGTGGCGGTGCCGGACAAGTGGTCCGCCGAGGAGGCGGGCCCGGCCCCCAGGCTGCGGCTCATCGAAAAAGGGCGGGGAACCGCGCTGAAGGTCGGCGATCGGGTGCTAGCGCGGACCGAGGAGATCGGTGGCAAGTGGCGTGCGCATCCGATGCGCAAGCTGCCCTCCGCCTCCGAGCAGGTGCTCGGCGTGATCGAGGTGGACGGCGCGGGCAAAGCCTGGCTTGCCCCGGTCGACAAGCGCCAGAGGAACGCGGTGCCGGTCGCCGATGTCGGCGGTGCCCATGCGGGACAGCTGGTGTTCGCCGAGCCGGCCGGGCGCTCGCCGCGCGCCGGGGTCAAGGTGACGGAGGTGCTCGGCGACCCGCTGGCGCCGCGCGCCTTCAGCCTCATCGCCATCCACAAGCACGGCATTCCGGACGTGTTTGCCGAGGATACGCTTGCCGAGGCCCCGCTCGCCGCCCGCCAGCAGCTGAGCGTCGAGCGCCGCGAAGACCTGCGCCACCTGCCGATCGTCGCTATCGACCCGAGCGACGCCCGGGACCACGACGACGCGATCTGGGCCGAGCCTGACGACGATCCCGCCAATCCAGGCGGCTTCCGGGCGGTCGTGGCGATCGCCGACGTCTCTTTCTACGTCCGACCTGGCGGGGCGCTTGACCGGGAAGCGCGCAAGCGCGGCAATTCGGTCTATTTCCCGGATCGCGTGGTACCGATGTTGCCCGAACTGCTCTCGGCCGACATTTGCTCGCTGCGCGCCGGCGAGGACCGGGCGGCGATGGCCTGCCACCTGATGATCGACGCCGGCGGGCGCGTAATCGCTTGGCGCTTCACCCGCGCGATCGTCTGCATCGCCGAGGTGATCGCTTATGAGGAAGCGCAGCGCCGGATTGACCATGGCGAAGCGCAGGCGCAACTCCAAAAGCTCTGGGCCTGCTGGCGGGCGCTGGCGTCGGGGCGCGACAAGCGCGATCCGCTCGAACTGGAACTTCCCGAACGGCGCGTGGTGCTGGATGAGCAAGGTGTGATCGCCGAAATACGGCTGCGCGAGCGGCTCGACGCGCATCGGGTGGTCGAGGACTTCATGATCGCCGCCAACGTCGCCGCCGCCAAGGCGCTCGAAAGCCGGGTCGCGCCGGTGGTCTATCGGCTGCACGAGCCGCCGACCCGCGAGAAGCTGGTCGCGCTCAAGGACTACCTCGCCACCTTCGGGCGCCAGCTGTCGCTGGGGCAGGTGATCACCCCCGGCCTGTTCAACCGCATGCTCAAGGATGTCGCCGACGAGAGCGAAAAGGCGCTGATCATGGAGGCGGTGCTGCGCAGCCAGACCCAGGCCTATTACGGACCGGCCAACCTCGGCCATTTCGGGCTGGCGCTCGGCAGCTACGCCCATTTCACCTCGCCGATCCGGCGCTACGCCGATCTCCTTGTCCACCGCGCGCTGGTCGATGCCTTCGCGCTGGAGCAACCGGCGCCGAAGCCGCCGCTGCCGGCGGTCTCGGGGCTGTCGGACCGCGATCGTGAGGATCTGGACCGGGTCAGTGAGGCGATCAGCGGCACCGAGCGCCGGGCGATGGAGGCCGAGCGCGACACGATCGACCGCTATGTCGCCGCCTGGCTGTCGGTGCGGGTCGGCGAGGTGTTCGAGACTCGCATCACCGGAGTGCAGAAGTTCGGCCTGTTCGCGACGATCCTTGGCCTGGGCGGAGACGGGCTGGTGCCGGTCTCGGTGCTCGGCGCCGAGTATTACGTCTACGACGAGAAGGCGCGGGTGCTGGTGGGCGAGAGCAGCGGCGTCCGCCACGCGGTGGGCGACAGGATGCGGTTGCGGCTGGCCGAGGCGAACCCGCTGACCGGAGCGTTGAAGTTCGAGCCGCCGGCGGGCGAGGGCCGGGATGTGGAGCCGGGCGGCAAGCCGCCACGGTTCCAGCGTCGGGACAAGCACCCGGCCGGCCAGCGCGGTCGTCCGGCGAACATCAGGCATCAGGGGCGGCCACGGCGCTGAGCCGAGCGCTCGCCGGGTTCCGCCTGCAACGTGATGCCAGAGCTCTTGCGGCTAATGGCGCCAGCAACGTTCGTACGTCAGAACATGCCACGATGGGGTACCGGATCCCTCTGAACGGGCTTGGGAACTGTAAGAAAACGAGCGGGATTGGTGACGGTAGCCAGAGGCGCGCACGATCGGCCGGTACCACCTCAGCCCCAAACGCTTCAACTCAGCCGATCGATCGCCTCATTGTCCAGCCCACCCGGGATCAGGAACAGCGGGCAGGGCAGCTGGCTTGTGTTCGATCCCGCGAAATGGGCGACCAGCGGGCCGGGTCCGCCCTCTTTCGCCAGGCCGAGCACCAACGCTGAGACCTCGGGGTGCTCGGCGAGGTACTGGCGCACCATTTTTTCCGGGTCGCCCATGCGCAGGACGATGACCGGCATGGTGCCGCCTTCCGAGAGCAGGCTGCTCGCCGCCGCGGTAGCCAGCGTTTCCGCGCGGGCCCGAGCCTCTTCCTCGATCGTCGCCTGCACCCCGCCGAAGGCGCTGAACGGTTGCGGCGGCACCAGCGCCAGCAGATGCACGGCGCCGTCGACCTTGGCGGCCCGGCGCGACGCGAAGCGAAGCGCGACATGCGCCTCCTCGCTCTCGTCGATAATCACCAGATAGACGCGCATTGCCAGGCTCCGCGCCGCCGATATTCCGCCAGATCGGCCCCCCGTGCAAGGGAGCTTGCCTCGCCTGCGCATTTTGGCCAAGACGACACCAGATCCTTCAGCCTCAACCTGGAGCCGACGCCCGGATGCCGATCGAGATCAAGATGCCCGCGCTGTCTCCCACCATGGAACAGGGCAAGCTCGCCCGATGGCTGGTGAAGGCCGGCGACGAGGTGCGCTCTGGCGACATCCTCGCCGAAATCGAGACCGACAAGGCGACCATGGAGTTCGAGGCGGTGGACGAGGGCACCATCACCGCGATCGCGATTCCCGAGGGGAGCGAGGACGTGAAGGTCGGCACCGTCATCGCGT
Source organism: Novosphingobium sp. (assembly GCA_039917735.1). Lineage (GTDB taxonomy): Bacteria > Pseudomonadota > Alphaproteobacteria > Sphingomonadales > Sphingomonadaceae > Novosphingobium. The sequence goes on along the minus strand of JBDSIY010000086.1, from coordinate 13,998 downwards.
TGCTGGCCGGCGAAGATGAGGGGGAGGGCGCCGGCTCAGCTGTTCCGGCGAAGGCCCAGGCCGAGCCTGCGACCGCCGCGCCGCAGCCGCCAGCCCCGGTTAAGGAGGCACCCGCCGCCGTCGCCGCGCCGGCACTCAACGGCGCCCAGGCACCCGTTCACAAGGAGAATCGCGTGATCGCGTCGCCGCTGGCCCGGCGTCTCGCCGGCGAAAAAGGCGTGGACCTCGCCGCCGTCGCCGGCAGCGGGCCGCGCGGCCGCATCGTCAAGGCCGATGTCGAGAGCGCACCGGCCGGGGGCGCCAAGCCTGTCGCCGCCCCGCCTGCGGCCGCGAAAGAGGTCGCGCCCGCCACAACCGCAGCACAGAAGCCCGACCCAGTGGCGATGGCCGACGAGACCCGCGCATTGCTGGATGACCGGGTGCCGCACACGGTCGAAAAGCTCTCGGGCATGCGCAAGACCATCGCCCGCCGCCTCGCCCAGTCGATGAGCCAGGCGCCGCACATCTATCTGACCGTGGACATCAGGCTCGACCGGCTGATGGCGATGCGCGGCGAGATCAACGCCGCGCTGGCGAAGCAGGGCGTCAAGCTTTCGGTCAACGACTTGCTGATCAAGGCGCTGGGCAAGGCGCTGGTCGACGTGCCGGAATGCAACGTGACCTTCGCCGGCGCCGAACTGATCCGCTATAGCCGTGCCGACATTTCTGTCGCGGTGAGCATCCCCGGCGGGCTGATCACGCCGATCGTGCGGGACGCGGGTAGCCGTTCGCTATCCTCGATTGCCACCGCCACCAAGGATCTCGGCGCGCGGGCGAAGGCGGGCAAGCTTGCGCCCGAGGAATACCAGGGCGGTACCGCCAGCATCTCCAACATGGGAATGATGGGCATCCGCCAGTTCACCGCGGTGATTAACCCGCCGCAATCGACCATCCTGGCGATCGGCGCCGGCGAGAAGCGGCCGTGGGTGATGCCCGACGGCGCGCTCGGCGTCGCCACGGCGATGAGCGCCACCGGCAGCTTCGACCACCGCGCCATCGACGGCGCCGACGGCGCCCGGCTGATGGCGGCGTTCCGCGAGTATGTGGAGAGCCCGCTGGGGATGATTGCTTGAACGTGTGCGCCGACGGTGTATCTTCACGTGACACTTTCGCCCGGAATGATCGAATGAAAATGGGTATCAAGGAGTTCCGCGAGCGGATCGGCGAAATTGCAGATGGCGATACCGTGATCGAACTCACCAAGCGCGGCAGGGTCGTGGGCGAATACCGTCCGAAGCGCCCCTTCGATCACGAGGCCGCCAAGCGCGCGCTCGAATCCGTAACGCGTTGGCAGGCCGAGATGCGGGCTCAAGGTATCGAACCTGAGGATTGGCTGGCGGAGATGAGGCTGGATTCCTGGGGCGCGCCGCTGGACGAAGATGCTTGATTGTCGATGCAAACGTCCTCGTATCGGCGTTTCTCGGTCGTTCGCTGCCGCTCATCGTTGAGCTTCGGGCGCGAGGCGTGGATGTGCTGATGCCCAGCCACCAATATCTGGAAAGCCGGCTGATGGCGGGGCGGAAGGGCGGATGGTCCCCCGACGACTTCGATGCAATCGCGGGCGCCGTGGTTGAGGTCTTGTCATTGGACGGCTACATCGATCAAGAGGATGTCGCGCGAGCGCGTCTTGGCGTTCGCGGTCAGCCGGATTGGCCTGTGCTGGCTGCGGCACTTGCTTTCGACCACGATATCTGGAGCAACGATCGGGACTTCTTCGGCGTCGGCGTTCCGATTTGGACGACTGCCAATGTCCAGTTCGTTCGATCGGATATGAAACGATGATTTTGTGTGCCTGGCAATGCTCGGGGTTTGGGGCAGCCGTCGCGCCATGACCGACACGCCCCGCAATCCCGCGATTCGCGTCACCGCGATGCCCGCCGACGCCAACGCTTACGGCGACATCTTCGGCGGCTGGCTGATGAGCCTGATGGACATGGGCGCCGGGCTGATCGCGGCGCGCTTCTCGCGCGGGCGGGCGGTGACCGTGGCGATGGACGGGATGCAGTTCCATTTGCCGGTCAAGATCGGCGACGAGGTTTCGGTCTATGGCGCGCTGCTCGGCATCGGCCGCTCGTCGATGACGATCGAGGTGGAGGCGTGGCGGCGGCACCGGCACGAGGCGGACGAGGTCAAGGTGACGGAGGCGGTATTCACCTTCGTCGCGGTGGATGAGGACGGCAAATCGCGCCGGATCGAACGGGAGGATGAAGGCAGTGGCGGATAGCTATGATGTGATCGTGCTGGGCTCGGGCCCCGGTGGCTATGTCGCGGCGATCCGCGCCGCGCAGCTCGGGCTGAAGGTGGCGATCGTCGAGCGCGAGAACCTGGGCGGAATCTGCCTCAACTGGGGGTGCATCCCGACCAAGGCGCTGCTGCGCTCGGCCGAGGTGTTCCACCAGATGAAGCACGCCAAGGATTACGGACTCGCCGCGGAGGGGATCAGCGCCGACCTCGATGCGGTGGTCAAGCGCTCGCGCGGCGTCGCCAGCAAGCTCAATCAGGGCGTCACGCATTTGATGAAGAAGAACAAGATCGCCGTGCACATGGGGCAGGGCAAGCTGGTCGCCGCCCCCGGTGGAGGTTTGGGAAAGCTGTCGGTCACCGCCGCCGATGGCAAGGCGACCGAACTCGAAGCCAAGCACATCATCATCGCCGTCGGCGCCCGCGCGCGGGAACTGCCCAAGGCCAAGTCCGACGGCAACCGGATCTGGACCTATCGCCACGCGATGGTCCCGAACGAGCTGCCGACCAAGCTGCTGGTGATCGGTTCCGGCGCGATCGGCATCGAATTCGCCAGCTTCTACAACGACATGGGCTCCGAGGTCACCGTCGTCGAGATGATGGATCGGGTGGTTCCGGTCGAGGATGCCGATGTCTCCGCCTTCCTGGAGAAGGCGCTGCTCAAGCAGGGCATGAAGATCGTCACCAAGGCCAATGTCGGCGCGGTCGAGGCCGGTGAAAGCGGCGTAAAGGTCACCATCAAGGACCAGGACGGCAACGAGGCGGCGCAGGAGTTCAGCCACGTTATCGTCGCGGTCGGCATCGTCCCCAACCTGGAGAACATCGGGCTGGAGGATCTGGGCATCGAGCCCGACAAGCGCTTCTTCATCAGGATCGACGAGCTGGGCCGCACCAACGTCAAGGGCGTCTGGGCGATCGGCGATTGCGTCGAGGGGCCGTGGCTGGCGCATAAGGCGAGCCACGAGGGCGTAACCGCCGCCGAGGCGATCGCGCAGGAACTCGGCAACGCGGATATCCACCCGCATCCGCTCGACCGCGGCAACATTCCGGGCTGCACCTATTGCCACCCCCAGATTGCCAGCGTCGGCCTGACCGAGGCGAAAGCCAAGGAGGCCGGCCACGATGTCAAGGTGGGCAGCTTCCCGTTCATGGGCAACGGCAAGGCGATCGCGCTCGGCGAGGCCGAAGGCTTCATCAAGACCGTGTTCGACGCGAAGACCGGCGAATTGCTCGGCGCGCATATGATCGGCGCCGAGGTCACTGAACTGATCCAGGGCTTTGTCGTCGGCAAAACGCTCGAGACCACCGAGGCCGAACTGATGCAGACCGTCTTCCCGCATCCGACGCTCAGCGAAATGATGCACGAGTCCACGCTGGCGGCCTACGGACGCGCGGTGCATATCTAAAGTCCGATGACCTTGAACCCAAGCACCGCGTCATTGCATGTCTCGTCACCGCTGATCTGCCCCCTTCTGAGTGGTCCAAAATCTCTGTTATTTTGGATCACGAAGGAGTTTGGAAATGGGCAAGAAGCACAAGCCGGAAGAGATTATCGGCCAGCTGCGTGAGGCGGATTGGGTTGGCGCAGGCGGGACGACAGCGGATGCGTGCCGGCGGATCGCGGTTACCGAGCAGACCTATTATCGCTGACGCAAGGAATATGGCGGTCTGAAGACCGACCATGCACGGCGGATGAAGGATCTGGAGACGGAGAATCTGCCGCTCCGCCGGGCGATCTCGGACCTGACGCTGGACAAGCTGATTTTGCAGGAGGCGGCCCGGGGAAACTTCTGAGCCCTGCGCGTTGGCGGCGCTGCATCGATCATGTGCGTGGCGAACGGGCGGTATCCGAGCGCAGGATATGCCGGGTGCTTGGCCAACACCGGTCAACGCAGCGCAAGGTCCCGCGCAGGGCAGATGACGAGGAAGCTCTCACGGATTATATCGTGGCGCTGGCGCGCCAATATGGTCGCTACGGCTATCGCCGGGTTACGGCTTTGGCGGCGTGCCGGGTATGCCTCCGGAGAGCTGGTTCCTTGAGGCGGGTGGCAAGCGGGCCGTCAACCGCTACGTTTTCCTCTTGAACCGATGGCACGCCGGGCGAGCAGGAACATGTCGGCCGTTAGCTCGAGGGGCTGGAGTTCGATGTCCGACCCGCCGCGCGCCCGGGGTTCCCCGCCGAGTTCGACGAGATTTTCGGGGTCACCAACAACAAGCAGGCGGCCACGGCGCTCTTCAGCCGGCGAGCGATTGCCACTCGGCCAGCGCGGCCGAGCGGCGGGCCTTGTAGGTCTGGCGGTCGACGAGGTGGCGCTCCTGGTTGAAATGGTTGTGCAGGCTGGCGTGGACGGAGGCGAACTTTTGCAATGTCTTCATTCGCCGGCACCGCAGCATCGCACGCTCTCGTCGTCGGAATGGGAGGTGGCTGTTCGCAGCTCGGTTGTTGAGCCAGCGACCCTTTTCGCGGCGGTGGAGATTGCCCAGATTGCGCATTGCGGCAGGGTACGATCGCAGTCCGTCGGTGAAGATCGTCTCTGGCCGACCGTGGCGCCTGAGCGCTTTCTTCATGAACGCCAAAGTCGCGGATTTATCCCGCTTCCTGGTGACGTGGCTTTCAAGGATCTCGCCCTCATGTTCGACGGCGCGCCACAGATAATGACGCTCGCCGTTGATCCTCACGAACACCTCGTCGAGAAGCCATTTCCAATGCGTGAAGGCCCGCATGTGGTTCACACGCTGCCTGCTGATGTCGGCGGCGAACATCGGACCGAACCGGTTCCCACCAATGTCGTACCGTCTCGTGGCAGATATCGATGCCGCGCTCGAAGAACAGATCCTCGACGTTGCGCAGGCTCAGCGGGAACCGGACGTACATGAGCACCACGAGCCGGATCACCTCCGGCGAGGAAAATTCGGGCGCCGAGCGGAAGAATTCCTCAACTTCAGCTTCGCTGCAGAATTCGATGACGCGTTCGACCCCCGCCCGGTTGTACCAGCTACGGTCGAACAGCACGATCTCGCCAGCGGCCGGAAGGTGAGCGATATAGCGCTGGAAATACCATTGCGTTCGCTCGCGCTCGTTGGGTGCGGGCAGTTCCGCAACGCGGCACACTCGTGGATTGAGCCGTTGGGTGATCCGCTTGATGGCGCCGCCCTTTCCCGCCGAATCGCGCCCCTCAAAGACGACAACGACGCGCAGACCGTGGTGTACGACCCAATCCTGCAGGCGGAACAACTCACGGAAGTAGGTGCGACGGTCCAGCGGATCGCCTCGGAGATTCTCGCCAAGGGTATCTAGGGCCTCGAGCCGGGCCTCGTCGAGCTCCAGCTCGAGTTCCTCGTCGAAATCGTCGCGGAGCTCTTCTTGATGCGGTCGCGATCGGCCTGAGGCTTAGGAGAGTGGTTCATGGGCGCTCCAAAGTTGCAAGCCGACTGCCGTAATTTCATGAAGCTTCCATGACGGTCCGCAGCGTCCAGGAGTTACGATAGCGAATCGGAGGCTGTGGCAGGATCGGGCATTAGTTGGTTGAATTTGCGAGCCCCTAAAGCGTCCTCATGGTGGATGCTCGCTGGTATCTACTCTGCGCGGCAATCGCCGAGGGTCCGTTCAACCCGCTCCCAGAGGTCCCCAAACGCCTTGCTGGACGGAGACCCGCCAGCAAAGGCTACCACGGGGGATTGCTCGACGGCCATGCGTTCGACGATGCTGGCCTGCGCGATGATCGGCCATTCGGCATGTTCCGCCACGAATTCACGGTGAAGGCTCTTGCGCCTATCGACCATGGAGATGACCGGCAGGAGCTGCGGCCTTCGCTCGTCGTTGCGGGCGAGATGTTCTTGAACGTGCCCAAATGATCGCAGCGCGAGCGGTGTCGGGGGAACCGGGACGACGATCAAGTCGGCTGCCCGGAACATCTGGTCGCTGATCTCGCCGAGACTAGGGGGGCAATCGAGGATGATCCGGTCATAGGCTGGAGCAAGCTTCTGCAAGAGCTTACGGAGACGGTTGGGCTTTTCCACATTTGCCAGCGTGCGGTCGAGATGGCGTAGCGACATATCAGCAGCCAGCAGGTCGAGGTTTGGCCATCGGGTGGGCTCAATCAATACTGATGGCTCGATCTCTCGCGAGAATATTCGTTTTGCCTTGGTGGACGAGCGTTCTTGATCGAACAGAAACGATGCTGCCCCCTGTGCATCGATGTCCCACAGTAATGTCCGCAAGGACGAGTGCGTCGCTGAGCAATAGGCAAGGTTGGTCGCAATGGTGGTTTTTCCGACACCACCTTTCATGCTGTAGACCGCAATGATCTTGGCCATAGTCGGCACCCCTTGCAAGGGAGTCCATCTATCGCCGATCGCGGAGTTGGGCAATGCAAGCCCGTCGGCATCTGATCGACGCTCAGGCCAGCCATTGCTGCCGCTATCCGCATACGGCCATCGCTCGCGGCGAGGCGCCCCCGCACTTCGCCGCGAGCAGCGCCGCGCCTCAGAAACCCCGGCGCAGCGTGACGAACCATTGGCGCGGGGCGCCGGCGAGCAGCGTCTGGTTGTCGCCGCTGTTGCCGAAGCCGTTCGAACCGATCGTCGAGACGTATTTCTTGTCGGTCAGGTTGGTCACTGAGCCCTCGATCGCGAAGCCGGTCAGGAAGCCCATGCCCTCGGGCACGCGCAGCCCGAGCGACGCATCGACGATGACCCGGTCAGGAACGGACACGTCGTTGAGATAGCTGTAGAAGCGTTTCGACTGGTAGTTGGCCCCCACCCGGCCGAACAGCACCGGCCCGTCATAGGCGAGTTCGGCCGAGGCGATATGGCGTGGGCTGTCGACCACGGTCTTGCCCTTCAACAGGGTGATCGCGCCGGCGCCGTTGACTAAATCGTCGCGATAGCTCGAATTGTTGTAGGCATAGCTGGCGGTGGCACTGAAACCTTGCGGCAGGCGGAGTGTCGCCGCCGCCTCGATACCATAGCTGCGCACCGACCCCACGTTGGCGAGGATCGTCGGCGCGCCGACGATGCCCGGCCCTGAGGCGATGCCCAGCAGGCGGTTGTTGAAATCGACGTGATACAACGCGACGGAGGCCTGGAGCGGGCCTGAGCGAATGCGCCCGCCGCCCTCGATCGTGCGCGACTTCTCCGGCTTGAGGTTGCCCGAGCTGGCGATGAAGTTGAAGCCTGCCTGGGTGGTCGAGAACGGCCCGGAGGTCACCGCCGACACGAAGGCACGCATGTTCTCGGTGTAATTGGCGAACAGCTCGGCATCAGGGGTAACGCGGAAGAGCGCGCCGACCTGCGGCAGGAACTGATCCTCGGATGTGATCCGGCCCGTGGGGAAGCTGGCGCGGACGATCGGATTGGCGTGATTGACGACCTTTATGCCCTTCCAGCCGCCGGTCACCGTCAGTGCCTCACCGATGTCGAGGGTGTCCTGCACGTGGTAGACCATCGTGTCGGTCGAGAACTTGAAGTCCCATTGCGTGAAGAACGGGTTGGCCTGGAACTTCAGCGAATCGCGCGAGCTGCCGGTGAGCGTATTGTCGAGCGAATAGAAACGGCGCGCCTGGTGGAAAGGATTGCTCTCGTACCAGCCGCCGACCTCGAACCTGTTGATGCCGGTGTCCCAGTTGATCGTGGCGATAACGCCCATGCGGCGGATGTCGTATTCGGTGGTGCGGACCGAGATCGGCGCGCCGGTCGGACTTGGCACATAGGGCGTCCACCATTGGCCCTGACCGTGGTTCGAGTGGTAGTAGCCCTGAAGCGAAGCGCGGAACGGCTCGTCGACCGAAGTCTCGAACTTGACGCTGCCCAGCCAGTCGCGGCGCAGGCCCGAAGCATCGTAATAGGCGTCGTCCACCGTCTGGATCGGCGAGGGGAAGGCCAGGCCATAGCTGGGATAGGGCAGGACGCGCGCTCCACCCGAAGCGGCGACCTGGTTCTGATAGATGGCGGCGACCTGATAGGCTTTCTGCCAATCGGGCGCGAAATTGTCCCAACCGTAGCCGAGCCGGCGGATCATGTCGGCCGAAAGATCCTGATAATCGTTTTCGCGGCGGTCGGAGAAGTTCACCCAGGCGGTCATGCGGCCGCCGGCGATGTCGCCGACCAGCTTGGCGTTGACCTGATGCTGGCGCTGTGAACCGTCGCCCTTCCATTTTTCGGCATTGAGATAGCCGTAGCTGACGTAACCCCGGAAGGGCCCAACGTCGCCGCTCTCCAGCCGCGCGAAGGCGCGCACGGTGTCGTCGCTGCCATAGGTGCCACTGGCGAAGATATCGGGTTCATGGCCAGGATCGCGCGAAGCGAAGATCAGCGTGCCGCCGAGGTTCGAGGTCGATGCGGTGCCGAGCGCGCCCGCGCCCTGGCTCACCGTGGCGGTGCCGAGGTTCTCGGAGATGAGCGCGCGGCTGATGTGGAGGCCGTTGTAGTTGCCGTAGCTCATGTCGCCGAGCGGCACCCCGTCGAGGGTGAAGCCGAGCTGGTTCTGGCTGAACCCGCGGATCGAGATCCGGGTCGACCATTCGTAGGCGCCGAAGGGGTCGGCCGACTGGAAGTTGACGCCGGGCAGCTTCGAGACCGCCTTCAGCGGCGAGGTGCCGGGCGTGAGCAGATCGATATCACTGGCGGTTATGGTCTGTACCTGGCGCGTCTCGCCGAAGCCGAGCACCACGATATCGCCATCGCTCGCGGCGGCCGAGGCTTCGGCCGCGGAAGCGTCAGCGGCGGCAGCATCCTTGGCGAAGGCGGGCGTCATCGCCAGCGCGGCGAGGCAGACGCTGGCGGCGAACAGGTGAGAGGGGCGAGGTCGGGTCATGTCGAATTGCTCCACTTGGTTCGAGTGGGGCCCATCGCTGCCATCGGCGTCGGTGCCGTGACGTTATTCGGACAGTTGTATGAACCTGCGGCAGTGTTGCTTTTCGACCACCAAATTTCATGTGTTTGTCATCGATCCGACATCGAACTGACATTTCCCGCTGGCGTCGATGCGCCGGGCCTGTCCCCGGACTGTCACATCGGCACGCCAACAAGGGCACGGGTTAGGCAATGGCCCATCAAGGCGAGATCAGATGATGACGAAACGGAATTTGGGGGGCCAGGTCTCGCGCCGGGCGCTGCTCGTCGGCATGGCCGGAGTGGGTGCGCTCGCGGCTGTGCCCGGCCTCGCCGACGCGGCGACGCTTCCCGATGGCGCGGTTTTCACGCACGGTGTCGCAAGCGGTGATCCGGACGCGACAAGCCTGATCATCTGGACGCGAGTCACGGTCGCGGCGGAGCCGGATGTGACTTGGGAAGTCGCCGCCACACCCGACTTCCGCCGCGTCCAGCGCCACGGCAAGGTGACGGCCGGCGCCGAGCGCGATCACACGGTCAAGGTGCTGGTCGAAGGCCTGAAGCCGGGGACGACCTATCATTACCGCTTCCGCGTGGGCGCGGCGGTCTCCCCGACTGGCCGCGCCCGGACGTTGCCCGTCGGCAGGCTCGAATCGCTCGGCATCGCGCTGGTAACCTGCTCGAACTACGCGTTCGGCTTCTTCAACGCCTATGACGCGATCGCCAAGGACCCGCGCGTCGACTTCGTGCTGCACACCGGCGACTACATCTACGAATACGGCGCCGATCAGTGGGGCGCATCGGTCGCGCATAGCATCGGCCGGGTCCACCAGCCGGCGCATGAGATCGTTAGCCTGGACGACTATCGCCAGCGCCATGCCCAATACAAGACGGACGCAGGTTCGCGGGCGATGCACGGCGCGCATACCTTCCTTGCCTGCTGGGACGACCACGAGGTCTGCAACAACCCTTGGACCGGCGGCGCCGACAACCACCAGCCGGCGACCGAAGGCGACTGGCCGACGCGCCGTGCCAACGCGATCCGCGCCTATTACGAATGGATGCCGGTGCGCGACCCCGCGTCCGGCCACTCGCCGCTGCAGTTCTGGCGCAACTACAGCTTCGGCGATCTCGCCCTGCTGCACACGCTGGAAACGCGGCATACCGCGCGCGCCAGGCAGATCGACTTTCTCGAATATGCACTAACGCTGACGAGCGCCGAGGCGGCTGCGCGCTTCCGAAAGGAAGTGCTCGGCGCGCCTGACCGCCGGATGATATCAACCGAGTTGGAGCACGACCTCGGCAAGGCGCTCGCGGCTTCGGTCGAGGCCGGCCAGCCCTGGCGGCTAATCGGCAACGCTTCGCTGATCGCGCGCATCGATGTGCCCGATTTGGTCCGGACGGGGCTGCTGCCCGATCCCACGCCCAAGCTCGCGGACACGTCTTTCGACGCCCTGCGCCGTGCAGCCAAGGAGCCGGCGACGGTGCTCGCGTGGAAGGGCCAGCTTTCGTTGCCGTTCTATACCGATCCCTGGGACGGCTATCCTTGGGCGCGAGAGCGGCTGTACGCGCTCAGCCGCGAGGCGGGCGCCGGCGATCTCATCTTCCTCTCGGGCGACAGCCACAGCTTCTGGCAGAATCGTCTCGCCGACGATGCCGGTCAGCCCGCCGGGATCGAGTTCGGAACCGCCGGCGTTTCCTCGCCCGGCGACTTCATGGAAAGCGGCTTCGGTCCCGAGCTGTCGCAAAAGCTCGACAGGGCCTTCGCCGACTTCAACTCCGAGGTGCTGTGGACCGACAACATGCATCAGGGCTATGTGCTGGTGGAGCTAGGCCGGCAGAGCGGCAGCGCCAGCTTCATCGGCGTCAGTACGGTGCTGTCGCCCGACTATCGCCCGGAGCTGCTGAAGCGGGTGAATTTTCTGCGCGGGAACGGAAGCGTGGATTTCGTCTGAGATGGCGCTGAGCACGCTGCTCACCGCCAGAAGCGCTTGCGACCGATCAGCTCCTCATAGGCCTGTGCCGCCTGCTTGATCCGCCGCTGAATCTGCGGTCCCGGCCCAGGTTGAACCGGCAAGCCGAGACGAGCGCGCAACGCAGGGGCGTTCGCGATGTCGTTGAGGTCGCCCAAGCGCTCCTGGAGTCCCTGGACGGCGGCAACGAACCGCTTCGCCCGCCGTTTCGCTTTGCCATCGGCGAACAGGTCGGCGAAGAACTCGGCCGCGTAGCGCAGCTTCTTGGCCTCGATCCGCACCTGATGCCGCGCATCGTCGTCGAGTTCCGCCAGGTTTGCGCCACGCTTCTTAAGCTTGCGCCGTAGTCGCTCCAGAGCTGCAATCGCGAATATCTGCGCCGGCTGCTCGGTCGCGGACGGTTCCGCCGGGTCGACGCGCCAGCGGCCGATGGCGGTCCACTCGACCAGATCCAGCATCAAGGCGCGGGCCCGCGCCGAGCCCAACGCATCTTCGACGTTGGCGTATGCGGCTTGGCGAGCGTCGTCGATCGAGGCGGCGCTTTCTCCCGCCGCGACGAGGACGTCGATCTCGCGGGCGTCCCCGAGTGTCCCCGCCAACCAGCGCAGCTGGATGCGGAGATGCTCGAACCGATCGTCGAGGATGATCGGTTTGAAGATCGACAGCGCGGACCGGAGCCGGCGCAACGCCACCCGCGCCTGATGGAGCGCCTCGGCATCGCGAATGCCCGTCACCAAATCCTCGTTGAGCCGGAAGTGGCGCAGGCAGGCCGCGACGATCGCGGCGAACATTTCCGCCGCGCTTGGCGAAGAGCCGAAAACCGGGCGCACCGCCTTGGCAACTTTGTGGGCAGAACCGTCGAGCAAGCGATAGCCGCGCTCGGATTTGGCAAGCACGCCAAGCTTCACCGGCGCCACGTCCGCCAAGCTGCGCGCGATTGCGAACACGGCGGCGGGCGGACCTTCTTTCAGCTCCAACTCGATCTCGGCGATGTGGGCCATCCGTTCACCCGCCTCGATCTGTCCGAGGTCGACGGCTGCTTCGATTGGCGCGCCATCCTTGGCGAAGGTCCCCGAGCGACGGCCGACCGAGATCGTGAAGACCGGCGCCAGCGCATTAAGCGTATTTTCGGGAAGCATTGACCGTAACGGTCCGGTGGCATCGTCGATCACTGGCGTGTCGTCCGAAACGACAGTCTCCCATTCAGGCCGCGCGAACAGGCCGCCAAGTTGTACCCCCTCCGCCTTGATTGTCTGGATCCGCCGACCTGCGCTCTCGCGAATGCGCAGCGACAGCCCGGCCGTGCGCAAAGCGTTGCCAGGGGAATCGAAGTAGATCGAGCGCTGCTCGTGCTGCTGCAATTGGAATCCCGCGACGGCGAGCCTGCCGGCAAGTGCCTCCAGATCGTCCCGCGCCGCTTCGAGCTTCAGCTCCAATTCGATCGGCCTGGTTTCGGTCATGTCGCATCCTGCCGCGCAAGACGGCGCGTACCCCTTGCCACAAGCGCACCGAGCATTCGAGCCGAGATCATGGCCGGTGGTCGGTTAAGGCAAGGCAGCGTACGGCGGCACCGTGGCGATCTTTCCTCGAAGCCTCTCAAAAGCACAACATTCCCGCCATCAGCGAAGGCTGGTTGCCCGCAAAGCGCTGCAGCCCAGCAGCCGATGAGCGTCTTATGTCCATTCGCCATTCGCTTCGTACATCTATGTCGGTCGGTGCATTTGCCGCCGCCGCCGTCGCCGCCCCCGCTTTCGCGGCGGACGCCACTGCCGCCGCAGACGCCTATGCGGGCGTGGCCAGAGAGGCCATCGTCGTCACGGCCAAGGCGACGCGCTCCGCCACCGCCATCCCGCAGTCTGAAATTCAGAAGATCCTGCCCGGCGTTTCGCCACTCAAGGCGATCCAGACGCTGCTGCCGCAGATGGGCGTGCTGGTGAACCCCACCCTCGGCAGCTTCAGCACCTCGCGCAGCTATGTCCGCCTCGACCGCGGCGAGTTCGGCAACGGCAACTCGGCCTATGTCTCCGCCGCCCGCCAGTATGCCCGCGCCTGGAACTTCAATGGCAAGCAGCAGGGCTGGCAAGTTAATGCCAAATTCGTCCATGACGACAGCGCCGGCAGGTTGACGCTGTTCTTCGACTATTCCGACAAGAAGGAGCCGAACGAGGACGCCACGGTCTTCCGCATCCCGGCGACCAACGCCGTGCAGGCCGTGGCATTTTTGCCGCAATGCAACAGAAAATTCGCGTCAAAGGTGCCTGACAGGCCAACCGTCATGGCAATGTCAGACGGTTGCAACAGAGGGGTGCTGATAGCACGGGATCGCCCAAACAGGGGTGTTTCGGCACGAATCCGGAACAACTGCGGAGAACGTCACGGCGCTGGCGAGGATGCCCCGGGTGCGGACAAAAATGGGGTCTTGGATCATGAAGTTCAGTTATTTGCTCGCCGCCAGCGTCGCCACCGTCTCGCTCGTCGGCGGGCTCGCCGCTCCGGTGATGGCGCAGGAAACCACATCGAACATCGCCGGCACCGTCTCCAGCGCCGGTGCTCCCGTGGCCGGGGCGGCGGTGGAGGTTCTCAACGCCGCGACCGGGGCACGCAGCCGCACCACGACCTCGCAGAGCGGCGCGTTTACGGTAACCGGACTGCGCCCCGGGGGGCCCTACACGGTCACCGTCAGTGCTCCAGGCTACGTCAACTCGCAGGTGACCGACATCTCCACGATCGTCGCCCAGACCTACAATCTCCCGATCGACCTTCCCGCCGAGGGCGACGCGATCGTCGTCACCGCGACGCGCCTGCAGGGCGCGGGTTCGATCTCGCAGGGCCCTGCGACGGTGCTCGGCGCCGAGCAGATCGCCCGAATACCCAGCGTCAACCGCGACATTCGTGATCTCGCCCGGCGCGACCC
>JBDSIY010000085.1:0-7855 GCA_039917735.1 Novosphingobium sp. | reverse complement strand
GCTGACGATACCGCTGCGTGCCGCCGGTGCGATCGAGATGGCGCGCGCGCGCGGCGCCGCCCCCGGGTCGGACGATGTTGGCCCGATACGCCTTCAGCTGCTCGACAAGCGCCGTCGCACACTGGGTGAGCCGGTCCTGGTCGAGCCGCCCGAGCCGCTGCCGGTCGAAGGCCGGGGAAAGCGTGGCACGCCGCAATGGAGCCTGGCCACGCCGCCACTGTCGCTTCCGCTTGATGTGCCAGACGAGGCTCATGCCGTGCGGATCGAGGGCGGCGGCGGCGCGCCGGCGGTGTTCGCGCTGGCGCGGATCGCCGAAGCCCGAGCCGCTGCTCCGCCGCAACGGGTCGAGCGCTTTCCCGCAGCGCCGGCGCGCTGGACACTGGCGGTCGTGTCCGAGCGCTTCACCGACGCAGACGCCTTTTTCGCGCAGGTCCGGACGCTGCACGCGTTCATCGCCAGCCAGTCGCCGTTCGGCGAGGCCGGCGTCTCCTTCGGCATCGTCGGCCTGTTCTGGCCAGCGCCGCCGGGCGGTACGCTGTTCGGGGCCAGCGATAACAAGATCAACGGCCGGGTCCTGCAAGGCGATTCCGCTGGGGTGAAACGCTTCGTCGCCGCCGCCGGCATCGTGCCGAACAAGGTGCTGGTTCTCGTCAACAGCACCAAGCGCGCCGGGGCCGGCGGCTTCGGCGGCGATCGGCCCTCATGGACGACCAACACCGCCGACCCGCCGGAGCGCTGGGAGGGCATCGCGCTGCACGAGCTCGGCCACGCCTTCGGACTCGCCGACGAATATGACGCCGCTTTCAATCTCGCCGAGCCCAACCCCCTGGAGCCGAACGTGTCGGACCAGCAGGATCCTCTCAAGACCAGCTGGCGCCACCTCTGCAACGTCCACGCTCCGCCGGCGCCGACCGCGCTCAGGGGGCAGGAGGGCGCACATGATCTCGCCAGCGTCGGCACGTTCCAGGGCGCCCGCTATCGGGAGACGGACCGCTATCGACCCTCGCCGTTCTGCCGCATGCGGATGACGACCTTTCCGTTCTGCGCGGTGTGCCGCGACCATATTCGCGCGGAGTTGACGCGATGAGCAGGGACGCGAGCACGACTACGAAGACGACAGTCGGTGCCGGCGCGCTGAGGCGCATAGTGCCGCTGCCGCTGCGCAAGACCGCCGAGGATTGAGGTCAAACCAATGCTCGACGTTCTCGATCCCGTGATCCTGGCGCGGATCCAGTTCGGCTTTACGATCAGTTTCCACTTCATCTTCCCGAGCTTCTCGATCGGGTTGGCGAGCTATCTCGCGGTGCTGGAGGCATTGTGGCTGAAAACCGGCGACGACCTCTATATCGACCTGTTCCGCTATTGGCTGAAGATCTTCGCTGTCGCCTTCGCCATGGGCGTCGTGTCCGGCCTGGTGATGAGTTATCAGTTCGGCACCAACTGGTCGGTGTTTTCCGCCAAGGCAGGCCCGGTGATCGGTCCGCTCATGGCCTACGAGGTGCTCACCGCCTTCTTCCTGGAGGCGGGGTTCCTGGGCGTCATGCTGTTCGGCATGACCAAGGTCGGCAAGGGGCTGCATTTCGCCGCCACCGCGATGGTCGCCGCCGGCACCTTCATCTCCGCCTTCTGGATTCTTTCGGTCAACAGCTGGATGCAAACGCCCACCGGCTTCGCGATCAACGCCAGGGGGCAATTCGTGCCGGCGGGATCGTGGCTCGCCATCATCTTCAATCCCAGCTTCCCCTATCGCCTCGTCCACACCGTGACCGCCGCCTATCTGACGACGGCGCTGGTGGTCGGCGGCGTTGGTGCCTGGCACCTGCTGCGCAATCGCACGGACCCGGCGGCGCGGCGCATGTTCTCGATGGCGATGTGGATGGCGGCGCTGGTCGCTCCCGCGCAGATCGCCGCCGGCGACGCGCAGGGGCTGAACACGCTCGCGCATCAGCCCGCCAAGGTCATGGCGATGGAAGGCCATTACCAGAGCCATCCGCATGGGGCCCCGCTGGTCCTGTTCGGCATCCCCGATCCCGCGAATAAGCGGATCGACTATGCGGTGGAGGTTCCCAAGGCCTCGTCCCTGATCCTCAAGCACGATCCAAATGCCCCGCTCGCCGGGCTCGACACCGTGCCCGACGCGCTGGAGCCGCCGGTGTCGGTGCTGTTCTGGTCTTTCCGGGTCATGGTCGGGCTCGGCTTCGCGATGCTGGGACTCGGGCTATGGAGCCTGCTCGCACGCATGCGGCGCAAGCTGTACGACTGGCGCTGGCTCCACCGCGCGGCGCTCGCGATGTCGCCGGCCGGCTTCGTCGCGGTGATCGCCGGTTGGATCACCACCGAGGTCGGGCGGCAGCCCTACACGGTTTACGGCCACCTCCTCACCGCGCAATCGCATTCGCCGCTCGGTGCGCCCGCGGTCGCGGCATCGCTGGTCGCCTTCGTGCTGGTTTACTGCGCGGTGTTCGGCGCGGGCGTCTGGTACATCCTGTTGATGATGCGAAACGATGTTGCGCGCGGCGAATCCGAGCCGCCGGCTCAGCCCGTTCGAACCGCCGGCATCACCCCCGCTCCGGCACTCGACACGACCAGCCGGGAGCCAGTGCGATGATCGCCAACCTCGATCTCGCCACGCTGTGGGCGGCGATCATCGGGTTCGCCGTGTTCATGTATGTGGTGATGGACGGGTTCGACCTCGGCATCGGCATCCTCTTCCCCAGCTTCAAGGTCGGAGGGGAGCGCGATGCCGCGATGAACTCGATCGCGCCGGTGTGGGATGGCAACGAGACCTGGCTGGTGCTCGGCGGCGGCGGCTTGTTCGCCGCCTTCCCCGTTGCCTATGGGGTGATCCTCACCGCCACCTATCCGCTGGTCATCGCCATGCTGCTCGGGCTGGTGTTCCGGGGCGTCGCCTTCGAGTTCCGCTGGCGGGACCCGCGGCACCGCGCGCTGTGGGACGTCGCTTTCAGCGTCGGGTCCTTCGCCGCCGCCGCCGCGCAGGGAATCATGCTCGGCGCACTGCTGCAGGGTGTCCGCGTCGAGGGGCAGGCCTATGCTGGCGGCTGGCTCGACTGGCTGTCGCCGTTTTCGCTGCTGACCGGCGCCGCGGTGGTGGTCGCCTATGCGCTGCTCGGCGCGACCTGGCTGATCGCCAAGACCGAGGGGCCCGGGCAAGCGCATGCCCGGCGTCTGGCGAGGCCGGCCGCGATCGGGACGCTGCTGGCGATCGCTGCGGTGAGCGCGGCGACCCCCTTTCTCCAATACGCCTACTGGAAGCGCTGGTTCGCCTTGCCGGGGATTATCCTGACCGCGCCGGTGCCGCTGCTGACCGGGATCACCGCTTTCCTCCTGTTCCGCAGCCTGGCGCGCGGCGGCGAGGGAGCGCCATTTCAGCTTTCGCTGGCGCTGTTCACGCTGACCTTCGCCGGGCTTGGGGTGAGCCTCTACCCGTATATAGTGCCCGAGAGCATCAGCATCTGGGACGCCGCCGCTCCCGAGAGCAGTCAGCTGTTCATGCTCGCCGGGGTAGCGGTGATCATGCCGCTGATCCTCGCTTACACCGCCTGGGCCTATTGGGTGTTCCGAGGCAAGGTGGGCACCCACGGCTACCACTGATGCGCTTCGAGCCCCGCCTCGAGCCGCCCGAGCGGCAAACGCCGCTGATGGCGCGGCTAGGGTGGTTGGTGGTGTATTGGGTCGGGGGCGTGGCGGCGTTGGGCGTGGTCGGGCTGGTGCTGCGGCTGTGGTTGGCTCGGTAAATCCTCCTTGGCTCGGGGGGATATTCGATCAGATCTTCGGAAGCGTCTGCTCGGCAAAGCCCCAGCCCGCGAGTGGCTTGCTGGCAGCGCGCTTCAGCAGAACCTCGGCATCGCCGATCGAGAAGGGATGCGCGTTCTCCATCGCCTCCAGTTTCCCCCACGAGATCGGTACCGCGACCGGCGCGCCCGCACGGGAGCGGGCCGAATAGGGCAGCACCGCGGTGGCGCCGCGCTGGTTGCGCAGCCAGTCAATGAAGATCTTGCCCTTGCGCTTGGCCTTGCTCATCGTCGCGACGAAGCGATCCGGCTCGGCCATCGCCAGCGCCTCGGCGAAGCGGCGGGCGAAGTCCTTGTGCGCCTCCCACGTGTGACCGGTGGTGAGCGGCGCGATCACATGCACACCCTTGCCGCCCGTAAGCATTGCGTAGCTGGTCAGGCCGATCTCGGCGAGGCGGTCGCGAATGTCGGCGGCGGCGCTCTTGACGTCTCCGAAGTCCAACCCCTCATCCGGGTCGAGGTCGATCGCCATGCGGTCGGGCGCCTCGACCGCGCTCGCCCGCGCGCCCCAGCCGTGGAACTCGATCGTGCCCATCTGGACACATTTCAGCAGCCCGGCCGCGTCGGTCAGATAGAGATAGTCCTCGGTGCCGCCATCCTTTTCGGTGATCGCCACATGGCGGACATGATCGCCGATGCCGCCGCTGTCGTGCTTCTGGAAAAAGCATTTCTTTGCCCGCCCCTGCGGGCAGCGCACCAGGCTGACCGGCCGATCGGCGGCGAAGGCGAGCATCAGCGGCGCGATGGCGGCGTAATAGTCGGCGAGCTGGCCTTTGGTCTGCCCGCCTTCCGGGAAGATGACACGGTCGCGGTTGCTGATCGCCACCGGCCGCTCCTCCGGGGGGGGCGGTGAAGGTGATTCCGGAGCGACTTGCTCCGCCGGCTTGTCGGACCTGAGTCCGAGGAAGCTGGCGTGGCGCACGCGGCCCTCGGCGGTGAACTCGGCGAACGCGATCTCGGCGACCAGCTCCGGCTCCACCCAGCGGGCGCCCCGTGACTCGATGCGGGGAACTTCCAGCGAAGCGGCATCCCGCGTGCGTTTCGCCAACTCGGCACCAAGCTCGTCGAGCAGCGCGCCATCGAAGCCGGTGCCGACCTTGCCCTTGTAGACGAGCTTGCCGCCTTCATGTTGCGCCAGCAGCAGCGAGGCGAAGGGGCGGGCTTTAGCCGAGCTCTTGGTCGAGCCAACGATCACGAACTCCTGCCGGTTGGTGCATTTGACCTTGACCCAGCTCTTCGTTCGCCGGCCGACATAGGCCGCCTCAATGCGTTTCGAGATGATCCCTTCCTGCCCGGCAGCGCACATCGCCTTGAACAGCGTTTCGCCCGCGCCGATGACATGGTCGGCGACGTGGATCGGCGGCTTGGCCTGGGCGAGCAACGCCTCGAGCCGTTCCTTGCGCTCGATGTTCGTCTGCTTGGTCAGGTCCTTGCCGTCGAGTTCGAGCAGATCGAAGCCGTGGAAGCTTAGCGCGTCGGCGTGCGTCTGCGAACCGTGGCCGCGCTTGAGCACCGCCTGCAGCGACGAGAAATCGGGATTGCCGTCCGCGCCATAGGCGATGATCTCGCCATCGATCAGCGCCGGCGGCAAGTTCAGCGCGGCGAAGTGCTCGACCAGCGGCGCGAACTTGTCGCTCCAGTCGTGGCCGTTGCGGGTATAGACCGCCACCCGCTCGCCGGCGACAGCCACCAGCGCGCGATAGCCGTCGAACTTGATCTCATGCATCCACGAGTTGCCAGCCGGCACCGCATCGACCAGCGTCGCCAGCTGCGGCGCGCGGAACTTCGGCGGTGGTGCCGCGGCCTTGGTACGCGGCCTGGTTGCAGCGACGCGCTCAACATTATGCCTGGCCGCTTTCTCCATCTCGGCGGCGAAGGCCTTGCCCTTCTTTCCCTTCAGCGAGAACTCGCCCGCCCGATCGGCGGCGATCTCGCCCATGCTGCGGCCGGTCAGCACGCTGGTGAGGCCATGCTCGATCAGCTGATCGCCGGTCTCGGCATATTGGTCAGCCACCTTGCGCAACAGCCAGTTCTCGCGCTTCTCGCCCGGGCGCGGCTTGAGCCGAATCAGGATCCATTCGCCCTTCATCCGCTCCCCGTGCAGCACGAAGTGGAGGTGGCCCTTGTCCAGGTCATTGGCGCTCTTGCCGGGAATCGGCTCCCAGCTGCCCTTGTCCCACAGCATCACCGAGCCGCCGCCGTACTCGCCCTTGGGGATCATCCCCTCGAACTCGGCATAGGCGAGCGGATGATCCTCGGTCCGCACCGCCAGCCGCTTATCCTCGGGATCGGGCGAAGGGCCCTTGGTGACCGCCCAGCTCTTCAGCACGCCATCGACTTCCAGCCGGAAGTCCCAGTGCAGCCGGGTTGCCGCGTGCTTCTGGACGATGAACAGATTGCCCGCCTGGCTCGATGCGGGCTTGCCGGCGGGTTCGGCGGTTTTGGCGAAGTCCCGCTTGCGATTGTATTCGGCGAGAGTGTCGCTGCGCGCCGCCACAAGTCAGACCCCTCTGCTCACGCCCGCTTGCGCGACGCGGCGGACTTGGCGGGAGTTTTGGCAGCCGCCTTCTTCGCCGCCGGCTTGCGTTCCGGCTTGGCCGCCGCCTCGCCTGCGTCATCGCCACCGCCGATCGATTTGCGCAGCGCCGCCATCAGATCGATGACGTTGCTGCCGCGCGCGGCCGGTTCCTCGACGTCTTCGAGCACCGTCTTGCCCTTTGCCTTGCTCTTTTTCTCGATCAGCCGCCGCAGCGCATCGACATAGCGGTCGTGGAACTTGCCCGGTTCGAACGGCGCGGTTTTCTTGTCGATCAGGGTGGTGGCGAGATCGAGCAGCTCGGGATCGGGCGTGGTATCGGCGATCTCGCGGAAGAACGACTGCGCCTGGCGGACCTCGTCGGCATAGCGCAGCACCTCCATGACGATGCCCTGGCCGCAGGGCTTCAGCGACACCAGCTGCTCGCGCCCCCGCACCGAAAGCTGGCCGAGCGCCACCTTCTTCGCCCCCCGCATCGCCTCGCGCAGCACGATATAGGCCTCTTCCGCGAGGTCGTCGGCGGGGATCACGAAGTAGGGCTTTTCGAAGTAGAACACGTCGATCTCATGCGAGTCGACGAACTGGACGAGATCGAGCGTCTTCTTGCTCTCGATCTTAACCGCTTCGATCTCCGCCTCTTCGAGCAGCACGTAATTGCCCTTGGAGATCTCGTAGCCCTTGGCGATCTCCTCGACGTTCACCGGCCCGACGCCGTCCGCCACCTTCTCATAGCGAATCGGCTTTCCGCTCGGCTCGTGGATCTGGCGGAAACTGATCGCCGGGCCCGACTTCGTGGCCGGATAGACTTCGACCGGGATCGAGACCAGCGCCAGCCTGATCTGCCCTTGCCAATATGCGCGTGCGGCCATGTGCCTCGCCCTCTAACCGCGAGTCTATAGCTCAGGTTGCGTTCCGGTTCCCGTCCATCGAAAACCGGGTAGTGTCTCAGTTTGAAATTCAGGTGGTGAAATAGCGATAGCCGAGCCACGCCGTGAGTGCGATGGATGCGGCCCAGACGCAAGCGACTACCACGGCGGCGGATCGACTCACCGGGCGCACCCCGGCAAGAGTGGCGGCGGCTCGGTGCTCTGCCATGACCTCAGGCGGGATCATTTTCACCACAGCCAGAATACCGAGCGGCACAATTATCGCGTCATCGAGATACCCCAGCACCGGAATGAAGTCTGGGATTAAATCTATTGGCGATAGAGCGTATCCAGCGACGCATAGCGCCAGTGCTTTCGCGTACCACGGGATGCGAGGATCGCGAGCTGCGAGATAAACCGCATGAACGTCTCGCTTGATCGTGCGTGCCCAGTCTTTCAGTTTGCCGTTCATCGGAGGGCTTTATCCGCAAAACACAGCGGAGGGTAATTCAAACTAAGAGCCTGATTCATAATTATTCCGAGTGATTGCAGCGTCTTGCGATTCGGCGGGTGAAGAGTTGGACGGAGGCGATGAAGAGCCATGCTGTTGCCGAGGCGATGGTCTGTTCGAAGTCCTTGGC
>JBDSIY010000084.1:0-8027 GCA_039917735.1 Novosphingobium sp. | reverse complement strand
GGCGCTTCGCCCAGGGCCTCAGCCTGAAGCTGCTCGACGTCGGAAATAGACTGCTCGAAAATATGGCCAAGCACGGTGACAGAGATTTCGCTGGCGAAGTCGTATTCGGCCAGCCGTTTGAAGCCCTCGCAAATGTGGTCGGGCACCTCCAGCGCGTTGATAGCGTCGTTCGGCTGGAACAGGCCGCCATTATAGCGCGGAATGTTGAGCTGATCATTGCCCCGGTCAATCGCACTGAACAGGCCGAGGAACGTTTGCCAGACTGGCTTGGGATGATACGGGTCGCGATGCTGAAAGGCGTTCAGCAGACTGGCTTTGGGCAGCAGGCCGTTGTCTTCGGCAAAGGCGATGAACAGCACCCGGTCCAATATGGTTTGGCCCAGCCGGATGGATTCGAGCGGGTCGCCTTCAGGCATGGCAGCCCGCACCGCCCCGATCAGGTCGCTTCGCAGGGTGCGATAGTCGGCATAGAGCCGCGCGGTAATGTCGCGGTCTTCCTTCCGGCTTTCCTCCAGAATTGCGAGCGTCTGCCCGGTCAGCAGGTTGTCCGCTGAAAGTAGCAGCATGAACCGCTGATATTCGGCTGGATCGTCCAGCTTCGCTAAGTCGAAGCTGTCATGGAATTGCCGCCCCTCGGCATAGCTGTAGAGCCGGATTTCCAGATAATTGGACACCAGCACCCATTTGGTGCCGACATTATCACTCGCGTATTCCCAAGCCTGCTGAACCGGAGTTTTGGCGCGGCCGGGCATGATGGCGTCAAGGTTTTTGGTCTTCGCGCCCTTCAATTCGAACGGGGCGATGATCCGGCTTTCGCCCTTGGCGAAATGGCCCAAGGCAAGGTCAACCGATCCCGCGCCAATCTGTGCTTCAACGTCAACGGTCCATTGGCCGCTTTCGTTGAAATCCCGATAGCCCAGCACTTCGCAAATGATACGCTGCTTGAAATTACCGTGAAGGGCCGTTTCCTTTTGCATCTCGATAGAGCGGTCGCGGATCGTTTGGCCCCACTGGCGCACGGTTTCCAGCTTCGCGGAGTCGGGCGGAGCGGCACGGTCAATGTGGCGTTTGATCGTCTTGGTGTTGAAAAGTTGCACGCGCCAAGCCCCCCGATGTGGGGAGGCTTAGCAGCCCGCCCGCCGCTCCGCCAAGCCGCTAGGCGAGGCCGCCGCCGGGCAGGTTCCGCATCGCGGCCATGACTTGCGCGATATAGGCAGGGTCGATCGCCACGGCTGGCTTTGCAGCGCCCATGCCCCGGATCAATTCGGCCTGCCGATGCGGCGCAACCGTGCCGTAGCTTGTCAGCGTCGTCATCACCCGTTCGTGCCCAAGGTTCTGCGACCAAGCCTTGAAGGCCTCGATCGTCGGGCAGCTCCGCTCCCCGTGTTGCACCAGCGTGTCGCGGAAAGAATGCGGGTTGAAATAGGGCAGGCCAGCCGCCGCAAAGGCATTCTGGAATATCTTGCGCACCGGCCCCGCGTCGCGCCATCCCTCCCGGCGCAACCCTATGGGAGTGAAGCCGCCACCTTCGGCCAGGCCAACTTGCGTCGCCGGGAATAGCGCATCGTCATCGCCCCAAAGCAAGGCGGTGCGCAAATGCTGGCACCAGTCCTCCACGATGCGGAGCGCGTCGCCGCCGACCGGGAAAAACCAGGTCGAGAATGTCTTGCTCGCCTTCGTTCGCACGTCCCGCGCGTCCTGATCGACCCGGCCTTGGGCCAAATCGACGTGCTTGAGCCGGAACGACGAAAGCGCGCCATCCCGCGCGCCGGTCAGCAACGCAAAGGCAATCAGCGCCCGGTTGCGCAATTCGATGTCCGTTGCGGCTGGCATGGCGGACAAGACGTGGTGCACTTGCTCCAGCGTCGGAAAAGGCTTGTGCCGCGCCGCCTTGGCAATCCGCACCTCGGTTTCGGCAAGGTTGAAATAGTCCGCATCGGCATAGGACAGGCGGGACTTGTAACCCGGCTGGCCCGCCAGCCATACGAAGAAACTGCGCAATGCCGAGAGGGTGGAATTGACGGTCGCCCGGCTAAGCGGCTGGCCGCTGCGAACGGCACGCTGATCGTCCAGCTTGCGCTTGAACGCGACCGCCTGTTGCTTGTGAAAGTTCCGAAAATCCTTGTGCCCATTCGATTGCTCGAAACGGTCCAGCGCCTTAGCGACGGCATCGATAGAGGCTTCGCTGCGGCGCTTCGCTTCCTTCAGATATTGGAAATAGTCGCGCTTGATTCGGGCGTTCGCGAGGTTGTGCTTCGGCATGGTTCGTCAGTCCCGTTGATTGTCACAGTTTAGGGAAGCGGGTGGCCGCTCACTTAGGCGTGGCGGTGCCTCCCTGATTTGGACCGCCAAATCAGGCATGATCGCCGCCAGCGAGGCCAATCGGGCGCGGCGATGCATCACGGTGCCACACTGCTCGCAAAGGGCGCTCAGGTTGCCCGTGGCGGGATTGTGCGGTGTGAATTCCACCATGTCCAAAGCAGGCCGCTGCGGCTGGCGGCACTTGAAACAATAGATCGTGCCGGGCGGACAGGGGCGTTTGCGAGTGGCATTGCGCTTGGCCAGGAACGCCCGAACAGTCGCCCCGTCAAACAGCATAGGGCGGCCCGCGCCTATCGCCTCCAGCCCGTTGGCCAGCCAGTGGCGGACGGTGTTCTTGTGAACGCCGCAGCACCGGGCCAACTCGGATGCGCTATAGATGCGGTGCAGCTTGACGCGCTGCGGACTTCCCCTGCGAAGGGGCGCGGCTCTTGCTTGAATGTCGATCATCGATCCCGCCAATGGACGGCAAAGCGCGGGCGTTGCCGCCGTCACGGTGACATGACGGCGGGCGCTGCATTTTGCGTTGTCGAGAGTTGGCGGCGAGGGTAGAAGGGCCGGGCGATGAACCTGCAAGTAAGTCGCCCGAGACCTCACCCCTCACCGGGTGAGGTTTCGTCCTTTCTGGCGGGCGATCATGCCGCCACCCCGATGAAACGGGCCAGCGATTCGGCTTTGACCAGGCGGCGCTTTCCGATCTTCACCGTTTCGATCTCACCGGAAGAAATCAGGCCGTAGAGCGTGGTTCTCCCGATGCTGGAAACCTGAACGGCATCCCTGATCGAGTAAGCGAGCGGACGGGGAGAGGTGACGGCATTCATAGGCAAGTTGCTCCGATTGCGGGTGTGTTCATGCGAACAAAATCGGACTTACCGGCTCCGCAGCGGGCGGCAAGAGGCGGCGCGCGGGTGGCCCTGTGGATATCCAGCCCGCGTGTGCGCAACCTGTGGATATCGGGGATAACTTGCCTCCCCCACCCCATGCGAAGCCTAGTGGTCAGAATCTGACGGATGGAACCCGCGCGGGCGATGATCGAGTGCGGATTTCCACCATTCTCCGGGGATTCTTCCGTCTGGTTTTCACCACTAGCCGAGCTTTTCTCGCTGAATGCTGTGGGGATGGCTGTCGGTAAGTCTGTGGATATATCCGCGCTAGGCGGTCCGTTTGGGATGTAGGGGAAGGATCACCGCCCCGTTGCGCAGTGTGTCGAGATGGTCGCTCCACCACTGCGCCATTTCCAGCCGCTCCTGCCAGTGCGGCCCGCGATGGTAGGCAGCGCGCACTTTGTTGCTGTCGCCGTGGGCAAGCGCGCGCTCGATAGCGTCGGGATGCCACTTGCCGCTTTCGTTTAACAGGGTTGAAGCCATTGCCCGGAAGCCGTGCCCGGTCATTTCATCGCTGGCATAGCCCAGCCGCCGCAGCCCGGCATTGATCGTGTTCTCGCTCATCGGGCGGGTGCGGGTGCGGACCGACGGGAACACGAATCCGGCTGGTCCGGTCACGGTATGGACTTCGCGAAACAGTTCCACCGCTTGGCGAGACAGCGGCACTTGGTGGGCCTTGCGCATCTTCATCTTTTCGGCCGGGATGGTCCAAAGCGCCGCATCCAAATCGATCTCGCTCCAATCGGCATGACGCAACTCGCCGGGGCGGACGAACACATGCGGCGCAATCTGCATCGCCAGCTTTGTGTAACCCTGCCCGTCATAGCCATCGATCGCGCGGAGCAATTCGCCCACACGTTTCGGATCGATGATCGCGCCATAGTGCGTGACAGTGGGAGCGGTAAGCGCACCGCGTAGATCGCGCGTCGGGTCGGATGCCAGCCGGGCGGTGGCGACGGCATAGCGGAAAACCGCGCTGGCCAGTTGCAGCGTCCGCCGGGCGCTTTCCAGATTGCCCTTGCCTTCGATCTTGCGAATGGCCCCCAGCACGTCCGCCGGTTCGATCTCGGCAATCGGAATGGCCCCCAAGGCCGGGTTCAGTAGCGATAGCAGATATTCGCTGCGAACGGCGGTGGCAGGCGCCCATGCCTTGGCCCCATCGCGCCTGCGCTTCTTGCAGTACTCCGCAGACAGCGCCGCGAAGGTGTTATCAGCGTCCAGCCGCGCGCGGACCTTGCCGCGCTGCCTTTCGCGCGACGGGTCTTTCCCAGCCGCCACCAGCTCGCGCGCATCGTCGCGGCGCTTACGGGCATCGGCCAAGCTGATTTCCGGATAGGTGCCGAAGCCCAGCTTCCTCTCGGTTCCATCCACCCGGTATTTGAGCCGCCACAGCTTGCCGCCGGACGGCTGGACCAGCAGGAACAGCCCCTGCGTGTCGCCCAGCTTGTAAGGCTTGGCGCGCGGCTTCGCGTTCCGGATTGCAATGTCAGTAAGCGCCATTTTCCGCCACTTTCCCCGTAAGTGGCCCCCACTTTGAGGCCAGTTCGGCTGGCCTCCACCGTGTGGCCCCCACAATGGCCCCCAATATTGGGTGACTATCTGCGAATGGGAGCGAACGGCGGCGGCCTGCTAGGGCCTGAATATCGCGGATTTCTGGGGTTTGTCCAGACGGTGGCGAACGTCGCTGAACAGGGAAATGGAGCGGGTAGCGGGAATCGAACCCGCATAGCCAGCTTGGAAGGCTGGTGCTTTACCACTACGCTATACCCGCGGAGCCATCGGGCGGCACGGCCGCGAGCCCGGACATGGCGCTCGCTTGGCGCGGGAGTCGCTTGCCACGACTATCGCCGGCTCGTCAACGCGCGACTGGATGCCGAACTGCCCTCCGCCCGCTCGCTTCAGTAACGCGCACGATCCGGCCGGACCCCGTTGGCCGTGGCGCGCCAGCCCCCAGCGACGTCATTGTAAAGTAACGCGTGGCGCTTATGCTGCTTGTCCAATCCGCCTTCCAACTGACGAGATAGCGATCCCATGCCAGGCCCGACCGATCAGAATCGCCGCCGCAGCCCGCTCGACCGGGTGATGGGCTCCGGCCTCGGCAAGCTGCTTTCGCGGATCGGCGTGTCGCCGCGCCACGCCAGCGGCGAAGGTCTGCTCGACCTCGCCAGCGCGCTGCTGTCGCTGCGCGGGCGCGCCTCCGGGCCGACGCTGGCTTCGGCCTTTTTCGACCTGTACGAAGCCAGCGACGCGGCCGCGCGCCATGCGTTCCTGTCGCAGATGCACGACCAGAACCCGCGCGACGCCACCGCCATCGACCGGGCGATCGCGGGCTGGAACCAGAAACGCGACGACGCTGCCGCGCAGGCGCTGAATGACGCCGCCGAATCGCCGAGCCAGAAGCTGATCCGCCAGCTCAACCTCGCCACCCAGGGCACGCAGCGCCTGATCGCGATGCGGTCCGACCTGCTCAATGTGCCGGAGAAGACCAGCGGCCTGAAGGCGCTCGACAAGGAATTCGAGGACGCCTTCGCCACCTGGTTCAACGCCGGCTTCCTCGAGCTGCGGCGGATCGGCTGGGATTCGCCGGCGCGGCTGCTGGAACGGATCATCCGCTACGAGGCTGTGCATTCGATCGATGGCTGGGACGATCTGCGGCGCCGGGTCGAGCCGGCGGACCGCCGCTGCTATGGCTTCTTCCATCCGCAGATGGAGGACGATCCGCTGATCTTCGTCGAAGTGGCGTTGACCAACGAACTGCCCGGCGCGATCGGCCAGATCATCGCCGAGGAGCGCGCGGTGATCGATCCGCGCAAGGCGACCCACGCGATCTTCTATTCAATCTCCAACTGTCAGGAGGGCCTGCGCGGGGTGCCCTTCGGCAATTATCTGATCAAGCGCGTGGTCGGGCAGTTGCGGGACGAGCTGCCGCAGCTCAAATCCTTCGCCACGCTGTCGCCCGTCCCTGGCTTCGCCCGCTGGCTAGCCAAGGAGCGCGGCAAGGATGCCAAGCTGCCGGCGGCCGACCGACTGCGGCGGCTGGCCGCGATCTATCTGACGACGGCGCGTTCGGCATCCGGACAGCCGGCCGACACCGTCGCGCGGTTCCACCTCGGCAACGGCGCGCGGCTCGAGGCGGTCCACGCCGACGCCGATCTTTCGCGGAACGGCCAGCTGCAGTCGCACGGGATCATGGTCAACTACATGTATGACCTTGCCGAGATCGAGGCGAATCACTTCGCGCTGATCGAACTCGGCACCGTCGCCGCTTCCAAGGCGGTCACCCAACTGGTCGAGGACGATGGCGCCGGCGAGGTGAAGAAGCGGAAACGCGCCGCCTGACTCGCTCGGTTCGGTCCGGGGCTTGATCCCCGAATCGGTTGGTGCATTTGTCCATCCGGGGGACGCGCAAGGGACAGGTTGAAATGGGTGCGCCAGCACGACCGCCGCAATCCGTTCAGATTGCGGCGGGGCCGCGTCCGAGTTCGGCGAAATAGGCGGCCATCGCCGCGCGCGAGCGGTCCGACAGGGTGATGAACGCGCGGCGGCGGTCGCTCTGGTCCTCGATCCGGCGCAGCAGCCCGCCCTCGGTCATTTGCCGGATCCAGCGCAGCGCCGTCGTCGGCGGCACGCTCGCGGCGATGCATAGCGAGGTCACCGAGACCCGCGCCCGTTCCGCCGTCGCCGCGGTGAGATCGAGCAGCATGTCCCAGGCAGGATCGGCGAACAGCTCGGGATCGAGAAACCGCCCCCGCAGTTGGCGCTGACGGATGATTCGCCGCACCACCTTCGGGTCGGGCAGTTCGGGCGTGGCCCGCTGCGGCGGTTCGTCGAAGCCGCTCGGCTTGACAGCGCGCGCGGAACTGTCGTCGAAGCGGAACATCTGGCTGTGTTCCCCAAGCGCGGTCGGCGTCGGCGCCAGCCGGTCCAGCCGCTGCGCGATCTGCCCGACCTGCTCGGTCAGCCGCAGCACGACCAGCCGGTCCTCGTCGGAAAGCTCCCGCACCCGCGATGGCGACGCCTGGGCGATCGCCTGAGCGAGCGCGATCACCCGTTCTGCTCGCGAAGGCTCGACCAGCAGCTGCGGGCTCGACTGGTCCATGCAGGCGAATACATCGTCGAGCGCGGCGACGCTGGTCGAAACGATGAGCTGGGCGCCGCTATGGGCCGCGCGCAGGTCCAACCGGGCCAGCGCCGCGAGTTCCGCCCCATCCACATTCGGGCAATCGACCACCACGACATCGCCGAGCGGGTGGGCCGCGCCTTCGATCAGCGCGGCGACCTCGTGCACCCCGGCGATGCGCAAACCGGCCGCCTCGGCGTCCTCGCGCATCTCGGCATGCAGCGCCAGGCGATCCGCGAAGATCGAGAGGGAGAGCCGCAGCGGAGCGTTCATCTCCCCGACGGTGGCGTCATAGGCGAAGGCGGCCTGCGGCATCACGCGACTCCGTTCCACTGTAGATGGAACGAGACTAGAACATAAAGGGTCTATGTCAAGAATGTTGTTAACATTTGTACGGAGAGGCCCCTAGCGAGGCGGCCCACCGAGCCGCCAGGCGTCGTGCATGCGGGGCTTCCGGCGAGAACGTGTCTCGACTGCGCTCGACATGAGCGGGGTTGAGGGCTTGACGGGATTCGCGGGGAAGGCTGCAGCGGGCGGTGGAATGGCTTGTTGAGGCAATGGGCCGTCGGATGCCGCATGCGTCGGCCCCTGGGCGGCGATCTCAACTCCACCCCGCTCCTGTCGAGCGCAGTCGCGACACATACCCAAGCTCGACGCACCGCCGGTCGTCGTGCTTTCGACCTACGGCAAAGTCAGACCCCGTC
>JBDSIY010000083.1:0-33764 GCA_039917735.1 Novosphingobium sp. | reverse complement strand
CGCTAGCTCAATCCAGCAGTTCGTAGGCCGCAGCCTCGTAGCGATCTTGCGCCAAGGTTACAGCGTGTCGGGCTGCCACAAGTTCGGCCTCCGGCGCACGGGCGCGGATCGCGGCCATGAGCCGATCTTTCGCCTCAACGAGATTGTCGAGGGATGCGACCCACTCGGCAAAACCAGGAAAGTCCTCGACCGCCATGCTAAGCGCTCGCCAACCCCCGCGCCACTAGGCGGCGCACCGCTTCCGGGCGGCTCGGCTTATCTGGCTCGGCGGACGCGAAGGCATCGACGGCGGCAAGCTGATCGGGCTGGAGGCGAAGCATGATCGGCGTTCCATTGCCCGTGGCCGGTCGACCAATCTTCTTTGTGGTATCATTTACACTTGCTGCGCTCATACCATCGTGATACCAAAAATACGAGCCGAGGGGAAGGTGGAACTTCCTCCCCGGCTCTAACCACAACCGATCGGAAGGATATCGATCATGGCTACCACCGACCTACGGGCGGACTCCGCCCGCGACAATACCGCGCCCGAAAAGCACGTTTGGAACGAGCTGGTCCGTCGTTTCGAGGAAAACGAGCGGATCCAGTCCGCCGATGACGATGAAGGGGAGGCGCTCATCGACCTTGCGGGCGCGCTTATTGGCCAGATCATGGCTATGCCTGCGCCGGATGAGGACGCTGTCCGCTGGAAACTCGACCAGATCGTCGGCGGTCCGACCGGCAGTGAGCCGTATACGGCCGACTACGTTGCCCAGCTGGTGGCCGACTACCGCCGGTTCCTTGCACCCGATTCGGATGCTCCTGCGATCGAAACTCCGAAGGCCCCCGACCTTCCCTCCTCGGTCCCGAGCCGTAACCCTCCGGAGGCCATTAATGAGTTGGCCTGCGAAATTCAGTCCGAAGCCCGGCGCGCCCTATATCTCATAATGGCGCTGGACGATGCGGCGGAGCATCTTGAAGCGACAAGCGAGGAACAGAGGGAGATGCTCGACCGCGTGCACGTCCTGGCGGGCTTGGCCGAAGAGGCCGCGCGCAATGCTATGACCGATGGCGAGACGGTCGAAAGGCTCAGCATGGGCTTGATGAGCGCGGTTCGCTCTGACGGGCGCGCCCAAGGCGCCGTCCAATGTTGATCCTATCCACCGGCGGCATCGAGGCCGACGCTCGCGGCCATCGCATCGTTCTCAGCGTCGCGAGCGGCATCGAGCCGAGCAAGGACGTTATGCAAATCTCGTTCTCGCTGCACGAGGCGACCCTAGCATCGGAGCGTTTGCGCCGAGCCACAGAGGAGTTTCAGTCCCAAGCTCAACTCCGCACGGCGGAAATCATTCCCTTGCGGAAGCGGCGCGCCAAGCGAACCTGACTGCCCCCGGCTTTGGCTGGGCCATCCAGCAAACCTATCTGCCTTCCCGAGCGCCCCGGCCTCACCGCCGGGGCGTTTCGCATGTACGAGCGTGTACGCTCCGTGTACCGTGGAAGGGATGGTAATGCATGGAAAACGGCGGAAAACTGCGGAAAAATGCAGTAACCGCCCACCACGCTCTAGGCCGCGACTTGAGCGCCGATGGCGCAGGAATATCGAACTATAACAATGACTTAGGGTTGGTGGACAGGGCTAGATTCGAACTAGCGTACGCTTGCGCGGGCAGATTTACAGTCTGCTGCCTTTAACCACTCGGCCACCTGTCCACACCGGCCTCGCGGCCCGGCGCCGCCCGCAAGGGGCTGCCGGGCCGCCCTCGGGCGGGGAGGCGCGCTCATGGCCAAGCTGGCCTTGCCTGTCAATGGGGCGGCTGGCAGGAGCGTGGCGACGGCGGCCTAGGGGCGGCCCGGCGGAAGGATATTGCATGGCGAACCGCGGCGAGGATCGGCCAAGACGCTCGTTGCGCGGGCGCGCAGGGCGGATGCAGACCGGTCGAGGTAGCGGCCGGGCGAGCCAGGGCGCGGTGCGGCTCTGGGGCCGCCACGCCGTCGCCGCCGCGCTGGACAATGAGCAGCGCAACCCTCGCCGGCTGTGGGGCACGCGGGAAGCGATCGCCAGGCTCGCCAACGCGTTGCCGGCCGATCTGCCGGTCGAATATGCCGAAGGCGCCGATTTGGCTCGCTTGGTCGCTAACGACGCGCCGCACCAGGGGCTGGTGCTGGAATGCGATCCGCTGCCGGACCTGTTCCTGGAGGACGTGCTCGACGGCGATCCGGCGCGCGTCGTGGTGGTGCTCGACCAAGTGACCGATCCGCACAACCTTGGGGCGATCCTGCGCTCGGCGGCCGCCTTCGGGTGCTGCGCGCTGGTAACGCAGGACCGTCATTCGCCGGCGGAATCGGGCACCGTCGCCAAGTCGGCCTCCGGGGCATTGGAGATTGTGCCGTGGGTCCGCGTGGTCAACCTCGCCCGCGCGCTCGAGGACATCGCCGAAGCGGGCTATTGGCGGATCGGCCTCGACGGCGCGGCAGAGGTTACGCTCGCCGAGGCGCTGCCGAAGCGGCCGGTGGCGCTGGTGCTCGGCGCCGAAGGCGAGGGGCTGCGCCCCAATGTCGCCCAGCATTGCGATTCGCTTGCCCGGCTGCCGATCAGCGCCGAGATCGAAAGCCTCAACGTGTCGAACGCCGCAGCGGTGGCGCTCTATGCGGCGGCAATGCGCTGAGCGGGGAAAGGCATGTCAGTCGCGCTCAACCGTATATCGACGTCAGTTGACGTGATCCTTCAGGGTCTTGCCGGCCTTGAATTTGGGCTGGGTCGAGGCCTTGATCTGCATGGGTTCGCCGGTGCGCGGATTGCGACCGGTCGAGGCCTTGCGCTTCGCGACCGAGAATGTCCCGAAGCCGACGAGGCGGACGTCGTCGCCACCCTTGAGCGCCGCGCTGATGGTCTCGAACACCCCCTCAACCGCCTTGGTTGCGTCCCCCCGCGATAGTCCGCTTGAATCGGCGACGGCGGTGATCAGGTCGTTCTTGTTCATCGGGAATGCCCCTCGCTTTCGGTGAACCGGCTTACCGTGAATCGGTTGTGCGATCAGCAGGAATTGCGGGAGTTTGCCGGGGCTGTCAAAGCCAAATAGGACCCGCAGTGCCCGGCTTCCACGCCGATCAGAACCGCCGCAGGACGGAGCGCGATGCTGCGCGGCAGCATCGCGCGCCCCAAGTTTCCATGCCGAAAACGCGGTTCTCAGTGCGCGGTCGGCGAGGGCGACCCCGCAGGCAGTGGCGGCGCCGTCGCCTGACTCGCCAGCTCGTCCGCCTCGGTCCATTCGATCGGTACGAGCGGCTCAGTCAGCGCGTGCGCCAGGACCTCGTCAACATGGCTGACCGGAATAATTTCCAGCCCTTCCTTGGCATTCGCTGGAATTTCCGCGAGGTCCTTGCGGTTTTCCTCGGGGATCAGCACCGTCTTCAGGCCTCCGCGCAAGGCGGCCAGCAGCTTTTCCTTGAGCCCGCCGATCGGCAGCACCCGGCCGCGCAACGTCACCTCGCCGGTCATGGCAAGGTCCGAGCGCACCGGAATGCCGGTCAGCGTCGAGACGATGGTGGTGACCATGCCGATCCCGGCGCTTGGCCCGTCCTTCGGCACCGCGCCTTCGGGCAGGTGCACATGGATATCCTTGCGCTGGATCACCGAGGGCTTGATGCCATAGGCCGGGCTGCGCGCGCGCACGAAGCTGAAGGCGGCCTGGACGCTTTCGTTCATCACCTCGCCGAGCTTGCCGGTGGTGCGGATCGTGCCCTTGCCGGGGACCGTCACCGCCTCGATCGTCAGCAGTTCGCCGCCAACCTCGGTCCAGGCGAGGCCGGTGACGGCGCCGACCTGGTGTTCCTCCTCCGAAACACCGTGACGGAATTTCCGAACCCCGGCGAAGTCGCCGAGGTTCTCCGGAGTGACGGTGACGCCATTGTCCTTCGCTTCCAAAATCCGGCGCAGCGATTTGCGCGCCAGCCGCGCGATCTCGCGCTCCAACGTCCGCACCCCGGCTTCGCGGGTGTAATAGCGGATCAGGTCACGCAGCGCCTCGGTCGTGAGGGTGAACTCGCCCGGCTTGAGCCCATGCGCCTCGATCTGCTTGGCGATCAGGTGGCGCTCGGCGATCTCGACCTTCTCATCCTCGGTGTAGCCTTCGAGTCGGATGATCTCCATGCGATCAAGCAGCGCCTGCGGCAGGTTGAGGCTGTTCGCCGTGCAGACGAACATCACATCCGAGAGGTCGAAGTCGAGCTCCAGGTAATGGTCCTGGAACCGCGCGTTCTGCTCGGGATCGAGCACTTCGAGCAGTGCCGACGCGGGATCGCCCCGGAAATCTTGCCCAAGCTTGTCGATCTCGTCGAGCAGGAAAAGCGGGTTCGAGGTCTCGGCGCGGCGCAGATTGGTGACGATCTTGCCGGGCAGCGAGCCGATGTAGGTGCGCCTGTGACCGCGAATTTCGGCCTCGTCGCGCACGCCGCCGAGTGACTGGCGGACGAAGGCGCGGCCGGTCGCCTTGGCGATCGACTTGCCGAGCGAGGTCTTGCCGACGCCCGGAGGCCCGACCAGGCACAGGATCGGCCCCTTAAGCTTGTTGGTCCGCGCCTGCACCGCCAGATATTCGACGATCCGGTCCTTGACCTTCTCAAGCGCATAATGATCGGCGTCGAGCACCGCCTGTGCCGCGGCGATGTCCCGCTTCAGCTTCGACTTCTTGCCCCAGGGCAGACCGAGCAGCACGTCCAGGTAGTTGCGGATGACGGTCGCCTCGGCGCTCATCGGCTGCATCGAGCGGAACTTCTTCAGCTCCGACTGGGCCTTGGCGCGCGCTTCCTTGGAGAGCTTGAGCGTGTCGATCTTCTGCTGGAGCTCGGCGACCTCGTTCGCCTCCTCGCCGTCGCCGCCGCCCAGTTCGGACTGGATCGCCTTCATCTGCTCGTTCAGGTAGTATTCGCGCTGCGTCTTCTCCATCTGGCGCTTGACGCGGCCCCGGATCTTGCGCTCGACCTGCAGCACGCCGAGCTCGCCCTCCATAAAGCTGTGGACCATCTCGAGCCGCTTGAGCGGGTCGATCTCAGTAAGCAGCGCCTGCTTGTCGGCGACTTTGGCTACGAGTTGGCCAGCGATGGCATCGGCCAACCGCGAAGCGTCCTCGATATCGCCAAGCTGGTCGCTGGCGTCTTGCGACATCTTCTTGTTGAGCTTGGCGTATTCACCGAACTGCTCGACGACGGTGCGCATCATCGCCACCAACTCGGTGCCCTCGACCTCCGGCGACTCGATCGGCTCGATCCCCGCCACCAGCATCTCGCCGCCCGAGCCCTGCTCGGCGCGCAGCGTTTCGATCCGCCCGCGCGCCTTGCCCTCGACCAGTACCCTCACGGTGCCGTCGGGCAGCTTGAGCAGCTGCAACACCCCGGCGACGACGCCGGTGTCGTAAAGGTCGTCCCGGTCGGGATCGTCGCAGCCGGGATCAAGCTGAGCGAGCAGGAAGATGTCCTTTTCGCCCGCCATCGCCGCCTCAAGCGCGGAAACCGACTTCTCTCGGCCGACGAATAACGGCACGACCATGCCCGGGAAAACGACGATGTCACGCAGGGGAAGCAGGGGTAGCAATTGCACGGTCATATTCACCCTTTACGGCGCCCTCGGGCGCGTGGCCGGACGATGCGGCCTGGTCGATGGATATGGGGCACGTGCCGCGAGCGCGCAATGGTGGCGCAGGGGAAGCGTCAGACGCAGTAAACCCGGCTCGGAATGCAAAGGTAGATCGGCCCGACAATGGGTAGGTCGATGGTCCCGCAATTCCATCCCAGATGGCAGCCGCCCCAGGGCAACACGATGACCTTGTCGCCCCAGTCTCCCCAAGGCGCGGTTATATCGATCAGCCGCTCGCCCGACTTTTCATCGTCGCCACAATCGCATCGCCCAGCCGATCCCGCCTTGACGACCTGCGACATCGACACCGAGAGATTGGCTTCGGACGAGACGCGCACGAGGAACAGCTTGTTGTGCCGCTTTGCTTCGAGGACGTCCTCCTCGCGGAAAGTCAGCCGGAACCCGGTCGGCTGGAGGAGACTGACGGTGCCCCGCGATGAGGGGTCTGGATAGCCGGCGAACCACCGGCTTTCGCCCTGTCCGATCCGCTCGGCTTCCTTGATCGGCGTGCAGGCGTAACATGCCTCTTTGAGCCTCTCGAAGTCATCGGCCATCGATTTTCTCCCTCCGCAGAACCCTACCGCTTTTCCCACTCCCCGAGCGAGCGCGTCAGACGGGCAAGGCGGTGGTGAAGATCGTATAGATCCGTGAGGCGAAGCGCCATTGCCCTTGCTCTTTGCGGAAGCTGTCCTGGTATTCGCCGAACACCGTATGCCCGGTGCCGAGCACCTGCGCTTCCATCACCGAGCTGGCGGTGGCGGTCTCGCCGGTGACCTCGATCATCAGATTGTGGATCAGCGGCACCGGATGGGGTTTGCCCTTGTTGGGCAGCAGGAAATCGAGCACGCCCTGTCGTCCCTCGAGCCGCGCCCGCAGACTGTGGCCGGCCTTGCTGGGGTGGCCGTGGCGAATCTCGAACCAGCCGTCCTTGGCAAACAGCGCCGCGGCGTCCTCAGGCAGGTCGCGACGGATCGCCAGGGCATAGGCGTGGACAACATCGGCGATGGCAAAGCGGGCCTCGATCGCGGTGAGCGGGGCGGGGTCCACGTCGGTGCTCATCCGCTCCCTTCCTGTTGGCGTTTGCGGCGGCAGGCTTAGCCGGCCTTGTTCTCGACGCTGACGATCCCCGGCCGCTCGGCGCCCATTCCGGAGAAGCCGATGCAATAGCCGCCGTCGACGGGCAGGATCACGCCAGTGATGTAAGCGGCCTCGTCGCTCGCGAGGAACAGCGCCGCGTTGGCGATGTCCCGCGCCAGCCCCCAGCGGCCCAACGGGATGCCGGCGAGCACCGGGAACTCGGCCGGCGGCGTCGCATGTTTCTGCGACGCCGGGACCAGCCCCGTCCACATCGACCCCGGCGCGATCGCGTTGATCCGAATGTTTCGGTCCGAATAATCGAGCGCCGCCGTCTTGGTCAGCTGGTTTACGCCCGCCTTCGCCGCGCCATAGATGCTGTGGTGCTTCCAGCCGACCACGCCTGAAGCCGAGGTGGTGTTGACGATGGCGCCACCGCCCGTCTTCAGCATCGAGATCACGCCATACTTGATGCCGAGGAACGCGCCCCGGATGTTGGTGGCGTGGACCTTGTCCCAAGTCTCGACCGTCTGCTCGTGGAGCGGCGCCATCGGCCCGCCGAAGCCGGCGTTGTTGCACAGCACGTCGAGCCTGCCGAAGCGCTCCTCGGCGGTGGCGATCATCGCCTGGATGTCGTCTTCGCTCGATACGTCGCAGTGCACGGGAACCGCGTCACGACCGAGTGCGGCGGCCACCTCGTCCTGCTTGCCCGAGATGTCCGCGAGCACCAGCCGCGCGCCCTCGGCGGCGAACAGCTCCGCCATCGCCTTGCCCATGCCCGAGCCGGCGCCAGTGATGATCGCGCTCTTGCCTTCGAGCCTTCCAGCCATGCCGCTCTCTCCTAGTGCCATTCGCCGCTCAGGCGGTCACATCAATCGTCGGACGTACCGAAATCTCCGAGATGTTCGCGCGCCGCGGCATCGCCATCATGAATACGATTGTGTCGGCGATGTCCTTTGGCGAAACCGCGCCGTCCTTGGCGCAATGCGCCTGGATCGCCTTGCGCCATTTGGGATCGGGAATGGCATCGCCAACCTCGGTGGTGGTGGCGCCCGGCATCAGCGTCGAGACGCGAATGTTCTTCGTCCCCAGTTCCTGCCGCATGCCGTCGGTGAAGAAGTTCACCGCGTGCTTGCTCGCCGAATAGGCACTCGTCATGGCGCCGCCCTTCTTGCCGGCTAGCGAGGAGATGGTGACGATGTCACCCACACCCTGCGCCAGCATGTGCGGCACCGCCGCCACGGATGTGTAGAGCGTGCCGAACATGTTGATATCGAACACCCTGCGATATTCGGCGGTATCGCAATCGACGACACCGCCGCCGGACATCACCCCGGCCGAGTTGATAAGGATGTCGATCCGGCCGAACGCGGCGACGGTGTCCTCGACCGCTTTGACCGCCTCGGCCTCGACCGCCATGTCGCCTGGGAGCGCCAGCGCCTTCGCGCCAAGCTGCTCGATCCGCTCGACCAGCGCCGCCAATCGATCCGCCCTTCTCGCCGAGACTGCGACCGTAGCGCCCGCCTCGGCGAGCCCGAGCGCGATCGCTTCGCCGATCCCCGACGAGGCTCCGGTCACAAGCGCAACCCTATCCGCCAACAGCTTGGTCATGGCTCTCCCCGCTTATCGTTTGGTGCCATGGGTGGCCGAGGCAGCGAATGCTGTCAACCGCGGGGACTGGCATCCGAAAACGAAAACGCAGGCGGGCTGGCGAATCGGGATGCGGTCGGCCACAATCAGGGCGACCCCGTATCGCGAAGGGGCGCCGGGAGAGAACGTCCGCATGTCACAATCCATCAAGGTGCGGCCCGCTGCGTTCCTGCGCACCACCCTGCCGCTCGGCATAGACATGCTCGAAAGCTACGATTCGGGGCGCTACCATTCGATTTGGCTGCCCGATCACATGGTCAGCTTCTGGCCCGATTCGATCTGGACGCCCGAGTTCACCGATCTCGCCACCGCGTCGCCGAGCCCGCACCGCCACCTCGACGGCATGGCCGTGGCGGCGGCGGCGGCGGTGCTGACGAGCCGCACGCAGCTCGCCACCTGTGTGATCGATACGGTGCGCCGCCACCCGTCGCTGCTGGCACAGAGCGCGCTGACCATCGATCACCTGTCGAAAGGCCGCTTTATCCTCGGGCTGGGGTCGGGCGAGCTCGAGAATACGGTGCCGTACGGCTTCGACTTCCGCAAGCCGGTCAGCCGCTTCGAGGAATCGCTAAAGGTCATCAAGCTGCTGTGGGAGAGCGACCGCCCGGTCGATTTCGAGGGCGAGTTCTACCACCTCGAGCACGCCAGGCTCGACACCGAGCTTTACGACGGCAAATGCCCGCCGATCTGGATCGGCGCCGCCGGGCCGCGGATGCTCGGCATTACCGGTCGGTATGCGGACGGCTGGTGGCCGGCCGGCGCCTACACGCCCGAGGATTACGCCGCGAAGCTCAAGGTGATCCTCAACGCCGGCGACGCGGCGGGGCGCGACATGTCGGGCTTCGTCCCCGCGATCACCCAGATCAGCATCGTCGGCGAGGAAGACGAGGTTGAGGAGATGCTGGCGACACCGATGGTGAAGTCGATCATCCTGATGCTCACCGCCAGGGACCTGGAGCAGTTCGGCTACCATCACCCGATGGGGCCCGACTGGCGCGGCATCATCGATTTCGATCCGGTCAAGCTCAGCCGCGACAAGATCATCCGCTTCTGCGACGAGGTCGACACCCAGGCGATCCGCGACATCTTCCCGGTGGGCACGCCCAGCGAGGTGGCGCGATCGTTCAAGGGCATGGCTGACGCGGGCATGCGGGTGTTCAAGGTGCTGGATTACGGCGGCATGGCCGGCCTGAAATACGGGGCGCGCTCGGCCGAGAAAGTGCGGCAGGTGGAGGACGAAGTGCTGCGGCTGTGCGGAGAGCTTGCGGGCGGGGAAGGGGCGTGAGCGATCCGCTAGACGCCGGCGCGCTGCTCACCGATGCGCAGACCAGGATGGGGTTTGGCGATTGGGGCGATCCGAGCTTTCCAGAGCGGTTTGCGCTCGCGGTCGCCCACATAAATACCATCCCGATGGATCGAACCGGCCGCCAAGCTGCCATCGACAACATCGGCTGGTTGCTCAGCGATCGGCTAACGTTGTTCAACGATCGCAAGCTTTACCCGCTTGCCGAAGAAGTGATCGACCGGCCGATGTTCGCCACCGGCGAGCCCCGTTCGGGTACCACGCTGATGCACGCCCTGATGAGCGTCGATCCCGACGCGCGGGCGCTGCGCTTCTGGGAGGTCATGCACCCTTCGCCGCCGCCCGGGGTGGTCGAAGGCGTGGACCCGCGCATCGCTCAGGCCGACGCCGAATGGCGCGAAATCAACACCAAGATGTGGAAGTGGCTGCACTGTCATCCCTACAACGACATGCTCGGCGATGGGCTTCCCGAGGACGAGCGGACCTGGGCCTGCGACTTCCGGGTGATGACGCCGACCGCCTGGTGGCGG
Organism: Novosphingobium sp.; assembly: GCA_039917735.1. Classification (GTDB taxonomy): domain Bacteria; phylum Pseudomonadota; class Alphaproteobacteria; order Sphingomonadales; family Sphingomonadaceae; genus Novosphingobium. The sequence goes on along the minus strand of JBDSIY010000083.1, from coordinate 23,596 downwards.
GTGCCGATGCAAAACCTGTCGATGGGGCTGCCGACCGACGCCACGGCGCAATACCGCATCCACAAGGCGATGCTCCAGGCGTTCCAGTACAACCGCCCGCGCAAATACTGGGTGCTGAAGGGCTTCCACGGCTTCCGCCTCAAGGAATTCTTCGACGCCTATCCCGACGCCAGCCTGGTCTGGCTGCATCGCGACCCTGTGCAGGTCGCCGCGTCGAGCACGATGATGATGGCCGACATCATGGAGGGTATCGTCGGCGCGATCGACCTGAAGAAGGAGGCGGGGATGCACCTGGATCGGGTGCGCGCCAGCATCGCCAACACCATGTCGAACCCGCTGGTCGATGATCCGCGCGTTCACCACGTCCGCTACAAGGACTTCGTCGCCGATCCGATCGGGACGATCGGCGGCTATTACCGCTTCGCCGGCCGGGAGCTGACCCCGCAGGCCGACGCGGCAATGCGCGATTATCTCGCCAACAACCGGGGCGATCGCCACGGCAAGTTCCAATACTCAACGAAAGTCCTCACCGACATTGGCGAGGACATCGACGCGCTCAACGAGGAATTCCGCCCCTTCCGCGAACGCTTCGGCGTCGAGATCGAGAAGCGATGATGCACCCGCGCGTCTGCCTTCACCAGGTCGGCTTCCTTTCGGAGAGCACCTCCGCCTTCATCCACTTCTGCCGCGAGATCGGCGTCCGCCACATGACGCTAGTCAACCCGCACATGCTCGGCGCCAACGTACTGGCCGAGGCCCTGACGGCGCTTGAACCCGGCGGCACCAGCGTGACCAACCTGACCCAGCCGTTCGCTCGCTATCCCGACATCGAACGCGATACCGGCGCCGCGGCGCAGTCGCTGAACCAGGCGATCGAGGCGGCGGCGGCGCTGGGCGCACCGAACCTCTACATCGTCACCGGATCGCGCGGCTCGCTCGATTGGGAGGATGCTGCGGTCCGCCTTGCCGAGCTGATCGCGCCCTGCCGTGAACTCGCTACAGCACGCGGCGTTGCGTTGCTGGTCGAGACCGCCAATCTGCTCAACGCCGACATCCACATCGCGCACACGCTGGACGACACCATCCGCCTGGCCCAGATCGCGAAGATCGGCGTCTGCATCGATCTCGGCGCCTGCTGGTTCGAAGGCGGATTGCACGACAAGTTCCGCCGGGCGATGCCGACCACCCGTCTGGTCCAGGTCAGCGATTATGTGCTCGGCGATCGTTCCACGCCCTGCCGAGCGGTGCCTGGCGACGGCGTGGTGCCGCTCGATCGGCTGATCAGCCAACTGCTCGGCTTGGGTTATGAGGGCGTGTTCGACATCGAACTCACCGGACCCAGGATCACCGGGGAGGGTCACCGCGCCGCCTTCCGCCGCGCCGCGGAAAACCTGTCCGAACTGCTGACCGAGCTGGGAGCCTGAGCATGGCCTATGGCGATGGGCCCGCCGACGAGACGCTGCGAACCGCCTGGCACGCCTTCTGCGACCGGCTGCGCGACGCCGGCGACCTCGTATTCAAACAGGCGATCCCGCCCGCCCCGATCCTGCGCGTCGATGGCTTTCGTTTTCTTACGCAGAACCTTGGCCAAGCTTTTGATCTCGCTCTGGAAACTAGGGACCCGGCCTTCCCGCAGCTCCATTATTTCACCACCCCGACGATGAAGCTGGGCGGCGACGTTGCCGACTTTACCTATCGCCAGGCGTGGATATCGGGCGAGCACCAGTACCGGGTCACCGGTCGCCGCGGCAGTGCGCGCTGGCTCAACATCGCCGTCCAGGGGCCGCGCCCGGAGACGATTGCCGGCACGACATTCCGCTCGCTGCACGAGCCCTTTGGCGATACCCCCGAGTGCAATATCCTCGGCGCGCAGCTCAAGACCGACGCGCACGGCTGTTTCGAACTCTATATCGGCGGCGAGGTGCGCGGCCCCAACTGGTTGCCGACCACTTCCGGCACCCGCAAGCTTTTCATCCGCGAGGCTTTCGATGGCTGGTACGAAACGCCGACGCATCTCACCATCGAGCGCGTCGGCATGGACGCGCCGCGCCCGATCCCGAGTCCCGAGCGTATGGTCGAGGCGATGGCTTGGGCCGGCGCCTTCCTCGGCGGCGCGATGCGCGACTGGCCCGAGCACAGCTGGGAAACCTCAGGCGGGGTCTGCGATCCGGCGTTTATCAATAAGTTTCCTCACGACAAATCCGCCAACAGCGCCGATGACGTCAAGCGCGGGCGGATGGCTGCGCACATGATCTGGGCGCTGAAGCCGGACGAGGCGTTGATCGTCGAGATGGAGATGCACGAGGGCTTCTGGATCTTCGGCATGGGCGGCGTCTTCGTCGGCTCGATGGACTTTCTGTACCGCCCGGTCAGCTACACCCCGGCGCGCACAAGGGTGGTCGGCGATGGGGTGGTGCGTCTGGTGCTCGCCCACGACGATCCCGGCGTCCACAACTGGCTCGACACCCAAGCATACCCCAACGGCAACCTGACCTATCGCAACCTCCTGAGCCAAAGCCCCGCCACCTTCCGCACCAGACTGGTCAAGCGTGCCGAACTGATCGACCACCTGCCGCCCGACACCGCGATGGTGACGCCCGAGCAGCGTCAACAGATGCTGTTGGACCGCTACCGCTCGATTAAGCTCCGCTTCGGCATCTGAGCCAAAATCCTCCCCGAGCCGGCTCGGGGAGGGGTGGAGGGCTCACGCCGCTGGTTCGAGGCGCGGGCGCGGGCAGCAAAAAGTGCGCACCCCACCGCCCGCCGTCTCACAGACCGTCAAGGCCCTTGCTGACCAACACATTCACCGCAACGCGGCGGTTCTGCGCCTTGCCTTCGTAGGTATCATTGTCCGCCAACGGGTCTGCTTCGGACATCCCTGTGGGAGTCAGCATGCGATAAGGTTTCCAGCGACAGGCCTGCTGAAGATAATTGACGACGCGAGCTGCTCGCCTTTCACTAAGCTGCTGGTTGAGTTCCTCGCTGCCCGTAGAGTCCGTGTAACCAACGACCAGCAGCAGGGCGTTTTTCATCCCATCGGCTGTGGTAGCCGTCGCGCAAAGATCGTTTCTCGCCTGAGCAGACAGAACCGCCTTGCCCGTGTCAAAGTTCACGTTCGTTGTGGTCTTGACGTTATATTGATCGATATCGGCCACACGGCTGCGCAGCGCTTCGGTGGCCGCGGTCTGTTCGGCAAAGCGTTGGTCGGTGCCGTTGCGGATCATTGTCGCGGTCCTGAGATCCCTGTTCTTGAGATCGATCTGGCTCGCCACCAGCTCCCCGCCCCACTGCCATGTGCTGACCGTAACCGGCAGGCCGTTGAGCAGCGCAGCCGCGGCAAGCTTATTGCGATTGAGGCCCAGGAATCCTCCGGTAGCCTTGATCCGCGTGTCATCAGCGATGGCGATGACCGTGTTGGTGCCGTCGGATTTCGTGACCTGCATCCTGTCGCCGCTGCGCGCGGAGATGATGCCTTCGATCTCGGGGCCCTTTGTCCTCTCGGCCGGCGTGGGGCGAGTAGTATCGGTTACACTCCCGGTGAGTTCGCCCTCGGCGGGGCCCTGCTGCTGCGCAGCCAAGCCAGTCGATGCAGACGCCGCCAGCATGGAAAGCAGTAAGACAACCCTCGGACCTCTGGAAACCACTCTCATTGAATTACTCCTTAATAGTCAAATGGTCGGACCTATGTGTTCGCAGCACCCGTCCGGACTCCGCCTCGTGAGGGCGTATTTGGCAAGCATCACCCCACCACATCGCTTGATCGCGAAGTGCTGGATGAATAGCGGCGCCTGAACATCCTATATTGCCCGTGTGCTCAGACCGAACCTTTCGGGCACATGAACACGCCCCACTGCCTGAGTGATTGTGCGGGTCATTGGAGTGAGCCGTGCGACGAACCGATGCATCTACTTGGACCGGGACTATCCTTTGCTCGCCGCCTGAGTGCTGCCCGGGCGCAATCCAGCACTTCCGTCCACCCGTGCCCTACCCCCCCGCATGGTAAAAATCATACACTACCCGCGCCACCGCCGCGCTGACCCCCGGCGCGCGTTGCAAGTCCTCCAAACTCGCCGCCCTTACCCGCCCCGCCGTGCCGAAGTGCAGCAGCAGCGCGCGTTTGCGGGCAGGGCCGATGCCGGGGACTTCGTCGAGCGGGGAGGCCGTGATGGCGCGGCTGCGGCGGGCGCGGTGGGCGCCGATGGCGAAGCGGTGCGCCTCGTCGCGTAGCAACTGGAGCTGGAACAGCACCGGCGAGTTGGTCGGCAGCGTCTTCTCGCGGCCGTCGGCAAAGTGGAACACCTCGCGGCCCTCACGGCCGTGGTCCGGCCCCTTGGCGACCGCGACCAGAGTTACCTCGTCGATGCCCAGTTCCTCCAGCGCCTCGCGCGCCGCGCGCATCTGGCCCTTGCCGCCATCGATCAGCACGAGGTCGGGCCAGAGCGGATTGTCTTCGGGGGGGAGGTCGGGGGCGTGGGGGGAGGGCGCTTCTTCGATACCGTCGGGTGAACCCGGCTGTACCCCTCCACCATGCTTCGCATGGTCCCCCTCCCCGAGCGGGGCTCGGGGAGGATTTTGGAGCTTTCCAAAGCGGCGGGTCATCACTTCGCGCATCATTGCGTAGTCATCGTCGGTTTGGGCCGTGCGGATGTTGAACTTGCGGTACTGGTTCTTGATGAAGCCCTCGGGCCCGGCGACGACCATCGCGCCGACCGGTTTCGCACCCTGAATATGCGAATTGTCGTAGATCTCGACGCGCTGCGGTACCTCGGCGAGTTCGAGGAAATCGGCGATTTCCCGCCAGGTCTTCGCCTTGGTGCCGCTTTCCGCCAGACGCCGGTCGAGCGCCTCGACCGCGTTGCGCGTCGCCTGCGCGATTAGCCGCCGCCGGTCGCCACGCTGCGGGACGGAAATTTCGACACGGCCGCCGGCGCTGGCGCGAAATGCCTCGGCGAGCAGCTCCGCTTCCGGCAGAACGCGGTCGACGAGGATGCAGCGCGCCGGCGGCACCTCCTCGTAGAACTGGCCGAGGAAGGCGGTCAGCACCTCCTCCTCGGGAAGGCCCTCGGTGTGCGCGGGGAAGAAGGCGCGGTGCCCCCAGTTCTGGCCGCCGCGGATGAAGAAGGCCTGGATGCCGACCTGCCCGGCCTTGGCCGCAATAGCGAAGATATCGGCGTTATGAAGGCCCTCGGCGTTGATCGCCTGACTACCCTGGATGAAGGTGGCGGCGCGCAGCCGGTCGCGCAGCATCGCCGCGCGTTCGAAATCGAGCGCCGCCGCCGCCTCGGCCATTTGCGCCTCGATCTTGCGCTGCACGGCGGAGGATTTGCCGCCCAGGAAGTCCTTCGCCTCCTGCACCAACTCGGCATAATCGGCCTGCTCGATGCGGCCCACGCAGGGCGCCGAGCAGCGCTTGATCTGATAGAGCAGGCAGGGCCGGTCCCGTCGTGAGAAAAACCCGTCGGTACAGCTTCTTAACAGGAACAGCTTCTGCAGAGCATTTATCGTGATGTTGACCGAGCCAGCGCTCGCAAAGGGACCGTAGTAGCTCCCCACCGCGCGCCGCGCGCCCCGATGCTTGCTGATGCGGGGAAATTGATGATCGTCGCGCAACAGGATGAACGGAAACGATTTATCGTCACGTAGGAGGACGTTGTACGGTGGACGAAAGCGTTTGATCAGTTGCGCCTCGAGCAGCAGCGCCTCAGCCTCCGAATTGGTGGTAACGATGATCAGCCCACGTGTCTGGCCGATCATCCGCTTCAACCGCTGCGGCAGCCGCTCAACCTGGGTGTAATTGGCGACGCGGTTCTTCAGCGCCCGCGCCTTGCCGACGTAAAGCACGTCGCCGCGCGCATCGAGCATCCGGTAGACGCCGGGCGAGGGGGGCAGGGTGCGCACCGTCTCGCGGATCGCGGCGACCCCGGCGGCGAGGTCGGGCTGGTCGCTGCCACGCACGGTGAAGGTCGCGCGCTCCTCGTGGAAGCGCTCGGCGCCTTGGGGGTGGGGCGACGATCCTGCGGGGGTGCGGCTCATGCCGGCGAGATAGGCGCTGGGGAAGGGCGCGTCATCCCCGGCGAAGGGGTGCCTGGCCGGGGTGCCTCATCAGAACGTCTTGCGGAAATCGACGCCGATCATCCTTCCGCGTGGATCGAGGTAGTCGGGCTGATAGGCTAGCGGCACCGCCCGGACGGCATCGGTCACTTTCTGGCGCGAGTTCAGCAGGTTCTGGACCTTGAAGGTCAGCCGCGCACCCTTAAGGAACGGCGCCTTGGCGATCAGCTTTGGCCGGCGGTCGAAATCAACGAAGGCGCGCAGATCGAGGTCGAAGACGCTGCCGAAGCGGAGATCGCTGCTCCCGGGCGCGCCGGTCGCGGAGACCCGCACCGGTGCGCTCCAGCTGCCGTTTACGCGCAGCCCCAGCCCCTGGTAGAACGCTCCGCCATCCAGGCTCAACGTGTGGCGCGCGACGCCGCCAGCTGCCAACGCGTCGCCGCCGAGCAGATCGAGCGATGGGCCGGCCGGCGAAACCCGCACCCTCTCGTCGAGGCGCAGCGTGTGGGTGAGCGACAGGTTCCAGCGCCCGCCGCGCCCGCCCTCGCGGCCCATCATGCCGGGCATGGCGCCGACCCCGGGGCCGCCACCGCCGGGCCTTCCGACGCCCCCCGCGCGCCCGCGCCCGCCGAGTGCGCCTCCGCCCGAGCGAGCCGCCGCCTCGGCCCCGATCCGACCCGATAGATTGATGCCCCAACGCAACCGCGCGCTTTCGGTCTGGCTGAACGTCACCGGCCGCCGGTCGATCGAGATCAGCCGGCCGCTGGCATCGCGCACCGCACGGCCGGGAAAGGCCGCCTCGATCGCCGGCGTGAGCAGCGGGAACGACTGGGTGACATCGTCCGAGCGGTTGCGGAAATATTCCAAGAGCAGGTTGGAACGCTCCAGGAACGGCAGCTGCCAGTTGGCGGAAAGCTTCAGGTCGCGCTGGCTCTGCTTGCGCAGCGTGGGATTGCCGCCGCTGGTGATCGTGACCAGCGCCGCCTCGCTTCTGCTGAAGTCGAAGATCGGCACGTTGAACGCCAGGATCGTAGGGCCGCCGAGCTGGGCCAGGGTCGGTGCCTGCTCGTTGACGATCCAGCTCGCCTGCAGCCCCAGCCGAGGGGTCGGGTTCCAGGTCAACCCCGCACTCCAATCGACCAGCGTGCCGAAATCGGACAGGCGGTCGAGCCCCGCGCTCACGTCCAGCGAAACGTCGCCGATGGCATCGAGGAAGCGCTCGCGGCGGCTGGTGAGCGGCAGCGCCAGGTTGACGCCAGTCGAAAGATCGCCTCGTGTCAATACGGTCGGCCCCCGGCCGCGCGTGTCGGTACTGCGGGTGTGGACATAGGCGTAGCCGGCCTTCACCGTCAGCGCGGCCTCGCCGGCGGGAAGGCGGAACGGCTGTCCGGCGAGGGTGACCAGCGAGTTGAGCGTCAGCGACCGAGCCTCGGCACGATCGCTACCGGCCAGAACCAGCGCCGGGAGGGGGCCGGTGATTGCCAGTCCGCCGATCGCGGCGGCGGCGACCAGCGGCGTGGTGTCGGCGCGACGATCGCCCTGCGTGCGGGTCGAATCAAGGCTGGAGTTGAGCGTGCCGGTGAGTTGCCAGCCGCCCAGCGCCATGTTGAGCGTGGCCCCCGCCTCGACTGTGTCCTGGTGGGTGTTGGTGACGAGCGGATCGGCTAGGGCGCGCACCGCCGTCGCTCCGCTCGGGGCGGTGAGCAGCACCGTGTCGAGCCCGCGCAGCGCGCGGGTATCACGGCGGGTATAGCCGCCGGTCAGGGTTATTGAGCCGCCGGAATTCTCGCCGCCAAGCCCGGTGGACCAGTTGCCGTCGATAAACACGCCCCGGCTGGCGTCGATCAGGCTGCGAAAGGCGGCGGGATCGGGATCGCCGGCCACCGTCGGGCGGTTCGCCGGGGGCTGGAGGACGCTGCGCTCCGCCTCGGTCAGCGCCGTCGTGCGCTGGTACGTGGCCGCAAGGTTGAGCCGGCGCGGTCCCGACAGCCGCAGCAGCGTGGCTTCAAGCCTGGTAGCGGAAAAGCCGCCAAGCGTCGGCCGGTCGTGAGCGGCGGTCGCGGTGGTCAGCCGGAAATTGTCCTGGAGGATGAAATTGACGACGCGCTGGTCAGGCGGATAGCCGTAACGCAGCGCCACTTCCTCGGGCAGCACTTCAAGCCGGCGGATCGCCTCGGGAGGAATGCTGCGCAGTTCGCGGAAATTGGAGACGCGGCGACCGTTGAGCAGGAACACCGGGCGGCCATCGCCCCGGCCACGGCCGCTGCCGGTCTGGGGCGCGATCAGCCCTACCAGCTCGTCGAGCGAGGAGGCGCCATAGGCGGCGATATCGGGCGCGTCGAGCGTGATGACCGGCCGCTGCGGCGCCACCACCTGGCCCTTGAAGCGCGTGGCGACGACGACGATCTCGTCACCCACCGGCATGGTGCCGTCAGCGGTGTCGCTCTCGGTGGAGACGGGCGGAGCGGCGGTTTCCGCGGCGAGCGCCGGCGCGGCGAGTGCAAAGACAGGCAGTGTGCATAGGATGCGCAAGCGTTGGATCTCCGAAAGCCATTGTCGATCGCCCTCCCGCAAGTCCACGTGGCTATCTCGGGCGGGCGGGCAAGGGGCAGCAGAGTATCAAATTGTCGCTCGTCGCTGACGTGTCGGTGAACGCTACCGGCCAGCCGAGGGCAGCTGGCGTTGTCGCATCGCCCAAGGCTTCCCTTTTCCGCGCGCCCTCGCTATGGCCCGGCGCAATTGGCTGCCACTCATCAGAAAACGGAAAATCATCGCCGATGGCGAAAGAAGAACTGCTCGAAATGCGCGGAAGCGTCGTCGAACTGCTGCCCAACGCGATGTTCCGGGTGCGGCTCGAAAACGATCATGAGATCCTCGGGCACACCGCTGGCAAGATGCGCAAGAACCGGATCCGCGTCCTCGTCGGCGATGAGGTGCTGGTCGAGCTGACGCCTTATGACCTCACCAAGGGCCGCATCACCTATCGCTTCATGCCCGGCCGGGGCGGCCCCGGACCCGGCCCCTATTGACGCCAGCCAGGGCGGAGGCGTGAGCACCGCCGGCGATCCCCGGCAGCCACGGCTGATCCTCGCCTCGGCTAGCCCGCGCCGATGCGAGTTGCTGGCCCGGCTTGGCGTCACCCCGACGCGCATCGCCGCCGCCGATATCGACGAGACCCCGCGCAAGGCCGAGTTGCCTCGTGACTACGCCCGGCGGATGGCGCGAGAGAAAGCCGAGGCGGTTCCTCCCGAGGGCGACTGCCATGTCCTCGCCGGCGACACCGTCGTTGCGCTCGGCCGCCGCATCCTGCCCAAGGCGGAGGATGCCGACACCGCGCAGGCCTGCCTCAAGCTGCTGTCCGGCCGCCGCCACCGGGTGTTCTCGGCGGTGGCGCTGAGAGCGCCCGACGGACGGCTGCGCGAGCGGATGTCGGAGACGATCGTGCGGGTCAAGCCGCTCTCGCGTGAAGAGATCGCCGCCTATCTGGCTGGCGGTGAGTGGCGGGGGAAGGCGGGCGGTTACGCGATCCAGGGTGGCGCGGAGGCGTTGATCGCCTGGATCGGCGGCAGCCACTCGGGCGTGGTCGGCCTGCCGCTGTTCGAAACCCGGGCGCTGCTACGCGCCGAGGGCTTCACGATTGGCTGAATGGCTGATCGAGCAGGGCATCGGTGAACACCGCGCGGTGTTGGTCGAGCACGGCGCGATCGTCGCGGCGCGGGTCGATTGGCTGGAATTGCTGGCGCCTGGCGCGGTGGCCGATGCGGTGCTCGTCAGCCGGACGGCGGGGTCCGCGCGTGGCACCCTGTATTTCCCCAGCGGCGAAGAAGCGTTGATCGACGGGTTGCCGCGTAACGCCAGCGAGGGGGCGACGCTGCGGGTTGCGATCACGAGGGCGGCGATTGCCGAGGCGGGCCGCTGCAAGCGCGCCCAGGCTCGGCTGACCGACGCGGCACCGCGACCCGCGCCGAGTTTGGTCGAACAGCTTGCCGGCGCCCGCGTCGTCCGCCGCTTTCGGCAGGACGGCGACAGCTGGGAAGGACTTGTCGACGAAGCCTGGGACGGTGCCGTCGCCTTCGCCGGCGGCGCCCTGACGATCAGCCCGACGCCCGCGATGACTGTGATCGACGTGGACGGCGACCTTCCGCCGCGCGCGCTGGCGCTTGCCGCGATCCGGCCGCTTGCCGCCGCCATCCACCGTTTCGAGCTCGCTGGCTCGATCGGCGTCGATTTCCCGACTCTGGCCGACAGGGTCGATCGGAAGGCGGTCGACGACGCACTCGCCGAGGCGCTGGCGGACTGGCCGCATCGGCGCACGGCAATGAACGGATTCGGCTTCGTCCAGCTCGTCTCCCGGCTGGAGCGGCCCTCGCTGATTCATCGCATCGCCCTCGATCCGGCGGGAGCGGCGGCGCGGGAGCTGTTGCGCCGCGCCGAACGGGTGGACGAGCCCGGCCTGCAGCTGCTCACCGCGCATCCGGACGTGCTGGCGGCGATGAGGCCGGAGTGGCGTGCGGAGCTTGCACGCCGTACCGGCCGTCAGGCGCGCTGGCAGGCGGACCCCGGACTTGCGCCCCAAGCCGGATTCGCGCAGGCGCTGCGTGAATGACCGCCGCGACCACCCGCAAATGCCCGATCTGCGGCAAGCCCCGCGCGCCCGAGCACACGCCGTTCTGCTCGAGCCGCTGCCGCGACCGCGACCTCGTCAACTGGCTCGCCGAGGGCTATGCGATCCCCGCTCCACCCTCCGACGAGGATGCCCAGGAGGACAGCTGAGCCCGGTCCGAACACGCGCGATTGCCGCCTTGCCAAGCCTGCACGCCTTCGCCATACGCCGCGCTTCCGATCGCCCGCCCGGCAAAGCCGTGGGCGAGGAGCGATGCCCGGGTAGCTCAGTTGGTAGAGCACGTGACTGAAAATCACGGTGTCGGCGGTTCAATTCCGTCCCCGGGCACCATTTGCCAACTCGCCAGCGTCCAGCCGCGCGCTACACGGGCAAGGGCGGCCCCACGCGCCCTATGACGCGAAGATCGCTCACCTGTTGCGGGGGAGCGGCTGGGCGGGAGCATCTGAGGTCCACGCGCGATGTGACGATCTTGGGCAAATGTGCCCATTTTGGAAAATCGTTGCTAGGCGGGCTGATACACATTGTTGCGGGACGCAGCTTCGCCTGCAATGCCTTTGTCAGCCGCGCCGCTCCACTGCCCCCGGAGTTGGCTGTGGTTAGGCCCGGCATGGCTGTGACACGCGATGCCGGGCCGTCGCACTAGCCCACCTGGGCACGGCCGAGCGCGGCCGAGTGAACTCGACAAGGACCCAGCCGAAGGGGCTGACGCCGAGGGCGCGCGATTGACCTCGGCGGCCGCGCGGGCGAGCTTGCGCGGAATTTGCAATCTTTATCGGATGAAGAAGGGCACGGCGGAAATCGCCAACCTGTTCCGCGCGCATCCCCCATCCGCGACGCCGAACGTCCCAAACGAAGTGTATCGCGGCCGTGCCCGGCACCACCGTCGCGCGCGAGCGGCTTTATGCGTTTCGACGGCGCTGGGCGATCACGTGTTAAGCTGTTGCTCTTCGGCTGTCGCAAGCGCCAGGCTGTCGGCGCTGTGATCAAGAGGCCGGCGGCCGCTAAGGGCACGGGTCCGGATAAAGCCGCTGGATAACCTCTATGGCGTCGAGCACGTCCTGCGGCAGCTTGACGAGGCTGGCGGCGATGTCGGCTTCCAGCTGTTCGACCGATGTCGCACCGATGATCGACGACGTGACAAAGCTCCGTCCGTGGACGAACCCGAGGGCCAGCTCCAGCGGATCGAGCCCGAACGCGCGTGCCAGCGCCGCGTAACGTGCGGTGGCGTCCGGCTGCTGGGGGACGTCGTAGCGGACGAACTGCTTGGCGACTTCCAGCCGCGAGCCGGGCGGGATCACGCCTCCCAGATATTTGCCGGTCAAGTGCCCGGCGGCCAGCGGCGAGTAGGCGAGCAGGCCGACGTCCTCACGCAGCGCGAACTCGGACAGACCGATCTCGAAGGTGCGGTTGAGCAGGCTGTAGGCGTTCTGGATCGAAGCGACGCGCGCAAGCCCCTCGTCGCGCGACAGGCGCAGAAATTCGCTGACGCCCCAGGCGGTTTCGTTGGACACGCCGAATGCGCGGATCTTGCCGAGCTGCACCAGGTCGGAGAGAGCGCCCAGAGTTTCGGCGATCGGGACGACATCGGCCGGGTCCGCCATCTGGTGCAGCCCGCGTTCGCCGAATACTGGCACTTTGCGCGCCGGCCAGTGCAGTTGGTAAAGGTCGATGCAGTCGGTCGCAAGCCGGCGCAGGCTGTTGTCGAGTGCCGCCTCTATGCCCGGCCGATCAAGCCGATTGCCCGGCATGCTCGGGCCGCGGGCCGGGCCGGCCGCCTTGGTCGCAAGCACGATCCGGTCCCGCCCTCGGTTCTGCATGATCCAGCGGCCGATATATTCCTCGGTCCGCCCGCGATTCTCCGGAGTGGAAGGCGTCACCGGATAGCCTTCCGCCGCATCGAGGAAATTGATCCCCCGCGCCAGCGCCAGGTCGATCTGCGCATGTGCCTCGGCCTCGCTGTTCTGCGAGCCCCAGGTCATCGTTCCAAGGCACACCGAACTCACGGTGATGCCGGTGCGGCCGAGCGGTCTGTATTCCATGTTCAAGGCTCCTCGCCCGCTCCCTTAACGAAGCGGCGCCGCAAGCGAAGTCAAAATGCCGGGTGTCTTGCCGATCCTCAGCAGCAAGCTCGAAGACCTGCGAGGAATCGATTGCCACCGGACGTGGGCAGCGTCGGCTACCCCCTGGTGCGGTGCTCGCCAGCCGACTGGCGCCCCAGCAGCTTGAAGCTGGCTTTGCGCTCGCAAGGGACGCTGCGACGGCGCCAGCGGCCCGGATCGTCGGCGGTCGGCCGTGGCTGGCAGGACCCAAGTTGTTCGAGCTGAACGGCGGGTTTAGGTCCGCGGCAGTGTGGGGTTCCAGACCGGATTGGAGACGCCGGCGCTTGCCAAGCCCACGGTATGGCGATGCCAGAGCTAAAGCGTTGCCGCGAGCTGCTCGCCGAAGCATCGGCATGCACTGCGGTTGCTGCGGTTGCCGCGCTTGGCGGTTCTCGGCCCACCGAAAACCTCGACAAGGTCCTGATTGCGGATGAGCAGCAAGCGCTTCCAATCGGCATCGCTGAGCAGGCGGGGCAGGGAAGCTGCCGACAGCCATGGCGTATCGGGAATTGGCCTCACGATCGGTACTCTTCCTGGGTCCGAGTCGCGGATCGTTATAGCCGGCCTCGTCAACTTTGGGGGTATTATGCGCCAAGAGGATTACGCCATGCGCCGACCTGTTGGGTTACCAGGGAACTCACTCGCCGGCCCAAGCTACGCCGCTGTCACGCTGCACCGCAAGTCCACCCCACCCGCGCAGGCTGTCGCAAGCCAACGCCCGGTCCGGGCTGAGTCGACGCTTCACCTGCATGGTCTGCGCGGCTCGTTGTGTTAATGTAAGTTTAACAAGCAGTTGTTGCGTTGCACAAGTAAAACCTGCAATATGCTGTCAGGGCTGAAGAGACTTGCTCGTTTGCTTGTATTCTTAAATTTTTCAACCAAGCAGTAATAGCAGCGACCGCCTTTCGATCGGGTTAGGTTGTGTTAGCTTGATCCGTACACTTGAAAAACCGCGTTACGTCTTATGCCCTATAAGGGGGGGATGCCGTATTACATGGCGGCGGATAGGGCATTTCTGCACAACAATCTGCTTATGTCGTGGGGCCACGAACAATGACAAGTTACAACGTCGCGAATACAGCGGATCTCATCCGGTTCGTAGGGCTGGCGCAGGATGGGGATGTGATCCTGCTGGACCCGGGCACCTACAGCGGCGTCACGATCCAGAACATCGCGCAGAGCGGTAATGTCACGATCACTTCGGTCGATCCGAGAAATCCCGCGGTTCTCACCGACCTGATGGTGAAGACCTCGCAGGGGCTGACCTTCACCAACCTGGAAATGTTCGTGACAACGGACCTGCCGTTCCAGGTGCTCTCCTCGCAGCGCATCGCGCTCGACCAGATCAATGTTCACGGCACGCTCAACGGCTCGTCGAACGATGATTTCCGCGCGCTGATGGTTCGAAACAGCAGCAATGTCAGCGTCACCAACTCCTACTTCCACGAGGTCACCGACGCGCTCACGCACTCGATGTCGCAGAACCTCAATTTCTCCGGCAACCGTTTCGACCTGATCCGCGACAACGGCATCTCCGGCGGTGGCTCGTCCTTCGTCACGATCGCCAACAACGTCTTCACCAGCTTCGACCATGTCGGCGCGATCCATCCGGACGCCATCCAGTTCTGGACGACCCAGACCAGCGTCGCCGCGACCGACATCACCATCACTGGCAATGTCTTCGACCGGGGCACCGGGGTCATTGTCCAGGGCATCTTCATGCGGGACGAGGTCAGCACGCTGCCCTATCAGCGTGTCACCATCGCCGACAACGTCATCGTCGGCGGCGCTTACAACGGCATCGCCGTGATGGGCGCGGTCGATGTGACGCTGACCAACAATGTCGTCATCGGCGCGGAGGATCAGGCCAGCTGGATCTCGCTCACCAACGTCGCGGCCGCCACCCTGTCGGGCAATATTTCTCCCAGCTTTAGCTTCACCAACTCGACGGTCACGGGCGCGGGCGATATCCAGGCCACGGCGATCACCCTCGCCGACGAGGCGGGCAATTTCGCCGCGCTGACCGGGTTGGCACTGCCCGGGCAGTTGGCCGGCGTGGCCAGCCAGTACGCCGCCCTGACCCTGGCCGACGTGGCGGAGATCGGCTACACCGATGGGCCGCCTGCAGGACAGCCGCCACAAACCTTCCAGATGGTGCAACTTGATGGCACCGCCGGCAACGACGTGTTGCGGGTTCCGACCGTCGGCACCTATCACCTGATGGGCTACGATGGGAATGATTCGCTCATCGGCGGCGTTCCCGGCAGCAACCAGCCCGGGGGCAACATCCTCGAAGGCGGCAGGGGTAACGACACCTACACGCTCTATTTGGCGACTGACACGATAGTCGAGGCAGCCGGCGAGGGCATCGACACCGTCAATTGCTATGTCGATTACACCCTGCCCGCCAATGTCGAGAACCTGCGAGCGCTGAACATCGCCCTCACCATCCACGGCAACGCCCTCGACAATAGTTTGACGGCGGCCGCGCGCGGCAGCGTGCTCTATGGCGAGGGGGGCAACGATACCCTCCAGGGCGGATTGGTTGCGGACACGCTGTATGGCGGCACTGGCAACGACCGGCTGCTCGGATACGACGGCGACGACTTGCTCGACGGGGGCACCGGCAACGACACGCTCAACGGCGGCAACGGCGACGACACGTTGCTTGGCGGCGACGGCAACGATCTTCTGGCGGGCGACGCCGGGGCGGACATCCTGACGGGCGGGCTCGGCGCCGACACCTTTGTGTATCGGGCGGCCGACTTCAGCACCAACCTGGCCGCCTCGCAGGATACCATCACCGACTTCTCCGCAGCCCAGGGCGACAAAATCAGCCTGACAGCAATCGATGCCAATACCAATACATCGGCCAACGATCACTTCACCTTCATCGGGTCGCAGGCATTCCACAACGTCGCCGGCGAATTGCGGTACGCCGCAGCGTCCGGCGGCATCATCGTCTATGGCGACACCAACGGCGATGGCATCACCGACTTCCAGATACTGATGATCGGCATCTCCACCATCGCTTCCAGCTCGTTCACGCTGTGACGGATGCACAGCGCCCGCGCCGATTCGCGGTACATAGCCGAACGATTGCGGAGGGAAGTTTGGCGGAAGAGGTGGGATTCGAACCCACGGACGGGTTGCCCCGTCGCCGGTTTTCAAGACCGGTTCCTTAAACCACTCGGACACTCTTCCAGCGCTTTGCTCCGCAAAACGGCGACTTATACCGGCCGTTTTGGTGGCGGGACGTCGCATAGCCCAAGTCCCGGTCGGCGTGCAAACGTGGTGCGTGCCGGTCACCGGACAGGGCTGCGGTCAATCTCGACGCCGTCTGCCGCAAGCCTGTCCGCCATCGGCCGCAGCGCGGTTCACAGCCCGGCCAATGTGTGCGAGAGCCGTGACGATGCCCATTCCGGCCCGTACTCGCCCTGTCCTGCTCGCCGCGCTTGTCGCCGCGTTGCTGTCCTCACCGCCGCTGCCGGCCCGCGCGCAGAGCGCCGGGGAGGCGGGCTTTGCCGGCTATCTCCAAACGCTGAGCGTGCGCGCCCGGCGCGAGGGGGTGAGCGAGGCGACGATTGCGCGGATGACGGCCGGGCTCACACTTAACCCGCGTGTGGTCGCGCTCGATCGCGCCCAGCCGGGGGGCGCCAGCGGCGGCTCCGCCGCGCCACCCTTTGCGCCCTACCGACGCCAGCATGTCGACGCCGATCGCATTGATGCCGGCCGGCGGATGTACGGCGCGGTGGCGGGGATGCTGCCCGGGATCGAGGCGCGCTATGGCGTGCCCGGGCCGATTCTGCTGGCGATCTGGGGGCACGAAACCCATTACGGCAGCTATACCGGCGATTTCGACCTCGCGCGCTCGTTGACGACGCTCGCCTATGAGGGGCGGCGACGTGAGTTGTTCGCCGGTGAATTTATTGCGCTGCTCAAAATGGTCGATCGCGGGGTTTCGCCGTCACTGCTCAAGGGCAGCTGGGCCGGCGCCTTCGGCAATCCGCAGTTCCTGCCGAGCGTCTACCTGCGCCTTGCCGCCGACGGCGATGGCAACGGTACCCGCGACATCTGGAACAGCCGCGCCGATACCCTCGCCTCGATCGCCAATTACTTCCGCGACGCCGGCTGGCGGCGCGGCGACCCCTGGGGGGTGCCGGCCTTGGTGCCTGCGGGCTTCAACTGGGCGGCGGTACGCTCGCGCCTGGTCGCACCCAGCTGCCCGGCCGTCCACGCCCGGCATTCGGCCTGGCGCACCGCCGGCGAATGGCGGAGCCTTGGTGTGACGCCGCTCGCCCCCATCCGGAGCGGCACGCTGGCGACCCTGCTGCAACCCGATGGACCGGGCACTCCGGCGTGGCTGCTGACCGGCAATTACCAGGTTATCCTCAAGTACAACTGCTCGAACTATTACGGTTTATCGGTCGGCCTGCTCGCCGACGCGATCGACCGTTAGCAAACATCGGGCGCGGCTGGCGAGGGACGGTGCCGCCGGTTATAGGGCCGGGCGAATCCGGCGCGAAGGGAACCGCCCGCTTGAGACGAATGCTGGCAGGCCTGGCCGCGGTCGCCGCGCTTTCAGCCACGGCGGGCGACGCGGCGCCGGCCCCGCCGCGTGAGGTCGCGCCGATCCCGGTGTCGCTGCTGGTCGATATCGGCTCGGGTCAGGTGCTGGAGGAGCGCGACGCCGAGCGGCGGTTCCTGCCGGCATCGATGACCAAGGTTATGACCGCCTATGTCGCCTTCGAGGAGATCGCCGCCGGGAGGCTCAAACTCGACCGCGAGTTCACCGTCCGTGAGGAAACCAGCCGGATGTGGCGGCGGCGGATCACCAGCCTCTACCTGCAGCCGGAAAGGCGGCTCGACACGCATACGCTGCTCCATGGCATCGCCACGGTCTCTGCGAACGACGCCGCGGTGGTGCTGGCCGAGGGCTATGCGGGCAGCGTTCCGGGCTGGTCGGCGCTGATGAACCGCGAGGCCCGGAAGCTTGGCATGACGCAGAGCAGCTTCGCCACGCCCAATGGCTGGCCCGATGGCGGCTTGACCCAGGTCAGCGCGCACGATCTCGTAACGCTGGCGAGCGCGATGATCCGCCGCCACCCTGGGCTCTATCGCCATTTCTTCGGCCAGAAAGAGATGACCTACAACGGCGTTACCCAAAAAAATCACGATCCGACGCTGGGGGTGGTGCCGGGCGCGGACGGGATCAAGACCGGCCATACCAATGAGGCGGGGTTCAACTTCCTCGGCTCGGCGGAGCGCGGCGGGCGGCGGCTGGTCATGGTGATCGGCGGTTCGGCGAGTGGGCCGCAACGCGCCACGGCGGCGCGGGCGCTGCTCGAATGGGGCTTTTCCGCGTGGCGCACGCGGCCGTTGTTTGCCGCCGGGGCGACGGTCGCGCGGGGTCGGGTGCAGGGGGGCAGGGCGCGCAGCGTACCGCTGGTCGCGGCCGGCCCGGTCTATGCGGCGATGCCGATAGGGACGACCCAGCCGGTGAAGCTGACGCTGCATTATCGCGGACCGATCCTCGCGCCGGTTGCAAAAGGCGCACCCGTCGCGGAGCTCGAGATCGATGTCCTCGGGCAACGGCCCGGCCGCGTCCCGCTCTATGCCGGCAGGAGCGTGAGCGAAGCCGGCCCGCTGGACCGGCTGCTCAATGGCCTGGTCGGGCTGGTCTGGTGACGCGCGGCCGGTTCATCGCCTTCGAGGGCGGGGAGGGGGCGGGCAAGTCGACGCACGCCCGGCTGCTCGCCCAGGCGCTGGAAGCGCGCGGGATCGACCTCGTGCTGACCCGTGAACCCGGCGGCACCCCTGGCGCCGAGGCGATCCGGGCGCTGTTGCTCGGCCGGGATGGGGTGGACTGGAGCCCGCGTGCCGAGGCGCTGCTCTTCGCCGCCGCTCGCTCCGATCATGTCGAGCGGGTGATCCGGCCGGCGCTGGTGGCGGGTCGCTGGGTTATCTGCGACCGCTTCGTCGATTCGAGCCGGGCCTATCAGGGTGGCGCCGGCGGGCTCGACGATGCGGATGTGCTGGCGCTCCACCGCGTCGGCAGCAACGGGCTGCTGCCCGACCTGACCCTGTTGATCGAGATCGCGCCCGAAGAGGCGGCCCGGCGGCTTGAGGCGCGCGATGCGGCGGGGACCGACCGCATCGGCGGGCGGGACGACGCCTATCACGCCCGCGTCGCCGCGTCTTTTGCGCGGTTGGCGGAGGCCGAACCCCGGCGCTTCGCCCGGGTTGACGGCAACGCCGAGCGCGGAGTGGTTCACGAGCGCATGATTGCCGCGCTGGCGCCGATGCTCGGCCCGCTGCGATGAACCTCATCGGCCACGATCCCGCGTGGGCGGAATGGCGCGCGGCGCTGGCTTCGACGCGGATGCATCACGGCTGGCTGCTCGCCGGACCGCGCGGGGTGGGGAAGGGGAGCTTCGCCCGCGCCGCCGCCGCCGAGCTGGTCGCCGAGTCCGGCATCCCCCAGCCCGGTGCCGGGGCGCATCCCGACATCCTGCTGCTCGATCCCCAGCCGCAGGATGAGGACGAGGCGAGGAAGCGCGATGAGGGCAAGCCGTTCAAACTAAGGCGCAACATCACCGTCGACGATATTCGCCGGATGCAGCGGCGGCTGACGACACGGCCGACGCTGGGTGCGAGGCGCGCTGTGATCGTCGACCCGGCCGACGAACTCGAGAAGGGTGCAGCCAACGCGCTTCTGAAGAGCCTCGAAGAGCCGCCGGCGGGGACCTTCTTCCTTCTCGTCGCCCACCACCCCGGCCGATTGCCGGCGACTCTGCACTCGCGCTGCCGGAGGCTGCGCTTCGATCGGCTGGCGGACAGCGAAATCGACACGGTGTTGCGGGAGTATGCGCCGGAAGCCGATCGCGGTTCCCGCGCGGCGGCGATCGTCGCGGCACGGGGCTCGCCAGGCGAGGCGCTTCATTTCATCGCGCGCGATCTGGGCAAACTCCATGCGCTGATGAGGGAGTTGCTTGCCACCGGCGATCGCGACCTGGCGCTGCGTGGCGCGCTTGCCGGTGAGATGGGCGCGCGGCCCGATCGCGACCGGCTGCTGGCCGCGCTGGATCTCGCCCGGGCGACGCTGGCCGCAGCGCTCGCCGATGCCGGTGCCGAGCAGCAGCTAAGGATCATCGAGGCGCACGCCCGAATTACGCGGCTGTCCGCGCAGGCCCCGACGTTCAACTTCGATCCCGGCCTGCTGATCATGGAAATTGGCGGGTTGCTGGCCTCGGCGGCACTGCCTACACAGGCGGCGACACGGGCCTGACCGGGCCTTTCAGGAAGACCGCCCCGGGGCATGGCCGAACCGTTCTACATCACCACCGCGATCCACTATCCGAACGGACGGCCGCACATCGGCCATGCCTATGAAACGATCGCCGCCGATGTCGTCGCGCGTTTCCAGCGTTCCATGGGCCGTGAGGTGCGCTTCCAGACCGGCACCGACGAGCACGGCCTCAAGATGGCGCAGAAAGCGCGCGAACTCGGCACCACGCCGGGCGCGCTTTCGGACGAGATGTCACAGCATTTCAAGGAGCTGTTCGACAAACTGAATATCTCCTATGACCGTTTCATCCGCACCACGGAGGCGGAGCATCACCGCGCCAGCCAGGCGCTGTGGCGGGCGATGGAGGCAAGCGGCGACCTCTATCTCGGCCGCTACGAGGGCTGGTACTCGATCCGTGACGAAGCCTATTACGACGGGAGCGAGCTGGTTGAAGGGGAAGGGGGGGCAAAGATCTCGCCACAGGGCACCCCGGTCGAATGGACGGTGGAGGAGAGCTGGTTCTTCCGCCTCTCCGCCTACCAGGAGCCGCTGCTGGCGCTCTATCGAGACAACCCCGACTTCATCCGCCCCGAAAGCCGGCGCAACGAGGTGATGCGCTTCGTCGAGGCGGGATTGCGCGACCTGTCGGTGTCGCGCGGCAGCTTCGATTGGGGCGTGCAACTGCCCGATGGCGGTGGCCACGTCATGTACGTTTGGGTCGATGCGCTGACCAACTATCTGACCGGGCTCGGTTATCCCGATGAGACGGCGGACATGGCGCGGTTCTGGCCGGCCGACCTCCACCTGATCGGCAAGGACATCGTCCGCTTCCACGCGGTCTATTGGCCGGCCTTCCTGATGAGCGCCGGGCTGGCGCTGCCCCGGCAAGTGTTCGGCCACGGATTCCTGCTCAATCGAGGTCAGAAGGAATCGAAGTCGCTCGGCAACGTCACCGACCCGGTCGAACTTGTCGATCGCTACGGCGTCGACGTGCTGCGGTATTTCCTGATGCGCGAGATCAGCTTCGGACAGGATGGCAGCTATTCCTCCGAAGCCATTGTAACCAGGGCGAATGCCGAACTGGCGAACAGCGTCGGCAACCTCGCGCAGCGCACCCTGTCGATGGTCTTCAAGAACATGGACGGCCAACTGCGCAGCCTGCCAACCCTGCCTGAAGATGACCAGCTTGAAGCGCTGGTCACCTTGGCGACGCGTGTCGAACTGCCGCGAGCGTTCGAGACGCTGGATTTCTCCGAAGGCCTGGAGGCGTGGATGCGCGCGGTCTACGCCTGCAACCGCTACGTCGACGAGCAGGCGCCGTGGGTGCTGCGCAAGTCCGACCCGGAGCGCATGGCGGTGGTGCTGATGGTACTGCTGCGGTGCCTGCGCGATTTGACCATCGCGGTGCGTCCCGTAGTTCCGAACTCTGCCGACCAACTTCTCGATCAGATTGGTATTCCTGCAGACCGGCGCGACATCGCAGCGCTGGACGACGATCAATGGTTCACCGCGCTCGTCGATAGCGGGTTTCGTGTCGCTCAGCCGGTCGGCGTGTTTCCGCGCCTCGAAATGCCGGTCGAAAGCGCCGGGTGATGCTAATCGATTCGCACTGCCACCTCGAATACGAAGGGCTGGTCGAGGATCAGCCGGGCGTGCTTACGCGGGCACGCGCCGCCGGGATCACCGGCATGCTCAATATCTCCACCCGGCGGAGCGAATGGGAGCGCGTCATCGCCACCGCCACCCGAGAGCCCGGCGTCTGGGCCAGCGTCGGCATCCACCCGCATGAGGCCGATGGCCATGCCGATCTCGGCGCCGCCGCGCTGATCGAGGCGGCGGAGAACCCCAAGGTCATCGGCATCGGCGAGACCGGGCTCGATTATCACTACGACCGCTCTGATCGCGCCACCCAGCGGGCATTGTTCCGCACCCACATCGCCGTCGCCCGCGAAACCGGGCTGCCGCTGATCGTCCACACCCGCGAAGCCGAGGCGGATACCGCGGCGATCCTGAGCGAGGAAATGGGGAAGGGCACCTTCCCGGCGCTGATCCACTGTTTCACCGCCTCGGCCAACTTCGCGCGAACAATGCTCGAACTCGGGCTCACGATCTCACTTTCCGGAATCGTTACCTTCAAGAATGCCAAGGATTTACAGACGGTAGCTGCCGGTCTTCCTGAGGACCGGTTCTTGGTGGAGACCGACGCACCGTTCCTCGCGCCGGTGCCGCATCGCGGCCGAACCTGCGAGCCGGCGCATACCGCCGACACCGCTCGCTTCGTCGCCAGCCTGCGCGGCGTCGTGCCAGAGGCGCTGGCCGAGGTAACGACGCGCAACTTCTTCCGGCTGTTCAGCAAGGCCGCGCGGTGAAGCTGATCATGCTCGGCAGCGGCACCTCGACAGGGGTGCCCCGACTTTCGGCCGAGACGGGTGCGGATTGGGGGGATTGCGACCCCGGAGAACCCCGGAACCGCCGCAGCCGAGCCTCGATCCTGGTTGAGAGCGACGCCGGCGCACGGCTGCTGGTCGATACTTCGCCGGATTTGCGCTCGCAGTTGCTCGCCACCGGTATCGGCCGGCTCGACGCGGTGTTCTGGACGCACGATCACGCCGATCATTGCCACGGCATCGACGATCTGCGGCCGCTGCGTTACGGCCGTGGCGGCCCGCTGCCCGGCTATGGCGCGGACGAGACGGTGCGGCGGCTGCGCCAGCGCTTCAGCTATGTTTTCGCAGGACAATTCGGCTACCCGACGGTGGTCGCGCTCGACACGCTCGAACGGCTGCGCATCTGCGCCGGCATTGGCGTCGCCTGGTGCCAGATGCCGCACGGCCATATCGAGAGCACCGCCTATCGCTTCGCCTGCGACGGCGCCACGATCGGCTATGCGACTGACTTTAGCGCGGTAACCCTGGAAATGGTCGAGTTTTTCCGCGGTTGCTCGATCCTGGTGGTCGATTGCCTTCGCCGTGACGCGCATCCGACCCATGCGCACCTCGGCATGGCTCTAGAACTGACCGAGGCGGCGCGGGTCGAGCGCGCCGTGCTGACTCATCTCGACAAGAGCATGGATTATTCCGCGCTGAGCCGGGAAATCCCGGACCATGTGCTGGTCGGCTACGACGGCATGGAACTGGCGGCGTGAACGGCGCGACGATCGTAGCGATCATCGGCGTGCTGATGGCGCTGGTACTGGCGTCGCGCGGATTTCGAAGGCGCGGATTGACTGGCCGAAGCGCTCTGCTGGCAACGCTGGGTTGGATCGCGATCATCGGCGTTCTGGCTATCGTTCTGCAGCGATCGGGCGCGGTTGCGATCTGGCGCCAGTAGCGGCGAGTCAGGGATCGGCGTCGACCGTCGTGCGCGTTAATTTAACATAATATGTATTATCAGTCCGGGATGTCGATGGACAGCGTAGGTTCTCTCGATCGCCTTCTCGGCATCATGGCGCGGCTGCGCCATCCCGAGCATGGCTGCGAATGGGATCGGGCACAGACCTTCGCGAGCATCGCGCCCTATACGATCGAAGAAGCC
>JBDSIY010000082.1:0-13955 GCA_039917735.1 Novosphingobium sp. | reverse complement strand
CACGCACGAGCCCGCCAGAGCGCACTACAGGTACATCGCTCGACGCCCTCGCTATGGCCCAGTACGAGACACCCGTGCCAAGCTGAAGATTAGTCATGCGCAGACCACCAGCCCTGTGTCGTCGGATCAAGGCTTCTTTATGATCCACTCGTCCTGCAGGTCGAACCAGGATGATGAACGGAACGACACAATCTCAGCATCTGGAACGAATTCGTTCACCAGATTGTAAATGAACGGCATCGTAACGACCGCCGTGCCATAGTCATCAGATGACAGATCTAGCTGATCCGACTCGCTGCGATATCCGAAGCCGACCTTTGGATCGAAATTGGCAGTAAAGAACTCTCTTTGCTTGCGCATAGCGTGATCACCATGGGTGGTGAACATGAGATGTCCCCCCTGCGCAAGCAAGCCGTAAAGGCGTTTGAGCCAACGGCCCTGCGTTTCTAGCGGAAGGTGCGAAAACAGCGACAATGCGAACACAAAGTCCTGCTGGCCCGGAATGTCCAAATCTTCCGGAACTGTGCTGGAGACGTAGGCCGGCACACCCATCCCGGTACGGATTGTCGCACAAGCTGCAGGATGAATGTCTGACGCGGAAAAGATGTTCTCGCACAAAAGACGCTTTAGGTGCCTCGTCACGCGCCCGTAGCCGGAAGCGAATTCCAGGATCTTCTTGTTCCCCCCACGAAGGTTAAGTTGCTGCAGAACCCCCACAAGACGCGCCGCATCGTCCCTGCCCCCGGCGAAATAGGCCTCGACGGCCTCTATTGGCGTCAGAGATGGAATTTTGATGAGGAAGCCAAGAAGTTGGTCATAATCCGACAATTCCGAAGAGACACCATCAGGAGCGCATGCCCGAGCGGTGTCAGTCAGCGCAGCGGTTATCTCGAACGCCGTTTGCTCCAAAGCCATCAATGCGCACCCTCGTTTCGGTTCGGCGCGTGTATGGGGCGGCAGAATGAAAGTAAAGCGACTGGCTCGCGCATCCTGACGGTGCACTTCCGCCCATTCTGGTGAGGGCTCGATGCCGGCACTGCGAGGCATATGGGCACACAAAAAAAGGGCCGATCTTGCGACCGGCCCTTTGGAGTTTTGGGAGAGGATGCCTGAAAAGGCACCGTCTTTATGAGGCGATCGCGGCTATGCTGCAAGTGCGAAAAGATCGGCAACGGTTGCATCTATTGCAAGCGCGATGTTTACCGCGATGAAGGGATTGCCGCGATGACCCCATACAGATCGTGCGCATCGGCGTCCTCGATCAGCACCTCGACGATGTCGCCGGGCGCGAGCGATGCGGGAACCTCGCGCAAGAGGACATTGCCGTCGATCTCGGGCGCGTCCGCCTGCGAGCGGCCGGTGGCGCCGATGTCGCCGTCCTCGTCCGGCGCGCCGATCTCGTCGATGATCACCGGCAGCACCCGGCCGATCTTGGCGCGCAGCTTGGCCGCGCTGATCGTCGCCGACTTCTCCATGATTCGGGCGTAGCGCTCTTCCTTGACCGCTTCGGGCACCGCGCCGGGCAGCACGTTCGCCGGGGCGCCGGCCACCGGCTCGAAGCGGAAGGCGCCGACGCGGTCTAGCTGCGCTTCGTCGAGCCAGTCGAGCAGGTACTGGAAGTCCTCCTCGGTTTCGCCGGGGAAGCCGACGACGAAGCTCGATCGGATGGCGATCTCCGGGCAGATCGCACGCCAGCGCCGCACGCGCTCCAGCACCTTCGCGTCGTTCGCCGGGCGCTTCATTGCCTTCAGCACCTTGGGGCTGGCGTGCTGGAACGGGATGTCGAGGTAGGGAGTCAGCAACCCCTCGGCCATCAGCGGGATCACCGCGTCGACGTGCGGATAGGGATAGACGTAGTGCAGCCGCACCCACGGCGGCGTGCCCTCGGGGGTGCGCAGTCCGCCCAGCTCGCGGGCGAGGTCGGTCATGTGCGCGCGCACCTCACGGCCATGCCAGGCCCGCGCCTCGTGGCCGGTGTCGAGCCCATAGGCGGAGGTGTCCTGGCTGATCACCAGCAGCTCCTTCGTCCCGGCCGCGACGAGCTTCTCCGCCTCGCGCAGCACCGCGTCGATCCGCCGGCTGGCGAGCGGGCCGCGCAGCTGCGGGATGATGCAGAAGCTGCAGGCGTGGTTGCAGCCCTCGGAAATCTTCAGGTAGCTGTAATGGCGGGGGGTCAGCTTGACGTCCGGCTGCGGGATCAGGTCGATGAACGGCCCCATCGCCGGCGGGGCTGCTTCATGCACCGCCTCGACCACCGCCTCGTATTGATGCGCGCCGGTTACCGCCAGCACCTCGGGAAAGCGCGCGCGGATCGCCTCGGCCTCGCTGCCCATGCAGCCGGTGACGATGACGCGGCCGTTCTCGGCGATCGCCTCGCCGATCGCGGCAAGGCTCTCCTCCTTGGCGGAGTCGAGAAAGCCGCAGGTGTTGACCAGCACCACGTCGGCGCCCTGGTAATCGCCGCCCAGCGCATAGCCATCGGCGCGCAGCCGGGTGAGGATGCGCTCGGAATCGACCAGCGCCTTCGGGCAGCCAAGGCTGACCATGCCGACGCTGGGCGGCCGGGTGGGAAGGGGCGGAGCGAGCAAAGAAGCGGATCGTGACATTGTCACGCGCCCCTACACCGGATGGCCGATTTCCGCTACCACCGGCGTCAAAGAGGGAGAGGGGACTATGGGTCCGATCAATTGGTTGGCAGTGATTCTTGCGGCGAACCTGGCTACTGCCGTGGCGCTGGTCTGGCACGGGCCGCTGTTCCGCATGGGCAAGCCGATGCTCGATGGCACCCAGCGCAGCAAACGCTACCTGACCCTGGTGCTGGTGATGCTGTTCGCCGCGCTCATGCTCGGCCACCTCTATGCGCGGATCGGGCCGGCAACATTGGCGGCGAGGCCGTGGATCTATTTCCTGCAGGCCGGCGGCATCCCGATCGCCTTCATCGTCCCGGCGCTGTGGCTGGCCGAGTCCCGCCACGACGTGCCTTGGCGTGATCGGCTGATCGGCGCCGCTTACTGGGTGACCGCCTATCTGCTGATGGGCGCGGTGTTCTGGGTGCTGCAATAGTTCCTCTCCGCAGGGGGAGGAATCAGCGATAGCGCTCCGCCAGCGGGCCGAGCGAAGCAGCATGCGTGAGATCGAGCTGCAGCGGTGTCACCGCGACATAGCCGTCGGCGATCGCCTCGAGATCGGTGGCATGGCCGGGGGTGTGCTCGATGCCGTGGAGGCCGAACCAGTAGTAGGGAAAGCCGCGCGGGTCGGTGCCGTCGACCACCGAACCGCGCGCGTAATCGTGGAAGCCCTGGCGGACGACACGGATGCCCTTGACCTCGCCCGCCGGCAGCGGCGGGAAGTTGACGTTGACCAGCGTCCGGTCGGCGAAGGGAACCCCGAGCAGCGGCCGCAGCACCGCTTCCCCCCAATGCTCGGCCGCTTCGAAGGGGAGCTGGTCGCCCTGGCCTTCGCGCGCATAGACCTGGCTCAACGCTACCGAGCGGATGCCGGCCAGCGCGCCTTCGAACGCGGCCGAGACCGTGCCCGAATAGGTGACGTCGTCGCCCAGATTGGCGCCGCGGTTGACGCCGGACAGGATCAGATCGGGCGGCGCGTCCATTGCGCGCCGCAGCGCCAAGGTCACCGCGTCTGTCGGCGTGCCGCTGACCGAGAAGCGGCGCGCGCCGTGCCGGTGCAGCCGGACCGGGCGGTTCAGCGTCAGCGAATGGCCGGCGCCCGATTGCTCCTCCGTTGGCGCACAGACCCATACGTCATCGGAAAGCCGCGCGGCGATGCGTTCGAGCACCTCCAGCCCGGGCGCATGGATGCCATCGTCATTGGTCAGGAGGATGCGCATGACGGGCTCCCCTCCCCGTTGTGGGAGGGGCCGGGGGTGGGGCGCCCGCCCCAGGCGATGCGCATGGTTGATGGGCCCCACCCCATCGATCCCCTCCCCTGAAGGGGAGGGGAAGTTCGGCATCGGCGCCAAATCCGTCACTTCATCATCACCCCGCCACCAGCCGCGTAATCCCGCCCATATAGGGGTGCAGCGCGGTCGGCACATCGACCGAGCCGTCCTCCTGCTGGAAGTTTTCCAGCACCGCCACCAGCGCCCGGCCGACCGCCAGCCCCGAGCCGTTGAGCGTGTGGACGAACTCGGTGCCCTTGGTCCCCTCGCGGCGGAACCGCGCGTTCATCCGCCGCGCCTGGAAGTCGCCGCACTGCGAGATGCTGGAGATTTCGCGAAACGCACCCTGGCCGGGTAGCCACACCTCTAGGTCGAAGGTCTTGCGGGCGGTGAAGCCCATGTCACCGGCGCAGAGCAGCATCTTGCGATAGGGCAGGTCGAGCGCCTGGAGCACCGACTCGGCGGCGGCGCACATCCGCTCGTGTTCGGCTGGGGAATCCTCGGGGGCGCAGATCGTCACCAGCTCGACCTTGTCGAATTGGTGCTGGCGGATGAAGCCGCGCGTATCCTTGCCCGCGGCGCCAGCCTCCGAGCGGAAGCAGGGGGTGAGGGCGGCCATGCGGATCGGTAGCTCGGCCTGGGCGAGGATTTTTTCTCGCACGGCGTTGGTGACGCTGACCTCGGCGGTGGGGATGAGCCAGCGGCCGTCGGTGGTGCGAAACAGATCGTCGGCGAACTTGGGGAGCTGGCCGGTGCCGAACACTGCCTCATCGCGCACCAGCAGCGGCGGCTGGCACTCGGTGTAACCATTCACCCCGGTCTGGTGATCGAGCATGAACTGGCCGAGCGCGCGGTGCAGCCGCGCCATGCCGCCGCGCAGGAAAGTAAAGCGCGCGCCCGAGATCGCCGCGCCGGTTTCGAAGTCGAGTCCGAGCGGCGGGCCGAGATCGGCGTGTTCCTTGGGGGCGAAGGGGAAGGCGCGGAGGTTGCCCCAACGCGAGATTTCGAGGTTCGCCGCCTCGTCCACGCCATCGGGTACATCGGCCAGCGGCAGGTTGGGGAGGGCGGCGAGCTTGTCGTTCAACCTGGCGGTAAGCGTCCGCTCCTCTGCTTCGAGCGCCGGCAATTGCTCCTTGAGCGCCGCCACTTCGACTTTCAGAGCCTCGGCGGTTGCGCCGTCGCCCGACGCCATGGCCTTGCCGATCGCCTTGGAGGCTTCGTTGCGGCGGCCTTGTGCTTCCTGCATTCGCGTCGCCAAGCCGCGCCGTTCGGCATCGAGCGCGAGCAAATCTGCCGCCATCGGTTCCGCGCCGCGCCGCGCCAGCGCCGCGTCGAAGCCGTCGGGGTCCTCGCGGATCAGGCGGATGTCGTGCATCGCGCGGCTATGGCGGTGTCCCCCAGGCAAGGCAAGGATGCCCCACCGGCGAAACCCCTACCGAACCTCCAGCCCGGTCCACTGCGCGAGGAAGGCGAGCACGTCGGCCCCTTCCTCGATCACCTTGTCGGTCGGCTTGCCCGAGCCGTGGCCGGCGCGGGTCTCGATGCGGATCAGTTGTGGCTTCGGGCCGATGTTCGCGGCCTGCAGCGCTGCCGCATATTTGAAGCTGTGGGCGGGGACGACGCGGTCGTCGGTGTCGGCGGTGGTTACCAGCATCGCCGGGTAGGCGGCGCCGTCGCGAATGTTGTGATAGGGCGAATAGGCGCGCAAGGTCCGGAAATCGCGCCCCTTGGCCGGATCGCCATAGTCGTCGATCCAGTAGCGGCCGGCGGTGAAGCGGTCGAAGCGGAGCATGTCCATCACCCCGACCTGCGCGTTGGCGGCGGCGAACAGGTCCGGCCGCTGGTTGACCACCGCGCCGATCAGCAGGCCGCCGTTGGATCCGCCCTGGATCGCCAGGCCTCCGTTGGGCGTGATCCCTTGCGCGATCAGATATTCGCCGGCGGCGATGAAATCGTCGAACACGTTCTGCTTGTTGGCGAGCCGGCCGGCGTCGTGCCAGGCGCGGCCATATTCGCCGCCGCCGCGCAGATTGGCGAGGGCGAAGGCGCCGCCCGCCTCAAGCCAGGCGGCGCGGATCGCCGAATAGCCGGGCGTGAGCGAGACGTCGAAGCCGCCATAGCCGTAGAGCAGCGTCGGCACCGCACGGCCGGCGGCGGCGATCGCGCGTTTGCGCACGACGAACATCGGCACGCGGGTGCCATCCTTCGATGCGTAGAAGCGCTGTTCGACCAGGTAGTCGTTCGGATCGAAGGCGAGCGCCGGCTCGGCGAAGGGGCTGGTCTCGCCGGTGGCGATGTTCATCCGATAGATCGCGGCGGGCTGGTTGAAGCTGGTGAAGCTGTAGAAGGTCTCGGGGTCGCCCGGCTTGCCGCGAAATCCGGAGGCGGTGCCGAGCCCGGTCAGCGCGATCGTCCGCCCGGGCTTGCCGTTGAGATCGAGCACCAGCGCCAGCGACGCGGCATCCTTCAGATAGTTGAGCACGAGCTTGTCGCCGATCAGCGTCGCGCGCTCCAAGGTCTCGTCGGTCTCGGCAACGACGCTGCTCCAGCGCGGCCCGGTCCGGCCAAGATCGACGGCGGCGAGGCGGTAGCGCGGCGCGTTCTGGTTGGTGACGAACCACAGGCGGCGGCCGATGCTATCGACCAACCGCCAGTCGTGATCGAAGCCGCTGACCAGCGGCTGCGGTTCCCAGCGTCCACCTGCGCGGCGCGACAGGTCGATGACACGGACCTCGTGGCGCGCGTCGGTGCCGATCGAGCTGGTGATGAGCGCATAACGGCCGTCGGAGGTGACCTCGGCACTGTGCATGTGTTCGGGATGATCAGGGGTGGCATAGACCAGTTCGTCGGATGATTGCGGCGTGCCGAGGCGGTGAAACCAGACGGCCTGATTGTAATTGCGCGCCTGGAAGTCCTGCCCGGCCTCGGGCTCGGGGAAGCGCGAATAGAGGAAGCCTTCCTCGCCGATCCAGGCCAGATCGGAGAACTTCGCCCAGCGGACCGTATCGGGCAGGATCTCGCCAGTGTCGACATCGAGCACCCGCAGCGTGCGCCAGTCGCTGCCGCCATCCTGGATACTGTAGGCGAGGTGGCGGCCCCGTTTCGAAGGCTGCCAGTCCGCCAGCGCGGCGCTGTCCTTCGCCCAGAGGTTGGGATCGAGCAGTAGGCGCGGCCGGCCGTGCAGCCTCTCACGCACGAACAGCTGCGCTTGGTTCTGCAGGCCGGAGTTGCGGGTGTAGAAATAGCGCCGCCCAGCCTTCACCGGCAGGCCGAAGCGCTCGAAGTCGATCAGGGCGCTGATGCGCTGTTCGAACCGGGCGCGCTGCGGCAGTGCGTCGAGATAGGCACCGGTGACGGCGTTCTCGCGCCGGACCCAGTCGGCGACCTCGGGGTCGTTCCGGACGTCGGCTTCGAGCCAGCGGTAGGGATCGGCGACGCGCTCGCCGAACAGGACATCGACGATCGCGTCGCGGCGGGTTTCGGGATAGGTTGGGCGCATGGTGTGGGCGGCGGCGGGGAGAGCGATCATCAGCCAGGCGCTGGCGAGCGCAAGGCGGCGAATCGACATCACTCCTCCCACGCGGCCCCGGAGCGGCCGGCTCCTTGCCTCACCGCTCGTTTGCGCCCGACCGGCTGAACCGGGGCTTAGCCCGCGTCGTATTCGTCCTCGGTGGCGATCGGGCCGGAGTCCTGGCCCTTGGCGGAGGTGTCGCGGTCGACCAACTCGATGATCGCGATCGGCGCGGCGTCCGAGGCGCGCGGGCCCGCCTTGATGATGCGGGTGTAGCCGCCCTCACGGCTGGCATAGCGCGGCGCGAGCACGTCGAACAGCTTGGCCAGCTGGGCCTCGTCGAGCAACCGCGACTGGGCCAGTCGGCGGTTGGAAAGGCCGCCGTGCTTGGCCAGCGTAATCAGCTTTTCGGCATAGGGGCGCAGCTCGCGCGCCTTGGCGACAGTGGTGGTGATCTGCTCATGCTTGATCAGCGCCGCCGACATGTTGCGCAGCAGCGCGCGCCGGTGGGAGGAGGTCCGCTGCAGCTTGCGGCCGCCGTGCTTGTGACGCATGTTTTTTACTCCGTTCGTATGGGGCCCGTGTCAGGTAGCCCGATCCTGGCTTGCGCCGCTTAACCTTTATCCTCCCCGAGCAAGCTCGGAGAGGATAAGGTATTACCCCAGCAGTTCCTGCTCGAGCTTCTTGGCCATTTCCTCGATATTCTCGGGCGGCCAGCCGGGGATATCCATGCCGAGCCGCAGCCCCATCGACGAGAGCACTTCCTTGATCTCGTTCAGCGACTTGCGGCCGAAGTTGGGGGTGCGCAGCATCTCCGCCTCGGTCTTCTGGACGAGATCGCCGATGTAGATGATGTTGTCGTTCTTCAGGCAGTTGGCCGATCGCACCGACAGCTCGAGCTCGTCGACCTTCTTGAGCAGGTAGCGGTTGAGCTGGTTGGCATCGCTCTCGTCGGGCACCGTCGTCGCGAGCCCGATCATCTGCGGGGCCCCGACCGGCGCCATGTCCTCGAAATGGACGAACAGCGCGAGCTGGTCCTGCAGGATCCGCGCCGCATAGGCGACCGCGTCCTCGGGCGTGACGGTGCCGTCGGTCTCGACCGTCAGGCTCAGCTTGTCGAAGTCGAGCTCCTGGCCGATGCGGGCGTTGTCTACCTTGTACGAAACCTGGCGGACCGGCGAGTAGAGCGAATCGACCGGGATCAGGCCGATCGGCGCATCGACCGGGCGGTTCGCCACGGCGGGAACATAGCCCTTGCCGGTCTCAGCGGTCAGTTCCATGTTGAGCGTCGCGCCCTCGTCGAGGTGACAGATCACGAGGGCCTTGTTCATGACCTCGATGTCGCTCGAAACGGCGATGTCGCCGGCGGTGACGTCGGCGGGACCGGTGGCCGAGAGCTGGAGGCGCTTGGGCGCGTCGCCCCGCATCCTCAGCGCGATCTGCTTCACGTTGAGGACAATGTCGGTTACGTCCTCGCGCACGCCGGTGAGGCTGGAGAACTCATGCAGCACGTTCTCGATCTTGATCGAGGTGATCGCGGCGCCCTGCAGCGAGGACAGCAGCACACGCCGCAACGCGTTGCCCAACGTCAGGCCAAAGCCGCGCTCGAGCGGCTCGGCGACGAAGGTCGCGCGGCGCTTGGGGTCCGAACCCGGCTTGACGTCAAGGCTGTTGGGCTTCTTCAGCTCCTGCCAGTTACTGATGTTGACGGTCATGGACTTCCCCTATGGGTTGTTCTTGCAGATGCGGCCGCGTCGCCCGGGAGAGGGGCCGCGGCCGATCCGAAAATGAGGACGGCGCCACATGCGCCGGCTCGAGGCTCGATCAGACGCGGCGGCGCTTGGAAGGCCTGACGCCGTTGTGCGGGATCGGCGTCACGTCGCGGATCGAGGTGATGCTGAAGCCTACCGCCTGCAAGGCTCGCAGCGCGCTTTCGCGGCCGGAACCGGGGCCCTTGACCTCGACTTCCAGCGTGCGGACACCGTGCTCGGCGGCCTTCTTGCCGGCGTCGTCGGCAGCAACCTGCGCGGCATAGGGCGTCGACTTGCGGCTGCCCTTGAAGCCCATCATGCCCGCCGAGGACCAGCTGATGGCGTTGCCCTGCGCATCGGTGATGGTGATCATCGTGTTGTTGAAGCTGGCGTTGACATGGGCAACGCCGCTGCTGATGTTCTTGCGCTCCCGCTTTTTGATGCGCTGGGGTTCGCGTGCCATGAGAGATGTGTCCTGTCGAAGTAGCTGAAGGGAAAAGCCGGCGCGCGCCAGCGGCGCGGCGGCTTACTTCTTCTTGCCGGCGATCGGCTTGGCCTTGCCCTTGCGGGTGCGGGCGTTGGTGTGGGTGCGCTGGCCACGCACCGGCAGGCCCTTGCGGTGCCGGAGCCCGCGATAGCAGGCGAGATCCATCAACCGCTTGATGTTCATCGCCGTCTGGCGGCGGAGATCACCCTCGACGGTGTGATCAGCGTCGATGGTTTCGCGGATTTGGAGGACTTCCTGGTCCGACAGATCCTGCACGCGGCGGCTGTGATCGATGCCCAGCTTGCTGGCGATGTGCTTGGCCGCGGTCGGGCCGATGCCATGGATATAGGTGAGCGCGATGATCACGCGCTTATTGGTGGGGATGTTCACCCCGGCAATACGAGCCACTTAATTCTCCTGCTCCACAGGGGTGTGCGCCAGCCGGTCGCCCGGCGGCCCCCTATCTCGTCGCGATCAACACTTGCACGGGGTGCGGGGCCGAGAATGGCAAAAAGCCCGGTTGGCGCGCGCGCAAGCACGTAACGCCTTCCGGACCGACCCGTTCCTGTCGAGTGAAGCGCGCACTTAGGAAGATTCGCCAGAGCTGTCAACGCCCTCTAGACGCGAAAGTAACCATGCTCACCGAACGGTGTTCGACGAGGGTTTGCGCTATCTGACCTGTCCTACAGGAGAGCTACGGCGAGGTCAAAGCCGGACGCGACCCCTCGTGCCCAAGTCGGCGGCCGATCGTCTCGACCTTGCGGCAGTTCAGCCAAGGCGAGAACGCCGAAGCTGGCAAGAGCGAAAGGGAGGGCGAGGACGGTGCTACGCATTTAGCCGTTCCGCCGTACAGAAGGTTCGACCGCCTTGGCGCTCGCGCCGCCCTCAGTCGCCCAGCACGGCCTGGATCGCCCCGGTCACTTCATCCATTGCCGCCATGCCGTCCACCCGGGCGACGATGCCACGCGCTTCGTAGATCGGCAGGATCGGCGCGGTCTTGGCGCGGTATTCGGCCATGCGGGTGCGCACCGTCTCCTCGGTATCGTCCGGACGCCGCTTGAATTCGGTGCCGCCGCAGCGATCGCAGACGCCCGCCGTGCGGGGCTGTTCGAAGCGGTCGTGATAGCCCTTGCCGCAGCTGGCGCAGGTAAATCGGCCGGTGATGCGCTCGACCAGCGCGTCCTCGTCGACCTCGAGTTCGATCACATGGTCGAGCGCGCGGCCGTGCTCGCCCAGGATGAGGTCCAGCGCCTCGGCCTGGGGCGCGGTGCGGGGATAGCCGTCGAAGATCGCTCCGGTGCCCTCGGCCATCGCGCCCAGCTCGTCGCCAATCAGCGCCGAGACGATGGCGTCCGACACCAGCTCGCCGGCGTCCATCACCGCCTTGGCCTGCAGCCCGACCGGGGTCCCGGCCTTGACCGCGGCGCGGAGCATGTCACCGGTCGAAAGCTGCCGCATGCCGAGGGTATCGACCAGGCGTTGCGCCTGCGTTCCCTTGCCCGCTCCTGGCGGGCCCAACAGAATGATGTTCAAATCCGCACCCCCATAACCTTCGCCGCGTCAGCGCAGGCGGCCTTTCAGCTTCGCTTTCTTGATCAGGTCTCCATACTGGTGCGCCAGCAGGTGCGACTGGATCTGCGTGATGGTGTCGACGGTGACGTTGACGACGATGAGCAGGCTGGTGCCGCCCATGAACATCATCCGCATCCCGGTCTGGGCGATCCAGTATTCGGGGATTACGCAAACCAGCGTCAGATAGATCGCGCCGATCACGGTGATCCGGGTCAGCACGTAATCGAGATAGGTCGCGGTGTTCCTGCCGGGGCGGATGCCCGGGATGAAGCCGCCATTCTTCTTGAGGTTCTCGGCGGTCTCCTCGGGGTTGAACACCACCGCCGTGTAGAAGAAGCAGAAGAAGATGATCCCAGCTGCGTAGAGCAGCATGTAGACCGGCTTGCCGTGCCCAAGGTACTGATTGAGCGACACCACGAACTGCCCCATCGTGCTCTCCGGCGAGAGCGACTTTCCGGCGAACTGGGTGATCGTCAGCGGCAGCAGCAGCAGCGAGCTGGCGAAGATCGGCGGGATCACGCCAGCGGTGTTGAGCTTGAGCGGCAGGTGGCTGCGATCGGCCTGCATCATGCCGCGCTGGGTGGCGCGCTTTGGATACTGGATCAGCAGCCGGCGCTGGGCGCGCTCCATGAAGCAGATCAGGAGCACCATCGAGACAATCAGCACGATCATGCCGACGACGACGAAGCCGCTCACCGAGCCGCTGCGGCTGCCTTCGAACAGATTGGCGATGAAGGTCGGCATCTGGGCGACGATGCCGGCCATGATGATCAGCGAGACGCCGTTGCCGATCCCGCGCGAGGTGATCTGCTCGCCGAGCCACAGCAGGAACATGGTGCCGCCGATCAGGCTGACCACCGCGCCGACGCGGAACATCATCCCCGGGTAAACCACCGCCTGCATCCCGCTCGACGCGCCATAGGCCTCGAGCCCGCTGGCGATGAACCAGCCCTGGATCGCGGTCAGCAGCACCGCGCCATAGCGTGTGTACTGGTTGAGCTTCTTGCGCCCGCTCTCGCCTTCCTTCTTCAGCGCGGCGAGCGAGGGGTGCAGCGAGGCGGCGAGCTGTACGACGATCGAGGCGGTGATATAGGGCATCACTCCGAGCGCGATCAGGCTCATCCGTTCCAGGCTGCCGCCCGAGAAAGTGTTGAACAGATCGAGGATGCCGCCGCGCGTCTGGGCGTAGAGCGACTGCAGGATCAGCGGGTTGACGCCGGGCAGCGGCACGAAGCTGAGGAACCGGAACACGATCAGCGCACCGATGGTGAACCACATCCGCTTCTTGAGCTCGGTCGCCTTGGAGAAATTGGCGAGGTTGAGCGAACTCGCAATGTTGTCGGCGCGTGATGCCATTGGAGTGCGTGAGCCTTGTTAGGTGAGCCGGCGTCGCCGGGTTGAGCCGCCCCATATAGTGCGGATCGGCCGTTGTCGAACCCCGCTTCCCCAGCGAACGTGGCAGCCCGCTGTCGCTGACTTATGCCTTGGCTTCGACCTCCGGGGCTTCGGGAACCTCGACGCTGCCACCGGCCTGCTCGACAGCGGCGCGTGCGCCCGCCGAGACGCCGGCCACCTTGAAGCTGGCCTTGGCGGTGAAGCCGCCCTTGCCGAGCAGGCGGACGCCATCACGGCCGCCCTTGGCGAGCCCGACAGCCCTCAGCGCGGTCTGGTCGATCAGTGCCGAGGCATCGAGCCTGCCGGCATCGATCGCCTTCTGGACCAGGCCGAGATTGACCTCGGCGTAATCCTTGGCGAA
This sequence comes from Novosphingobium sp., assembly GCA_039917735.1. GTDB lineage: Bacteria > Pseudomonadota > Alphaproteobacteria > Sphingomonadales > Sphingomonadaceae > Novosphingobium. The sequence goes on along the minus strand of JBDSIY010000082.1, from coordinate 980 downwards.
TTTCTTGTTGTTGAAGCCGCGCTTCGGGATCCGCATGTGGAGCGGCATCTGACCGCCCTCGAAGCCGTTGACGCTGACGCCCGAGCGCGCCTTGGCGCCCTTCTGGCCGCGCCCGGCGGTCTTGCCCTTGCCCGAGCCGATGCCCCGGCCCACGCGCATCCGGCGCTTGCTGGCGCCGTCATTGTCGCGGATGTCGTTCAGTTTCATATCGTTGCACTCGCTTTCGCTTTTGTCGCGCAGGCTCTTCTCCCTTGACGGGAGAGGATAGGAAGGCTTGCGAGCTTGCTCGCTAGCCGGACTTGGAGAGGGCGCTGGCCCCTCTCCAACTTCGCCTAGGCACCCTCGGCGCCAAGGCTACGTATCCTCCCCCGCAAGGGGGAGGACGTGAATGGTTAGTCCACCACCGCGACCATATGCGGCAGGCGGGCAATGGCGCCGCGCACTTCCGGCGTGTCGTCGAGCTCGACCACCCGATTCATCTTGCCGAGCCCGAGGCCGACGAGAATCTTCTTCTGGTCGGCCGGGCGGCGGATCGGCGAGCCGATCTGCTTGATCCTGATCTTGCCCATTGTGCTTACTCCGTGATCGCTTCGGCCGAGGCTTCCGCCTCGACCGCGCTGGCGCCGCCGCGACCGAGCAGGTCGGCGACCTTCTTGCCGCGCCGCTGCGCGACCGACTTCGGCGAAGTCTGCTCGGTGAGCGCGTCGAAGGTGGCGCGGATCATGTTGTAGGGGTTCGACGTGCCGATCGACTTGGTGACGACGTCGGCGACGCCCCGTGCAATCGGGCCCAGATAGCGCGCCTGCTGTTCGGGCGTTCCGTGCGCGAGGATCGTCGGCCCCGCCATGTTGGTCCCGTTGCCAGACGGGGGGGCGATGACCCCTGCGGCGGCCATGGCCGCGCTCAACGTCAGCGCCTCGGTGCGCGTCGATCCCCGCCCACCAAGTCCTACTGGCCAGGTCGGCTGCGAATAGCCGGCT
>JBDSIY010000081.1:0-19082 GCA_039917735.1 Novosphingobium sp. | reverse complement strand
CCGTCCCAGGCAAGCCCCAGCCAGGCCAGATCGGCGAGGCACTGCTCCGCCATCTCCGGCCGACTGCGCTCGCCGTCGATATCCTCGATCCGCAGCAGGAACTCCCCGCCCCCCGCGCGGGCGAGGTCGTGCGCGACCAGCGCCGAAAAGGCATGGCCGAGATGGAGCGGCCCGTTCGGGCTCGGGGCGAAGCGGGTGCGGAGCATCGCGCCCTCGCTATCAGGCCAGGGCGATCCTGTGCAGACGCGGTGGACAAGCTGTGGATGGGTTGTGGATGAAAGGTAGCTTGACCGCGAGTCGCGGCCTATGCTGAAATACACCATGCGCCGCCATCAAACCGCAACCTTCGCCTGCGACACGGGGTCATGCTCAAGTCGGAGCTGATAGAGCGCGCGGCGCGATTCCGCAGCGCCGCTGAAGACCCCGACCGCAATCTGGCCAGCTGCCCGGCGCTGGTGTTGAACGCCGATTACACCCCGCTCTCCTATTACCCCCTCAGCCTGTGGCCGTGGCAGACCGCGATCAAGGCGGTGTTCCTGGAGCGGGTGGACATCATCGACAGCTACGAGCGGGTCGTCCATTCGCCCAACTGGTCGATGCCGGTGCCGTCGGTGATCGCGCTGCGCCAGTTCGTCAAACCCTCGGAATTCCCCGCCTTCACCCGGTTCAACGTGTTCCTGCGCGATCGCTTTGCCTGCCAATATTGCGGATCGCCGCAGCACCTGACCTTCGATCATGTCGTTCCGCGACGGCTCGGCGGACGGACCAGCTGGGAAAACATCCTCACCGCCTGCGCCCCGTGTAACATGAAGAAGGGCGGGCGGACGCCGGCGCAGGCGAAGATGGCGGTGGTAAAGCCGATCCGGCCCACGAGCTGGCAACTGCTCGAACGCGGCCGCGCTTTCCCGCCGAATTTCCTCCACGAAACCTGGCGCGACTGGCTCTACTGGGATGTCGAGCTGGAGGCGTGAGGGCAACCGGCCAGCACATGTCCTCTCCCCTCTTGAGGGGAGAGGAGGGTCTTAACGAGCCCCGCTGGACGCATGCCGGCCTCCGTGCGAACATTTGCGATGGAGTTCGCCATCCTCGCCCTGCTCACGGGAACGGTCCGCCCGTTCCGCGGAACCGACCAGCCGAGCGCGATCGCAAAGCTGCCGGTCGACGGGCCAGTCGCGATCGGCCCGCTGGGTCTCGCCGGCGACGAGCAGGCCGACCGTCGTGTTCACGGCGGCCCGGACAAGGCGATCCACCACTATCCGGGCGATCACTATCCTTTCTGGCGTGAGGAGACCGGTGGCCACCCGCTGCTCGAAGGTCCCGGCGCGTTCGGCGAGAACGTCTCCACGCTGGGCCTGACCGAGAGCGAGGTCTGCATCGGTGACCGCTACCGGCTCGGCGGCGCGCTGGTCGAGGTCAGCCAAGGGCGCCAGCCGTGCTGGAAGCAGGGCCATCGCTTCGGCATTCCCCGCATCACCGCGCGCATGGTCGAGACGCGGCGCGCCGGCTGGTATTACCGGGTGCTGGAAAGCGGCGAGGCGTGCGCCGGCGACTCGCTGAGCCTGGTCGAGCGGACCCTGCCCGAATGGACGGTCGAGCGGGTGTTCGGCCTGCTGATCGCCGGCGACCACATCCGCGACACCGTTGCCGTGCGGTCGCTCGCGGCGCTGCCGGTGCTGGCCGAGCCTTGGCGGCTGCGCGCCCGCGCGCTGGCCTGAGGCGACCGTCCGGACGGGACGGAGTGGACACCGTCCCGCTCCACCCCTCACTCCATATGCTTCAGCCCGACCCGCAGATAATCCCAGCCGGTCACCAGCGTCAGCACCGCCGCGCCCCACAGGCAGACGATGCCGACCTGCCCCGGCAGCGGCCAGCCCGGCGTCGCTCCCGCCAGGATCAGCGCGCCGAGCGCCACGATCTGCAGCGTCGTCTTCCATTTGGCGAGGTTCGAAACCGGCATCGACACGCGCAATTCGGCGAGGAATTCGCGCAGGCCCGACACAGCGATCTCGCGCAGCAGGATGATGAGCGCGGCGATCACGTTCCAGCCCTGAATGTCGTGAGTGCTGGTCAGCACCAGGATCACCGCCGCCACCATGATCTTGTCGGCGATTGGATCAAGGAACACGCCGAGCTTGGAAACCGCACCCTGGGCGCGGGCGAGGTAGCCGTCGAAATAATCGGTGATCCCCATCAGGCAGTACACCGCGAAGGCGAAGCCATAGCCCGCCTGCCACCCTGGCCACCACAGCAGCGCCACCAGGACCGGCACGGTGACGATGCGCGACAGCGTCAGCAAATTGGGAAGGGTCAGCATGCGGCGCCTGCCATAGCCGCAATGGCGTTCGGGAAAAAGTCCGTCGCGGGGGGTTGTTAGCCCGGCGGGGGTCGCTAGCTTCGCGCGCGGGAACGGAGCCTGTAGCGAGACCCATGACGACATCGACCCATCTGCTCAGGCGGCGACGCTTCCTGCCGCTGTTCGTCACCCAGCTGCTCGGCGCTTTCAACGACAATCTGTTCAAGAACGCGATGGTGCTGTTCGTCGTCTACAGCGTCTACAATTCCGAAGCGGAGGAGGCGAAGTTCAGCGCCCTTGCCTCGGCGCTGTTCATCATTCCGTTCTTCGTCCTCTCGGCGCTGGCCGGGCAACTGGCCGACATGCGCGATAAGGCGCGGGTGATCCGCGTCGTCAAATTCTGCGAGATCCCGATCATGCTGGTCGGCGCCGCCGGCCTGCTGCTGGCCTGGCGAGGGATCGCGGTGACGACGGTGGCGATCCCGCTGATGCTGGCCGGGGTGTTCGCGATGGGGGTTCATTCGACCTTCTTCGGGCCGATCAAATACGCGATCCTGCCGCAGCATCTGAAGGCGGAAGAGGTGCTTGCCGGCACCGGCCTGGTCGAGGCCGGGACCTATCTGGCGGTGCTGGCCGGCACCATCTTCGCCGGCTGGATTAGCGTCGAATGGTCGGCGTTCGGCGTGGTGGCGTTGGCGGTGCTCGGCTATCTGGCGGGGCGCCAGGTGCCGCCGGCGCCGCCGTTGGTCGCGGCCGAGCCACTCGACCACCACGTGCTGCGCGCCTCGGTCCGGCTGGTGCGCAACACGCTGCACGATCGCCGGGTGTTCCTGGCGATCCTGGCGATCAGCTTCTTCTGGTCGATCGGCGCGGTGCTGTTCATCCAGTTTCCGCCGCTCGCCAAGAACGTGCTCCACGCCAGCAAGGAGGTCGCCAGCCTGTTCCTGGTGATGTTCTCGATCGGCATCGCCATCGGCTCGATGTCGATCAACGCGCTGCTCCGAGGGAAGGTCTCGGCACGCTATTCACCGGCATCGGTGATCGTCATGGCGCTGTTCGTGGTGGCGTTCCACTTTGTCTGCCGGGCCTGGAATACCGGCGCGAGTAGCCGGCTGATGGACGTCGCGGGTTTCATCGCCCATCCGCTGGCGGTTCCACTGCTGCTGTCGCTGCTCGGCATCGCTGTCGCCGGCGGCATGTTCGTGGTGCCGCTCTACGCCTTCCTGACCACCTTCGTCGACAAGTCGCAGACCGCGCGGACGATCGCCGCGAACAACATCGTCAACGCCGGCGCGATGGTGGGCGGCTCGCTGGTGGCGGTCATCCTCAGCGCGGTTGGCGTGTCGATCCTCAACCAGCTGCTGCTCAGCGCCGCGCTCTGCGGCGTGTCGGCATGGCTGGCGCGGATGCTGTTCCTGGCGGAGCGGGACGCGGATGCCCGGGCCGCATTCAAGCGCAAGCCGGAGAGCGGCAAGCTCGCCCAGGAATGACGACCGCCGACGTTCTTTTGGCCGCCTGCATGTTCGTGGGCGCGGTGCTCTACGCGTCGGTCGGCCATGGCGGCGCTTCCGCCTATCTCGCGCTCATGGCGATCTTCGGACTTCCGCCAGCCGTCATGCGTCCCACGGCGCTGGTGATGAACATCCTTGTCGCCGGACTCACCACGACGCGTTACCTGAGGGCCGGCCAGTTCCGCTGGCGTACGCTGTGGCCGTTCCTGATTGGCGCGCTGCCGTTTGCGGTGCTTGGCGGCGCAATCAAGCTGCCCGGGGACTTCTACAAGCCGCTCGTCGGCGTGGTGCTCTGGATCGCGGCCGCACGCCTGCTCTGGCCCGGGAAGCCCGACGCGGCCGGTGAAATCCGCGACCCGCCAGTATTGATCGGGGTGTTGCTCGGTGCGGCGATCGGTTTGCTGTCCGGGCTCACCGGCACGGGCGGCGGAATATTCCTGTCACCCCTGCTGCTGTTCCTCGGCTGGTCAAAACCCAAGATTGCGTCGGGCGTCGCCGCCGTGTTCATCCTTTGCAACTCGATTGCCGGGCTCGCCGGAAACATCGCCTCGGTTCGCTCCCTCCCCGATATGTTGCCACTTTACGCTGGTAGTGCGCTTGCGGGAGCAGTGGTGGGAACCACGCTCGGGATACGCTTTGAGAACCCCGCCGTCTTGAAGGCGCTGGGCCTGGTGCTGGTGATTGCCGGCTTCAAGCTGATGGGGTTCTTCTAGCGCCGGTTGAGATCAACCCACTCAGCGTCACCAGCCCCGCTCATGTCGACATGAGCGGGGCTGGTAGTCTCTCAGCCAGGGTTCCACACCGACCCATTCCCTCGTCGCCCCGGAGGACGGGAGAGGGTACGAGCGCGCCCCGGATTACGGCCGTTCGCAGTCAGACGTCGTTGCCGAGCGCGCCCTTGACCGAGCCGACGGCCTTCTGGACCTTGCCCTTGGTGCCCTGCGCCTTGCCTTCGGCCTCGAGGCTGTGATCGTCGGTGGCGTCACCCGCCGCCTGCTTTACCGAGCCGGCAATCTGGTTGCCGACGCCCTTGGCCTTGTCTTTCAACTCACCCATGACGGTATCTCCTTGTGAATGCCGGGGAAAATTCGCACCGACGTTCGCTTGGATCAACGCCCGTCGCAGCCGCCCGGTTCCCGCAGCGGCGCTTCAGCGCTCCGACAGCGCGATCAGATAGCGCCAATCCTCGGCGCTCATCTCGGCGACCGACAGCCGGGACAGTCGCACCAGCTCGTTGTCGGCGAGCGCCGGGTCCGCCTTGATCTCCTTGAGCGTCACCGGCCGCTTGAGCCTCTTCACCGGCTTGACCCTTACCGCCGCCCACTTGCCGTCCGGGTCGGAGGGATCGGTCAACCCCGCCTGGCTGACGCGGACGATGCCGACGATTTCCTTGCCTTCGTTCGAATGATAGAAGAACGCCTCGTCGCCCACCGCCATGGCGCGCAGATTGGCGGCGGCGCGGTGGTTGCGCACGCCGTCCCAGGTGCCCTCGCCCTCAGCGGCGAGGTGGTCCCAGCCATAGGCGTCGGGCTCGGACTTCAGCAGCCAATACCGGCGCTCGGCCTTGCTTTTCGCCATGCATCGTCTCCGAATGTCGCTAACAAGCCCGCCTTAACCCTCACACATCGACCTCGCCACCATGGAAGCCGCAATCCTCCCGATCCTCGACCTTGCCGACGAACCCGGCCGCTTCGCCCGGGCGATCGGCGAGAGCTTCCGCGGCTTCGGCTTCGCGATGGTGCAGGGACACGCCATCGATCCCGGGCTGGTCGCGCGCGGCTGGGAACTCTCGCGCCGATTCTTCGCGCTGCCAGAGGCGGAAAAGCGCCGCTACCATCGCCCCGAACTGGCCGGCGCGCGCGGCTACACGCCATTCGGCACCGAAATCGCCAAGGGCGCGTCGGCGCATGATCTCAAGGAATTCTGGCACGTTGGCCGCGATCTGCCGGCCGGCCACCCGCTCGCCGCGATGATGCCGCCCAACCTCTGGCCGGCGCGGCACGAGGGGTTCCGCGAGACCTTCACCCAGCTGTTCGCCGAGTTCGACCGGGTCGGCGCGATCCTGCTATCCCGGATCGCGCTCGATCTCGGCCTGGCGCCAAACTGGTTCGATCCCGCCATCGCCGACGGCAATTCGGTGCTGCGGCTCCTCCATTATCCGCCTGTCGCGGGCGGCGAGGGCGGCGCCCTTCGCGCCGGCGCCCATGAGGACATCAATCTGATCACGCTGCTGCTCGGCGCCGAAGAGGCCGGGCTCGAACTGCTGGCGCGCGATGGCCGCTGGATCGAGGTTTCCCCGCCGGAAGGGGCGATGGTGATCAACATCGGCGACATGCTGCAGCGGCTGACCAACAACGTGCTGCCCTCCACCACCCACCGCGTCCGCAACCCGGTGGGGGCGCGGGCGGAGCACAGCCGTTATTCGATGCCCTTCTTCCTCCACCTGCGCAGCGACTTCCCCATCGCGACGCTGCCCGGATGCATCGGCGCCGACCGTCCGGACGATTATCCGACTCCGATCACCGCCGACGACTACCTCCAGCAGCGTTTGCGCGAGATCGGGCTGGCGCAAGAGCGCGCAAGTCTGGACGTTGCCCGTCCCCGCGCCTAGATCGCGCCGCACATGCGCGTCCCCTTCACCAAGATGCACGGCCTCGGCAACGACTTCGTCGTGCTCGACGCGCGCGCGGGCGGGTTGCCGCCTGTGACCGGGGCGCTGGCGGCGGCGATCGCCGACCGCCATCTCGGCATCGGCTGCGACCAGCTGATCCTGCTTGAGCCGTCGCGCTCCGGCGATTTTCGCATGCGCATCTTCAACGCCGACGGCGGCGAGGTCGAGGCCTGCGGCAACGCCACCCGTGCCGTGGGTCTGCTGCACGGCGCGCCGGCGCGGGTCGAGACGCTCGGCGGGATGGTCGCGGTGACACCCAGCGGCGAGGGCATCGCCGTCGACATGGGCGCGCCGGCGTTCGACTGGCAGGCGATCCCGCTCGCCTATGCGATGGACACGGGCGACATGCCGGTGGCGTGGGAACGGCTGGAACACCCGGCGGCGGTCAACGTCGGCAACCCGCATATCGTGTTCTTCGTGCCCGATTGCGACGCGATCGACATCGCCCGGCTCGGCCCGCTGATCGAGACCGACCCGCTGTTCCCGGCCCGCATCAACGTCAACGTCGCCACCGTCACCGCCCGCGATGCGATCCGGCTGCGCGTCTGGGAGCGCGGCGCCGGCCTCACCCGCGCCTGCGGCACCGGCGCCTGCGCCACTGCGGTCGCGGCGATGCGGCGCGGGCTGACCGACCGGCGTGTCGCCGTCACCCTGCCCGGCGGATCGCTGACGATTGGATGGGGGGACGAAGATCACATCATCATGACTGGCCCGGCGGCGGAGAGCTTTCGCGGCAGCTTCGACCCAGCCGGTTTCGGAGTGGCGGCGTGAGCGTCGAGGTGGTGTCGCTCGGCTGCCGGCTCAACCTCGCCGAGAGCGAGGTGCTGCGTGGGCTGCTCGCCGGCTGCGGCGACGAACTGGTCGTAGTCAACAGCTGCGCGGTGACCGCCGAGGCGGTGCGCCAGACCCGCCAGGCGATCCGCCGCGCCCGCCGTGCCCATCCCGCCGCGCGCCTGCTCGTCACCGGCTGCGCCGCCGAGATCGAGCGCGACGCGTTGGCGGCGATGCCCGAGGTCGACGGGCTGGTCGGCAATGCGGTGAAGCTGGATCGGCGTGCCTGGAATGCACCGGCATCGCCACGCCGCGCGCCGGCGACACACACCCGCGCCTTCATCCAGGTGCAGAACGGCTGCGACCATGCCTGCAGCTTCTGCGTCATCCCGCAAGGTCGCGGCCCCAGCCGCTCGCGCCCCATCCCCGAGCTCATCGAAGCCATCGCCCGCCGGCTTGACGCCGGCGCGCGCGAGCTGGTCCTCACCGGCGTCGACATCACCGCCTGGGGGCTCGATCTGCCCGGCGAACCCCGCCTGGGCGCGCTGGTCATGGCGATCCTCGCCGCCATTCCCGCGCTCGACCGGCTGCGGCTGTCGTCGCTCGACGGGGTTGAGATCGATCCCGTGCTGTTCGAGCTGATCGCCGGCGAGCCCCGGGTGATGCCGCATGTCCACCTCTCGCTGCAGTCGGGCGACGACATCATCCTCAAGCGCATGAAGCGCCGCCACCTGCGCGCCGATGCCGTGCGGCTGGTTGAACTGCTACGCGCGCGCCGCCCGGATATCGCGTTCGGCGCCGACCTCATCGCCGGCTTCCCGACCGAGGACGACGCGATGCACGCCCGCTCGCTGGCGCTCATCGCCGAGCTCGGTATCGTCCACGGCCATATCTTCCCCTTCTCGCCGCGCCCCGGAACGCCGGCGGCGCGGATGCCCCAAGTCCCGCCAGCCCGCGCCAAAACCCGCGCCGCCGAGTTGCGCGGGGAGGTGGCGCGGGTGCGCGCACGCTGGCTCGAGGATCAGCTCGGCACGCCGCTGCAAGTGCTGGCCGAGCGCGACGGCACCGGCCACGCCGGGAATTTCGCCCGCGTTCGCCTGCCCGAGGGAACCCGGCCCGGAACGATCGTTACCGTCGTCCCGGCGCGGGTCGATCAGGGCCTGCTGGCATGAGCGCCGAAACCCCGCCCGGCGACGCCTGGGCAGACCGCATCCTCGGCGGCTTCCGCAAGACATCGGAGCGGCTGTCCGAAAACCTCACCGGCATCGTCGGCCGCGTCCCGCTCGACGAGAGCCAGCTCGACCATCTCGAAGACGCGCTGATTCTCTCCGACCTCGGCCCCAGCGCCGCCGCCCGCATCCGCGAGCGCCTGACCGGCGAACGGTTCGAGCGCGGCGCCGACGAACTCGCGATCAAGCAGGCGGTGGCGGAAGAAATCGCCGCGATCCTGCGGCCGGTGGCCAAGCCGCTCGATATCGTCGCCTTCCCGCGCCCGCAGGTGATCCTCGTCATCGGTGTCAACGGCTCGGGCAAGACGACCACGATCGCCAAGCTGGCGCATCTTTTCCAGGAGCAGGATTATTCGGTGATGCTGGCCGCCGGCGACACCTTCCGCGCTGCCGCGATCGGCCAGCTCGGCGTCTGGGCGGATCGCGTCGGCGTACCGCTGGTCAGGGGTCCGGAGGGCGGCGATCCGGCGAGCGTCGTGTTCGATGCGGTCAAGCGCGCCACCGCCGAGGGCACCGACGCGCTGATCGTCGATACCGCCGGAAGGCTGCAGAACCGGCGCGAACTGATGGACGAACTCGCCAAAATCCGTCGCGTGCTGGGAAGGCTGAACCCCGAGGCGCCGCACGACGTGGTGCTGGTGCTCGACGCCACCAACGGCCAGAACGCGCTGAGCCAGATCGAAATCTTCAAGGAAGTGGCGGGGGTGTCCGGCCTGATCATGACCAAGCTCGACGGCACCGCGCGCGGCGGCGTGCTGGTCGCGGCGGCCGAGCAATACGGCCTGCCGATCCACGCGATCGGCGTCGGCGAGAAGATCGACGATCTGCGCCCGTTCGATCCCGACCTGGTCGCCCGCGTGATCGCCGGAGTGGTGTGAATGAATTCCGATCCCGCAAAATCCGCATCCCCTAAGAAATCCAGCTGGATCAACCTGGCGATCGATTTCGGGCCGGTGCTCGTCTTCTTCGTCAGCTACCGGCTGCTGCGGCCGGAAAGCACGCCCGGCAGCGGGGGCTCGGCGGTGGGCGAGGTTCTCGCGGTCACCAAGAGCACGCTGGCCTTCGTCCTGGCCACGGTGATCGCGCTGATCGTCTCGCGCTGGAAGCTCGGCCGCGTCTCGCCGATGCTATGGCTGACAACGGTGCTGGTGATCGGCTTCGGCCTGCTCACCGCCATCAGCCAGGACGCGTTCTGGATCCGCCACAAGCCGACCGCCGTTTATCTGCTCGGCGCAACGATGCTGCTGGGCGGATGGTTGCGCGGTAAGCCGACGCTGCGCTATCTGCTCGAAAGCGCTTTCGACGGGCTTTCGGAAGAGGGCTGGATGAAGCTGACGCGCAACTGGGGCGTCTTTTTCCTGTGCTTGGCGGGTCTCAACGAGGTCTTCGCCAACCCCGCCTGGTTCAGCTTCGACGCCTGGCTCAAGGCCAAGCTGGTGGTGTTCCTGCCGCTGTCGTTCCTGTTCACCTTCGCGCATCTGCCGATGCTGCTGCGCCACGGACTCGCCGCCGAGGCGGAGAAGGAGGTCATTACCGATCCGCCGCACGAATGAGGGCGGTGTCTCGACTTCGCTCGACATGAGCGGGGTGGTGCAAGTTCAAATCATCGCAGTCTAAGGCTCGTCCCGCCGCGAGGTCGCTTCGCCGACATCGGCGTCATGCCCGCTCTTGTCGCTGAAGAAGGCCAGCGCGAACAGCCCGCAGCCGAGCAGCACCGAGATGAACACGCCCAGGACCGTCGCGATCACCGCATGCAGGCCCCAGGCGCCCATCAGCCGCAGATAGACCAGCGCCCCGATCACCATCAGCACCGCGGCAAGCGCGATCCATTTGATCATCCGCCGGAACTCGTCGGCGGCTTGCTGTCTGGTTTTGGTCATATCGGGTCAACGTGCCCCGCGCTTGTCCGGTGCAACGGCGGCGGCCGCGCGGCCCCGGACATCATCCAACCTACCCCTTCAGCTTCCAGCCGGAGCGCAGCACCAGGAAGGTGACCACCCCCAGCGTGAGGTTGAGCAGGCCCAGCCCGATGGCGCCGTGCAGCACCGCCATGTTGGTGTCGCCGATGTCGCTGCGGCCGAGGAAGCCGAAGCGAAAACCCGAGATGACGTAGAAGAACGGGTTGGCGCGGCTCACCGCCTGGAAGGCGGGGGCAAGGTTGTCGATCACGTAAAAGGTGCCTGAAAGCAGCGACAGCGGCGCGATGACGAAATTGGTGATCGCCGCATTGTGATCGAACTTGTCGGCCCAGATCGACGACAGCAACCCGAGCACCGCCAGGAAGATCGAGCCCATCAGCCCGAACCACACCACCGCCCAGGGATGCGCCATCGTCAGGCTCACCCCCGGCCACAGCAGCATCGCCGCCGCCAGGGCCAGCCCGACGAGCAGCGACCGCGTCACCGCCGCCCCGACCATCGCCAGCATCAGCTCGCCCTCGGTCAACGGCGGCATCAAATAATCGACGATCGTGCCCTGGATCTTGCCGGCCAGGAACGAGAAGCTGGAGTTGGCGAAGGCGTTCTGCATCATCCCCATGACGATCAGCCCCGGGGCGACGAAGCTGGCGAAATTGACCCCGAGCACCACCCGCTGGCCGCGCCCCATCGCGAGGGTGAAGATGACGAGGAACAGCAGCGTGGTGATCGCCGGGGCCCAGATCGTCTGGGTCTGCACCTTGAAGAAGCGGCGCACCTCCTTCATATACAGCGTCTTTAGCCCCAGCCAGTTGACCCGGTGGATGACCGGCACGCCCTGCTCGGGAAAGGCCCGGCGCGGCGTCGGGGTGGGGCGAGCTTTATCGAGCGCTCGGGCGGCGGGTTGATCGGCCATGCGGCTGCGCCTATCGGCGGCGCTCTGCAGTGGCAAGCGGCAAGCCGGCGGCGCCCGCCGGCACGATAGGAATAGGCATGAGCTGGACCGACGAACGGATCGAACTACTGACCAAGATGTGGGAAGGCGGCGCCACCGCCAGCCAGATCGCCGAGGAGCTGGGCGGGGTCAGCCGCAACGCGGTGATCGGCAAGGCGCATCGGCTGGGCCTCAAGGCGCGGCCGTCGCCGGTGAAGGCGACCGACAAGCCCGAACCGCTTGAAACGTCGGCCGCTCCCGCGCTTGATGCCGAAATTGTCACGCCTGCTCCGGCGCCGTCCGCGGCCGTCGCTCCGCCCGCACCGGTGATCCGTCCCGCTCCGGCGCCGGCCGTGGCCGCTACCCCCGCCGTGCCGGAGAGCGTTGCGCCGCCGGCCGACCCGGCTCCCGAGGGCAGCGACCCGCTGGCGGAACCTGCTCCCGCTCCCGCGCCCCCGCCGCCCCGCATCGTCTCGGTCGGCCCCGGCGGCTTCCTGCGCCAGGGTCCGGGTGACCAGCAGGCACCGATCCCCCCGGCGCCGCCCCGCCGCCTCGTGCCGGCGCGGCCGAGCGCGGAAATCGCCGCCAAGACCAGCCTGCTCGACCTCAATGACCGCATCTGCCGCTGGCCGATCGGCCATCCTGGCGAGCCGGACTTCCATTTCTGCGGGGTCAAGGTCAACCCGGGCTTCCCCTATTGCGTCGAGCATTGCGGCAGAGCCTACCAGGCGCAGCTCCCCCGAGGTGCCCGCCGCCCACCCCCGCCGCTGCCGTTCGGCGGGCCGAGGGTGCGTTAGGGTCGGGTAGCGTCGACCCTGGCCGCCTGGTTGTTGCTAGACCATGATGGCCTTACCTTGCACCAGCGGGGTCGTGCAAAGTCATCACGCTCCTGGTCGTCCAGCCGTTGCGGAGTGAGGAGCTGATCCCGCTCCGGTAGTCACCGGCACCAACCCTTCCGGCCACCGTCCTCAACCGCTCGACATGAGCGGGGTGGGTAGTTCTCTTGACTGATCATCCAGCTGCGATTGCCCTGCCGGGGGCGAGCGCCAAGTTCGTCAATCAGTCTCAGCTCGGTGGGGCGGCAGGCTGCGCCGGCGGCACCCGCGTGAGTTTGAGCGTGTAGGCACCGGTCGCTCCACTGGAGAGCGCGCTGGCGCGGATGATCACCTCGGCGTTCTGGATGAAGCGCAGCGTCAGCCGGGCGTTGGTGCCTTCGCCGCCGTCGTCGTCGCGGGCGATGACGGCCTCCCCGGCCGATGCCGGATCGCTGGCGTCGACGACCGGGCTGGCGGTCTTTGCCAGCGCCTCGAGATACGTATCGAATTGCGCTATCATGTCGATGGTGACCCGCTCGCCGGCGGTGCCGGACAGGGTGTAGAGCCGATAGGGTTTGCCGCCACTCAGCGTCGGCCCGCCGTCCTCGAAGGCCCCAGTGGTCTCCGCCCCGGTCAGCGGCACCGGCGGCGGCGGCGGCGGCGGCGCCGGCACGTCCCTTACCGCCAGCGTATAGGCCCCGGTCGCATCGCCGACGCGCGTCGCCTTGACCACGTAGCGGCCTGGCGCCAGCAGGACCTGGGTCAGCCTGGAATTGAAGCCATCGCCGCTGTCATCGTCTTCGCCGATCAACTGCGCGTCCTCGATGGACTGGCCATCGACGACCGGACCGCGCAGCTCGATCTTGCTGTCGATGTCAGCGGACTGCATGTCGATCCGGACCCATCGGTCGGGCGACCTGCTCTCGATCCCGTGATACGCCTCGCCTCCGGCATCCATTGTGTAGGGCTTGTCGCAGGCGCCCTTGGCCGATTTGTCGCTGTTCGATGGCTCTTCCCGCCGAGACGCCGGCCGGCGTCTGCCGCCCGAGCGCGAGGATGCGGCAACCGCCTGGTCGGGCCGACCCACGGCGTCGACGCATGGCGGCACCCATGCCGATACCGTCGGAGGCGGGGCGATGAAGCGTTCGCGCGCCAGCAGCTCGTAACCGGCCTGATCGCTGGCCCCCGGCGCCTTGATCGCGATGGTGTAACGTCCGTCCTGCTCGGGCCGGTAAGCCAGACGGGTTGTGCCCTCCTCCGCCTTTTCCTGAAGCGCGGTGATCGCCTGGCGCGCGGACGAGCATCCGTCGCGCGCCGGCACCGCCTGCAGGCATCGGCCTGACGCATCGCGCAGCTCGATCGCGGGGGCGTCGCCGGAGGGCGCCGCCCGACCGGACCCGCCCGGCCGGGTGAGGTCGATAATCACGCCCTGATCCCGGCGCAGATCAATCGGCAGCTGCAGCTCGGCCAGCCCGACCGGCCGCACGACGTTGACGAGAAGCGGCGCCTCCGCCGCTTCGGCGGGGAGCGGGACCGCGATCAGGAGCGCCGCCGGGGCTGCACAAACCGCAATTGGCCGGCGCCTGTGGCATCGGCGGGCAGAGTTCTTCATGTTGATCTCGCTGCTTGTGGAAACCGCTCACTCGACGTGCGCGCCGCAAGCCGGATGACGACGAAGAGCACCTCGCCTAGCACCCGGTGGCAACCCGCTTCATAGGCACCGATTTCTGGATCGCCTTTCGGATCTTGCAAATGGTCGCCGCGTGGGGAGGATCATCCGATTGCAGGCGTTCCAGCACGTAGTTGACCGTCGCCAGGCCGGTCTGCCGTTGCTCGGTCACGGTAAGCGTATAGAACGGATCGACGATAGGACGCCGAAAATCTCCGCGAAGAACCCACAACCGCCAGTCTCGCGAAAGATACGCGCGGCCGTTCCACTTGGTCCGTACCTTCGCCAGGTACTTTGCGTCGGGGATATCGGTATTGTCGCTGCGCGGGTCCACGGTGATGCCGTTGATATTCACGCTCTTCAACGAGCTTCCCTGCTCATCCCGCGTATAATAAACAATGATCTTGGTCCAGTCATTCGCTGGCGGAGGACCTTGCGCGGCAACAGGCTCGGCCTGCGCAAGCTGCACGATTGCCGCCGCGGATAAGATCAGGCTTGTTCCGCTACGCATCGGCATGAACGCTATCACCTGGGATCGGCATTTCCGCCTGGAGTAACTTCGGTGCTATCCGCCTCTCCAGACCTGTTCTTCGAGAATATATCGGAGCACGCGCATTGAAAGTCAGGTAAATCCTTCTTGCCGATATTATCGAACGCCATGTAGGAAATGGATATGACGTACTGACAGACCTTTGACTTGGGGGGAGATTGAAATTCGGTGTTGATCCCGTCCGAATCCACGAAAACGGCTTGAACCGTCCTGGCTTCCATCTCCTTAAACACGGTGTTGAGCTGCTTGCCGTCCGGGCTGCTGGATTTGTTGTCCGAGCTTCCGAACACGAAATCGAGGTCGCGCTTGGGCGTGCTCCAGCTGCCGTTGTCATCTCCCTCTTCGTCGAGGCCCTGCCCGGTGACGTGCCCGGTGCTGAGCGCCATCGGCCGGCGCCCCAAATTGGCCAGGGTTATGTAAGCCGCGTCCTTGTAGCACCGGACGCCGATAACCCGAGGCTCGGCGACCGCGGACTTTTCCTTACGCCAGTCCGAAACGAAGGTCACCGCCAAAAGCAATGCGGTGATGCCGGTACTCATCGCCGTGACGTATATCGAGCTCGATTTGGCATGGAGCACCGGATATTGAAACAGTTCGCAAGTGGTGCAGAACTTCGCCGACCTGGGCATTTCGGTCTGGCAGTGCCGGCACGGCTTCGTTTCCCGCTTCTTGGCCTCGGCCGCCCGATCATCGTCCCCCGCGCTGCCCGTACTTTGCTCGGGAGGGGGAGACATCGCGGGGTGGCCTCATGACATGTGCATTTTCCGCAAAGTTTGCCGCAACATCAACGCTGTCAAGGCAATACGGCGCCGCGCTGTCCTACACGCCCGCGCCTGTGGCATACCCGCCGGCCCCCCTTCCGGAGGCTCCGCATGATCGACAAGTCCCGACCCTCGCCTGACGAGCGCGAGGCCACGCTGCCCGACTTCACCCCCGTCCCGCGCCACTACAACCGCTTCGACGGCTGGACGCCCGAGCGCCAGCGCGGCTTCATCGAGGCGCTCGCCGATCTCGGCAGCGTCAAGGCGGCCGCTCATGCGGTGAACATGACCCCCGAGGGCGCCTATCTGCTGCGCCGCCACGCACAGGCGCAAGAGTTCCGCGCCGCCTGGGAGGCCGCGCTGGCGCTCGGCGTGCAGCGGCTGGAGGACGTGGCGATGGAGCGCGCGCTGCACGGCGTCGAGGTGCCGGTCTATCACTTCGGCGCGGTGGTCGGCACCCGCCGCGTCCACAACGACCGGCTGCTGATGTTCCTGCTGAGGAACCGCGCCTCCACGCGCTTCGCCGCCGATTCGCGCATCACCGCCAACGCCGCAACGCTCGCCCGGCTCAAGCGCAAGTGGCGCGCCGAATGGGAGGCGGAAGAAGCCGCGCGCTCCGAGGCCGACTCCGAACGCATCATCCAATCGATCGACGCCAAGCTCGACCTGATGCGCCAGCGCCAGCTGGAATGGGACGGCGAGCAGGACGAGGATGATGAGGCGGTTGGAGAGGATTGACCTTTCCATAACCAACCCCGTCATTCCCGCGCAGGCGGGAATCCATCCGACCGATCGGCGCGGGCCGGACGCCGGAGATGGATCCCCGCCTTCGCGGGGATGACGAATGAAATGGACCCCACCCGTCCCCCCAAAGGAACCCAAAAAAATGCCGATCCGCCTCCTTCCAAACCTCCTCACCCACGGTGACCGCGCCATGGGGCTCCCCCGCCGCACCGGCTTCGCGCACATCATCGGCAGGGGCTTCCCCGAGATCAGGCCCAAGCCCCTCCCCACAACCCACGACGCCAGCAGCGCCAAGGACATCGCCGTCCGCGAATGGCTGGCGCATGTGGAGGCGGGGAGGATGAGCGGCTAACCCGCGCTTCCAGCTTGCAAATCATACGGCAATGCCGTATAGTATCATCGTGCAGACCGTCATCGAGACCGAAGCCTATCTGCGCGCCGCAAAGGACGCGGGGATGGCCGAGGCGGAGCGGGAAGCGGCGGTCGAGCTGGTCGCGACGAACCCGGAAGGTGGCGATGTGCTGCAAGGCACCGGCGGCGTCCGCAAGACGCGGCTCGCCGGACGCGGCAAGGGCAAGTCGGGCGGTTATCGGATCGTCTGGTATTTCGGCGGCGACGACATCCCGGTGTTCCTGCTGACGGTGTTCGGCAAGGGCGAGAAAGCCAATTTAAGCCAAGGCGAGCGCAATGCGCTCCGCTCGCTGACGGCGACGCTGAGGGGGAGTTTGGGCGCAGGCTAAAAGGGATCGCATGGCTTGCGCGGTCCCGCAGGACAAAGAGCAAGCGAAGGACAGGATTAATGCAGAGTGCCTTTGACAAGATCGCGGCGGGGCTGGCCGACGCCATCGCCCATGCTCAAGGCGACGCGAGCAAGGGCCGCGTCGTCGCCGGCCCGGACGTAAAGGCGATTCGCGGCAAAACCCGGCTCAGCCAGGCGAAATTCGCCGACAAGCTGCGCGTCCCCGTCGCCACCGTGCGCGAATGGGAGCAACGCCGTCGCATGCCGGACGCCCCCGCGCGCACGCTGCTGGGCATGGTCGATGCCGACCCGAAGGCGGCGCTGGCGTTGATTGAGCGGATGGCCCCGAGATAAGCCCCCTCCCCATGACGCCAGCAGCGCGCACGAGATCGCGTTCCGCGAATGGCTGGCGCATGTCGAGGTGGGGCGGATTGGGTGAAGCTATTGTTTAAGGCAGTGCTCTCGATGCCATGATAAGAAGGCGGGATGCGGCCGCAAAGCCAAACGCTCAGGCGCAAGAGCCTTACCTGTCGGGTTGATCATCGCTTCCACGCTCCCCCGGTCGTTCACGTGCCGCGAAATGATGATGTCCAAACTATCTGAAAAGCCGATCAGACCCCTGTCGAACATCCAGTGCAACGTGCCCGAAAGCGCAATGCCGTTCTGAACGCTGTCTGGCCCTCCTTTCTCGACCGGACGGATATGTGCGGCTTCCGCTTCAGCCCGTCCGCCGCCGTTGATCAACTTCCACCCAGTCACTGCACATCGGCTGTCGTACGATTGGAGGACTGCCCGGCGAAATAGTCGATCGCGCTTGGGCCGCGAAAGCAGCGTTTGGATCATGGGGCGTTCTACCTCGAACGGCGCTTGCAATTCGTGAACCCTGCTCTCGCTAATTTGATCATCGATCCGAGGTAGGAGATTGGCCTCGTCCGGCAACCCAAGCGACACAATGCGGCTAAAGTCTTCCGCAGAGAGGGAACGGCACCGCCCATTGCGCCCTCCCGTTGAGTCCACGCTCGACGTTCCCCATTTCTCCGCTGAACGGTACGGGATCGACAAAATCAATGTAACTACCTGGCTCGATCAGGGCCAAGTACATAGCACTCGCTGTTGGGTCAGGGACAATTTTCGACACCCGAGCAACCGCAAAATAGCCTCGCGAAGCCGGCACTTTGACCGGTTCGTAATAGACGACCCAATCACCAATCAAAGGTTCGGCACGACCGAGATACTGTTTGGGAAACTGATAGCGCTCGGCCGGGCTATCATCGTAGATCGAGTCGGCGCGGTGAACGAAGATACCAAAGGTGAAAAGGAGAAATCCTCGATTGATCGGTCAAGCCCGTGCAGGGCAAATGGCTGACGAGGGGCTTCATTTATGTGTACGTATATTACAACTCCGCTGGACTCCCCTGCCCCGAACTCCAGTCAGTAAGCCAGATTTTTGGATTGAAGGTTCAACGTTCCATGCAAGGCGGTATTATTTTCCACGGTTGCAGCCTCGTCGTCAATCCCGTATATACACCCCATGAACCACGCGGTCCACACCAGAACCTTCAAATCCGGCAACAGCGTCGCCGTGCGGCTGCCGAAGGGGTTCTCGATTCCCGCTGATACCGAAATCGAGATGACCAAGCTGGGCGACATGGTCACGATACGCCTTGCGCGCGATCCGGAGGAAGCGCGGCGGCGGATGCGGGTTTTGTATGACGATCTTGCGGCGATCGGCGCGCCGGCTGATGGTGTGCAGGCGCGGCCCGAATTCGAGATGCCCGAGCGCGAAGGCCTGTAGGTTTTGCCGATCCTGATCGACACCGATGTCGCGATTCATCTTCGCGACGGATCGCCGCCGATCATGGAGCGGATCGCGGTGCTCGACGAGATTCCCGCGATGTCGATCGTCACGCTGGTGGAACTCGAAGCCGGAGCGGCGAATGATGCACGGCGCGCGGCGCTGCTCGAAAGATTGTGCCAGACGATTCCGGTGCTCGCGTTCGACAGGTCCGAGGCGCGCGCTTACGGCGCCATTGTCGCGCGGCTCGGGTACGATCGCCGCAGGGTGCTCGACCGGATGATCGCCGCGCAGGCGATCGTGGCGGGGCGGCGGCTGATCACGATCAACGGCAGGGATTTCAGCGCGATCGACGGGTTGCAGCTGGAGGTCTGGGCGGCGCCGGGCGATTAGAGCCAGATGACATTGGATTGACCAGTTTGATCCTCCCCGGAACGGGGAGGTGGCGCGCCGAAGGCGTGACGGAGGGGCCGGTCGCTCTCCAGTTCGACCGTGGTGAGCAGGAAAGCGTCTCGACCCCTCCGCCCCCGACGGGGCACCTCCCCGTTCCCGGGAGGATCAAGGTAAGGTCATCATGCTCTGAGTCTCGGGGAGCGCGAGGGGTTTGCTCCTCGTGTCGTGACTTTTCTGCCTGTGCCCCTCCACCATCCTGCGGATGGTCCCCCTCCCCGTGCCGGGGAGGAA
>JBDSIY010000080.1:0-33896 GCA_039917735.1 Novosphingobium sp. | reverse complement strand
ACCATGAAGCGCTCGGCCGAGCAGTAGAAGATGCGCGCGCGCGGGTGGCTGCCCAGATAGACGTGGCCCATCGCATGCAGCAGATGGGTTTTGCCCTGTCCGGTCGCCGCCTTGAGATAGAGCGGCGAGAACTGCGGCGGTTCGATCGCCGCCATCCGCTGGGCGGCGTTGCAAGCCAGCACGTTGGCGGAGCCGGTGACGAAGTGGGCGAAGGTCTGCATCGGGTCGAGGCCGACGGTGCCCCCGAGCGCGCCTTGCCCGGGCGCGGTGAACTCTTCGCCGCCCAGGTTGATCCCGCCGGGATCGGAGGGCTGAACCCAGTCGTTAGCGGGGCGGCGCGGACTACCGCCGTTGCCGAGCCTCAGCTCCGGTAGCTGGCGACGTCCCGGGTGAACCGAGACTCGCATGTGTCGCACGTCCGGCCGCGCGATCTTCCACGCCAGTGACAGCCGGTCGGCAAAGCGATCCGCCACCCAATTCGCCGAGAATTCGGTCGGCAGGAACAGGTCTAGTGTTCCCGTCTCCTTGCAGAAGGTGCCGAGCTGGATCGGCTTGATCCACTGGCTGAAAATTTGCAGGCCAAGGTCCTTGCGCAGCCCCTGGCTGATGTCGGCCCAGTCCGCAGCAAGATCGAGCGCGTCTTGATCATCCGGCATGTTGGTGCTTTTCGCTCTGGACTTTAACCCGATCATGGTCGCCGCCCTCTCCTGTCCCACAGCGTGCCGGGCACCGGCAGGGCGCTACCTTTGTCGCCCTGCCGGTGCCCGCGCGATCGCCACCGAATCCCACTTTTTCGACGCACACAGATTACCTCTCCGCACCCCGCTTTCGAGGTGCAAAATCCGACTTGCGTCCTAAGTGATTCGAGGCTGCATCCGCACCCGCCGGAGCTCGGTATGAAGCCTTCGCGCTAGCTGGCAAGCACGCGGCTGCAAAAAAACTGAAATAAAAGCCATTGACTCTAAAGCGAGCGCGGAAAAACGTAACAGCCAAGCTATATCATTGAGAAATAAGATAAATTCAGTTCGTATGGAACGAATCAAGCGTTTCCAATGGATTGGCTCCGACAGCTACGATCCACGCGCGCGCAGAAAAACGGCCGGCGGAGCAATCCGCCGGCCCATTCCTGATTCATCCCTCGATGGCCGTGCGAATCCCGCTCAGCGGAGACTCGCGGGCGCTGTCAAAGCGCGGAAACGCGCTTCGTGAGTCGCGACAGTTTGCGCGAGGCGGTATTCTTGTGGAGCACGCCGCGCGCGACCCCGCGAGCAAGCTCCGGCTGCGCTGCCTTGAGCGCCTCGGCGGCCGCCTGGCTGTCGCCCCCGGCTATCGCCAGTTCGACCTTCTTCACGAAGGAGCGGATGCGGCTGATGCGGTTGCCGTTGACTTCGGCACGGCGCTCATTGCGGCGGATGCGCTTGCGGGCTTGCGGCGTGTTGGCCATGTTTGTCCTTTGTGGGGCCGCCCTCACGGCCGGAATCGTCTGATAGATCGTGCGGAAACGGCGGGCGGACCCGCCGGGAAGCGCGCCCCTTAGCGGCGGCGCCCGGAATCGTCAAGCAAACCGCCCGCAAAAGGCAAGGCGCAAACCGCCGCCCTCATCTCTGGCACTTACCGCACCAGAAGGTGCTGCGTCCCCCCTGGATCATGCGCGCGACGGTGCCGCCGCAGGCGCAGCGCTCGCCCTCGCGGCCGTATACCCGCCAAGCGCTGGCGAAATAGCCAAGTTCGCCGCTTGGTTGCGCATAGTCGCGGATCGTCGAGCCGCCAGCGGCGATCGACTCGCCCAGCACATCGCGGATTGCCCGCACGAGCCGGGCGAGCGCCGCCTGTCCAATCGCTCCTGCCGCGCGCGCGGGAGCGATGCGGGCGCGATGGAGCGCTTCGCAGACATAGATGTTGCCAAGTCCGGCGACGATCCGCTGGTCTAGCAGCAGCGCCTTCACCGGCGCGATCCGGCCGGCCAACGCGCGTTGCAGATGCGCGGGCGTGAACTTCGGGCCGAGCGGCTCGGGGCCGAGTGCCGCGAAGGGCGCGTGCGTATCGAGCATCGCGGTCTCGACCAGATCAACCGAGCCGAAGCGGCGCGGATCGTTGAGCGCGAGGATGCGCCCGCGGCCGGTTTCGATGACGAGGTGATCGTGCCGCCCCAGCGCCTCCGGCTCGATCCGCCAGCGCCCCGACATGCCGAGGTGGAAGACCAGGGTTTGCCCTCGGTCGGTATGGATCAGCCCGTATTTGGCGCGGCGCCCGAGCGCCGTGACTCGAGCCCCGGTGAGCTGCTCGGCAAGGCGTGGGGGGAAGGGCCGGCGTAGGTCCGGGCGATTGACCGCCACCCGGACGATGCGCTCGCCGGTGAGGCAGCTCGCCAGCCCTCGGATGGTGGTCTCGACTTCGGGAAGCTCGGGCATTGCGCCGCTCGCTTACTGTATTTGCGCACCGGGCAAACTCCCCTAATGCGTGGCGCCATGAACGAAACCGTACCTTTCGGCAGCGCGGACATCAGCCCCGAGGACAAGGCCGAGCGCGTGGGCGCGGTGTTCTCGAACGTCGCGCGCAGCTACGATCTGATGAACGACGCCATGTCGGTGGGGCTGCATCGGCGCTGGAAGGACCGCTTCGTACGCCGGGTAAAGCCGCGTGCCGGCGAGGCGATCCTCGACATGGCCGGCGGCACCGGCGACATTGCATTTCGCCTGGCGGCCACCGGAGCGGTGGTCACGGTAGCGGACATCAACCAGGACATGCTCGACGTCGGCATCGGACGCGCGGAGCGGCGGCGCGTGGAGGGGCTGGCGTGGTCGCGTCAGGAAGCGGAGGCGCTCAGCTTCGCGGCGGACAGCTTCGACGCCTATACGATCGCATTCGGGATCCGCAACGTCACCCGCATCGAGAGCGCGCTCGCGGAGGCTCACCGAGTCCTGCGCCTGGGCGGGCGGTTCTTCTGCCTGGAATTCTCGACGACCGAATGGCCGGGCTTTCGCGAGGTCTATGACGCCTATTCGCATCGCGTCGTGCCGCGGATGGGCAGGCTGCTCGCGCGCGACGAGGACAGCTATCGCTACCTGGTCGAATCGATCCGCCGCTTCCCCGCCATGCCCCAGTTCCAGGCAATCATCGGCGCGGCGGGCTTCGCGCGGACGCGGGTCGAGCCGATCATGGGGGGGCTGGTCGCGATCCATTCGGGGTGGAAGGTTTGATCTTGTGGTGGGTCAAAACCCCTCCCCTTCAGGGGAGGGGTTGGGGTGGGGCGTTCCCCTTGTCTCCAGCCCAGCGGATAGGCCCCACCCCCGACCCCTACCTTGAAGGGGAGGGGAGACGTTGACCCAGCCCGCCACCCACATCCTGCGCCTGCTCGGCTGGGGCCGCGTGCTGGCACGGCACGGGGCGTTGCGTATCATCGAGGAGGGGCCGAACACGCCCGCCCCGGTGCGCAGGCTGTGCAGAATCGCGCGGCTGGGGGCGCGGCAACCCCGCGAGCCCGATTACGCGGGCGCCTTCCAGGCGATCGGCCCGGCGGCGATCAAGCTCGGCCAGAGCCTGGCGACACGTCCCGACATCGTCGGCATGGAGGCAGCCGCCAACCTGCTGACGTTGCAGGATAGCCTGTCGCCGGTGCCGTTCGCCGAGATCCGCCAGGAGTTCGAGTCCAGCTTCGGCCGCCCGATCGAGGCGCTGTTCGCGCGGTTTGACGAGGAGCCGGTTGGCTCGGCGTCGGTGGCGCAGGTACATCGGGCGGAGGGGCTGGACGGACGCACTCTCGCCGTCAAGGTGTTGCGGCCGGGCGTGCGGGAGAAGTTCGCGCGTGACATCGATACCTATGAATGGGCCGCCGCGCATCTCGAGGCGTTGGGCGGCGAGGCGGCGCGGCTGCGACCGCGCGCGGTAATCGCCAACTTCAAGCGCTGGACCAACCGCGAGCTGGACCTGCGGCGCGAGGCCGCTTCGGCCTCGGAACTCGCCGAATCGATGCGGGGCTTCGAGGGCTTCTGCGTGCCGAGCATCGACTGGGACCGCACTACCGGTCGGGTACTCACCCTCGAATGGATCGACGGGATAAAGATTTCCGAAATCGAGGCTCTGCGCGCCGCAGGGCACGATCTTCCAGCGCTGGCGCACCGGCTGGTGCTCGCCTTCCTGACGCAGGCGATCAGCGGCGGCTTCTTTCATGCCGACATGCACCAGGGCAATCTGTTCGTGCGCGGCGACGGCACGATCGTCGCGATCGACTTCGGCATCATGGGGCGGATCGACCGGCGCGCGCGGCAGTGGCTCGCGGAGATTCTCTACGGGCTGACCACCGGCAACTACCGGCGCGTCGCCGAAATCCATTTCGAGGCGCAATACGTCCCGGCGCATCACTCGGTCGAGGAATTCGCGACTGCGCTGCGGGCCGTGGGCGAGCCGATGCGCGGCAAGCCGGTAAACGAGCTGTCGGTCGGCCAGATGCTTGACGGGCTGTTCGCGATCACCCGCGATTTCGACATGCAGACCCAGCCGCACCTGCTGCTGCTGCAGAAGACGATGGTGATGGTCGAGGGGCTGGCGACCGCGCTTCACCCCGCGATCAACATGTGGGATGTTGCCGCGCCCTTCGTGAAGCGCTGGATCCGCGACGAGCTCGGTCCCGAGGCGGCCGTCGCCGAGCGGCTGCGCGAGGACGCCGACACCCTGTTGCGGCTCCCCGCCTTGCTGCGCCGGATCGAGGAGCGCTTCCCGCCGAGCGGCGGCGCGCCGACGCAACCGCCGCTGCCACGGGTCGAGCTGATGTGGGATCGCCGCAGGCGGAGGCGGGGTGGCAGCTGGGGCGGCTATCTGCTGGCGACCCTCGCCGGCGGGGTCGCGGCGTGGGGGGCGGTGCAGGCGGGCTGGCTCGGTTGAGCGTGGCGGCGCAAAATCTTCCCCGGCATGGGGAAGAATTGGCAGACCGGTTCGCCGACTGGCGCAAATGGCCTGCCAGGGGCCTGCTGCTGGCGTTCCTCCTTGCGGTGATCGCCGGGGCGCTGGTGCCGATCCATGCTGGCAAGTCCTCGATCAAGACCCGCAACCTCGTCGAGCAGATCGCTGGTGGCCACCACAAACCGGCCGAGCGCAAGCGCGACGCCGACCTCGCGCTTTACGATCGCGCGATCGCCCGCATCGCCAAGGGCGAGAATTACTACGACTTCCTCGTCGCCGAGCAGCGGCGCGCGCATTACCCGGTGCGGCCTGGCTTCGCGGTGCGGCTGCCGACGCTCGCCTATCTCGCCGCGTGGCTCGGCGAGCCCGGGCTACTGGTCGCCTCAGTGGTGCTGATGCTGGGGGTGCTGATCGCATGGTGGCGGCGGCTGGGTGAGGAGCCCGGCGGCCGGCGCCATCGTCCGCTGGCCATGGCGCTGCTGTTCTTCGGGGCATCGCTCGGGCTCAACCGCTATTACTTCGTGTTGCACGAGCTGTGGGCGGGGATGCTGCTGGCACTCGCCTTCGGGTTGCACCGACCCGGAAAGCGGTGGGGCGCGGCGCTGGCCGTCGCCGCGCTGGCGCTGGCCATCCGCGAGCACGCGCTGCCCTTCGTGCTGCTGATGGCGGGAATGGCGTTCTGGCGGCGCGACTGGCGCGAGGGCATGGCCTGGACCGGGCTGGTGGCGGTGTTCGTCGCGGTGCTCGCGTATCACTTCCATCTCGTCGCCGAACAGGTGCTGCCAGGCGACCGGCAATCCGCGCCGTGGCTGGTCGGGCGCGGCCTCTCGGGCTGGCTTTCCAATGTCGTGCTGGCGAGCAACATGCGCTACCTGCCGCGACATCTGGCCGGCGCGCTGGTGGTGCTGACCATGCTGGGCTGGGCGGGCTGGCGGTCGCCGGCGGGGGTATTCGGCTTCTGGTTGTTTGCCGGCTATGGCGTGGCGTTCATGCTCGCCGGCCGCTGGGACAATTTCTACTGGGGCGCGACGATCGCCCCGGCGATGTTCATCGGCTTCGCCTTCGTGCCGCGCGCGCTTGCCTCGCTCGCCGGAGCCGCACTTGCGCGGCCATGGCCGCTGTTGCACAAGCGCCAGCCATGAGGCCGCCGCGCATCCTGCTCGTGATCGGCGGCGGCATCGCCGCCTATAAGTCCTGCGAACTGGTGCGCCTGATCCGCAAGGAGGGCGGCGAAGTCACCTGCGTGCTGACCGAGGGCGGCGCGCATTTCGTCACGGCGATGTCGCTGGCGGCGCTTTCGGAGAACCCCGTCCACACCACGCTTTGGGACCTCCGCGACGAGGTAGAGATGGGCCACATCCAGCTTTCCCGGCAGGCCGACCTGGTGGTGGTCTGCCCCGCGACAGCCGACCTCCTCGCCAAGATGGCGGCTGGGATGGCCGACGATCTCGCGACGACGCTGCTGCTCGCCACCGACAAGCCGGTACTGGCGGCGCCGGCGATGAACCTGCGAATGTGGCAGCACGCCGCGACGGTGGCGAATGTCGCGACGCTGCGGGCGCGGGGGGTGACGGTGCTGGAACCGGACGAGGGCCCGATGGCGTGCGGGGAGTATGGTCCTGGGAGGCTGCCCGAGCCGCCGGCGATTTGGGCTGCCATAGCGGCGGCGTTAAATTCTCCGGGTGCCGGGGAGGATCGTGAAGGGCCGCTCCGCAACCGCCACATCCTCATCACCGCAGGTCCCACGCACGAGCCGATCGACCCGGTGCGCTACATCGCCAACCGCTCCTCGGGGCGGCAAGGCTTCGCCATCGCCGAGGCCGCGGCCAAAGCCGGCGCGCGGGTGACGCTGGTCGCCGGCCCGGTCAGCTTGCCGACCCCGCCCGGCGTCACTCGCGTCGATGTCGAGACCGCGCGCGAGATGGCGGCGGCGGTGGACGCGGCGCTTCCCGCCGATGTCGCGGTGATGGTCGCCGCCGTCGCTGACTGGCGCGCCGCCAGTTGCGCCGCCGAGAAAATTAAAAAGCGGGGGAGCGCGCCGCCGGCGCTGGCGCTCACCGAGAACCCGGACATCCTCGCCGGGCTGGCCTGCCACGCCGACCGCCCCAGCCTGCTGATCGGTTTCGCCGCCGAGACCGAACTTGTGCTCGAACACGCGACCGCGAAGCGCGCGCGCAAGGGCGCGGACTGGATCGTCGCCAACGATGTATCGGGAGACGTCATGGGCGGCGCGCGTAACACCGTCCACATCGTCACCGCCGAGGGCATCGAGAGCCTTCCAGATATGCCGAAACAGGAGGTCGCCCGCGCGCTGGTGGCCCGCATCGCCGAAAGGCTGGGCAATGCACACGCCTGATCCGGTGCCGGTGCTGGTCAAGCGCCTGCCGCATTTCGAGGGGCTGGAGCTGCCCGCCTACGCGACCGAAGGCGCGGCGGGGATGGACGTGCTGGCCGCCGAGGATGTGCTGCTCGTGCCAGGGGCGCGGCACGCGGTCGCCACCGGCCTAGCGCTGGCGATTCCGCTCGGCTTCGAGATCCAGGTCAGGCCGCGCTCGGGCTTGGCGCTGCGCCACGGCATCACCGTGCCGAACACGCCGGGGACGATCGATTCCGATTACCGGGGCGAGCTCAGGATCATCCTTATCAACCACGGCACCGACGCTTTCGCAGTGCGCCGGGGCGACCGCGTCGCGCAGCTGGTGCTCGCGCCGGTGGTGCGTGCGAGCTGGCTCAAGGTCGATGAGCTGGACGAGACGCCGCGTGGCGACGGCGGCTTTGGCTCGACCGGCGGGTTGGCAACGTTCGGGCAATAGGGAAGGGGCGGGCACAAGACCCGCCCCTCCGGCAGGAATGCCGCTGCGTATCAGTAGCCGCCGCGCGGGCGCGGCTGGTTCTTTTCTGACGCGACGGTGATCCGCATGGTCTCACCCGAATTGCCGGGGAAGTTGGTGAACATCGCCTCGACCAAATTAGGCACCACATATTGCAGGCGGTTGGAAGTCGAGACCGCCTCGGCCTTACCCTCGAACAGCCGGAGCCCGTCGGCGCGGCGATCGATTTTCAGGTCGATGCCGCTGGTGTATACGGTGTAGCTTTCGATCTCGTTGTCGAAAAACGGGTCATACCAGCCGTAATTCCACAACCCCGGACCGTAAAAGCCGCGACCGCCGAAGCGCCCGAAGCCGCCGCCACCAAATCCACCAAAGCGGCCGTAGCCTCCCCCGAAACCGCCGTAGCCGTACCACGGGCTCCAGAACGGGTCGCGGTAGACGCCGGTCGAGCGCACGCGGGTGCGGCCGCTGTCCACGCCATAGTCGAACCGAACGATTAGGTCGGCGCGCGCGGGATCGGCAACCGGCTGGTAGCCGACGCGCGCGAGGTTCTGCTCGACCAGCCGCGCATATTGGCTGAACTCGATGCCGCCGGAGAGCGCCGGATCGTCGGCGACGACCGCGAAGGTTTGCCCTGCCGGCGCAGGCAGCTGCGACTGGAAGCGCGAAACATTGGCTTTGAACGGCGTCGCGCATGCGGCGAGCGCCAGCATCAGCAGCCCGGTGATTGCGATCTTCAATCGCCCCGCGCCGGTCGTCAGGTTCCTCTTCATTGTCGTTCTCCGCGTCAGCGCCAGGGCGGCGCTCCCCTCGCCCCTCTGGAAAGTGAGCAGAGCGTGACAGGTTCCGGCTGAACACACGTTGAAGATGCTGTTATCTTTGCATTGCTCTTGCCGGACCGATCGCTGCCCGCCTGACCGCTTCAATGGTCGCTTGCGATCCCGTCCCTTTGCTCGCAAGCTCGGCGTGATGTTGCGCCCGAAGGTAACCACGCCGGCCGAGGTGATCAAGGCGATTGCCAATGGGGCCAAGGGCCCCAGGGTCATCGCCGCCATCGATTTCGACGGCGTGCTGGTCGGCGGCTCTTCGGGTTCGGTGCTGCGGCGCGATCGCGCGAAGCGCAAGGAATTGACGCTCGCCGAATTGGCTCAGACCGTCGGCATCGCCTTTAAATCGATGTCGAAGGTGATCGAGGCCAACGAGCTGTTCGCCCGCTCGGTGTCGCGATGGGCGGGCAAGACCGAGCATGAGATGGAGGAAATGGGGGGCCGCCTGTACGAGGATCAGCTCCAGGATAGCGTCTACCCCGAGATGCGCCAATTGATCGCGGCGCACCGCCAGGCCGGCCACACCATCGTCGTCGCCACAGCGGCGAGCCGCTACCAGGTGGAGCCGACGGTAAAGTCGCTCGGCATCGATTACCTGCTCTGCACCGAAGTCGAGGTGGTCGCGGGCCAACTCACCGGCAAGGTGTTTGGCGATGCCTTGTCAGGCTCCGACAAGGCAGCGGCGATCGGACGCTTCGTGAGCGCGCACGAGGGTTCGCTCGCTCAAACCCATTTCTATGCCCATGGCGACGAAGAGCTCGGCCTGATGACGGCCGTCGGCCACCCCCATCCGGTCAACCCGGGCAAGCAGCTGGCCGAGGCGTCGCGCGTCCGTGGTTGGCCGATCCTGCGCCTTGACAGCCGTGGTGGCGCCACGCCGGAAAACTTCGTGCGCGGCATCGCGGGTCTGGCATCGATCCTGCCGATTCTGCAGGTCGGCATGGTGACGGGCCTGCTGGGACGAGACAAGCGCAAGTCCGCCAACCTGATCATGCCAGCATGGATCGGCACCCAGCTCAAGCTCGCCGGAGTCGAACTGCGTGTCACCGGCCGCGAAAATCTGACGATCCGGCGGCCGGCGGTGTTCGTCTTCAACCACCGCAACAACTACGATGCCTCCTTCGTCGCCGCGCTGGTCAAGTCGGACTATGTCACCATCGCCAAGAAGGAGATGGCCGAGAACCCCGTTGGCAAGCTGGTGGCGGCGCTGTCGCACACGATCTTCATCGATCGCGATGGCGGCGATGCGGATAAAACCGCCGACGTGCTGCAGCAGATCACCGATGCCGTGGCGCAGGGATATTCGATCATCGTCGCCCCCGAAGGCACGAGGGTTAGGGGCAAGGCGGATTCGGTCGGCCGGTTCAAGTTGGGTGCCTTCTACATGGCCATGACCGCGAATGTGCCGGTCATACCGGTGGTCATCCGCAATGCGTTGGACGTGGCATCGCGCGATGGACCGATGCGGCCAGGGGTGGTCGAGGTCGCGGTGCTGCCCCCGGTCTCCATCGATGCGTCCGAGCCGCGCAAGCTGGCTGCCAAGGCGAAGGAGGTGCGCCAGATGTTCGTCGATACCTTGGCAAACTGGGCGTGAGGCGTCCGAGGGCGTCCGTCTAGGCGGACTTGCCGACGAGCGCCGGCAGTGCTTGCGGAACACGACATCGGTGCATGGTCCTGCGGCCAACTGCCCGAGCCCAAACAAACGGCGGCGTGAAGAGGGAGGCTGCCGTTATGACGATGGCGAGTTGCCGCTTCGAACGGATGTCGCCGCGATCGCTGTCTTGAACGGTGGCTGGAACCAGCCGCTCCCCGGCGCGTCTTGATCTAACGGTTGAGACAGGAGGATCAGATGCGTTCAGGGCTGCTTTGGCTTATCGGCATTCCCATCCCGCTGATCCTGTTGCTGGCCTTCTGCACCGGTCACCTCTGAGCGGCTGATCTTCGTCGAGCGGGTTGCCGTGCGGGAAACCTGCTGACATCACGGCAGTAGACCCCCTATGGCGCTGCCGTGCGCCGATTCCGGGTCATTCTCAGCCATCGCTGCGCCTGCGCGCTGATCGTGGCGCGGCGTTGGCGATGCGGGTGCTCGTTCCCGGTGGCTACATGCCGAACCGTGTCGGCGGCGCGCTGACCGTAACGATCTGTGACGGCGGCGAATCCCGGCAGCTGGCACTAGAAATCCCCGGCCTCGGCTCCGCTCAAAAGCAACTGCCCGAGCACGGCAAACCGTTTCCCGCCTGCGCCTTCGCGGCTCTGACGGGGCAGGCGGTCGCGGCGGCCGATGCAATCCTGCTGGTCGTTGCAATCGCGTATATCGTTTTGCACGCGTTGCGAGCTGTCGGCCCCGCACCGCCGCGAGCCGTGTCCTTCCTGCGACCACCGCCAAGAGCTCCGCCCGCCTTCCGCTGATCGAACGTAACCCCCGCCGCCCGCTTTAGGGCGAATGAGTTGGGACTCGCCGGCTGCCCGTGTGGCGCCGCCGATTCGGAAGGTTTGCCATTATGTCCGTTCGTTACCGCGCCCCTGCGGGCGCGTCGCTGTTGCTGCTCGCGCTCGTTCCGTCGGGCGCCGCGCTCGCCGACGCTCCCGCCGCCCCCTCCGCCGGAAATCGCCCCTCCATCGTCATCATCGGCCCGCGCCTCGCCGCCGAGGCCCGCGCGGAGCTGCGCAAGCGGCCCGGCGGCGTCGATGTCGTCCCCGCCGAGTCGTTCCGCGACAAGCTGGCGGTGTCGCTGCGCGATGCGCTGGCTTTCTCGCCCGGCGTCTAGACCCAGCCCCGCTTCGGTCAGGAGGTGCGGATCTCGATCCGCGGTTCGGGGATCAGCCGGGGCTTCCACATGCGCGGGCTGACGCTGCTGCAGGATGGCATCCCGATCAATCTTGCCGATGACAACGGCGATTTTCAGGAACTCGACCCGCAGGTCTTCGAGCGAATCGAGGTCTATCGCGGGGCCAACGCGCTGCGCTTCGGCGGGTCCACGCTCGGCGGCGCGATCAATGCGGT
Source organism: Novosphingobium sp. (assembly GCA_039917735.1). Classification (GTDB taxonomy): domain Bacteria; phylum Pseudomonadota; class Alphaproteobacteria; order Sphingomonadales; family Sphingomonadaceae; genus Novosphingobium. Next base: position 22,335 of record JBDSIY010000080.1, on the reverse strand, counting down.
GACGCCGACCGGCCGCTCCGCCCCGGGAGTCGAGCTGCGCGTTGACGGCGGCAGCTTTGATAGGATCCGCGGCAAGGCAGCGGCTGGCTTCGCCGTCGCGCGCGACGATGCGTTCCTCGCGCTGACCGGCGACCGTTCCGACGGCGACCGCGACCATGCCCGCCGCGCCGCGACCCGGTTCAATGGCAGTGCGGGGCTGCGCCTGTCGCCAGCGGTGGAGACGCGTTTCTATGCCACCGTCAGCCATATCCGGCAGGAACTGCCGGGCTCGCTGACGCTGGCCCAGGCGCTGGCAACCCCGAAGCTATCGCTGCCCGCCAATATCGCAGGCGATCAGGCGCGCGACATCGATTCGATCCGGCTGCAGAACCGGACCAGCGTCGCGCTGGGATCGGGGCGACTGGTCGCGGGAGCCTTCTACAACGCCAAGCAGCTTTACCACCCGATCTTCCAGGTCATCGACCAGCAGAGCGGCGACAAGGGCGTTTTCGCCAGCCTCGATCTTGGAAGCGAAGTCGGCGGGCTGCCGTGGGAGCTGACGCTGGGCACGCAGGCGCGATTCGGGACGGTTGCGGCCAAGCAGTTCGTCAATGTCGCCGGCCGTCGCGGCGCGGTCACCGCCGACGCTCGGCAGACCGCACGGACGATCAACAGCTATGGCGAGGTGAGGGTGAAGCCGTTCCCGGCGCTGACGCTGGTGGCAGGTGGCATCCACACCAGCGGACGGCGGATGATCGCCAACCGCCTTGCGCCGGCGCGCAGTGGCGAGGCGCGGTTCGATGCCTTCGCGCCCAAGTTCGGCGTGCTGATCGAGCCAACCCCCGAAGTGCAGTTCTACGCCAACTACAGCCGATCGATCGAGCTGCCCGGCTTCGGCGAGTTGAGCCAGATACCCGCCGGCCGACTTCCCGGCTTCGTCGCGGTGCGCCCGCAAAAGGCGTGGACGGCCGAAATCGGCACGCGCGGCCACCTGGGAATCGCGTCGTGGGACGTCACTGTCTATCGCGCCGATCTCAGCGGCGAGATGCTCCAATACGCGGTGAGCGCGCAGATCCCCGCCGCCACCTTCAACGCCGGGCGCACCCGCCATCAGGGGATCGAAGCGGGGCTGGACCTTCAGCTCGCGCGCTGGGCGCGCCTCCGCCAAGCCTGGCAGGTCAGCGACTTCCGGTTCCGGAGCGACGCACAATACGGCAACAATCGCCTTCCGGTGATCCCGCGCCATCACTATCGCGCCGAGCTGCGGCTGGGCACCGAGCGGCTGAGCCTCATTCCCAGCGTCGAATGGGTGCCGCAGGGAGCCTGGGCCGACTATCGCAACACCACCCGGCCGCCGGGTTATGCGCTGTTCAGCCTCGGCGCCGCGGCGCGCTTGCCTGGCGGATTCGAACTCTTCATCGACGCGCGAAATCTGGCGGCACGCAAGGCGGTGGGCGATATTTCGGCGGCGCTGTTCGCAGCGCCGGCGACCGTCGCCTATTATCCGGTCGAGCGTCGTTCCCTCTACGCCGGGTTTCGCCCCAGCTTGTGAAATGGTCACGGCGGATTCGTTGCCCGCAACCGAGCATTTTGGCGCCGCGTCAGCGCGGGGGAGGGCGTGCCGTCCTCCCCCGTCCCCATTGCGGCATCATCGCGGCACGCCTAAAGACAGCGCCATGCCAGGGGAAATTTTCGACAATCGCGGGCTGGGTGAAGCGAGTTGGCGCTGGCCGGCTATCCATTCCGAATCGCGCAAGTTCGCGGCTATTGGTGCGGTGCTCTGCCTGGCCGCCGCTTTGCTCGGATGGGAGACTCTGGCCTGGCCGCTTGGCGGCCTGACGCTGTGCATCCTCGCTTTCTTCCGCGACCCCGAACGGGTGACGCCGCAAGCCGAACGGGCCATCCTCGCGCCGGCCGACGGGCTGATCTCGCTGATCCAGAGCGTGCCGCCGCCGCATGAGCTGATGGTCGATGATGGCAGCGGCACGCCAGGCCTCTCGCCCGAGCCGGTGACGCGCATCTCCATCTTCATGAGCGTGTTCGACGTGCACATCAATCGCGCGCCGATCGGCGGCACGGTGCGGCGGGTCGTTTATATTCCCGGGAAATTCGTAAACGCGGACCTCGACAAGGCGAGCGAGGACAACGAGCGCCAGCACGTCGTGATCGATCGCGGCGATGGGCTGGTGGTGTGCTTCACCCAGATCGCCGGCCTCATCGCGCGCCGCATAGTCCCTTTCATCAAACCCGGCGACATGCTCGCTGCCGGCCAGCGTGTTGGGCTGATCCGCTTCGGCAGCCGCGTCGATGTCTATTTGCCGCCCAACACCGAGCCGCGCGTATTGCTCGGCCAGAAGGTCGTCGCCGGCGAAACCGTGCTCGCCGAGGTGGGTCTGCAGCCGCACCTGCAAGGCGTGCGCCAATGATCGAGCCGGGAAAATGATCGAACCCGAGCCGGCTGAACTGGCTCCCGCTCACATTCCCCGTGCCGGGCTGACGTTTCGGGCGTTGGTGCCCAATGCGATCACCGCCGCCGCGCTCTGCGTCGGCCTGACCGGCATCCGCTTCGCTATCGCCGGCGATTTCGAGAAATCGGTTCAGGCGGTGATCCTTGCGGGAGTGCTGGACGGCATCGACGGCCGCACCGCGCGGCTGCTCAAGGCGCAGACCCGCTTTGGTGCCGAGCTCGACAGCCTCGCCGATGCGATCTCGTTCGGCGTCGCGCCCGCGCTGATCGTCTATCTGTGGAGCCTTCAGGAACTGCCAAGACTGGGCTGGTTCGCGGCGCTCGCTTTCGCGATCTGCTGCGTGCTGCGGCTGGCGCGATACAATGCCCGCATCGACCTTCCCGAGCATCCGCTGAAGCTTGCCGGCTACCTTACCGGCGTGCCGGCGCCGGTCGGCGCGGGTCTGGCGTTCCTGCCACTCTATCTGTGGATCGCCAGCGGCAGGCCGGAGTTCCGGGAGCCGATCGTCGTCGGCGGCTGGATGGCGCTGATCGCCTTCCTGCTGATCTCGAACGTGCCGACGTTGAGCTGGTCCAAGCTTCGGGTTAGGCGCAACATCCGCATCGAGGTGATCGCGCTCGCCGGGCTGCTGGTTGCGGCGTTGCTGACCGAGCCTTGGGTGACGCTCGTCGCGATCACACTTGCCTATCTGGCGCTGATTCCGGTGGCCGTGGTCAGCTATGGCCGCTTCAAGCGGCAACGGGCCATGCGGGCCGGGTCCGAAACGCCGCTCGATCGCTAAGCGGCACCGGGCCTTTGGATGCCAGGGTGTTGATCGGTACGCGAACCCTGAAGCGCATGTCGTCGCGAATCCGGCAGGAACGCAGCTGTTCCGGCAGCGTCAGTGCCGCCGCGCCATAGCGTCCGAAGCTCGCGAGCAGGCTCGCACCCGCCGCGACAATGCCGACGATGAACAGGATGCCGAGAAGCGAGGCGGTCATTTGTTTGCCCTTTCCAGCCTTGCCGAGGGCTTGGCCATCGACTCGTTGAAACTACGATGTTCTACGTATGAACCCTCTTTGTTCTGGTCGTCAATCGCGAATTTGATGATCTCTGGATAGGACTCGCGTATTGGAACATGCCGGGGCCACGCCTGCTTTCCGCTGGATTTCCTGCGCGAAGGTCGCTAGGGGCAGCGCGCCGGAAAGATCGGGGTCGAGCGGCTCCGGGGCGATCCGGCAAATTCACATGGGAAGCACCCGACACCGGTGCCGCAGCGGGAGCGACCCGCACGGTTCCAGCTTCCCAGAGGCCGGCCTTCCTTGCGGAGGCTCAACCGGAAAGGAAAAGACCATGGCGGCACCTGTCGTCACCATGCAGCAATTGATCGAGGCCGGAGCGCATTTCGGCCACCAGACGCACCGCTGGAACCCGCGGATGAAGCCGTATATTTTCGGCGCGCGCAATGGCATCCACGTCATCGACCTGTCGCAGACCGTGCCGCTCATGGCGCGGGCGCTTGAGTTTGTCTCGGCTACGATCCAGGCCGGCGGCAAGGTGCTGTTCGTTGGCACCAAGCGCCAGGCGCAACAGCCCATTGCCGAAGGCGCGCGTTCTTGCGGCCAGCACTTCGTCAACCACCGTTGGCTGGGCGGCATGCTGACCAACTGGAAGACCATCTCCGGCTCGATCAAGCGGCTGAAGACGCTTGAGGAGCAGTTGTCCGGTGACACCACCGGCCTCACCAAGAAAGAGGTGCTGCAACTCACCCGTGAGCGCGACAAGCTCGAACTGTCGCTCGGCGGCATCCGCGACATGGGCGGCATCCCCGACGTGATGTTCGTGATCGACGCGAACAAGGAGGAATTGGCAATCAAGGAGGCCAACGTCCTCGGCATCCCGGTGGTTGCGGTGCTCGATACCAACGTCGACCCGCACGGCATCGCCTTTCCGATCCCCGGCAACGATGACGCCAGCCGCGCCATCCGGCTCTATTGCGAGGCGGTCGCGCAGGCCGCCCACAAGGGTGGGCGCGAGGCGGTGATCGAGTCGGGGGTCGATATCGGCGCCGCCGACGAGCCGCTGCCCGAGGAACTTCCGATCGCCGTGCACGCGGCCGAGGGCTGACACGCGCCAAAGGGCATTACGCGCCGGCGCCCCGGCGCCGGGCGTAATTTCTCGATTTTCTGAAGGATGGACGCGATGGCTTACACCGCCACTGACGTGAAGAACCTGCGCGAGCGCACTGGCGCCGGGATGATGGATTGCAAGAAGGCGCTCGACGAAACCGGGGGCGACTTGGAGGCGGCGGTTGATTCGCTTCGCGCCAAGGGCTTGGCGGCCGCGGCGAAGAAATCGAGCCGCACCGCCGCCGAAGGGCTGGTCGGCATCGCCGTCGACGGCACCCGCGGTGTCGCGCTCGAAGTCAATTCCGAGACCGATTTCGTCGCCAAGAACGATCAGTTCCAGGACTTCGTCCGCAAAGCCACCGAGGTCGCGCTGGGGCTCAATGGGAACGACGTCGAGGCATTGAAGGCGGCGCCCTATTCGGATGGCGGCACCGTTGGCGAAAAGTTGACCAGCAATGTCGCGACGATCGGCGAGAACCAGCAACTGCGGCGGATCAAGGGCGTCGCGGTCACCAGCGGTATCGTCGTGCCCTATATGCACAACGCGCAGGCGCCGAACCTCGGCAAGATCGGCGTACTCGTCGCGCTTGAAAGCGAGGCGGCGTCCGATGTGCTCGAATCGCTCGGCAAGCAGATTGCGATGCACATTGCCGCGGCGTTTCCGCTGGCACTGGACGCTTCCGGGCTCGACCCCGAGCTGATCGAGCGCGAGCGCAAGGTCGCGGCCGAAAAGGCGGCCGAAAGCGGCAAACCGGCGGATGTTCAGGCGAAGATGGTCGATGGCGCGATCGGCAAGTTCGCCAAGGATAACGCGCTGCTCAGCCAGGTCTTCGTCATGGACAACAAGACCCCGGTGGCGAAGGTCGTCGAGCAGGCAGCCAAGGCGGCGGGGAGCGCGATCGTGCTCAAGGACTTCGTCCGCTTCCAGCTCGGCGAGGGCATCGAGAAGAAGGTCAGCGATTTCGCCGCCGAAGTGGCCGAGGCTGCGGGGCTGACGCCGCAGGTTAGCTGAGCGGCAGCGCTCACGGCCCCGCGCCCCGCACCGGCCCGGTGGACCAATCCGCTCTCGCCAGCGGGAGGGGGATACAACGCAACACCCTCGAATTGTCGCGACTGCGCGCTTGGCATTCGCGCCCTCCGCTCTTAAGGCGAGGCCAGCTTCGCGCTCCAGCCGAGTAGACCCGCGCTTCATGACCTTGCCTCCGCTCAAGCGCGTCCTGCTCAAGCTTTCGGGCGAGGTGCTGATGGGCGAGCAGCAGTATGGCATCGACCCCGGATTCGTCGCCGAATTGGCGGGCGAGGTGAAGGCGGCCAAGGAAACCGGCCTTGAGATATGCATGGTGATCGGCGGCGGCAATATCTTTCGGGGCCTTTCCGGCGCGGCGCGCGGCATCGATCGCACCACCGGCGACTACATGGGCATGCTGGCGACGGTAATGAACGCGCTGGCCATGCAGAACGCCCTCGAGAAGCTCGGCGTGGATACGCGGGTGCAGTCGGCGATCCCGATGGCGACAGTCTGCGAGCCCTACATCAGGCGGCGCGCGGCGCGGCATCTGGAAAAGGGGCGGATCGTCATCTTCGCCGCCGGCACCGGCAATCCCTTCTTCACTACCGATACCGGAGCGGCGCTGCGCGCGGCGGAGATGGGCTGCGACGCGCTCCTCAAGGGCACCAGCGTCGATGGCGTCTACAGCGCCGATCCTAAGCTTGACCCACAAGCTGTGCACTATGAAACAATTACTTACAGCGAAGTTCTGTCTCAGAACCTGAAGGTAATGGACGCGGCGGCGGTGGCGCTGTGCCGCGAAAATTCGATCCCCATCGTCGTGTTCTCGATCCGCGAGCATGGCAACCTGGCCCAGGTGCTGGCAGGCAGGGGCGTTCAGACCATCGTCCAGGAGAATGCTTGACCATGGCCCGCTACGATAAACCCGATCTCGAACGGCGGATGATGGGCGCGGTCGAGGCGCTGAGGCACGATCTCTCCGGCCTTCGCACCGGGCGGGCCAATACCGCACTGCTCGATACGATCCAGGTCGCGGTCTATGGCTCGCAGATGCCGCTCAACCAGCTTGCGACGGTGTCGGTGCCCGAGCCGCGGCTGCTCTCGGTGCAGGTGTGGGACAAGTCGAACGTCGGTCCGGTCGAAAAGGCGATACGTTCGGCCGGGCTTGGCCTCAATCCGATCAACGATGGCAACAACCTGCGCTTGCCGATTCCCGATCTTACCGAGGACCGGCGCAAAGAACTTGCCAAGCTTGCCGGCCAATATGCTGAAAAGGCGCGTATTGCGGTCCGCAACGTGCGTCGTGACGGTATGGAGGCGCTGAAGGCCGATGAGAACAAGAAGGAGATTTCGGAGGACGAGCGCAAGCGGCACGAAACCGAGGTCCAGAAGCTGACAGACGACACCGTAAAGTCGGTGGATGAGGAGTTCGCTCGCAAGGAGAAGGAAATCCTTGGCAAGTGAACCGATTGCGCCCGAGCCGGAACTGGGCCGCGGGGATCGGCTCGGGATGACCGGGGCGCGCCATGTCGCGATCATCATGGACGGCAACGGCCGTTGGGCGCGCCGTCGCCGTCTCCCGCGCGCGGTCGGCCATCAGCGCGGGGTCGAGGCGGTGCGGCGGCTGGTCAGGGCGGCGCGTTCGACCGGGCTGGAAGCGCTCACCCTCTACGCCTTTTCGACGGAGAACTGGCGCCGGCCGGAGGACGAGATCTCGGATCTCATGGGGCTGATGAAGCGCTTCATCGTCAGCGACCTCGAGGAGTTCGTCGAGAATGGCGTGCGCCTGAAGATTATCGGCGATTACAGGCGTTTCGCGCCCGATGTTGTCGAACTGCTTGATATGGCGCTGGCGCGGACCGCGGCGAACCGCGATGTCACCTTGGCGGTCGCGCTCAATTACGGCGCGCAGGATGAGATCGCCCGCGCGGCGATGCGGGCGGCGCAAAAGGGACCGATCACGCCCGAGTCGATCGAGGCCGAGCTCGATACCGCCGACATGCCGCCGCTCGACCTGCTGATCCGCACTTCGGGCGAGGTAAGGCTGTCGAACTTCCTGCTGTGGCAGGCAGCCTATGCCGAACTTTATTTCACCGACGTGCTCTGGCCCGACTTCACCCCCGTGCACCTCGATGAGGCGCTGGCGGCCTTCGTCGAGCGCGAGCGGCGCTATGGCGGCCGGTAGGTGCGCGTCACCCGCTCCGGAACACTCCCCGTCTTGCTGAACTTGTTTAAGCATCCATTTTACCTTGCGCGCCCCCGATCGTGGCCGAAGGGGAAAAGGACCCTGAAGCAAGTTCAGGGTGACGAGTTCGACGAGTACAAGGTCGGTGTCAGTGGCTAACGCTTTACGCAAAACAGACCTCCCGATGCGCGTCGCCTCTGCCATCGCCATGGTCGCGGTCGCCGGCGCGGCGCTGTGGCTGGGTGGCATGGTCTGGACGGTGTTCGTGCTCTCCGTCGGGATCGGCGTGTGGCTCGAATGGCGGGGGCTGGTGCTGCGTTTCACCCGCGCCGACGGTCACCGAACGGCATGGCTGGCCGGCGGCGCGGTCTATTGCGGAATCGCGGCGGCGGTGCTGCTGGCATTGCGTGAGGCGCCATTGGGCCGGGCGCTGGTGCTGACGGTGCTGGTCGCGGTGATCGCCACCGATATCGGCGCCTATTTCGCCGGGCGCACGTTCGGCGGACCCAAGATAGCACCGGCGATAAGTCCGTCGAAAACCTGGGCGGGGCTGATCGGCGCGATGGTGGCGACGCCGCTGGCGATTTATGCCGCGCTGCGGCTGGCGGCAGGTCACCCCGGCCAATTGGCCGGTTCGATCTCGCTCGGCGTCCTCATCGTCGCGGGGGCGGCGGTGGCGATCACCGCCCAGGCCGGCGACTTCTTCGAAAGCTGGATGAAACGCCGCGCCGGGGTCAAGGATTCGGGCAGTCTGCTCCCGGGCCACGGCGGCCTGTTCGACCGGGTGGATGGTCTGTTGGCGGTGCTCCTGCTACTTGCCGTCGTGTTGGCGCTGTCGCCAGCGAGTTTCGGCATGCGGTGAGATGCACCCGCGCAACGAAGGGCAGGAATTGAGGGTTCGAAGCATCTCCATCCTTGGCGCGACCGGTTCGATCGGAGCTTCGACGCTCGATCTGATCCGGCGGCGTCGCGAGGAGTGGCGCGTCGTCGCCCTCACCGCGAATTGTCAGGCCGAGGAACTGGCAGTACTTGCGCGCGAGTTCGACGCGGAAATCGCCGTGGTGGGCGACGAGACCTGCCTGCCGCGCCTGCGCGACGCGCTGACCGGCAGCCACGTCGAGTCCGCCGGCGGGGCCGCGGCGCTGATCGAGGCGGCGACGTACCCCGCCGACCTCACAATTGCTGCAATCGTCGGTTGCGCTGGCCTCGCGCCGACGATGGCGGCGATCGAGCGAGGCGCCGTGGTGGCGTTGGCCAACAAGGAGGCGCTGGTCTCGGCCGGCGATGTGATGACGGCGGCCGTCGTCCGCCATGGCGCGACGCTACTGCCCGTCGATTCCGAGCACAACGCGATCTTCCAATGCCTGGCCGGCAACGATCCCGCCGACATCTGCTCGATCACCCTGACCGCGAGCGGCGGACCGTTCCGCGACTGGCCGGCCGAGCGGCTTGCCATCGCGACCCCGCAGGAGGCGGTGCGCCATCCAAACTGGGACATGGGCGCCAAGATCAGTGTCGATTCGGCGACGATGTTCAACAAGGGCCTCGAACTGATCGAAGCGCATCATCTGTTTCCGGTCGGCCTCGATCGGCTGCGGATCATCGTTCATCCGCAATCCGTCGTGCATTCGATGGTTGAGTACCGCGACGGCTCGACGCTCGCCCAACTTGGCCCTTCCGACATGCGGGTGCCATTGGCCTCGGCGCTGGCCTGGCCCCGGCGGATGGACACGCCCTGCGCTCCGCTCGACCTCGCCGCGATTGGCGAGCTCAGCTTCCGCGCCCCCGACGAAACGCGCTTCCCCGCCACCCGTATCGCCCGAGAGGCCGCCGAAACCGGGGGCGCTGCTCCCGCCGTGCTCAACGCCGCGAATGAAATCGCGGTGGCGGCATTCCTCGGCGGTCAGATCGGGTTCACCCGCATCGCCGCATATGTTGAGGATGTTCTGTCGAGTTATGCGCCCGTGGCGCCGGCCACGCTCGACGATGTTTTCGCAATCGATCGCGAGGCGCGCGTCCGTGCTCGTGCCCGCCTGATGGAGCCAGCCTGAATTGCTCGCCGCCCCCAGCCTGCTGACAACGATCCTGGCGTTCCTGCTGGTGCTTGGGCCACTGGTGGTCGTCCACGAACTTGGCCACTATCTGGTTGGCCGCTGGTTCGGGGTGAAGGCCGACGTGTTCTCCGTGGGCTTCGGCAAGGAGCTGCTCGGCTGGACCGATCTCCGGGGGACGCGGTGGAAGCTGTCGGCGCTGCCGCTCGGCGGTTATGTGCGCTTCGCCGGCGACATGAACGCCGCGAGCATGGCGGTGACCACCGATGACGGGCTGACCGCGGCCGAGCGCGCGCGAACCTTCAACGCCCAGCCTCTCGGCCAGCGCGCGCTGATCGTGCTCGCGGGACCGCTGACCAATCTGCTCTGCGCGGTGGCGATCTTCACGGGCTTCAACCTCGCCTACGGCCATATGTTCGCCTCGCCCGAGGTGGCGGTGCTCGCAAAGGATTCGCCGGCGGCGGCGGCGGGCGTGCGCGTCGGCGACCGCATCCTCGCGATCGACGGCAACGCCATCGCCAGCTTCACCGATATCCCCGAGCATGTGCTGCCCTATCCGGGCAGCGTGGTGACGTTGGCGATCCGGCGCGACGGACGTGAATTGTCGATCCCGGTGAAGATCGCCGCCACGGAGCAGCGCGACGAATTCGGCAACAGCGCGAAGGTGGGCCGCATCGGCATCGGTGCCGGCAAGGTCGAGGTGGAGCGCGTCGGCCCCATTGAGGCCGTGCGGCTGGGTTTTGAGCAGACCTTTGACATCATGCGGATGATGGCAGCCGGAATCGGCCAGATCATCAGCGGCGATCGCTCGGTCAAGGAGCTGGGCGGACCGTTGACGATCGCCAAATATTCGGGAGAGCAGTTCACCCTTGGCTGGGCGCAATTCGTGGGCTTTGCGGCGCTTATCTCGATTAACTTGGCATTCATCAACCTGCTGCCAATTCCCGCCCTCGACGGCGGGCATCTGGCTCTCTACGCAGCGGAAGCGGTGCGCCGGAAGCCCTTGGCGCCACGTGGTCAGGAATGGGCGTTCCGCACTGGCCTGGCACTCGTGCTGGCGCTGATGCTGATCGTAACGTTCAATGATCTGGCGAAGCTGCCGGTGTTCGGCGGTTAGCCGCTAGTTTTGTCGGGGATCGCGGCCGCTTCTTCCGGACAGACTGCTTGCCTGTCTTGCCCGCATCGGGCAGAGGGCGCCGGTTGTCTGCGGCGGCGGCGACGGTTGACTGATCGTCCGGGCTTTTTTGTCAGAGAGCAGCCGTAAACCGCCGTTTCGAGGATGGAAATCAAGATGTTTCGCAGCTCTGATGGCCGGCGGGTCCCGCATGCCGCGGCGGTGCTCCTCGGGACGACGATCCTGGCTGGGGCGCCTGCGGTCGAAGCCGCGCAGCCGGCGCCTGTCGCCACCGCTCCCGGTGCTGCGGTTCCGGCACGAACAACGGCGGCGCCTGGGGCCCTAACCCCGCCGGAAGCCCCGCCGACGATCATCCGCTCGCTCAACGTCACCGGGGCGCAGCGGCTCGAACCGCAAACGGTGCTGTCCTACACCCGGCTGCGCGCCGGCCAGCCCTATTCCCAGGTGGCCGCCGACCAGGCGCTTAAGGATCTGTTCGCCACCGAGCTGTTCGCGGACGTGCAGATCCGCAACGACGCCGGGGATGTCGTCATCGAGGTCAAGGAAAACCCGGTCGTCAACCGGATCGTCCTCGAAGGCAACAAGCACATCAAGGAGGAGAAAATCCTTCCCGAGATCAAGGTCTCGCCGCGCCAAATCTTCACCCGCTCGAAAGTCCGCGCCGATGTTGCCCGGATCATCGAGCTCTACAAACGGCAGGGCCGCTTTGCCGCCACGGTCGAGCCGAAGATGGTGGCGCTCGAACAGAACCGCGTCGATATTGTCTTCGAGATTACCGAAGGCTCGAAGTCCAAGGTTCGCCGAATCAACATCATCGGCAACGAGAAATTCTCCGGCGGCGAACTGCGCGGCCAGATGGTGACGAAGCAGGCGGGGCTCAAGCGGCTTCTCAGCTCGGGAACGAGCTACGATCCCGATCGCCTCGCCTTCGATCAGCAAAAGCTGCGCCAGTTCTACCTGACGCAGGGCTATGCCGACTTCCGCGTCGTTTCGGCGGTGGCCGAACTGACGCCGGACAAGAAAGACTTCATCATCACTTACGTGGTGGAGGAGGGCCAGCGCTACAAATTCGGCGACGTCAAGGTTGAGAGCCAGCTCCGCGACTTCAGCAGCGAGGCGCTGACCAAGCAGCTGCCGATGAAGCAGGGCGCGTGGTACAATGCCAAGCTGGTCGAGGACACGATCGAAAAGCTGAACCAGACCGCCGGCGCCTTTGGCTATGCGTTCGCCGACGCGAGGCCGCAGTACCGGCGCGACAAGGACAAGCTGACGATGGACGTGAGCTTCGTCATCGACGAGGCACCGCGCGTCTACGTCGAGCGAATCGACGTCAACGGCAACACGCTGACCCAGGACAAGGTGGTCCGCCGCGAGTTTCGGCTGGCCGAGGGCGATGCCTTCAACTCGCTGCAGGTCAAGCGCTCGACCAACCGGATCAAGTCGCTCGGCTATTTCCAGGAGAAGTTCGAGGTCGAGCAGAAGCCTGGGAGCACGCCGGATCGGATCATCCTGGAAGCCAACGTCGAAGAGAAGCCGACCGGACAACTCCAGCTTTCCGCCGGCTATTCGAGCCTGGAGAGCATCATCTTCCAGGCCTCGATCCAGCAGAACAACTTCCGCGGGCGGGGCCAGACCGTCGGGCTTTCGGGCAGCTATTCAAAATATTCGAAGAGTGTCGAGGCAAGCTTCACCGAGCCTTATGTGTTCGACCGCAACGTCTCGGCCGGGGTGGACATTTACCGGCGCGATCTCAACAGCTTCAATTTCTTCAACAACAACCGTAACACCACCTATAAGCAGGCGACCACCGGCTTCCAGCTGCGCGCGGGCCTGCCGCTGACCGAATATCTGACGGCAGTCGGGCGCTATACGCTGAACTACGACGACGTCTCGCTCGACAAGGCGACCTTTTTCGCCCCCGATTCCACCGGCGCGCTGCGCTGCGAGCCGCTGCTGGCAGGACGCTATCTGTGCGACGCGCTGGGCAGGCGCACCAGCTCCATCATCGGCGCGTCGGTGATCTACGATACGCTCGACAATCGTGTCCATCCGACGCGCGGCAACACGGCCTCGATCAGCGCCGATTTTGCCGGGCTGGGGGGCTCGGTTCGCTACGCTCGGATCACGGCCAAGGCGGCGAAGTATTGGCCGGTATGGCGCGGCTTCATCTTCTCGCTGTCGGCCGAGGGCGGCGCGATCAAGTCGTTCGACAACAGCGGGAGCGCCGGAGTCGACGACGTTCGCCTGACCGACCGGTTCTTCCTCGGCGAGCCACAGATTCGCGGCTTCGACATCCGCGGCGTTGGTCCGCGGGTGCTGCGCAAGCCTTATGTCGATAGCGACGGCAACGGCACCCTCGATGCCGTTTCGACCAATCGCAAGGAATGGACCGACGACGCGCTCGGCGGACGATACTACTATCTCGGCAGGGCCGAGCTGGAGATTCCGCTGGGTTCGGGCGTGCGCGAACTTGGCCTGCGTCCATCGATCTTCCTCGATGCCGGCGCTGTGTTCGGCCTGCGTACGCCGCAGACGTTCGACCAGCCGAACGGGGTGTTCATCGCGTCACGCAATTCGAGTGGTCTTGCGCAATATACGCTGGTTTGCAACGGCGCGACCTCGACGACAACGGTTTCCACCCTGCCCGGCACCTGCACGGGTGCCAGCGACACCGTCACCGCCTTGGGCAGTCAGATTGCGCCGTTCCGGGAATTCTTCGTCGGCAATACTCTGAAGCCGCGCGTCGCGGTCGGCATCGGCGTTAACTGGAACTCGCCCTTCGGCCCATTCCGGATCGATTTCGCCAAGGTCCTGATCAAGGCGCCCGGCGACGACACCAAGTCCTTCACTTTCAACGTAGGAACCCAATTCTGATGAAAAACCGCATCCAAACCGCCATCCTTGCCGGCCTGCTGCTCACCGCCGCGACCCCCGCGCTCGCGCAATCGGCGCCGCTTGTCCCCGGCCTCGGCGTCGTCAACCTCGACGCGGTGGTCGCCAATTCCAACGCCTTCCGCACCGCGCAGCAGCAGCGGCCGGTCACCTACAAGGCGCAGGTCGATCAGGCCGAGGCCCGCCGCCGCCAGCTCGAGGCGCAGCTCCAGCCGATGGCCGAGAAGTTCAACCGTGATCGCGCCGCGCCCGGCGCCAACCAAGCCGCGCTCGCCCAGCAGGCGCAGACCATCCAGAACATTCAGCAGTCCGGCCAGCAAGAGCTGCAGCGGATTCTCCAGCCGGTCGCGCTGTCCGAGGCCTATGTCCAGGAGCAGGTCGGCGAGAAGCTTGACCAGGCGGTGAAGAATGCGATGGGCAAGGCGAAGATCTCGCTGCTGCTGAGCCCGCAGGCAGTGATCGCGGTGAACGACAACGCCTATAATCTCAACCAGGGCGTGCTCGCCGAACTCAACACGCTGATCCCCGCGGCGCAGCTGGTCCCGCCCGCCGGCTGGGAACCGCGTGAGGTCCGCGAACAGCGCGCGCAGGCCGCAGCCCAGCAGCAGGGTCAGGCCGGAGCCCAGCAGACCAGGCCGGCCGCGAAAGGCCGCTGACGTTATTCGCTCCTCCCCACCGGGGAGGGGGTTGGGGCGGGGGAGCGAGGCCGCAGGCCCGGCATTGGCGCTGCGGCGGTAGACCCCCGTCCATCCTCCCTTTACAAGGGAGGCAAGTGATCACGCGACAGCGTGGCGGCACGGGGAGAGTGCAGATGAGCGACGCGGAAATGGAACCCGGCGCAGCGACTGCCAAGCTCGCCTATGACATCCCGCGCATCCTCGCGGCGCTGCCGCATCGCTACCCGATGCTGCTCGTCGACCGCGTGCTGGCGCTGAGCGACGAGACGATCCACGCCGTCAAGGCAGTGAGCTTCAACGAGGGTTTCTTCCAGGGCCATTTCCCCGGCCGGCCAATCATGCCGGGCGTGTTGCAGATCGAGGCGCTGGCGCAAGCCGCCGGCATCCTCGCGGTGGAGGCGCTCGGCCTCGCCGGGACCGGCAAGCTCGTCTATTTCATGGCGATCGAGCAGGCGAAGTTCCGCAATCCCGTCGAGCCCGGCGTGCTGCTCGATTTGGAGGTCGCCTTCGTCCAGAAGCGGGCGCGGGTCTGCAAGTTCGCCGGCAAGGCCTCGGTCGAAGGCAAGGTGAGCTGCGAAGTGCAGTTCACCGCCATGCTCGCCGACCCCCCGGCCGCCTGAGGCTTATCCGAACAGCGCGACCGACTGCATGCCGAAGGCGATCGGCTCGCCGGCCTCGTTCCACATCTCCATATGCTGGCTTGAGCATCCCTGGCCGGCGTAGTCGCCCGTGGAACGCAGCAGCCACCAGCCCTGCGTCGTGGGCGCCGGGGTCAGCAGATTGACCTGCCACTGCATCGTGCTGACCGGCACCGTGGCGGCGAGCAGCGGCATCGCTCCGGGAGGGAGCGCGTCGGCGGTGAGCAGCACTTCGGCCGCCGGATCGAGGCCGGCAGCATCGCGCGCCCGCACCCACCAGCACATCTCGGGCGCCTTTTCGGGCGTTCGGGGCAGGGCGAAGCGTACCTCGAAGTGGTGGCGGCGAAACGCAGGCCCGCGCTCGTTGGCGAATCCGCGTGCCTCATCGACGGGGATGAGATCGTCAGGCGGGCGCCGGCGGTTCAGCGCCAGGTCGCTTTCCGCCGGGCTCATGAACACGAAGCATGCGGCGAAGCCGAGCCCTTGCCCGCCGTGGATCTCGGCCGCGATCCAGGTGGCGTTGCGCCCACGACGCACCTCGCGAGCGCGGATTTCGACGGCTCCGGCGATCGGCGCGATCATGCTGACCTGCGCCGCGCGCAGCGGCGGCAGGTCGCCACCGACGCGCTTTGCCACCGCGAAGGCCAGCGCCGACGACAACCCGCCGTAGGCGGTGCGGCCCTGGTGCCAGCTCTCAGGGATAGTCAGCGCACAGCCGCCCTCGCGCGGTTCCGCGCCGTTCAGAAGCGCTGCAAAGCTCACCGGAGGCTCACCAGACGGGGCGATGGTCCGCCAGTAGCAGCCGATCGAACGGATCCCTGGTGGCGAGCCCGGGATGCGCAACCTCGAGCCGATCGTCCTGGCTTGGCCTTGTGCCAGTCCTCGACCCGATCCGGCACCGACATCGGCCTCCTTCCCGCTGTGCCGCGGAAGACCCCCGCGCTCATTCGAGTTCGAGGATCACCGCGTCCACCGCCAGGCTTTCGCCGGGTCTGGCATTGACCTTCTTGACCGTCGCCGATTTCTCCGCGCGCAGAATGTTCTCCATCTTCATCGCCTCGACGACAGCGAGCGGCTGGCCCGCCTCGACCTTGTCACCCTCCTTGACATTGAGCGAGACGAGCAGGCCCGGCATTGGACAGATCAGGAACCTGGAAAGGTCAGGCGGCACCTTTTCGATCATATAGGCGGTAAGATGGGCGATGCGAGCCGGTATGATCGTCGCCGGATACATCGCGCCCCGCGTCGTCAGTTTCATCCCCATCCTGATCGGATCGAGCTTGATGGCGAGCTTTTCCTGACCGAGCTGAACATAGGCAAGGCGATCGCCTGGGGCATACTCCATCGCCAGCTCGACCGGAACGCCATCCACGGTCACTTTGTCCGCCTTCACCTTCACGGTGTAGGTCACACCGCCGAGAGCGATGCTCCACTTGGTGATCGGGATGTTCGTGTCGAACAGCTGGCCATCGACCTGCTGTGCGCGGGCTGCACGGATGGTGGCGATGAAGCCGGCGACGGCAGCGAGCTGGGTGTTGAACTCGGGCGTGCTCGGGGCGCCGTGGAAGCCTTCAGGATATTCCTCGGCAATGAAGCCGGTGGTGATATCGCCGGATCGGAACCGCGAATGCTGCATGATCGCCGAGAGAAAATCGAGGTTGTGCCCCAGGCCCTCGATCTCGAAGGAGTCCAGGGCCGCGATCTGCCGGTCGGCGGCGACTTCGCGCGTCTCGCCCCAGGTGACCAGCTTGGCGATCATCGGGTCGTAGAACATCGACACCTCGCCGCCCTCGATCACGCCATCGTCGACGCGGACGCCGTCGATCCCGCGGATGCCGCCTTCCCAACCCTTGACCGGCGGACGGTAGCGCGAGAGCCGTCCGGTCGAGGGCAGGAAGCCCCGATAGGGATCCTCGGCATAGACCCGGTTCTCGATCGCCCAGCCGTCGATGCCGATGTCCTGCTGAGTGAACGCGAGCTTCTCGCCGGCGGCGACGCGAATCATCTGCTCGACCAGGTCGATGCCGGTAATCGCCTCGGTCACCGGATGCTCGACCTGCAGCCGCGTGTTCATCTCGAGGAAATAGAAGCTTTCGCCTGTCGGGTCCGCCCCCGAGACGATCAGCTCGACCGTGCCGGCGCTGTAATAGCCGACCGCCCGCGCCAGCGCGACGCATTGCTCACCCATCGCCTTGCGCATCTTGGGCGTGACGAAGGGCGAGGGGGCTTCCTCGACCACCTTCTGGTGGCGACGCTGGATCGAGCACTCGCGTTCGTTGAGGTAGAGGATGTTGCCGTGCTGGTCGCCGAGGATCTGGATCTCGATGTGGCGCGGGTTGAGGATGAACTTTTCGATGAAGACGCGATCGTCGCCGAAGCTGTTCAGCCCCTCGCGCTTGGTCGCCTCGAAGCCCTCGCGCACGTCCTGCTCGGAATAGGCAAGGCGCATGCCTTTGCCGCCGCCGCCCGCTGAGGCCTTCATCATCACCGGATAGCCGATTTCCGCAGAGATCCGCACCGCGTGCTCGGTATCGTCGATCTCGCCGACGAAGCCCGGAACGACGTTTACACCGGCCTTCATCGCCAGCTTCTTCGATTCGATCTTGTCGCCCATCGCCGCGATCGCGTTCACCGGCGGCCCGACGAAGGCGATGCCCTCGGCGGCCAGCGCCTCGGCGAAGCTGGTGCGCTCGGAGAGGAAGCCATAGCCGGGGTGCACCGCCTCCGCGCCCGTTTGCTTGGCGGCGGCGATGATTTTCTCGGCGATCAGATAGGATTGGGCGGCGGGGGCGGGGCCGATGTGCACCGCCTCGTCCGCCATCGCCACGAAAGGCGCGCGGGCGTCGGCGTCCGAATAGACGGCGACGGTGGCGATGCCCATGCGCCGCGCCGTCTTGATGATCCGGCAGGCGATCTCGCCACGATTGGCGATGAGGATTTTGGTGAACAACGTCCGCCCCTTCGATCCGTCCCTCCGGCAAAGGCCGGGGTCCATCGTGCCTCAAGGCACCGAGACGGCGATAGTCGAAATGGAAGGCGAAAGGCTAGTCCTATCCCCGCGTTCAGCGACGCTCAGTTCGCCTTGCGGCGCAATCGGCGCCTGCGAACCCCGGCCGAAAAATTTACCTCGCCAGAACCCCTGGCGAATGGGGTTGAGGATACGGCCAGTTGGCTGAATTCAGGATTTGCGTTGGCAGGACGAATACTGGCGCCGCCGCCTCGCGGTCGAGACGCCGGCGCCAGCATTCCTGCGCGTAAAACCTCCGGTCGCCGACCATGGCCTTGCTGATTGCAAAGCGATCGTTTCGGCGCCGGGCCATGGTGTCCTGCCTTACGGATCAAGCCGTTTCGGCAGAACCCGTGTGCTAGGCATAGGCGATGCGAGCAGTTGTGCGTTGTTGCCGCATGGCGGCGCCAATGAACGCGAAGCCCCCGATCAGAATTACCCATGTTGCCGGTTCGGGGACTGCACCGCCGCCGCCCATACCGCCGCCACCGCCGCCACCGCCGCCGCCGCCGCCACCGCCGCCGCCACCGCCGCCACCCACGGTCCCGCCGTCATAGCCATTGCTGCCGTAATCGGCGGCGCCGCAGGTGCTGGTGATCGTATTGGTGTCAAGCGTGACGGCCGCATTGAGGGCAATGGCCCGTCCGCAAAGGATCGAGGCGCCGGTATTCAACGTGATGCTTTGATCAGCAAGAATGTTGCCGGCGAACGTTGTTGCGGTGCCAAGCGTCGCGGAGCTACCGACATTCCAGTAGATTCCGCTCTGCGGGCCGCCGTTGAGGACCGAAACCGATGATCCGCTTGCGGTGGTTAGAGCCGATCCGATCTGAAACACGAAGGAACCGGTGGGGTTGCTGAGAAAATCGAGAACCAAATTGCCGGTTAGCAGGGCAGAAGAACCGAATTTGTAGACCCCGGGCGACAGTACGCCGACGGTGCCGAGATCTTGCCCGGTTAAGTCGAAGTTGAACGGCAGTGCGGCGAGCAACGAGAACGCCGAAGCAGCATCCGCCTGAGCCTGCTGGGCGACGGCATCGGTCTGATGTACCGCCCCGGTCAGCGTAATCGAGCCCAGGCCCGTGATTGCCGTTCCCGGATAAACTCCGAGGTCGCCGACAAGCGTCGTAGGGCCTGTATTGGTTACCGTTGATGCTCCAAGAACTGCGAAGTTTGCTGCCGTCCCCAAGATCGGCGCCGCCTGAGCAGTAGAAGTAGCGATGACTCCCGTAAGGATGCCAAAAATTAACATATGTTTATTTTTCATGACGGGTGCCTCCCCGACTCGGAAATGAGTCGACTCGACATGAAGCTTGACACACTATGACCGGTTGACAAGCGACCATTTTTTCTCTAATTTAACAAAGGTTGTAGACCGGCAAAAAAAGTACGGAAATCAAAGCCTCGTACTTAGTAATAAGTGATCCATTTTATCGCATTTGACGGTAATGGAGGTCTTGGACGTCCGGTCTCATTGTCTAACGCGCTTGGCGTGTAACGCGGTGCCTCACGCAATAAAGTCATGGCTGAAAGGCTCGCGCCAAGCCACTTTTTCCAGCGTCGGCGGAGCGGTCTCAAACAGTTCGCTTGGCCAGATAGACCCCTAGCGCCATTACAACGAGACCCAATCCGCGCCTTGCGGTCATTTCGAACCGGATTGCGCCGAGCAGGCCGAAGTGGTCGATTACCGCCGCAGCGATCAGCTGGCCGATCAGCACGAAGAAAACCGCGTTGCCGACGCCAATGCGCGGCGCCGCCCAGGTGATCGACAGCGCGTAGAACAGGATGAAGGCGGCGCCGAAATAAAGGTGAGGCCTCTCCATCGTAAGCCGGCTCCAATCCGGCATCCCCGCCGCCACCATCACCAGGGTCGCCAGAACAACGCCAACGACGAACAGCACGGAGGTCGCCGCCACGGGGCTCGCGAGTTGCTGTCCGAGCTGCGCGTTGAGTACCGCCATAATCGGGATGCCGATCCCGGTCGCGAACATCAGCGTGGCGATCGGCAGGAAGGACGTGTGATTAGGCAAAGGGGGCTACTCCGCTGCTCCGCAAGCAGGATGCTTCCAACAGATGTAAGGCTTCAAGCGGCCCTCAGTGCGGGTGCGCCCCGAAGCACGCCCTCGGTGCTCAAATCCTCGTCGATCGCCGGCCAGTGGATTTGCAGCGATCCGCAACACCGTTGGCACGTCACTCCGCCACTTCCAATTCGCTTCCCACTGGCGGCATGTTGTGCCCAAGCAGGCGCAGCAGGTCGGCTGCGCATTCGACGACGTTGGAGCCAGGGCCATAGATGCCCTGCACCCCGGCCTCGCGCAGGAAGTCATAGTCGCGCGCCGGAATGACGCCGCCGGCGACGACCTTGATGTCCGGACGGCCGGCGTCCCGGAGCAACCGCACAAGCTCGGGGATCAGTGTTTTGTGGCCGGCGGCGAGCGAGCTTGCTCCGACTGCGTCGACATCCTTGTCGAGCGCCAGCGCGCAAGCCTCCTCGGGGGTCTGGAACAGCGGGCCGCTGCTCACCTCGAAGCCCATGTCGGCGAAGGCGCTGGCGATGACGTTGGCGCCGCGATCGTGGCCGTCCTGCCCCATCTTGGCGACAAGCAGCCGCGGCTGGCGGCCGAGCCGGCGCGCAACCGCCTCGACCCCGTCGGTGACCTGGCGGTAGCGCGAATCCTCGG
Organism: Novosphingobium sp.; assembly: GCA_039917735.1. Lineage (GTDB taxonomy): Bacteria > Pseudomonadota > Alphaproteobacteria > Sphingomonadales > Sphingomonadaceae > Novosphingobium. The sequence continues at coordinate 1,508 of JBDSIY010000080.1, read as the reverse complement.
CATAGGCCTGGCCGTAGATGCCGGTGACCGGCACCGGCTGCGTGCCGTACCGGCCGAACGCGGCCTCCATCGCGTCGGAGATTTCGCCCAGCGAGGCGCGATGGCGGGCTGCCTCGACGGCGAGGGCAAGAAGGTTGCCATCGGTCCTGGCGCCATCCGTCATGGCCTGAAGCGCCGCCCGGCACTTCGCCTCATCCCGGCTGTCGCGCATCGTGCGCAGCCGCGTGATCTGCCCATCGCGCACCGCGTGGTTGTCGACCTCGAGCGTGTCGAGGTGCTCTTCCTGCGCCAGCCGGTACTTGTTGACGCCGACGATCACGTCCTCCCCCCGATCGACCCGGGCCTGGCGGGCGGCGGCGGCTTCCTCGATGCGCTGCTTGGGCATGCCGCTGGCGACCGCCTGGGTCATGCCGCCGAGGCCGTCGACCTCCATGATCAGCGCCCAGGCATCGTCGACCAGTTGCTGGGTGAGCGCCTCGACATAGTAGGATCCCCCAAGCGGATCGACGACGCGGGTGATGCCGCTCTCCTCGGCGAGCACGATCTGAGTGTTGCGGGCGATGCGGGCCGAGAAGTCGGTCGGCAGCGCGATCGCCTCGTCGAGCGCGTTGGTGTGCAGCGACTGGGTGCCGCCGAGCACCGCCGCCATCGCCTCCACGGTGGTGCGGATGACGTTGTTGTAGGGGTCCTGCTCCTGCAGGCTGACTCCGCTCGTCTGGCAGTGGGTGCGCAGCATCTTGCTGCGCTCCTGCTTCGCGCCGAGCCCGTCCATTACCCGGTGCCAAAGCACGCGGGCCGCGCGCAGCTTGGCGACTTCCATGAAGAAGTTCATGCCGATGCCGAAAAAGAACGACAGGCGGCCGGCGAAGCTGTCGATGTCCAGCCCCGCCGCCATCGCCCGCTTCGCATATTCCTTGCCGTCGGCGATGGTGAAGGCGAGCTCCTGCACCGCCGTCGCGCCGGCTTCGTGCATGTGGTAGCCGGAAATGGAAATGCTGTTGAATTTCGGCATCTTGGCCGAGGTATATGCGATGATGTCCGAAACGATCCGCATTGATGGTTCGGGCGGGTAAATGTAGGTGTTGCGGACCATGAACTCCTTGAGGATGTCGTTCTGGATGGTGCCGTCGAGTTGCTCGGTCGGCACGCCCTGTTCCTCGCCGGCGACGATGAAGAAGGCGAGTATGGGGATCACCGCGCCGTTCATCGTCATCGACACCGACATCTTGTCGAGCGGGATGCCATCGAACAGGATTTTCATGTCCTCGACGCTGTCGATCGCCACCCCGGCCTTGCCGACATCGCCGACGACGCGGGGATGATCGGAATCATAGCCACGGTGGGTTGCAAGATCGAAGGCGACCGACAGCCCCTTCTGGCCGGCCGCGAGGTTGCGGCGGTAGAAGGCGTTGGATTCCTCGGCGGTCGAAAAGCCGGCGTACTGCCGGACCGTCCAGGGGCGCCCCGCATACATGGTGGCGCGCGGTCCGCGCACGAAGGGGGCAAAG
>JBDSIY010000079.1:0-31221 GCA_039917735.1 Novosphingobium sp. | reverse complement strand
GTGACTTCGGCGAGGGGACGCGCCGCGCGCACCGTGATGCGCGGCGCCTCGCCCGGGTTGGGGGCATCGAGCTCGACGTTGAGCAGCACGCAGCAGCCCTCGGCGGCCCAGCGCTGGAACGGCTCGACCAACGCCTCCTCGAAGCAGGAGGCCGAGAACTGGCCAGATTGATCGGAGAACTCTGCGGTGACGAAGTCGCGGCCCTTGCGGGTCTTGCGTCGCTGCACCCCCTCGACCAGCGCCGCCATGACCGCGCCCCGGCGGCCATCGCCTTCGCCTGAGGCACCGCCGGTTACCAGGCTGGTATGGCTGCGCGCGCCGTTGGCCGAGGCGATCTGGCGGTAGTGCTCGACCGGGTGGGCGGCGAAGTAGAAACCGAAGCACTCGCGCTCCTTCGCCATCCTCTCGGCACGGCTCCATTCCGCGGCTTCGGCAAGGCGCAGCGCCGGCTCATCGTGGTCGCCGCCGCCGAACAGCCCCGCTTGGCCGCTGGTCCGGCCGCGCTCGGCCTCATCGGCGGCAGCGAGCAGCATATCGACGCTGGCGAGCACCTTTGCCCGGTTGGGTTCAAGGCTATCGAACGCGCCGGCGGCGGCGAGCGCTTCGAGTTGGCGCCGATTGATCGTGCCCGCCGGCGCCCGGCGCGACAAGTCTTCCAGGCCGCGGAACGGCCCGCCTTGCTCCCGCTCGGCGACGATCGCCTCCATCGCCTTTTCGCCGACGTTGCGGATGCCGGCGAGGGCATAGCGGACGGCATGGCCGTGGTCGGTCTCCTCCACGGTGAACTCGGCCTCGGACGCGTTGATGTCGGGCGGCAGCACGGCGAAGCCGCCTCGGCGCATGTCATCGACGAACACCGCCAGCTTTTCCGACTGGTGCATGTCGAAGCACATCGACGCGGCGAAGAACTCGTGCGGGTAATGGGCCTTCAGCCAGGCGGTCTGATAGGTGAGCAGCGCATAGGCAGCGGCGTGGCTCTTGTTGAAGCCATAGCCGGCGAACTTGTCGATCAGCGCGAACAGCTCTCGCGCCTTCTTGGCCTCGATCCCGGAGTGCTCGCGGCAGCCATCGACGAACCGCGCGGCCTGCGCGTCCATCTCCGCCTGCACCTTCTTGCCCATTGCCCGGCGAAGCAGGTCCGCCTCGCCTAGCGAATAGCCAGCGAGCACCTGCGCCGCCTGCATCACCTGCTCCTGATAGACGAAGATGCCGTAGGTCTCGGCCAGGATCGCCTCGAGCTTCGGATGCGGATATTCGATCGCCTCGAGTCCGTTTTTGCGGCGGCCGAACAGCGGGATGTTGTCCATCGGCCCGGGGCGGTAGAGCGCGTTGAGCGCGGTGATGTCCTGGAACACGGTCGGCTTCACCGCCGACAGCGTCCGGCGCATCCCGTCCGATTCCACCTGGAACACTCCGATGGCGTCGCCACGCTGGAGCAGCGCATAGACCTGGGGATCGTCCCACGAGATCGTCGCGAGGTCGATGGCGATGCCGCGCCGCTCCAGCAGGTCGACCGCCCGGCGCAACACGGACAGCGTCTTGAGGCCGAGGAAGTCGAACTTCACCAGCCCCGCCTCCTCGACATATTTCATGTCGAACTGGGTCACCGGGATGTCGGACCGCGGGTCGCGGTACAGTGGCACCAGCTGGGCGAGCGGCCGGTCACCGATGACGACGCCGGCGGCGTGGGTCGAACTGTTGCGCGGCAGCCCCTCCAGCCGGCGCGCCAGATCGACCAGCCGGCGCACATCGGGGTCCTTGTCGTATTCGCGCCGGAACTCGGCGATCCCGTTCAGTGCGCGCTCCAGCGTCCACGGGTCGGTCGGATGGTTGGGCACCAGCTTGCACAGGCGGTCGACCTGGCCATAGCTCATCTGGAGGATGCGGCCGGTGTCCCGCAGCACCGCGCGCGCCTTCATCGTGCCGAACGTGATGATCTGGGCGACGTGATCGTGGCCGTATTTGCGCTGGACGTATCGGATCACCTCGCCGCGCCGGGTTTCGCAGAAGTCGATGTCGAAGTCGGGCATCGACACGCGCTCGGGATTGAGGAAGCGTTCGAACAGCAGGCCGAGCCGGATCGGATCGAGATCGGTGATGGTCAGCGCCCAGGCGACCAGCGACCCCGCGCCCGAGCCGCGCCCCGGCCCGACCGGGATGCCCTGCTCCTTGGCCCATTTGATGAAATCGGCGACGATCAGGAAATAGCCTGAAAAGCCCATGTTGGCGATGACCGCGATCTCAAATTCGAGACGGTCACGGTAGGCACTGATCTCATCCCAAACTCCGCCCGACCCGGGCTTGTCGAAGTGCTGTCCTGCCTCGCCGCCAACTCCGGACGAAAACGACAGGGCTTCGACAAGCTCAGCTTGGTCGGTCTGGGGGTAGTAGGGAGCCAGCCGCGCCGCCAACCCCGCCCGGGCATCCTCGGCCATCATCCGCGCCTCGCCGTGGGCATCGCCGGCGAGGCTCGGCAGGATCGGCTTGCGCTTGGGCGGGGCGAAGGCGCAGCGCTGGGCGACGACCAGGGTGTTGGCAGGGGCTTCGGGCAGGTCGGCGAACAGTTCCGCCATCATTTCGGCCGGCTTCAAATAGGCCTCTCGCGGCGAACGCGGACGCTCGGCGGCGTCGACATGGGACGAGTGGGCGATGCACAGCATCGCGTCATGCGCGGCGTGGAAGTCGGGATCGGAGAAATGCGCGGGATTGGTCGCGACCAGCGGCAGATCGCGGGCATAGGCGAGCGCGATCAGCGCCTCCTCGGCGGCGTCCTCGACCGGATCGCCAGTGCGGCACAGCTCGATATAGAGCCGGTCGCCGAACAGCGCCTGCAAGCGGTCGGCAAAATGCGAGGCAGCTTCCGCGCGGCCCTCGGCGAACATGCGGGTAAGCGCGCCCTCGCGCCCGCCGGTCAGTGCGATCAGCCCCCCGCTATGCCCGTCCAGTTCGTCGAGCCGCACATGCGGCGGCAACTCAAGCGGGCGATCGAGGTGGGCGCGGCTGACGAGGTGGCACAAATTGAGCCAGCCCGCCTCATTCTGCGCGAACAGCGCCAGCCAGTCGATCGCCGGATCATCGCCACGCGCCACCGCCAGCAAGCAGCCGATGATCGGCTGGACGCCGGCTTTCCGGCAGGCGGCGGCGAAGGCCGAGGCGCCATAGAGTCCGTTGCGGTCGCAGATCGCGATCGCGGGAAAGCCGTGCTTGCGGGCAAGCTCGGCGATCGCCTTCGGCTCGATCGCGCCGTCGAGCATCGTGTAGCTCGAGAATACGCGCAGCGGGACGAAGGGGGCGAACGGCATCCCCAACATTAGGTCCCGTCGGTGCGCACGATCAAGCCGCTGCGCGACGATGCTGGGGAAACTCGCTCAGCTCAGAGCAGCGCAGCGATATCGGCGTCGAGCTGCTCGGGTTTTTCGGTCGGCGCGTAGCGGCGCACGACCTTGCCATCGCGGCCGATCAGGAACTTGGTGAAGTTCCACTTCACCGCCTGCGATCCGAGCAGGCCCGGCGCCTGTGCCTTGAGCCAGTGGTAAAGCGGGTCGGTGCCGGGTCCATTGACCTCGACCTTGGCCATCAGCGGGAAGCTCACCCCGAAGTTCACCTGGCAGAACTCGGCGATTTCCTCGGCGCTGCCCGGCTCCTGGCCGCCGAACTGGTTGCAGGGAAAGGCGAGCACTTCGAAGTCCTGGTCCCGATACTTGCGCCACAGCGCCTCAAGGCCGGCGTATTGGGGGGTGAAGCCGCATTTGCTCGCGGTGTTGACCACCAGCAGCACCTTGCCGGCCTTGTCGGCGAGGCTGACGCGCTCGCCGTTCGGCAGCGTGGCGGTGAAATCGGCGATGGTGGACGGCGGGCTCACCCCGGGTAGTCGGCGCGGCGGGCCAGAGCGGCAATTTCCCCGGGGGTAAGCCGGTGGTCGCCCGCCTTCTCGATGCAGTAGAGTCCCCGCTCAGCCTCGGGCAGGGTCTGAACGAAGCGGACGAGTTCCGCCAGCGTTCCGCTGCGCACCGCCTTGAAGCGGTAGAGCACACCCTCGCCGTCGTTGCGGCGATGAAGCGAGGCGGCGTCTCCCCAATTCACCCCGCTCGAAGGCTGACTTTCACCGCGGAATGTGCTTGGGTTATCGCTCATCGCTGCCTCCGTTGTCCGACCCACCTGCCCATAGCGGTTTGGCGTACGAGGAAAAGTGGTCAATCTTCAAGCCGGCCCTCGTGGAGACGAACGATACGATCCATGCGAGCCGCCAGCCGCTCGTTGTGAGTGGCGACCAGCGCCGCGCTGCCCTCCCCCCGCACGAGCTGGACGAACTCAGCGAAGACGCGCTCGGCGGTCGCCTCGTCGAGATTGCCGGTGGGCTCGTCGGCGAGTACCAGCCGCGGCTTGTTGGCGAGCGCGCGGGCAACGGCGACCCGCTGCTGCTCGCCGCCCGAAAGCTGGCTCGGCCGGTGGTGGAGCCGCTCGCCCAGGCCCAAGGCCGCGAGCAACTCGCCGGCGCGCGCCGCCGCTTCGGTGCGCGAGCGGCCGGCGACGAGTTGCGGCAGCTCGACGTTCTCGATCGCCGTGAAATCGGGCAGGAGATGGTGGAACTGATAGACGAAGCCGAGCATGTCGCGCCGGATCGTGGTCCGCGCGTCGCCGTTCACCGCCCCAGCCTCGGCGCCGGCGATGGCGATGCTGCCGCCGAAGCCCCCTTCCAGCAGCCCGATCGCCTGCAACATCGTCGATTTGCCCGAGCCCGAGGGGCCGAGCAGCGCGACGATTTCGCCCGCGTGAACCGCCAGGTCGATCCCTCGCAGAACCTCGATGACGACGCCGCCCTGGGTGAAGCTGCGGGTCAGCCCGCGCACGGCGACGACCGGCGCTCGATCACTCATAGCGCAGCACCTGCACCGGATCGGTGCTCGCCGCCTTGAACGCGGGGTAGAGCGTGGCGAGGAAGCTGAACACCAGCGCCATAACGCAGATCACCGTGACCTCGACCGGATCGGTCCGGCTCGGAAGTTCGGTGAGAAAGCGGATCGAGGGATCCCAAAGATTCTGGCCGGTGAGGACTTCCACCAAACGGACGATCGGCTGGCGGAAATAGAGGAAGACAAAGCCCAGCAGCAGCCCGGCAAGCGTGCCGAGCGCGCCGATCACGAAGCCGGTCGTGACGAAAATCTTCAACAGCGAGCGCCGCGTCGCCCCCATCGTGCGCAGGATGGCGATGTCGCGGGTCTTGGCGCGCACCAGCATGATCAGCGACGACAGGATGTTGAACACCGCAACCAGCACGATGATCGACAGCACCACGAACATGGCGACCCGCTCAACCGCCAGCGCCTCGAATAGCGACGCATTGATCGTCTTCCAGTCGGTGACCACCGCCCGCCCCGCCAGCCCGCGCGCCACGGGTGCGAGAATCTGGCCGACGCGGTCGGGATCGTCGGTGGTGACCTCGATCATGCCGACCGCGTCGCCGGCCAGCAGCAGCGTTTGCGCATCCTCGATCGGCATGACGACGAAGCTCTGGTCGTAATCGTAGACGCCGATCTCGAAGATCGCGGCGACGCGATAAGCGATTTCGCGCGGCACCGTGCCGAAGGGGGTCGCGCGGCCCTGCGGGTTGATGATGGTGATGGTGTCGCCGACCGCCGCGCCGAGGTTCTGCGCGAGTTGCGAGCCGATCGCCACCGCGTTGGCGCCGGGGCGGAGCAGCGCGAGGCTCCCTGACTTCACGTTGGGCTGCAGGCGCCGGATGTCCTCGGGGATGTTGCCGCGCATCGCGATCGCTTCGACCCTGCCGTTGAAGCTCGCCAGCAGCGGCTGCTCGATCAGCGGCGAGGCGCGGGTGACGCCGGGCGTCGCCTCGACCTGCTTGAGCAGCCGCTGCCAATCGTCCAGCCGCCCGCCATAGGCCTGGATGATGGCGTGGCCGTTGAGCCCGACGATCTTGTCGAACAGCTCGCCGCGAAAGCCGTTCATCACGCTCATGACGATGACCAGCGCGGCGACCCCGAGCATCACCGCCACGAGGCTGATCCCGGCGACCAGGGTGATGAACGCCTCGCCGCGCCCGGGCAGCATGTAGCGCCGGGCGATGGTCCATTCGAAAGGGCTTAGGATCAAGGGGTGCCTGCGCCGGTGGCGGGGGGAGCGCGCCGTTTAGGGGCAGGCGGGTGGGCTGGCAAGCCGAGCGGGCAAATCCCCGAGGGCCAGCCCCCACAAGGTCAGGCCCGGAGCGCCGCGTGCGGCTCCCCGGGCCCTACATTCAGACGTCAATCCGTTCCCGTACCGTCCTCGTTCGCCATCCAGTGCACGAAGCGGTGCAGCGGATACATCGCGTCGTGGGGGTTGCCGATCGCGCTCGGGCCGGCCTCGCCCAGCCGGACGACGCGCTGGACGCCGCAGCTCGCGAGCATGTCACGCAGCGCGGGCATGCGCTCGAACGGATAGACGCCGACGGTCTGCGTCGCGACGGTGACATATTTCATCGCGTCATCGAGCGACTTCACGCAGACCACGTTCGAAGTCTTGCGCAGCGGGTGGAAGTCCACCGGCTCCTCTGAACGGATGGCCACGCCGCGTCCATCGGACTTGCCGAACACCGCATAGTCGTCGTCCATCATCCGCAGCGCGTCGATCTGCTCCTTGAGCTCCAGGTCGAGCGGGCGCGGTTCATCCGGGTCACTCGGCTTCTGCAGGCGCAGCGCGTCGGCGTGGAGTTTGCAATAGCGATCGGCTTGCTCGGGATCGGCTTCCATGAAGGTGAACCGGCTGGAAACGCAGGCTTCCTGCCCCAGCATGTCGACATCGCTGGCGTTGAGCTTGGCGACCTTCGCCAGCGTCTCGTCGTCCGCGAAGGCTTCCTTGCCGATCATCGAGATGGAGGTCTTGGGATCGAACGACACCAGCTGGAAGCCGGGGCCGATGTATTTCATCACATTGTTGATGGCATCGCCGCCACCCCAGGCAACCATCTTGTCGAAATACTGCGGGCGATAGAGTGCGCGTTCGGTGGATTCGTCACCGCCGCGCCAATAGACGGCGGTCATCGATTTCACCAGCGGATGCTCGGGATCGACATCGGCCATCGTACGCAGGAAGGCGACGGTCGAGAACGGATCGGCCGAGGCCATCTTGAACAGGTTGATGCCCTTGACCATCGCGCCTTGGGCGATCGACTTGATGCCGATGCCCGGGGAATTGCCGGGCAGCACGTGCAGCAGCCGCGGTGCGAAGGCACGGATGAAGCTGCGCCGGCCCTGGTGGTCGGTGTGCGGGACCCACTCGTCCAGCGCCTTGGGGTTCGGAAAGTTCTGCTCGACGACCTCCCACAGCACCTTCTTGTCGAGATAAGCGACGGCGCCCTTGAGGTGCATCTCGACCGCAAGGCGAGACTGCAGGCTCACCTTCGACATGCGGTCGACGCAGGCCTCGATGTGGGCGTTCTGGCCGGAGACCATCCGCTGGCCGCTCTCAACCAGGAAGTCGATGATCTCGGCGAGCGGCACGTTGAGCAGCGGCGGCACCTCGGTGCGCGGATGAACCACTTGGTCGAGATCGAGCTTCGGCGTGGCGAAGCCGACGCCGAGGTCGCGCGACCGGTGGATGGACTCCGTGCCCTCGACAACCTTCCCCCGGATGAAGAACGGGGCGGAATCGAAGCTTTCGCCGGCCGCACCGTCGGCGGGCTTGATTTCGGTCAGAGTATTCATGCTACACCTCTCACGTAAGCGTCCACGGTTCCTGCGCAGCCGATCTTGTCGTCACCTTCAAGGTCGGCGTAGCGAGCTACATCATCACGGATCGAAGGACTCTTGGCGCCGCAAGCGCAGGGGTTGAAGTCGATCGAAACCTTGTCGCCGGAGATCACCCCGCCCCAGCGGCCGTCGAGCGACAGGTCGAAGAAGGCCGCACGGCCTTCGTATTCGCCGTCATAGATGGGCAGCAGGTTGTCGCCGGTCTTGTCGAGGATCAACGGCACCAACCACGGCGGCAAGTGATAGCGGCCGCCCTTCTGGCAGCGGGGCATTCCCGATTGCAGCTCCTGCATCGAATAGTTCTGGTAGTTGCGCTCGGGCTGGATGTTGAACGTCTCGTAGACGAACTCGCGGTAATCGTCGGGCAGCACGGCGCGCTTGAGGCCGCCACCGACGTAGATCGAGTTCTCCTCGTTGAAGTCCTGGCCCGAGTAGCCCATGTCGCGCACCGCCTTGGCGACGTTGTAGAGCCCCGCCCACAGCCCGGTCAGATGGAGCTTGTCGTGGCGCGCCTCGATCAGCGCGCGGGCGGTCACGCCGACCGCGTCGTCGATGGCCTTCTGCCGCAGCGCCGATTCCGCCTCATATTCGGCGAGCTCGGCGGGCTTGGCGGTGCCATCGGCGATCTTCTTGCGCAGCACCACCATCTGGGTCAGCCCGCCGACAGTGATCGGCGGCACCGGATAGGCGAAGCGCTCGGACTTCGGGTCCTGTAGTGTCGAGGTGTAGGCTTCGCCGGTCGCCTCGGCCCGCGCGGTCTTGGCCACCGCGGCCATACCGAACATCCGGCGGCTGCGGTCCAGCGGCACGCCCGAGCCCCAGGCATAGGCCTGCGGCGCCTCGCGCTTGCACCACTGCATGTCGGCAGCCGATGCCACCAGCATCGCCGATTTGCCCGTCGTCCCGCTTGAGCAGGAAACGTAGTGACCGCCGTCCTGAAGCCGATCGATCCAATCGTCGATGCCGTCGACGGTGGCGGGATCGATCTTGGGCACGCGATAGGTCGAAACGGTATCGAGCCACTTGCCGAGCCGGTCCCAGCGTGCGTCCATCAGGAAGCTTTCCGGATAGCTCTTGTAGGCGGTGTGCGGCAGCAGCAGCACCGCCGCATCCTCGCGCGAGCGAATCTCGTCGATCCCGGCTTCCTCGGCGCGGTGCCGCAGCAGTCTGATCTCGTCCTTGCGCTCCTGAAACCGCTCGTTCATTGCTTCGATCTGCACGTCGCGCAGCTCGGCGAAGGGAATATCGTAGCGATTTGGATCATCGACCAGACTGGTCAGTTTGTCGGCTTTCGCGCCCATCAAGCTTTCCTCTCAGATGCCGGCTCATCCGAGCGGCTGTCTATAATGGTACTGATTGGTTTTATTAATGCAAGCGGAAAATTGGAGCGCCGTCGTTAATCCTGAGAAACCACCCAAAAATGTCCCGCCGATCCGTCCATCGGCCGGACGGCCGACGCGCGAGCAGTCGCTGCAACGCCGCGACGAACTCCTCGACTGCGCACTCGACAGTTTCCTCGAACATGGCTTCGAACAGGCGACGATGGAGCTGATCGCGACGGCGATCGGCATGTCGAAGCGGACGGTGTATGCCTATTACGGCGACAAGGAAGCCTTGTTCCGCGCTGCCGTCGAACGGGCGATCGAGCGCTACACGGTGCCGCGCGAAGCGCTGGATGCGCTCATCGGCCACGACCTGGAGCAGACCCTGCGCGCCGTCGGCCGGTTACGGGTCGCCAACATAGCCAGCCATGTGTCAACCACGCTGCAGCGCATCCTGGCGGCGCAGTCGCACCGCTTTCCCGACCTGTTCAACGCCGCCTTCACGCGCGGCGCCGGTCCGACGATCGCCTTCCTCGTCGACCTGTTTGCCCGTCACCAGGCGCGCGGCGGGATCTGCGTGCCGGAACCCGAGCGGGCGGCAGTGGCGTTTCTCAGCCTTGTCGTCAGCGGCCCGGCGCGGATCATCGTCTCGGGCAACCCGCTGAGCGACGAAGAGATCGAGGCGCGGATCGGGTTTGGTGTGGGGCTGTTCCTCAACGGGATCAGGGTGCGGCGAAACGATTCTGACCAAAAACTCGTATAAAGGCAGATAGTGCTGAAAGATGGTCGAACGCAGTTTCACAGCCGAACGGTACGTTGATAGAATGGACCCGATCATTACTTCGGTGACCTTCACGGAAAACTCAGTTTTTCAAACTCATCCGCTACTGCTTGATGTACGCCAGAGGCGATATCTCGTCGGCATTCGTTTCTCGGTGCAAACAACGATGTTAGCGGCTAGGCGTTTGGTGACGGGTTTAAAACGTTGGAGCGATTGCCCTCCTGAGGAAGCCGCAAAGCCGACTAATGTGGAACTTTTTGCCGATGCGTGGTCTATCGTCGACAATGCTCGAAGACTTCAAAGGTTACTTTACAATATGCCGGGCATCTCTGAATATTCTGCGGTAAGCGACTTCGTCGCACGTTGGCCAGAACTAAAACGCATGCGGGACACGATGCAACATCTTGATAAGGACTTTGGCAAGGAGCGCTTTGCTGACAATTATGTTTATGGCACCATTTACTGGATAGACTCTCGTACGCGAGAAAGCAAAAACAAGATTTACGTACACACTGTAAATGCCGGACCACAAGCAAATGCTACTTTAGAAGATTTCGCCTTTCCTTCCTCAATACCGATCGATGCTGGAGAAGATATTCATCGAGTTGTGTTGTCAGTGGCGGGCAGCCCTCTGCGAATCGATGACCTTCTTGCTGATATCCACAACACTATCGTAAGTCTAGATGTTGATCTAACTGCGGCCACAGAATTACAATTCGCCAACCAAACTAATGTTAGCTCTGAGCGCAAGGCGCGATTAGAACTAAAAGCACGAACAGACTTCTCGTATGCAATCGCACTTACTCCAAGGGTTCAGGAATAGGAACTCGAGTACGCACGAAAGTATTGAGGCGATGGTAGATTATATTTTGTTCAAGTCACACTCGCCTTCAACCCCTCCGCCATCCCCACCAGCGCCTCACGCCTCGGCATCGCGGTGAGCTTGTCGAACATCTCGCGGTAATGCGCGTGGGGCACGAACGTCGGACCCTCGGCGATGTCGTCGAGCGCCAGCCGGGCGACATCGGCGGCAGGCTGCAGCTTGTCGACCATGCCATATTGCTCGGCATATTTGGCGGTGGCCTCGCTTTCGGTCGCCCCCGGACAGAGCGTGAGCACGTCGATGCCCTCGCCGTGCAACTCGCCCCACAGGCCCTCGCCGAGTGAGATGACCAGCGCCTTCGAAGCTGCATAGGCGGTGGAATAGGGACAGCCGATCAGCCCTTCCACCGAGGCGGTGAAGATCATGCCGCCCTTCCCCCGAGCCTTCAGCCGGGGGATGAAGCCATGCGCGAGTTGCATCGGCGCGTGGCAGTTGACGGTCAGCATCTTGGCCATCGCCGAGGCGTCGGCGCGCTCGAACGCCCCCTTGACGTTGAAGCCGGCGTTGCTGACGACGAGGCCGATAGCGATACCTTCCGTCGCCGCGAGCAGGGCGGCGGGAGCGGCCGGGTCGGACAGGTCGCTCGCGACTACTCGCGTGATCGTGCCCCGGCTGCTGTGCAGCCGCGCCGCGAGCGCATCGAGGCGATCGGTGCGGCGCGCCGCAACGACGAGATCGAAGCCGCGTGTCGCCAGTTCCTCGGCAAAGGCGAGGCCGATCCCCGAGGACGCGCCGGTGACGAGCGCCACCGGGCCGTAGCGTTCGAGGAAATCCTCTGTTGCCATGTGCTCCACTCCTTGATCGGCATAGCAGCAGACACGCCCGGCGCTTCTTTGTCCAGCAAGGGTGCGCGGCGGCAGGGCACGGCCTGCCCCAATCGTTTCGGCATACAATCGGCGGCTTTGCTGATAGACTTATCGCCATGCAGACCCCCGGCTCAGCCAAGGCCGAAGTCCCGTTGCGCGGCGACTATGCCGGTGCCGCCGCCGACTACACGGTGCCGCAGCGCTGGGACGAATATACGCCGGCGATGCACGAGCGCTGGTGCCGCCTCTACGCCCGTCAGTCGCGGCTCGCGGAGCGCCATGCGGCACCGCAATTCAACGCCGGCCTGGCGCGGCTGACGTGCGCCTCGGCGATCCCGCGCTTCGAGGCGGCGAACCGCGTCCTCGATGATGCGACCGGCTGGCGGCTGGTGGCCGTTCCCGGCTTCATCCCGGACGACCACTTCTTCGATCACCTCGCCCACCGCCGCTTTCCGGTGACGCGATGGCTGCGCGACGAACATGAAATCGATTATCTGGTCGAGCCCGACGTGTTCCACGATTTCTTCGGCCATGTGCCGATGCTGCTCAATCCGGCGATCGCCGAGTTCCTGGTGCTATACGGAAAGGCGGCGAAACGGGCCGTTGCCGCCGGCGCCCTCGACATGCTGGCGCGGATCTATTGGTACACCATCGAGTTCGGGCTGGTCGACAGCGGCGATGGCGCGAGGGCGTTCGGCGCGGGGATCATCTCCTCGGCCGGCGAGACCGTGTTCAGCATCGAGAACCCGGACGTTCCCCGGCTTCGTTTCGATCCGGTGCGGATCATGCGGACCGCCTACCGTATCGACAGCTTCCAGCGCTGCTACTTCGTGCTCGATAGCCTCGAACAGCTGGTCGAGGAGCTGGTCGCGCTCGATTTCGGTCCGGTCTATGCGCGTTGGCGCGATAGTCCGCCGATCCCTGCCGGAGAGGTGCTTGCCGGCGATCGGCGATGGATGGCTACAAGCCGGTGACAGACCTGTTCGACAATCCGATCGGCCTCGACGGGTTCGAGTTCGTCGAGTTTTCGGCGCCCGAGCAGGGCATGATCGAACCGGTGTTCGAAGCCATGGGCTTCAGCCGCATCGCCCGTCACCGCTCGAAGGACGTGGCGTTGTGGCGGCAGGGCGAGATCAACTTCATCACCAATTACGAGCCCCGCTCTCCAGCCTGGTTCTTCAGCCGCGAGCATGGGCCGAGCGCCTGCGGCATGGGTTTTCGCGTCCGCGACGCGCATCACGCCTATGCCGAACTGCTGCGCCGATCGGCCGAGCCGGTGGAGGTCGAGACCGGGCCGATGGAACTGCGCCTGCCCGGCATTCGCGGCATCGGCGGCGGGATCATCTATCTGATCGATCGCTACGAGAGCGACGGCGCCGAGAGCCTTTCGATCTACGACATCGATTTCGACTTTCTGCCGGGCGTCGACCGTCGCCCAGCCGGCGCAGGGCTCCGGCGCATCGATCACCTGACGCACAACGTCTATGGTGGCCGGATGGATTATTGGGCCGGCTATTACGAAAAGCTGTTCAACTTCCGCGAGATCCGACACTTCGACATCAAGGGCGAATATACCGGCCTCACCTCACGCGCTCTCACCGCGCCGGACGGCTGCATCCGCATCCCGCTCAACGAGGAGGGCGCTGAGGGCAAAGGCCAGATCGACGAGTTCCTGCGCCGCTTCAACGGTGAGGGCATCCAGCACATCGCCCTCGCCTGCGACGACCTCGCCGTCACCTGCGACCGGCTAAAGGCGGCCGGGGTGCCGCTGATGAGCGCACCGTCGGATGCCTATTACGACATGCTCGCCGAGCGCCTGCCCGGTCATGGCGTGCCCGTCGAGGCGCTTAAATCGCGCGGCATCCTGCTCGACGGCAGCACCGAGGGCGGTGCGCCACACCTGCTGCTGCAGATCTTCGCCGAGCCGACGATCGGACCGGTGTTCTTCGAGTTCATCGAGCGGCGCGGCGACGAAGGTTTCGGCGAAGGCAATTTCAAGGCATTGTTCGAAAGCCTTGAGCGCGACCAGCTGCGCCGGGGGGTGCTCAGGCCCGAGGAGGCTGCACCATGACCGCTGAACACCCGATCCAACTCGCCGGCGTCCACCATGTCGCCTATCGCTGCCGCGACGCGCAGCGCACCGTCGCCTTCTATCGCGAAATGTTGGGCATGGAATTCGTCCTCGCCATCGCCGAGGACAAGGTCCCTTCGACCGGCGCGCCCGATCCCTACATGCACGTCTTCCTCGATGCCGGCGGCGGTAATGTGCTCGCCTTCTTCGAGCTTCCCAACGCGCCCGAGATGGGCCGCGACCAGACGACCCCGGCGTGGGTCCAGCACATCGCCTTCCGCCTCGCCGACATCGACGCGCTGCTGGCGGCCAAGGTCCGGCTGGAGGCGCGCGGGCTGGAGGTGATCGGCCCGGTGCATCACGGCATCTTCAAGTCGATCTACTTTCTCGACCCCGACGGCCATAGGATCGAACTGGCCTGCGACATCGGCACGCCTGACCAGATGCGGATGCTCCAAGATGTCGCCGAGGACATGCTCGAGGAATGGGCACGGACCCGCAAGGCGCCCCGCCACGCGGCCTGGCTGCATGCGTTGACGGAGGGGTAGCAACGGCGATGCGCCTTTATGCCTATTACCGCAGCTCCACGAGTTACCGGCTACGCATCGCGCTCAACCTCAAGCGGCTCGCGTATGACGTCGTCCCAGTCGATCTCATCGCCGGCGAGCAGCGCGGCGAGGCTTTCCGCGCCATCAATCCGTTCGGCGGCGTGCCGGTGCTCGAGGCGGACGGACGGCGCTATGCGCAGTCGATGGCGATGCTGGAATGGCTGGACGAACGCCATCCCGACCCGCCGCTGCTGCCGACGGACATCGAGGAGCGCTTCGCCGCCCGTGAGCTGGCCTATGCCATCGCCACCGAGCTGCACGCGCCGCTTAACCTGCCGGTGCTGCAATATCTGAAGCATGAATTCGGGCAGGACCAGGCGGCGGTCGATCGCTGGTATCGCCACTGGCTTGCGAAGACGCTGCCGGGGATCGAGGCGAAGCTGGCGGGGCGCGGTGGCGCGGATGAGCGCGGAGATTTCCTGTTCGCCTCCCCTGGCTTATTCGAGGCGGTGCTGGTGCCGCAGCTCTACAACGCCCGCCGCTTCGCCTTCGATTTTTCCGAGCTGCCGCGCCTCACGCGCATAGAGGCAGCGTGCCTTGCCCTGCCCGAGTTCCGCGCCGCGCACCCGGACGCGCAGCCCGACGCACCGGAGCAAGGCTGACGCATGAAGCTGGCGTCGCTCAAATCGGGGCGTGATGGCCGCCTCGTCGTGGTTTCCCCGGACCTCACGCGCTGCGTCCCGGCGACCGAGATTGCGCCGACACTGCAGGCCGCGCTCGACGAATGGGCGGCGGCCGAGCCAAGGCTGCGGGCGCTATCGGCAAGGCTCGCGAGCCGAGCGCTCGAAGGCGAGCCGTTCGACCAGCGGGCCTGCGCCTCGCCTCTCCGCCGCGCCTACCAATGGGCGGATGGCAGCGCCTATCTCAACCACGTCGAGCTGGTGCGCCGGGCGCGCGGAGCGGAAATGCCGGCAGGCTTCCTCAGCGATCCGCTGATCTACCAGGGCGGCTCCGATGGTTTCCTCGCCCCACGCGACCCGATCCCGCTTGGCGACGAGGCCTGGGGCTGCGATTTGGAAGGCGAAATCGCGGTGGTCACCGACGATGTGCCGATGGGGGTATCACCCGAAGCGGCGCTGGGCCACATCAAGCTGGTGATGCTCTGCAACGACGTCTCGCTACGCAACCTGATCCCCGGAGAGATCGCCAAGGGCTTCGGCTTCTTCCAGTCGAAACCCGCATCCGCGTTTTCGCCCGTGGCGGTGACGCCCGACGAACTCGGTGCGGCGTGGCGCGACGGGCGTCTCCACCTGCCGCTGCTGGTCGAAGTCAACGGAGAGCCGCTTGGCCGCGCCAACGCTGGCGTTGATGCAAACTTCAGCCTTGCCGATCTGGTCGCCCATGCCGCCAAGACCCGGAGCCTCGCGGCCGGATCGATCATTGGATCGGGCACCATCTCCAACCGCGGCCCGGACGGTGGCCCCGGCGCGGCCGTCGCAGAAGGCGGAGCTGGCTACAGCTGCATCGCCGAGTTGCGCACGATCGAAACCATTCGCGACGGCGCCCCAAGCACCCCGTTCCTGCGGCCCGGCGACCGCGTGACCATCGAAATGCGGGACGTGGGCGGAAGCACGATCTTCGGCCGCATCGACCAGCACGTGGCGGCGGCCTGAAGCGGCGCGTTCCGCAGGGGGTAGGGAACCGCTCCGTCAAACCGTGCATTGTGGCACCATGGCCACCCAACCCGACGTTCCGCCCGACACGATCGAGCCGCAATCGCCGCCCGAACTACCGCCCTCGCAGCCCGACGAGCAGCAGTCTCCCACGCCCGACGAGGTGCCGACGATCGCGCCCGACTTCGACCAGCCCGGGCACGGGCCGGACGAGCAGCCTATTCCTTTCTGAAAGCAAGCAGCCGCGAAAGCAGGTCGAGCGTTTCCGGCTGGGGTTTCCCCGGCGGCGTGCCTCCGCCAGTGATCGGGCAGTCGAGACAATAGGCCTGTACCCCGCTTTCCCCGCCCAGCCGCTCGACATCGGCCAGCGCCCGGCGCACCAGCGCCGAACGGCGCTCCGCCGCCAGCCCGGCCCAGTCGCGCGCGCCTTCGTCCGAAGCATCGTCGCCGCTGGCGGTCATGGCTTCGACGAACTTCGCGAAGCCCGGCTTCTCGCGCCCCAGGAACACCGCATGCCACTCGCCAGGCCTTAGCCGCGCCCCGTTCGCGGCATAGGCGAGCGCGTCGTCGAGCCCGCCGAACTGGTCGATCAGCCCGATCTGCCGCGCCGTGCCCCCGTCCCACACCCGGCCCTGCGCGATCGCGTCGATCTGCTGCGGCGTTCGGTGGCGCGCGCCCGCCACCAGCGCCACGAATCGCCGGTAGGTGAACTCCACGCTCGACTGGACCATGGCCGAAAACTCGGGCGAGTAGCCGGCCGCCGGGTCGGGTTGGCCGGAGAGCGGCGTGGTGCGCAAGCCGTCGCTGGTGACGCCATAATTGGCGAGCAGCCGCTCGAAGCTCGGCAGCACCGCGAACACGCCTATCGAGCCGGTGATCGCCGATGGCTCGGCGAAGATGCGGTCGGCCGGGGTCGAGACCCAATAGCCGCCGCTCGCCGCAAGATTGCCCATCGAGACCACCACCGGAATGCCGCGCGCCTTGAAGCGGGCGATCGCCGCGCGGATGTCCTCGCTGGCGGTGACGCTGCCGCCGGGCGAATCGACGCGAACGACCAGCGCCGCCAGCTTCTGGTCGAGCGCACTGTCGAGCAGCCGGACGATGCGCTCGCTGCCCGCCCTCCCGGGTCCTGCCCTGCCCGGCACGATCTCGCCGGCTATGGTGACGATGCCGATCGACTTGCCCGTGCTGGGCGGCCGGTTGGCGGCGAGCCAGGCGTCGAGCGAGCTGTGCGCATAGCTGCCCGGCCGCTTGTTGATCGTGTCCCTGCCGACCAGCTGCGCGACCCGCGTTCCGAACGCCGCGTGATCGCCGATGCGATCGACTAGCCCGGCAGCGAGCGCCGCGCGCGCGGCGTCGCCGCCCGACGCTTTCAGCCAGCCGGTGGGATCGGACGTCACCATCGCAATGTTCGCCTTAGGCCGCGCGCGGGCGACCTCGGTCCGCCAGCCTTCCCACAGCGCGGAATAGAGCGCGCTGTAGTTCTCGCGCGCCTCGGGTGACATGCCGTCGCGGGTGAAGGGCTCGACCGCGCTCTTGAAGCTGCCGACACGGAAGACATGCGCGGTAATCTTCAGCCGGTCGAGCAGCGGACCGTAGTAGAGGTGCGTCCCGCCCGGCCCGGTCGGGACGGCGCCGCCGAGCGGATCGACCCACACTTCGCTCGCATGCGCGGCGAGCTGGATGCCATCGTCGGTGTAGAGCTGAGCGTAGGCGAGCACCGGCTTCTTCGCCGCGCGCACCTCGTCCAGCGCCGCGCCGACGTCATGCAGTTGCACCTGGCCGCCGCCACTGAAGCGGGACAAATCGAGCACTACCGCCTTGATCCGCGAGTCGCGCGCGGCGGCGCGCAGGGCCCGGATCAGTTCATGCACGCCATATTCGCGCAGCGGCGCCTCGCTGGCGAACAGCATTTCAAAGGGACTCGCCGCCGACGGCTCCTCGACGATCGCGCCGTCGAGCTTGAGCAAGAGCGCTCCCTCGCGGACCGAACCCGGGTTCGGCCGTGCCGACAGCGCCGCGTAGATGCCCATGAAAAACAGCAGCAGGACCAGCAGCGCCAACCCGTCCTTGATCGCGACCAGCAGCGTCCAGACCTTGCGCGCGAATGGCATCGGGCATCCTTCGTTGGTGCGCCCTTCTAGCGGGTGTTTGGGCGGCGGCAATGATACTGAGGACTGCGTAAGCCCGCTACCACGCCCGAGCTTTCCTACCGCTTGCGGGAGAGGTTGGGGTGAGCCAAAGCCCTCACCGAAACATCTTGAGCGCGGCGCCCCCCTTGCCTAAGGCTCGCTCTTTAATGACAGCGCCAGCATCGCACTACCCACCCGGATCGGCGGCTTTCCCGCATCGCGGGCTGCTCGGCATCGCCGGCCTTCCCCCGCACGAAATCCTGTTCCTGCTCGACGAGGCCGAGCAATGGGTGCGGCTCAACCAGCAGCCGCACAAGCGCGACGACCGGCTGGCCGGGCTCACCATCATCAACGCCTTCTTCGAGAATTCGACGCGGACGCTGCTGAGCTTCGAGATAGCCGGCAAGCGGCTCGGCGCGGATGTCGTCAACATGCATGCGGCGCAATCTAGCACCAAGAAGGGCGAGACGCTGATCGACACGGCGATGACGCTCAACGCGATGCGCGCCGACGCCATCGTCATCCGCCACGGCAGCTCGGGCGCGGTACGGCTGATCGCCGACAAGGTCGGCTGCCCGGTGCTCAACGCCGGCGACGGCAGCCATGAGCACCCCACCCAGGCGCTGCTTGACGCGCTGACCATCCGCCACGCCAAGGGCGATCTCCACCAGCTGACGGTGACGATCTGCGGCGATATCCTGCACAGCCGGGTCGCGCGATCGAACATCCTGTGCCTCACCGCGCTCGGCGCGGAGGTGCGCGTTTGCGGCCCGCCTTCGCTGATGCCCGCCGAAGTGGAGGCGATGCGGGTCACGCCGTATCACGATTTCAACGCCGCGCTCGCCGGCGCCGACGTGGTCATGATGCTGCGGTTGCAGAACGAGCGGATGGAGGGCCAGTTCATCCCTTCCCCGCGCGAATACCGGCACCTTTACGGCCTGACCCCGGAACGGCTGGCGAAGGCCAAACCCGACGCGCTGGTCATGCACCCCGGGCCTATGAACCGGGGCATCGAGATCGACAGCAGCGTCGCCGACCTCCCCGGGCGCTCGCAGATCACCCGGCAGGTCGAGCTGGGCGTCGCCATCCGCATGGCCTGCCTCGACGTGCTGACCCGCAAGGCGCGGCGGGTGGAGGGCTGGGCGTGAGCCTTGCTGCCCCGGTCACGATTTTCAACGGACTGGTGGTTGCTCCCCAGGGAGCGCCAACGCGGGGATCGCTGCGCCTGCAAGGCGGACGGATCGCGGCGGTCGGCGATGTCGCGCCCCAGTCGGGGGATCGGCTGATCGACGCCAAGGGTGTGCTGATCGCGCCGGGGCTGGTCGATTTCGGCGTCTTCGCGATCGACAAGCCGGCGTTCCACTTCGGCGGCATCACCCGCGCCGCGCTGATGCCCGATCAGGACCCTCCGCTCGACCATCCGGCCCAGGTCCGCTTCGCCGCGCAGTCGGGCAAGCCCGATTTCTGGGTCCATCCGCTCGCCGCCGCGACGCGGGGGCTTGACGGGCGCGAGCTGGCTGAGATCGCGCTGATGCGCGAGGCTGGTGCGAAAGCAGTGGCGACCGGGCGCGGCTGGATCGCCAACTCCGGGGTGATGCTGCGCGTGCTGCAATATGCGGCGATGCTCGATCTGGTGGTGGTCAGCCACGCCGAAGACGGCGGGCTGGCGGGCAGCGCCGTGGCGACCGCTGGCGAGATGGCGACGCGGCTCGGGCTGCCGTCCGCGCCGGCGCAGGCGGAGGCGCTGGCAATTGCCCGCGACATCGCCTTGGCCGAGCTTGCCGGCGCGCGGCTGCATCTGCGCCAGGTGACCACCGCCGCCGGGTTGGCGCTGGTGCGCACCGCCAAATCGCGCGGGCTCCCGGTCACGGCCGGGGTGAGCCCCGCCTATTTCATGCTCTCGGACCTGGCGCTTTCCGATTTCCGCACCTTCGCCCGGCTCTCGCCGCCGCTGCGCGCCGAGAGCGACCGCCGCGCGGTGATCGCGGCCATCGCCGACGGCACCATCGACCTGATCACCTCGGGGCACGATCCGCGCCGGCCCGAGGACAAGCGCCTGCCGTTCGTTGACGCTGCGCCGGGCATGGCGGGCGCCGAGACGCTGCTGCCGCTAACCCTGAGCCTGGTGCGCGACGGCGTGATCGACCTCGCCCGCGCCTTCGACCTGCTCGCAGGAGCGCCAGCGCGGCTGCTCGGCGTGAATGCGGGCGCGCTTGCGGCAGGCGCCGAGGCCGATGTCGCGCTGATCGATCCCGACCGGCCGTGGATCGTCGATTCGAACAAGATGGCCGCCAGCGCCGGCAACACGCCGTTCGACCGGCAGCCGGTGCAAGGCCGCGCGCTGGCGTTGTTCAAGGGCGGCACCGAGGTATTCGCAAAAGGCGGCACTTCCTGACCCACCACCTCTGATCCCTGCCGTCAGATCTTGAACTCGACGCTGAGCATCACCGCCTGCGATTCGTAAAAGTTTTCATGCAGCGCGTCGAAGCCGACCCCTTTGACAAAGGTGCTGGTGCCGAAGGTGTTGAAAAGGTCGGTGGCGACAAGGCTCGCCTTGATCCGGTCACGGGCAAAAGCGCGCGAAATCGAAACATCGACCGCGTTGCGTGACTTCTGGAAGCCCTGGGCGATATCGCGGGCGGCGTAATAGACGCCATTGACCTGCAGCTTGGTCGACTTGCCCAGCGCCGCCTCCATGCCCAGCTTGCCGTCCCAGGTAAAGTCGCTGGTTTCGGGCAGCCGCAGCCCGCGTAAATAGGGGAACAGCAGGGTGATGTCGGCGGGTTCGCGGTGAATGCGAAAGGCGTTGAGGCTGAGATTGAACTTGAGGCTGGACGACGCCTTCCACTGAGCAATCAGCTCCGCCCCGGTGTTGGTGGCCTTGCCGGTATTCGCGTAGATTTTGTTGATGATGGGATAGCGCGTGCTGCTCTGGTCGATCGCATAGATGCGCTGATAGGCGTCGGTGATGCTGCGGTGATAGACCGCCAGCGAACCGACGAGCCTGTTCCAGTCCTGCCGCAGCGAGACTTCGTAAGCGGTGGTGAACTGCGGCCGCAGATAGGGGTTGCCTACCTTGAGCAGCTCCGGGTCGTCATATTTCGGAAATACCCGCAGCTCGATCTCGCTCGGCCGGTCCACGCGTCGATTGTAGAACAGCGAGACATCGGTGTGCGCGCCGAGCGACCGCGATAGCCGCACGCTTGGAAACAGCCGAAAGTAGCTGTAGGAATCGTTGCGCGGATAATAGATGTTCATCGGATCGAGCGTGTAGTTGACGTGGGTATGTTCGGCGCGCAGCCCGGCCTCGACGGTGAGCGCCGCCGTTTCCCGCACCAGATTGAAATAGCCGGCGTAGATCCGCTCCCTCCATTCGGAATCTTCGCCGAGCCCCGGATAGATCACCGATTTGAAGCCGGGCTCCGTAAGGTAGCGGACTGGAATCCAACGATATTGCAGCTTGGCGCCAACCTCGATTCGGCCGTTGCTCATCGGCCGCACATAGTCGACCGACACCGGCAGCGTGTTCTCCTTGGCGATGATGTGGGTCAGATCGCTGCCGGTCCGGAACGGCGAGATCTCGTTGAGCCGGTAGGTTTCATCCTCCCAGCCACGGATGAATTCCGCCCGCAGCGACAGATTGTGGCCCGTGGCGGCGAAGTCGTGACGATAGTTGACCGCGCCGGAAACATGGCCGGTCTGCTCGTTCTCCCGCCAGAACCAGAAGCGTTCGAGGCGGCCCGAATTCAGCTCTATGTACGGCACCTGCGCGACATCTAAATGGTTCTCGAGATCGAAGGAGGCGTTGATTGACAGCGTGTCGTTGTCGTCGAGCCGCTGGTCGGTGCCGCCCTTGAGCATATAGAGCGTCTGCTTGCGGTTCTCCGGCACCTGACTGGCGATGATCCGGCCGTCGTCGTAAAAGCGGGTCGTGAACTCGTTCTGCGGCAACTTGCGTTGCTTCATTACCTCGCCCTGGAGGTTGTAGTCGGCGCTGTCGCCGCCGTGATGCAGGCTGAAATATCCGGCGAGTCGCGGCGTCCAGTCGAAGCTGCCCATCGGGGTCGGCAGGTCTGGGCGACGCCGGGTGAAGGCCCCGAGGCCGCCCTTGATCCCGACATGGCCGGACAGCCCCGAGGCCCGCTGCTGGCGCATGATGATGTTGATGATCCCGGCGCCGCCATGGGAAGCGTGGCGCGCCGAAGGGTTGTTGATGATTTCGATCCGCGCGACATTCGCGGCAGGAATGATGTCGAGGCTCGACTGGTTGCCGATCCCGGTGAGCGCGGAAGGCTTGCCGTCGATCAGGATGGCGACGCGGTCGCTACCACGCAGCAGCACATGGCCCTCGCGCTCGACGGAGACGCCGGGCAGACCCTTCAACGCCGCCATCACCGTCCCGCTCTGGGCGATGGCGTTGTTTTCGATCACGAAGCTGTTGGCGCCGGGGGCGAGGATGATGTCGTCGTTCCGGTCGCCCTCGACGACGATCTCCGCCTGCGAGGCGCGGGGCAGAGCGACCCGCCCGAGATCGAGCGCGGTGGCGGTCGCTCCCACCAGCACCTCGCGCACGACCGCCTCATGACCGGGAGCGCTGACGCCGAGCCGGTAGCGGCCCTCGCCGATATCGGCGATTACCGCCCTGCCCTGGTGGTCGGCGACGGCTGCGCCGACGGGACGGTCGTCGCCCGGCCGTTGGAGGACCAGCGCAGCGCCGGCAATCGGCTCGCCGCTCTCGACATCGACGACATGAGCCGAAACCGCGGCGCTTTTCGCATGCGCGGCGGCCGAGCCGAGCGCGGTGAAACCCACCAGCGCCGGCACGATCGTCGCCAGATGGTGGAGCAGCTGAATATGCATGTCGGCCCCCGTGTTCGCGTCGATCCCGCGACCGCGAATATCAAATCCGCTTACGTTTCGGCTAATCAACAAGAATGCTGCGACAATAGCTTGGCAATCAAAACTTTATCAAGGGTAAATGCGGTGCTGTGCCTCGCGCTGGAAATCAGTGCAGCGCCGCCGACCACTCTTCGGGCCGAAAGCCGATCAGCAGCCCACCCGGATATTCGACAATCGGCCGCCTGATGGCGCTGGGGTTGGCCACCATCAGCGTTCCCGCGCGCGATCCGTCAAGGTCGAGCTTGTCCGTATCGGGCAACTTGCGGAACGTCGTCCCGGAGCGGTTGAGTACCTGCTCCCAGCCCAGCACCTCCATCCAACCCGCTATCTGGGCCGGATCGGCGCCCTGCTTCTTGTAGTCGTGGAACCGATACGCGATGCCTTCGGCGTCGAGCCATGCCCGCGCCTTTTTGACCGTATCGCAATTGGCGATGCCATAGAGGGTAATGGTCATAGACCGGTCCTTTCGAAGCGATGGACGCGCGGACTGGCGCAGGCAAACAGCGTGTAGCTCTCGTAATAGTCGCCGCGACCCTTGGCCTGAACCGCGGCATGCTCGACGTTTCGGCCCCAGCTCCGCGCCGCTTCCTCGCTGGCCCATTCGGAGATCGCAACGACTTCGGCATCCTCGGCGGTGTAGCTTTTGAAGGAGAGAAATCCCGGCTGCGCAAACGCCAGCGCCTCCATCCGCGCGGCATCGGCGTCATAGGCCGAGGCGTCGAGACCAGCGCGCTTGCGATTGCGGAACACGACGAGGAACATGCCCGCTCCATAGCGCATTCCCCGATCGCCGCGAACTGGACAGCGCGGCTGTTCCGCGACAAAGCCCCGGCATGTCCATCAACAGCTTCGGCCGGCTACTGCGGTTCACCACCTGGGGCGAGAGCCACGGGCCGGCGATCGGCGCGGTGGTTGACGGTTGCCCGCCGGGGCTGGCGCTCTCGGAGGCGGACATCCAGCCCTTCCTGGATGCGCGCCGGCCAGGCCAGTCGAAGTATACGACGCAGCGTCAGGAGCCGGACGCGGTGCGCATCCTCTCGGGGGTGTTCGAAGGGCGGACCACCGGCACGCCGATCAGCATGATCATCGAAAACGTCGACCAGCGTTCGAAGGACTATTCGGAGGTCGCCGCCGCCTATCGGCCCGGTCACGCCGATTATGCCTATGACGCGAAATACGGTTTCCGCGACTATCGCGGCGGCGGCCGCAGTTCGGCCCGCGAAACGGCGGCCCGAGTCGCGGCGGGCGGCGTGGCGCGGCTGGTGATCCCCGAGGTGGCGATCCTCGGCTATGTCGTCGAGATCGGTGGCGACCCGATCGACCGGGCGCGTTTCGATGCGGACGAAATCACCCGCAATCCATTCTTCTGCCCCGACGCGGCGGCGGCTGCGCGCTGGGCAGACGCCGTGGATGCCGCGCGAAAGGCCGGATCGTCGCTTGGCGCGGTCGTGGAATGCATCGCCACGGGTGTTCCCGCCGGCTGGGGGGCGCCGCTCTACGGCAAGCTCGACGCCGATCTCGCGGCGGCGATGATGGGGATCAACGCCGTCAAGGCGGTCGAGATCGGCGACGGTTTCGCCGCCGCGCAGCTGACCGGTGAGGAGAACGCCGATCCGATGCGTCCCGGTCCCGACGGACCGCGGTTCACCGCGAACCATGCGGGCGGCATCGCCGGCGGCATCTCGACCGGGCAGCCGGTGGTGGTGCGGGTCGGTTTCAAGCCGACCTCGTCGATCCTCACCCCGGTGCCGACGATCAGCCGCACCGGCGAGCCGACCGAGATCCGCACCAAGGGCCGGCACGATCCCTGCGTCGGAATCCGCGGCACCCCGGTGGTCGAGGCGATGATGGCGCTGGTCCTTGCCGACCACAAGCTGCTCCACCGGGGGCAATGCGGCTGACGGGAGCGTGGCGACAGATACCTATGACGTTCTCCTCCCGTCCAGCTTGAGCCGAAGCTCCGCCCTGCCTAAGCTGCCGCCGAACGGCGAGGGCGGGCTATATGAACTCGGTTGATTTTCCGGGAGTGATCCAGGCGGCGGCGGGCAGCCCGCTGGGCGTGCTGTCGCTTATTATCCTGGCGGTCGCCTTGATTGCCTGGGCCTTCTTCAAGGGCTCGGACGACCGGGTCAAGCTGGGTGTATTCGCGGCGATCCTGCTCGCGGCGATCGTCTTCGGCTTCGCCACGATGCGCGAGGGCAACAGCGCCGAAGCCGATTTGGCTAAGCCGCTGCCCAGCGAAACCGCCTCGCCGCCTCAACCCGCGACCGAGGCCCCAGCTCCGGTCGCTCTCGCGGCCGCTGCTTCCAGCAAAGCGGTCGCGCCGGACCCAGCCCCCGCCGATATCTCCGGCGCGTGGCGGGACGGTGATGAACCCGGCATCACCTACCGCGTTACCGTCGCCGACGGTCGCCTGTCTTATGTGCAGTTCCTCGGAAGCCAGCCGCTGGGCTCGGGCGCCGGGACGATCGATGGGCGCCAGCTCGACTATGGCTATGTCGTATACGGGAACGGCGACACCGGACGCTGCAAGAGCGAGCTGTCGCCCGATGGAACCACCATGGCCGGCATATGTACCAGCATCAGCGGACAGAGCTGGCGCACCCGGACGATACGCTAGGATCGGCCCGGTGACGGTTTCGCCACCGAGCCGGAAAACGCGTCATCAGCGAAATAGATCAGCTCAATCTGCTTTAGCAACTAGGCGAGTCGGCGCCGGGGCCCTATCTGGCCCAACATTTGCACCGCGAAAGATGGAGACTTAACTGATGGGCATTATCGGCAGCCAGCTTCAACCGTTCAAGGCGACCGCCTTCCAGGCCGGCAAGGGCTTCTACGACGTCACGGATGCCGAGGTGAAGGGGAAATGGTCGGTATTCTTCTTCTACCCGGCCGATTTCACCTTCGTCTGCCCGACCGAGCTGGAGGACATGGCCAACCAGTATGAGGCGCTGCAGAAGCTCGACGTCGAGGTCTATAGCGTTTCGACCGACACCCACTTCAGCCACAAGGCCTGGCACGACACCTCGGAAGCGATCGCGAAGATCAATTTCCCGATGCTGGGCGACCAGAACCACACGCTTACCCGCAACTTCAACGTGCTGCGCGACAGCGGCCTAGCCGATCGCGGCACCTTCGTGGTCGATCCCGACGGCGTGATCCAGCTGACCGAGGTTACCAGCGAGGGAGTTGGCCGCAACGCCACCGAACTCGTCCGCAAGATCAAGGCCGCGCAGTATGTCCGCGCGCACCCGGGCGAAGTCTGCCCCGCCAAGTGGGAAGAGGGCGCCGAAACGCTTGCCCCCTCGCTCGATTTGGTCGGAAAGATCTGATAGAGGTCGTGTAACTGCAAAAGCAGATCTGAAGAGCAGAGCACGCCTCATATTCGGCTCCCGCGCAAGCGGGGGGCCCCGCTTCTCGATTGCCCCCGTAGAAGCGGGGTTTCCCGCTGCCGACGGCATGAGCAATGTCGTCCCGCGCGGCATTGCTTCCAGCCAACTCCCGCCTTGCGGGAAACCGAGGACTTACCATGCTCGACGCCAACCTCACCCAGCAGCTGAGGCAATATCTGGGCAATCTCCGTGAGCCGATCGAGTTGATCGCGTCGCTGGGCGAGGACAAGCGCTCGGCCGACACGCGCGCGCTGCTGGAGCAGATCGCCGCGCTCCACGACAAGGTCAGCGCCCGCTTTGACGGCGAGGACGCGCGGCGTCCGAGCTTCGAAATCCGGCGCGTCTCGGATGGCAACCACGTCCGCTTCGCCGGCCTCCCGATGGGGCACGAGTTCACCTCGCTGGTGCTGGCATTGCTGTGGGCCGGCGGTCATCCGCCCAAGGTTCCCGCCGAGGCGATCGAGCAGATCCGCGCGCTTGACGGCGAATACGATCTTGAGATGTATTTCTCGCTCTCGTGCCACAACTGCCCCGATGTCGTGCAGGCGCTGAGCCTGATTGCGCTCAACAACCCGCGTGCCCGCGTGACGCTGATCGAGGGCGGCGCGTTCCAGGCCGAGACCGGGGCGCGCAACGTGCTCGCGGTGCCGGCGGTATTCCTCAACGGCGAGATGTTCGCCAGCGGCAAGATGAGCCTGGAGCAGCTCCTCGCCAAGCTCGACACCCAGGCCGACGCCAAGGCCGCCGCGAAGCTCGCAGCCAAGGCGCCGTTCGAGGTGCTGATCGTCGGCGGCGGCCCGGCGGGCGCGGCGGCGTCCATCTATACCGCGCGCAAGGGCTTCCGCACCGGCATCGCGGCTGAGCGCTTAGGCGGCCAGTTGCTCGACACGATGGGGATAGAGAACTTCATCTCGGCGCCCTACACCGAGGGGCCGAAGCTCGCCGCCGCGCTGGAGGCGCATGTCGGCGAGTATGCCGTCGACGTCATCAACCTCGCCATCGCCGAGAGGCTGATTCCCGCCAGCACCCCCGGGGGTTTCCACGAGATCGTGCTGAAGAATGGCGCGTCACTGAAGGCGCGCGCAATCATCCTCGCCACTGGCGCGCGCTGGCGCAATCTCGGCGTGCCGGGCGAGTTCGAATACCGCAACCGCGGCGTCGCCTATTGCCCGCACTGCGACGGCCCGCTGTTCAAGGGCAAGCGCGTTGCCGTGATCGGCGGCGGAAACTCCGGCGTCGAGGCGGCGATCGACCTCGCCAACATCGTCGCCCATGTCACGCTGATCGAGTTTGATTCCCGCCTGCGCGCCGACCAGGTGCTGCAGGACAAGCTGCGCTCGATGAACAAAGTCGACATCATCGTCTCGGCGCAGTCCACCGAGGTCACCGGAAACGGCGAGCGGGTCAACGGCATCAGCTACAAGGATCGGGAGACCGGTGGCGAGCACCATGTCGAGTTGGATGGCGTGTTCGTCCAGATCGGCCTGGTGCCCAACACCGAATGGCTCAAGGATTCGGGGGTCGAACTCACCCGCTTCGGCGAGATTGTGGTCGATGCCCGGGCGGCAACCAACCTTCCCGGCGTTTTCGCGGCCGGGGACGTCACCACCGTACCGTACAAGCAGATCGTCGTCGCAATGGGCGAAGGATCGAAGGCGGCACTGACGGCCTTCGATTACCTGATCCGCACCGAGCCGGTCGAGGAGATCGCCCAGGCGGCGTGAGGGCTGGCCTGGACGGCTGAGTCACGCTGCTCGGAAAGCCGCAACTGTGGAGATGTAGCGCTGCCCCGCGCCAGCATCTTCTCTGCAGCGCCCGCTTGGAGTAGCGCGTCGCCGATAAGGATGACACGCATGACCCGATACGCCCCCCGCCGTCTTGCACTTGCCGCCACGCTGCTGCCGCTGGCGCTCGGCCTCGGGGGCTGCGGAAAGGACGACAAAAGCGCCGACACCGCCGGCTCCCCGACTGGCACACCCGTCACCAGCGTTGCTCCTCCGCAAGGCCAGGCATGGTCCGGTGTCGTGGCGAAAACGCCCGAGGGCGGCTATCGGATGGGCAACCCCAACGCCGCGATCAAGCTCGTCGAATATGGCTCGCTGACCTGCCCGCACTGCGCTGAGTTCGCCAAGGAAAGCGGTGACGAACTGCGTACCGGCTTCGTCGACAGTGGCCGGGTCAGCTTCGAATTTCGCAATTTCGTCCGCGATCCGATCGACCTCACCGCCGCGCTGCTCACCCATTGCGGCGCGCCCGAAACCTTCTTCGCACTCACGCATGAGGTTTTCGCCAACCAGCAGAGCATCTTTGAAAAAGTCCAGGGCCCGGGCTCCGAGGCCGCTTTGGCCAAGGCGGCGGCGCTGCCGGGCAACCAGCGCTTCCTCGCCCTGGCACAGCTTACGGGCCTGACCGATCTTTTCGCCGCGCGAGGGGTCCCCCGAAGCCAGGCTGAGACTTGCCTCGCCAACACGGCGACTGCTGAAGCCCTCGCCAAGGCGACCAACGAGCAGGGCAAGGAATTCGGCGTCGAGGGCACGCCGACCTTCCTGATCAACGGTCAGAAAGGCGAGACCGTCGGCTGGAAGGAACTGAAGGCCCGGCTTCAGGCCGCGGGCGCGCGCTGACGGCCATGGCCGGGCGCTGAGCTGGCGGGCGGTCTGATGCGCATCAAGCGGCTCAAGCTCAGCGGTTTCAAGAGCTTCGTCGAGCCCGCCGAACTGCGCATCGAGCCAGGGCTGACCGGCGTCGTCGGACCCAACGGCTGCGGCAAGTCCAACCTGCTCGAAGCAATCCGCTGGGTGATGGGCGAAAGCTCGGCCAAGTCGATGCGCGGCGGCGGCATGGACGACGTGATCTTCGCCGGCACGGCGCGGCTGCCCCCGCGCGACTTCGCCGAGGTGGTGCTGCTCGCCGAGGATTCGGCCCGGCGCGAACTGGAAGTGGTGCGCCGGATCGAGCGCGGCGCCGGCAGTGCCTATCGCGTCAACGGCCGCGATGCCCGCGCCCGGGACGTGGCGCTGGTCTTCGCCGACGCCGCCACCGGCGCACATTCGCCAGCACTGGTCAGCCAGGGCCGGATCGCCGCGGTGATCGCCGCCAAACCGGCCGAGCGGCGGGCGATGCTGGAGGAGGCGGCGGGAATCTCCGGCCTCCACGTCCGGCGCAAGGACGCCGAGCAGAAGCTGCGCGCCACTGAGGCCAACCTGGCTCGGCTCGAGACGCTGATGGCCGGGCTCGACGCAAGGATCGGAGCTTTACGGCGGCAGGCGCGCGCGGCGCAGCGCTATCGCGCGCTTAGCGAGACCATCCGTCTGGCCGAGGCGCGACTGGCATTCGCCCGCTGGCGCGACGCGGCTGCCTCGGCCGACGCCGCGCGCGCCGAGGCCGCTGACGCCGAGCGGCGGGTGGGTGAGGAGCAAGCCGCGACCCGCGCTGCGCAAGCCGCGCAAACTACGGCGGCGGCAGCGCTCGCCAAAGCGCGCGACACGCTCGCCGACCGTCGCGACGACGCCAGCGCGCATGGCCACCGCATGGCCTCGCTCACCGGGCAGCTCGAAGCTGCCGAGGAGCGGCTCAAGGACCTTGAACGCCAGGCGCAGCGGCTCGAGCAGGATCGCGGCGACGCCGACCGGCTGACCCGCGACGCCGCCGATGCGCTGGCCCGCCTGGAACGCGAGCTGGTGACGAGCGAGGCCGGGCTCGCCGCGGAAGCGGAGCGCCGTCCCGCGCTCAGCTCCGCTTTGGATGATGCCGAACGTGCGGGCCGCGCCGCAGAACTCGCGATGGCCGAGGCCACGGCGGCGCAGGCTGGGGTCGAAGCGGAATGGCGGATCGCCGAGGCAGAGGTTTGCGCGGCGCGCGGCAGGCAGGCGCAACTCGACGTCGAGGCGCACCGGCACGCC
This sequence comes from Novosphingobium sp., assembly GCA_039917735.1. GTDB lineage: Bacteria > Pseudomonadota > Alphaproteobacteria > Sphingomonadales > Sphingomonadaceae > Novosphingobium. The sequence continues at coordinate 1,067 of JBDSIY010000079.1, read as the reverse complement.
GCTCAGCGCGCCGCGCTCGACCAGGCCGGAGACCCGGAGGCGGCGCTCGGCAGGGCGACGACTCGGCGTGACCTGGCCGCACGCGCGCTGGCGGACGCGCGGGCGCGGCTCAATGGCGAGCAGGCGCGCAAGGTAGAACTGCAGGCTGAACGCGACTCTGCATCGAGCACGCTGGCGGCGGCCAAGGCCGAATTTGCCGGCATCGAACGCGAGCACGCCGCGCTGCTGCGCGATCGTCAGGCACGCGAGCGGCAGGCCAAGGGCGGCCACGGCCTGCCAATCGCGATCGACCGGCTGCGCGCCGCGTCCGGCTATGAGCGCGCGCTCGCGGCGGTGCTGGGGCGGGATGCGCGCTCGGCGCTCGGCGCTGCGCCCGAGAATGCCGAGGGGCGGTTCTGGACGGGGGCGGATCCGCCCGCGCCAGTCGCCGATAGCCTATTGCACCATGTTCCCGAATGCCCCCCCGAACTTGCCGCTCGGCTGGCGCTGGTCCGGGTGGCCGACGCCGACGTTGGAAGGGTGCTGGCGCCGGGGGAATGGTTGGTGACACGCAAAGGCCGGCTGCGGCGATGGGACGGCTTCGTCGCAGCCGGCGAAGGTGCGGCCGAAGCGGCGCGGCTGGCGGCGGAGAACCGCTTCGCAGAACTGGATGCCGAGCTGCCGGGCGCCCGCGCCGAACTTGCCGAGGCCGAATCCGCGCGTGAACGGGCCCAGGCCGAGCTTTCGACGCTACAGATCGCGCTGGTCTCCGCCGAGCGCGCCGTCGGTGCCGCCGCGGAGGAAGAACGCGCGGCGCTGCGTGCGCTCGATCAGGCCGAGGACGCGCGCACCCGCCACGCGGCCCGCAGCGCCGAGCTTGAGGTGGTCGCCGGCGAACTGGCGGAGCGGCGCCGTCTCGCTACCGAGGAAGCCAGCGCCGCCGAACACCGGCGCGCGGCGCTCGCGGACCCGGCCGCTGGCCGCGTCGCGCTGGCGGCGGCGCGTGGCCGCCACGATGGCGCCCGGCAGGCGGTCCAGTCCGCCAGCGCCGCGCTGGCGGCACATGAGCAGGCGCTCGCCGTGTCGCG
>JBDSIY010000078.1:0-38755 GCA_039917735.1 Novosphingobium sp. | reverse complement strand
ATGCTCCGCCTTTTTCAATTCCATCAGCCCGCGAATGGTCAGCATGCGCTGCGACTGGTCGTTGATAGTCTGCGCGAACTCGCGATACTTTTCGGGGATGTTGCCGCGCACCGCATGCTGGAGCGCGGCGATGTTGGCGCTGGTCCAGGCGTGTTCCTCGCCGCGCAGCCGCAAACCGTAGATGCCGCCGACGTCGAGCATGCTCTGGTAGATCGGGTTGTCGCCATAGGCGGCGGCGTGGCGGCGCGCGGTCTCGCCGGCGACCTCCGCGAGGCCGACCCCCTCGATCGTCGTCGCGGTGCCGGTGAAATATCTCTCCACAAAGGCGGAGGTCAGGCCGATCGCGTCGAATATCTGCGCACCGCAATAGGACTGGTAGGTCGATATGCCCATCTTGGACATCACCTTGAGGATGCCCTTGCCGATCGCCTTGATGTAGTTCTTCTCGACGTCCTTGGTGGAGAGCGGCAGCGCCTTGCGCACCCGGATCGCCTCCAGCGTTTGGAAGGCGAGATAGGGATTGATCGCCTCGGCGCCGTAACCGGCGAGCACGCAGAAATGGTGGACCTCGCGGGCCTCACCGGTCTCGACCACCAGGCCGGTCTGCATCCTCAGCCCCTGGCGGACGAGGTGGTGGTGGACGGCGGCGGTCGCCAGCAGCGCCGGCATGGCGATGCGCTCGGGCTGTTGGGCGCGATCGGACAGGATCAGGATGTTCTTGCCGGCGAGCACCGCTTCGGTCGCCGTCCAGCACATGTCCTTGAGCGCCATCTCCAGGCCTTCGGCGCCGCTTGACGCGTTCCAGGTCATGTCGATGGTCTCGGTGCGGAAGGCGCCGTCAAGCGCCGCCTCCACCGAGCGGATCTTGGCGATGTCCTCGTTGGTGAGGATCGGCTGGCTGACTTCCAACCGCCGGTGCGTTCCCGCATCGCGGCCGAGCAGATTGGGGCGCGGCCCGATCATCGACACCAGGCTCATCACCAGCTCCTCGCGGATCGGATCGATCGGCGGGTTGGTGACCTGGGCGAAGTTCTGCTTGAAATAGTCGTAGAGCAGGCGGCTGCGGTTCGACAGCACCGCGATCGGCGTGTCAGTGCCCATCGATCCGATTGGATCCTCGCCGTTGCGCGCCATCGATTCGAGGAAGCGGCCGACATCCTCCTGCGTGTAGCCGAACGCCTGCTGGCGCTTGAGCAGCTGCTCGGCGTCGACGGGATCGTCCACAAACGGCTCGGCATGTTCGGTGTCGAGCACGTCGAGGTCATTGAGCTTGTACTGAGCCTGATCGAGCCATTGCTGGTAAGGCTCGGCGGAGGCAAGCACATCCTTGACCTGCTCGTCCGAGATGATTCGGCCCCGCTCAAGGTCGATCAGCAGCATCTTGCCCGGCTGCAACCGCCACTTGCGGACGATGTTGTCCTCCTTGATCGGCAGGACGCCGCTTTCGGAGGCCATCACCACCAGATCGTCGTCGGTGACGAAGAACCGCGCCGGCCTCAAGCCGTTGCGGTCGAGCGTCGCGCCGATCTGGCGGCCGTCGGTAAAGGCAACGGCGGCGGGGCCGTCCCAAGGCTCCATCAGCGCGGCGTGATATTCGTAGAAGGCGCGGCGCTTGGCGTCCATCAGCGGGTTGCCCGCCCAGGCCTCGGGGATCAGCATCATCACCGCGTGCGCCAGGCTGTAGCCGCCCGCCACCAGCAGTTCGAGCGCGTTGTCGAGGCAGGCGGTGTCGGACTGGCCGTGCGGGATCAGCGGCCACATCTTGTCGAGATCGGCGCCGAGCAGGTCCGATTCCATCGTCCGCCGGCGCGCGTTCATCCAGTTGACGTTGCCGCGCAGCGTGTTGATCTCGCCATTGTGGGCGATGAAGCGGAACGGATGCGCAAGCCGCCAGCTCGGGAAGGTGTTGGTCGAGAAGCGCTGATGGACCAGGCCCAGCGCCGAAACGCACCGCGGATCGCGCAGATCGTCGTAGAAGCTGCCGACCTGGGTGGCCAGCAGCAGCCCCTTGTAGACGATCGTCCGGCTCGAGAAGCTCGGCATGTAGAGCTCGGTGAGTCCGGGCAACCCGTGCTTTTCAGCAAGCGCGCGGAGCGGATTCTGGGTCTGCTTGCGGATCGCCAGGAGCTTGCGTTCGAACGCGTCCTGATCAGCGCAGTTGGGCCCGCGCGCGACGATGCATTGCCGGATCACCGGCATCGATTCGATCACGGCCTTGCCCAGCCCGTCGAGCGTGACCGGCACGTCGCGCCAGCCGATCAGCCGCTGACCCTCCTTGGCGATGAATTTCTCGAAGGTGCCGATGACGAAATCGCGGCTGGTGTCGTCACGCGGCAGGAAGCACATCGCCACTGCGTAATCGCCCGGGGGCGGCAATTCGACGCCCTCGGCCCCGGCCCATGCCCGGAACAGCCCGTCGGGAAGCTGGATGAGGATGCCGGCGCCGTCGCCCAGCAGCGGATCCGCCCCGACCGCGCCGCGATGATCGAGGTTCTTCAGGATTTCCAGCGCCTGGCTGATGATCGCGTGGCTCTTCTCGCCCTTGATATGGGCGACGAAGCCCACGCCGCAGGAATCGTGCTCGTTGGCTGGATCGTAAAGGCCCTGCGGCGGCGGCAATCCCATCGTATAGATCATCCCGTCATCGATCGGCGCGCGTTGCACGCACCCGGCGTTCGCGCGAATCGAAAATGCCCACAGGGCGAGAAAAACGCGAATATACACCATGGCCTGCGGAGGCCATTTTTGCAACCGCGAAGGCCCCGCCCGCCGCGCGCAATGGCGCGGTTCCGCGGCGCGGCGGGGCGGGGGATCGGCGACGCCCCGGAAACCTACCTAAGTAACTTGCCCGGATTGCGCGGCCGATCTTTGCAGTTCAAGTAAACGGCACATTAACTGATATCCTTCATTGAGTCGCCACAGCAGAAACAGGTATATCCAAAACGGAAATTAATCGCGTCACTTGCAATCGGGCACAGGGGAAAGATCATGCGGGTATTGTTGATCGAAGACGAACCGGCGACGGCGCGGGCGATCGAGCTGATGCTCACCGCCGAGGGCTTCAATGTCTATTTGACGGACCTCGGCGAGGAAGGCGTCGATCTTGGCAAGATCTACGATTACGACATCATCCTGCTCGATCTCAACCTGCCTGACATGCACGGCTACGACGTGCTCAAGCAGCTGCGCGCCGCCAAGGTACAGACGCCGGTGCTGATCCTGTCCGGCATTTCGGAAATGGATTCCAAGGTCCGCAGCTTCGGCTTCGGTGCCGACGACTATGTCAGCAAGCCGTTTCACCGCGCCGAGCTGGTCGCCCGCATCCAGGCGGTGGTGCGCCGCTCCAAGGGCCATTCGCAATCGGTCATCCGCACCGGCAAGCTCGCCGTGAACCTCGATGCCAAGACGGTGGAGGTCGATGAGGCCCGCGTCCACCTCACCGGCAAGGAATACGCGATGCTCGAGCTGCTCTCGCTCCGCAAGGGCAGCACGCTGACCAAGGAGATGTTCCTCAATCACCTCTACGGCGGCATGGACGAGCCCGAACTCAAGATTATCGACGTGTTCATCTGCAAACTGCGCAAGAAGCTCGCGCTGGCCTGCGGCGGCGAGACCTATATCGAGACCGTGTGGGGCCGCGGCTATGTGCTGCGCGACGTGCCCGAGTCCGCCAAGGCGGCGTGACGGGTGGGTGCGCGGGGCAACATCTTGGACTGTGTGGGTCGCTGATCACCCTCAACATCGTCATGCTGAACTTGTTACAGCATCCATCTTGCCTCCATGCCCCCCACGGTGCGGATGGATGGATGGACCCTGAAACAAGTTCAGGGTGATGGGTGAACAGGAGGTACTTTTCCAATTGCTGGGGATGGCGCCCCTTCAGAACGGCAGCGGCTCGTCCAGGTCCTTCACCTGCCACGGCAGACCCTGCGTATTGAGCATGTCCATGAACGGATCGGGATCGAGCTGTTCGATATTGAACACGCCCTCCCCCTGCCATTGCGCCGTCAACATCATCGCCGCGCCGATCATCGCCGGCACCCCGGTGGTGTAGCTGACCGCCTGGTTCCCGGTCTCGCGGTAGGCGTCCTCGTGGTCGCAGATATTGTAGATATAGAAGGTCTTGTCGCCTGAACCTTCCAGCGGTTCCCCAGTGGCGATATCGCCGATGTTGGTTTTGCCCCGCGTGGTCGGCCCAAGGGACGCCGGCTCGGGCAGCACCGCTTTGAGGAACTGCAGCGGTACGATCTCCTGCCCGTTGTACAGCACCGGATCGATCCGGGTCATGCCGACATTCTGAAGCACAGTCAGATGATTGATGTAAGCGTCGCCGAAGGTCATCCAGAAGCGCGCGCGCTCCAGTTCCGGAATGAAGCGGGCCAAGCTCTCAAGCTCTTCGTGATACATCAGATACATGTTGCGGGGGCCGACGCCCTCGAAGTCGAAACTCTCGCGGATCGCCATCGCCGGGGTCTCGACCCAGCCGCCGTCCGCCCAGTGCCGGGCCGGCGCGGTGACTTCGCGGATGTTGATCTCCGGGTTGAAGTTGGTCGCGAAGGCCTGGCCGTGATCGCCGCCGTTGCAATCGAGGATGTCGAGCCGGCGAATGGTGCGGAGCTTGTGCTTCTTCAGCCACATCGCGAAGACGCTGGTCACGCCGGGATCGAAGCCGGAACCGAGCAGCGCCATCAGCCCCTTCTCGCGGAAACGGTCGTGATAGGCCCATTGCCAGTGGTACTCGAACTTCGCGACGTCCCGCGGCTCGTAATTGGCAGTGTCGAGATAATGCGCGCCGGCGGCAAGGCAGGCGTCCATGATCGCCAGATCCTGATAGGGCAGCGCCAGATTGACGACGAGCTTGGGCCGGATCCGCTCGATCAGCGCGGTGGTGGCGGCAACGTCGTCGGCGTCGATCGCGCAGGTGCTCACCCCTACGCCGGTGCGCTCCAGCACCGATGCGGCGATCGCCTCGCACTTGCCGACGGTGCGGCTGGCGAGATGGATGTCGCTGAAGATAGCGGGGTTCATTGCCATCTTGTGGACCGCGACCGAGCCGACGCCGCCGGCGCCGATCACCAGAACTCTGCTCAACGCCGATCTCCCTTGGGCTCGCAAGCTGCCGCATATAGGCGGCGAGTATGACAGCACAACCGAGGGGATTGACGGGACGCGGCGCGCCGCACAGGCTCCGCTCGCAAACTGCCGAAGGGTGAATGGGCATGATCGGCATGACAGTACTGCAACCGGTGATCGCGTTGGCGGCCTGGACCATGGTGATGTGGTTCTGGCTCTATGGCACGCGCATCCCCGCGCTGAGCGCCGCCAAGGTGGATCCCGACGATCTCGTCCACGATCCGACCAAGGGGCTGGACGTCATTCTCCCGCCGCAGGTGATGTGGAAAGCGCACAATTACAACCATCTGCATGAAGCACCTACCGTGTTCTATGCGGTGGCGATAACGCTGGCGATCATCGGCGCGGGCGATGGGCTGAACGCGCAGCTCGGTTGGGCCTATGTCGTGCTGCGGATCATCCACTCGCTGATCCAGGCCACCTTCAACCGCGTCAAGCTGCGCTTCCTGGTGTTCGCGGTGTCGAGCTTCGTGCTGATGGCGCTGGTGTTCCGCGCGGCGATGGCGGTGCTGTAGCTACCGCACGAACAGGCTCGCCAGTTCGACATGGGTCGACCAGCGGAACTGGCCGACCGGGCGCAACTCGGCGAGGCGATAGCCGCCGGCGACCAGTACCGCCGCATCGCGCGCCCAGCTTGACGGGTTGCAACTGATATAGACGATCCGGGAGACGCTGTTTTGCGCGAGTTCGGTGACCTGTTCGCGCGCGCCGGCGCGGGGCGGGTCGAGTAGCACCGCATCGAAGGCGGCGAGTTCGTCGGCGAGCAGCGGATTGCGGAACAGGTCGCGATGCAGCGCGGCAACCGGGCGCTGAGCCCGCCCTGCCGCCGCCGCGCAGGCGAGATGGGCGTCGCGCGCCGCCTCGAACGCGCTCACGCGAGCCCGGTCGGACAATGCGAAGGCGAAACTGCCGAGCCCGGCGAAGAAATCGGCGACGGAACCCGCGCCCGACAGCCATTCCCGCGCGGCGGCGACCAGCGCCGCCTCGCCGTCGGCCGTCGCCTGGAGGAAGGCGCCGGGCGGATACGGCACAGGCACGCCGCCGAGCGTCACCGTTACCGGCTCGGGCTCCCACAGTGGCTCCGCGCCATAGCCCTGATCCAGCGTCAGCCGGGCCAGGCCTTGCGCGCCCGAAAAGTCCAGCATCGCCTCGGTTGCGGCAAGACCCTCGACGGCGACCCCCTTCAGGCCGAGGTCGACACCCTGGTCGGTGAGCGCCAGCGAAATATCCGCCGCAAGCCGCCGGCCCTGCCCGGCCAGCAGCGCCCGCACCGGCGCGACCAGCGCGAACAGCTCGGGCGCCAGCACATGGCACTCCCGCATATCGACGATGCGGTGTGACGCCCACTCGCGGAAACCCAGCACCACCTTGCCGCCGACCCGCCCGGCGTGAAGCGTCGCCCGGCGGCGGCTGCGCGGCGGCGAGAGGTACGGCGGCGCGATCCGTTCCGGCGTGAGCCCCTGCCCCGATGCCGCATTCACCACGCGATCGGTGACAAAACCGGCCAACGCCGCCTCGTCGAGGTGCTGAAGCTGGCAGCCGCCGCACCGTCCAAAATGGCGGCACGCTGGTGTCGCGCGGTGCGGGCCGGGCTGCAGGGTGCCGTCGGCAAGAAGGACATCGCCCGGCGCAGCCCCGGGCACGTGCCGGCCCGCTGCCGTAACGCCGTCGCCCTTGGCGGCCACGCGCAGGATCGGTTCGCCCTCGCTCTGTTCGGCGGGACTCACAGGCAGGCGACCAGCGCGATGGGAACGGCAGCGGCGAGTTGCGCCGCGGTGAAGGCGGGCGGGCACAGCCGCGCGGCCTCCCCGTGCAGCCAGACACCCTCGCAGGCGGCGGCGAACGGCTCCGCCCCCGTCGCGAGCCGGCTGGCGATGACCCCTGCCAGAACATCGCCCGTTCCGGCGGTGGATAACCAGGTTGAGGCACGCCCGGCGCAGGCGAGCCGGCCATCGGGCGCGGCGACCACCGTGTCCGGACCCTTGGCGACGACGATCATCCCGCTCGTCCGCGCCAAGGCCAGCGCGCGCTCCGGCTTAGGCCCGGTGGCGGCAAGGCCGAACGCCCGTTCCAGCGCGGCCAACTCGCCCTCGTGCGGCGTCGCGATCGCTGGCGCGGCGCGGCCGGCGATCTGATCCGGGCGGACCAGCATCAGCGCGTCGGCATCGATCACCAGCGGCGCCGGGGCGGCCAGCGCGGTAGCGAGCCGCGCACGCGCGGCATCGTCGCGGCCGAGGCCGGGGCCGATCAGCAGCGCGGCGATGCGCGGATCGGTGAGCGCATCGGGGAGAGTCCGGTGGTCGGTAACCAGATCGGGCAAAGGCGACGGACATGCGCCATCGCCGGCCAACAGCTTCACATATCCCGCTCCCGACCCCTGAGCCGCCAGAGCCGCCAGCACTGCCGCGCCCGGCATTGCTCCGCCGACGATTGCGAGCAGCCCGCGCCGGTACTTGTGCGAGTCCGCCGCCGGAGCGCGCAGCGCCGATCGGGCGATGACCTGCGCGGCGCCCTCGATCGGCGCGACCCCGATCGGAACCAGCCGCACTTCACCGAGGTTAGCGCTCGACGGCATCAGGAAGTGCGCGAACTTCCACGCACCAAGCGCTAGCGTCAGATCGAAGCGCGGCAGGCCCTCATTGAGCAGCGCGCCGGTGTCGGAGGCAACGCCGCTCGGCAGGTCGATGGCGACGCGGAGGCGATGGCTCACCGCCAGCCGCGCGAGCAGCTCCACGTGCGCCTGGCCCAGCGGGCGGGTCAGGCCGCTGCCGAACAGGCAATCGACCAGCACCTCGCCGTGGCATGGCGCCTCAGGGTCCAGAAACGCGCCGCCATAAAGCCGCCGCGACGCCTTCGCCGCCTCGGTTTTCGGCTCGAGCGCGCCAATGACGGCAACCGCGCCGCCCCGCTGGCGGATGGCCTCGGCGAGAACGTAGCCGTCGCCGCCGTTGTTGCCGGGGCCGCAGACCACGGTCACCGGGCCATGCGCGGCGATCCGCCACACCCATTCCGCCGCGCCGCGCCCCGCGATTTGCATCAGCGCCTCGACCGAACTGCCGGCGTCGATCAGCGCCTGCTCGGCCTCGCGCATCTGAGCGACGGTGAGGATCTGATCATGCGCGAGCGGCACGATCCCGCTAGATATCCGCGAACACATGCGTCTCCGCCGCCGCGCCCGGGTGCGTCAACGCGCCCTTGCTCGCGGGGCCGACATTGCGCGCATAGCGCCACAGCGCACCGGAATTATAGTCGTTGCCGCGCGGCGCCCAGGCCTTGCGGCGCTCGGCGAGCACCGCCTCGTCGACCTCAAGGTCAATCGTCCCAGCTTCGGCGTCGATGGCGATGATGTCCCCGTCGGCGACCAGGCCGATCGGCCCGCCCTCGGCCGCCTCGGGTCCGACATGGCCGATGCAGAAGCCGCGCGTCGCGCCGGAGAATCGGCCGTCGGTGATCAGCGCTACCTTTTCGCCCAGGCCCTGCCCGTAGAGCGCGGCGGTGGTCGACAGCATCTCGCGCATGCCGGGGCCGCCCTTCGGCCCCTCGTTGCGAATGACGATCACGCAGCCCTCGGCGATGGTGCGCGCCTCGACCGCGGCGAAGGCGTCCTCCTCGCATTCGAACACCCGCGCGGGTCCCCGGAAGCGCAGGGTGTGCATTCCGGCGACCTTGACGATCGCGCCATCGGGAGCGAGCGAGCCGCAAAGGCCGACGACGCCCCCGGTCGGGGTGATCGGGTTGTGGACCTCGTAGATCACCTTCTGATCCGGGTTCCAGGTGATCTCCTCGATGTTCTCGCCCAGCGTCTTGCCGGTGACGGTGATCGGCTCGGGATCGAGGAAGCCGCCATCGAGCATCGTCTTCATCAGCATATAGACCCCGCCGGCCTCGTACATATCCTTGGCGACGTACTTTCCACCTGGCTTGAGGTCAGCGAGGTAAGGCGTTGATTTGAAAATCTCCGCTACGTCGAACAGGTCGAAGGCGATGCCGCATTCATGGGCCATCGCCGGAAGGTGCAGCGCGGCGTTGGTCGAGCCGCCGGTCGCGGCGACGACCCGCGCGGCATTCTCGAAGGCGGCGCGGGTGCAGATGGCGCGCGGGCGCAGATTCACTTCGAGCAGCTTCATCACCTGGCGACCCGCGGCGACCGCGATGTCTTCACGCGACCTGTAAGGAGCCGGAACCATATTGCTGTTCGGCAACGATAATCCGATCGCCTCTGCGACGCAGGCCATGGTGTTGGCGGTGTACTGGCCGCCGCAGGCGCCGTGGCCCGGGCAAGCGACCTTCTCCAGCGCCGTCAGCTCGGACAGCGGGCAGGCGCCGGCGGCGTAACGGCCGACCACCTCGAACACGTCGACGACGGTGACGTCCCTGCCTTGGAAGCGGCCGGGTAAAATCGAGCCGCCATAGACGAAGATCGACGGCACGTTGAGCCGCAGCATCGCCATCATCATCCCGGGCAGGCTCTTGTCGCAGCCGGCGAAGCCGACGATCGCATCGTAGCAATGGCCGCGCACCGAAAGCTCGATGGAATCGGCGATCACTTCGCGGCTGACCAGCGAACTTTTCATGCCCTGGTGGCCCATGGCGATGCCGTCGGTAACGGTGATGGTGTTGAACCGGCGCGGCGTGCCACCGCCCTCGATCACGCCGGCGCGGCAGACGTCGGCCTGCGCGTCGAGCGTGGTGTTGCAGGGCGCGGAATCATTGCCGGCCGAGACCACGCCGACGAAGGGCCGGGCAATCTCCTCCTCGGTCAGCCCCATCGCATAGTAATAGCTGCGATGCGGCGCGCGCTCGGGACCGACCGAGACGTGGCGGCTGGGCAGGCGCGACTTGTCGAATGTGGGCACGGGAAGGCTGCTCCTCTCGGCCTGCGCTTTCGCGGGGATGGGCGCGCCGGTCAAGAACGCATCGGCGCTTACCGAAGCGCGCCGGCCATCTGCCACCAGTCGGGGTGTTGTTCCGCGAGGGCGGCGGCGGCGGCGCGCAACGCATCGGCGCCGTCGTATAGCGCGAAGCAGGTCGCGCCCGAGCCCGACATCCGCGCCAGCCAGGGCGCCGTGGCGGTCAGCGCGGTAAGCACTTTGGCGATCGGCGGGCACAGCGCGATCGCCGGTGCTTCGAGGTCGTTGCGGCCGGCTAGCGCGATGGCGCGGGTGGTGCCGGAAGGCAGCGCGCCGCGATCGACGCCATCCCAGGCGCGGAACACCGGCCCGGTGGCGAGCGGCAGGCGCGGGTTGACGAGCAGCACCGGGGTCCCGGCGAGATCATCGTCCACGGGTTCCAGATCGGTGCCGGTGCCGCGCCCGATGCACGCGCGGCTGGCCACGCAGGCGGGCACGTCGGCGCCGAGGCGCGCGGCAATTTCGACCCAATTTTCTGGCAGCCCGCTCCAGCGTTCGACCAGGCGGAAGATCGCGCCGGCATCGGCGGAGCCGCCGCCGAGCCCGGCCGCCACCGGCAGGCGCTTCTCCAGCGACACGCCCCAGCCCGGCACATGCTTGAGCTTGCCCAGCGCTTTAAGCACGATATTGTCGAACGGATCGTCAAGCGCCGTCGCAAACTCGCCCTTGACGTGGAGGACATCGCGTGCGGACGGGGATGCGGTGAGGTAGTCACCTTCGTCGATGAAGGCGAACAGCGTCTCGATCTCGTGATAGCCGTCGTCGCGCCGGCGGCGGACGTGCAGCGCAAGGTTGATCTTAGCGTAAGCGTTTTCGCGCAAAATACGATGCTCAGCCAGCACGTCCATCAGCCACGCCGATGGTTTTCTCATTTTCAGCGTAACTGCGATAGAGCCAGTCCGGGCGCCGAACAGCATCAATCGGCCGTTTCGTCGCGGTTACGAACGTGTATTGGCCAAGCGCCCGCGCTCGTTGTGGCGCAGCCAACGAAAAAAGCAGCTCGGCAAGAAAATTCATCATTAGGTGGGTGTAACGGCGGAACAGGACGTTCGCCGTGAACATGCGATCGACCCCAAACCCCGTATTTTCCAGAAGCGTGTTCAGCTCGGCGGGCGTGTATTCGCGGTTGTGCCGGCCGTAGGGCCCGTAGGCGGAATAGCGATCAGCCACGCTCTTGCCCTGCAACATGCGCCCCACATTACGTAGGCAAGCCGCATTTGGGGTCGTCACGATCAACCGCCCACCAGGGGAAAGAACCCGACGGATTTCGGCGAGGGCAGCTGCGGGATCTTGAGTGAGGTGTTCGATCACCTCGCAGAAGAGGATCACATCAAAATGATCGTCCGGATAGGGCAGCGGCCCGCGCTCCACGTTGAACAGGTCGTGGTCCACCACATGGGTGATCTCGTTCAATTCTCGAGGACGAACCCACTTGACGATGTGGCGCGCGCGCAACTCGGCAGAGGGCTCGTAGTTGCTGGCGGTAAGTTCAAGTCTCGTGAACTCCATCAGAAGCGCGGTGGTAAAATAGGGGCTCGACCCGATCTCGAGACACTTGCCCTTTAAGTCACGGCACATGTTCCATGTGGCAAGAAACCGGCGCCAATCGCGCTCTAGGTAACCAGCCAGTTCGTCGGATGGAGCGCCGTCAAGCCGGATTGATCCGAGGAATGCCAGCAGGTTGGCTTCGTCAATACCCGCCGGCATGCGTGTGGGTGGCTGGTGGATATTAAGCAGGTCGAACCAGAATCTATTCATAGCTCGATTTGCCTGCACGAACATCATTTAGCAAGTTTTGACGCACCTGTTGGGCCGACGAACTCGGTGACCTCACATATTCGGATAGTTCGGGCCGCCTCCGCCTTCCGGCGTCACCCATTCGATGTTCTGGGTGGGGTCCTTGATGTCGCAGGTCTTGCAGTGGACGCAGTTCTGGGCGTTGATCTGCAACCTGGGCGTGCCTTCCTCCAGCCCGATGTATTCATAGACGCCGGCCGGGCAATAGCGCGCCTCCGGTCCCGCATAGACCGGCAGGTTGATCCGGGTCGGCACGCTCGGGTCCTTGAGGACGAGGTGGCAGGGCTGGTCCTCCTCGTGGTTGGTGCTTGAGAGGAACACCGAGGACAGCCGGTCGAAGCTGATGACGCCGTCGGGCTTCGGGTACTTCACCGGCGGGTAGAGATCGGCGCGGCCGGTCATCGAAGCATCCGTGTGGTGCTTCATCGTGATCGGCAGGCCGATCTTCAGATAGCGCATCCACATGTCGACATTGGCCAGCGCCGAGCCGAGCAGATCGCCCTGGAACTTGGCGGCAAGCGGCTCGGCGTTCTGCACGAGCTTCAATTCCGTTGCGATCCAGCTGTCGCGAAGCGCCGCATCATACTCGGAAAGCTCGTCCGCCTCGCGCCCGGCGGCGATGGCCGAAGCGATCGCCTCGGCGGCGAGCATGCCGCTCTTCATCGCGGTGTGGGTGCCCTTGATCCGGGGCACGTTGACGAAGCCGGCCGCGCAGCCGGCGAGCACGCCGCCGGGGAAGGCTAGTTGCGGCACCGACTGCCAGCCACCCTCGTTGATCGCCCGCGCGCCATAGGCGACGCGCCGCCCGCCTTCCAACACCGCGCGGATTTGCGGGTGCTGCTTCCAGCGCTGGAACTCCTCGAACGGATAGACGTGCGGGTTTGCGTAATCGAGCGCGACGACCAGGCCGAGCGCGACCTGGTTGTTGGCCTGGTGATACAGGAAGCCGCCGCCCCAGGTGTCGGTCTCCGACAGCGGCCAGCCCTGGGTGTGGAGCACGCGGCCCGGCACGTGCTTGTCCGGATCGATGTCCCACAATTCCTTGATGCCGAGGCCGTAAATCTGAGGCTGCGAATCCCGGTCGAGGTCGAATTGCCGTTTGAGCTGCTTGGTCAGGTGGCCGCGCGCGCCCTCGGCGAAGATCGTATATTTCGCCAGCAGTTCCATGCCCGGCTGGTAATCGCCCTTGTGCTCGCCATCGCGGCCGACCCCCATGTCGCCGGTGGCGACGCCGCGCACCGCGCCCTGCTCGTCGTAGAGGATCTCGGCGGCGGGGAAGCCGGGAAAGATCTCGACGCCCGCTTCCTCGGCCTTGGCGGCAAGCCAGCGGCACAGGCTGCCGAGCGACCCGGTGTAATTGTCCTCGTTCGACATGAACGGCGGCATCAAGATGTGCGGGATGGCGATCTTGCCACGCTTGCTGAGCATCCAGTGCCAATTGTCCGTGACCGGGGTTTCGGCCATCGGGCAGCCGTCGTCGCGCCAGTCGGGCAGCAGTTCGTCGAGCGCCCTGGGATCCATCACCGCGCCCGACAGAATATGCGCGCCGACTTCGGAACCCTTCTCGAGGATGCAGACCGCCAGATCGGGGTTGAGCTGCTTGAGCCGGATCGCCGCGCACAGGCCGGCCGGGCCGCCGCCGACGATCACGACGTCATAGGGCATCGATTCGCGTTCGCTCATGACGCTGCAGTCCCCGCTAGTTCGGCGTTTTGCCTATGTTCCTGCGCCCCCGCCTTGATTGGTGCCGTCCGGCAGGTCAAGAGCGGAGCATGGATTCAACCCTCGCGGATTCGGGGCTGGCGGCGCAGTTCGCGGCCGCAATCGACTGGTGGCGCGAGGCCGGGGTGGATTGCGCCTTTCACGACGAACCGGCGCAATGGCTCTCGCCCGCGCAACCGACCGCCGAAGCCGGTGCCGAGGCGCGCGAGGAACTGCGCGGGCCGGCGCGCACCCGCGAGGCGAAGCGAACCGAAGGTCAGCGCCGGGACGTTAACCGGCCCCTGGCTTCGCTTGCCCCGGCGCGAGTTGCCAGCCTTCCCGAGGCGGTGCCGCTCGACACCGCAGGCTGGCCCGCCGATTTCGCCTCGTTCACCGACTGGTGGCTGACCGAACCCTGGCTCGACGATGGCCGCCGCGGCGGCGCGGGCAGCGGCCGGGTGCCGCCACGCGGGCAGGCATGCGCGGCGGTAATGGTGCTCGTCCCCGATCCCGAGCGTGAGGATACCGAGCGGCTGCTGTCGGGACCGCAGGGCCGGTTGCTCGATGCGATGCTGTCCGCTTTCGGAATAGCCGCCGGCGAGGCCTATGTCGCCAGCGTCCTGCCGCGCCACACGCCGATGGCCGATTGGGACCGGCTCGGCGCCCTGGGCTTCGCCGCCCTGGTCGCTCACCACGTCAAAATGGTGTCGCCGAAGCGGCTGATCTGCTTCGGGCACACCATCCTGCCGCTGCTCCAAAACGAACCGACGAATAATGCTGCCACGGCAACCAAACTGATACATAGTCCCACGAACATACCGCTGCTAGCCCTACGCGGTCTGCCGGCGTTGCTTGCAAGACCGAAATGGAAGGCGGAAGTGTGGCGAAACTGGCTCGACTGGACGGCAAAAGATCCAGCGGATCAGGGAGTAAAAGAGGGACCGCACGCATGAGACGCCCCGTCGGCAATCGGCTGGTCGGCATGGTATGTGCCGTCGCAGGGCTTGGCTTTGGCGGCGCCGCGCAGGCCAACAGCGCGGCCGTCGATTACTTCCGCAGCCGCGCGGACCGCACCGCCGTCCCCTCGCTGCTCAGCCAGGACGAGCGCGATTATTATCGCGACCTGTTCTCCTCGATCGAGCGCAAGGACTGGAGCCACGTCCAGCAGTTGTTCGCGCAGAGGCCCGAGGGGACGCTGCATCAGGAAGCCCTCGCCGAGTTCTATCTCGGGGCCGATTCGCCAAAGGTGGAGGTCGACCGGCTGAGCGGCTGGCTTGCCGGGGGCGCCGATCTGCCGCAGGCGGACCAGATCAGCCGGTTGGCGGTAAAGCGCGGCGCGCAGCTGCTGCCGGGTCTGCCCAGCCAGCAGGCACTTTATAAGCTGCCGTCGCTGCCGAAGCGGATCAAGCCGCGCCATATCGACGACGGCACCATGCCCGAAAGCGTCGCCGCCGGCATCCTCGAGCGGATCAAGAACGACGATCCGATGAGCGCGCGCCAGCTGCTCGACGGCATCGATGCAACCCTGAGCAGCGACGCCCGCGCCGAATGGCGCCAGCGCATCGCCTGGGGCTTCTACATCGAGAACGACAACGCCAGCGCCTATCAGATGGCGCAGTTGGCCGGCCAGGCCAGCGGCCCGTGGATCGGCGAGGCGTGGTGGACGGCGGGGCTCGCCGCCTGGCGGCTCGACGATTGCGATGGCGCCGCCGAGGCGTTCCGCAACGCCGCCGCCCGCGCCGACAATTCCGAACTCGCAGCCGCCGCGCTGTACTGGCGCAGCCGCGCGCTGGTCCGCTGCCGCAAGCCCGAACTGGCGGCGGCGCCGCTGATCGAGGCCGCGCGCCGGGACGAGACGCTGTACGGCATGCTCGCCGCCGAGCAGCTCGGCATGAAGCTGTCCGAGCAGCACGCCGGCGCCGATTTCACCCAGGCCGATTGGCAGAACCTTCGCGACACCGGCAACGTCCGGGTGGCGGTGGCGCTGTCCGAGATCGGCCAGGATACGCTTGCCGACGAGGTGCTCCGCCATCAGGCACGGATCGGCGCGCCCTCACAATATGCGCCGTTGACCCGGCTGGCGCGCGACCTCGGCCTGCCCTCCACCCAGCTGTGGATGGCCTATAACGCGCCGCAGGGCGGCCGGCCGGAACCGGCGACGCGTTTCCCGACGCCGAAGTGGACGCCGGTCGGCGGCTGGACCGTCGATCCGGCGCTGGTCTATGCGCATGCGCTGCAGGAATCGGTGTTCCGCGCCGGCGCCGTCAGCCCGGCCGGCGCGCGCGGGCTGATGCAGATCATGCCTGCTGCCGCCAAGGACCATGCCCCGGCAATGGGCGTCGCGGGTGGCGCCGGCGATCTCAACAAGCCCGAGGTCAACCTCGCCTTCGGCCAGCGGCACCTGCAAATGCTGCGCGATGCACCGGGCACCCAGCGCCTGCTGCCCAAGGTTATGGCCGCCTACAACGCCGGGCTGCTGCCGGTGACGCGCTGGAACGCCGAGATCCGCGATGGCGGCGACCCGCTGCTGTGGATGGAATCGGTCCCCTATTGGGAGACGCGCGGCTATGTGAACATCGTGATGCGCAATTACTGGATGTATGAGCGCCAGGCCGGCGGTCCGTCCGAAACCCGCATCGCGCTGGCGCAGGGGATGTGGCCGACCTTCCCCGGCCTTACCGGCAGCGAGGCGGTGCGGATGTCGGCGAACGGAACGGTGCTGCGTGGCCGTTGACGAGAGCCGCGCCTTCAAGCCGATCCGCATTGCCCTGCTCACCATTTCCGACAGTCGAGGCCGCGCCGAAGACACCTCCGGCGATATCCTCGCCGCCCGCATCGAGGGCGCCGGCCATACGCTAGCCGACCGCGCCATCGAGAAGGACGACGCGGCAGGGGTCGCCGCCCGGCTGACCGGCTGGATCGACGATCCCGCGATCGATTGCGTGATCAGCACCGGCGGCACCGGCCTCACCGGCCGCGACGTCACCCCCGAGGCGCTCGACCGGGTCAGGGACGCGCTCGGTGGCCGCGACATCCCCGGCTTCGGCGAGCTGTTCCGCTGGATCAGCTACAAGACGATCGGCACCTCGACCATCCAGTCGCGCGCCTGTGCGATTGTCGCGCGCGGCACCTATATCTTCGCTCTGCCGGGCTCCAACGGCGCGGTGAAGGACGGCTGGGACGGGATTCTCGCCGAGCAACTCGATAGCCGCAATCGGCCGTGCAACTTCATCGAGCTGATGCCAAGGTTGCGCGAGGTTTAACTACGCAGCCTTCCCGTCGCCCCTGCGAAGGCAGGGGCCCATCCAAGCTCCCCTGATCGCGACGTGCTCGCCTCGACGCACCCTCATCTGGGCCCCTGCCTTCGCAGGGGTGACGGCATTGCTGTCGGACGGCGTACCCGGCCGCACGCAGGCTGTCGAAACTGCTTTCCTACACACTCGCGCGGCGTCATAATTGCCCTATAATTTCTTTCCTTTTCAGATGTTTGTGCGCTGCCGGAGAGCCGTGATCCGCAAGGTGACACTGCTCCTTGTACCGTGTCAGATGTGTCAACCTTGTCACCTTGCGCAACCCCTGGACGGACGATTCGCGCACCCGCTTGACTCTGTGTTCCCTTTATGTTCGAAATAACGGATGGCCACCGCCCATCCGCCGCTGTCCGGCCGAGGCGCCCAATCCGGCGCGGTGCCGCAGCGCTTCGGGCTCGCCGCTCGCGAGGCGGACGGCGACTGGCTCGACGATGCTGTGGCTGTGGATGGCGCGCCGCCCAAGCTGCGCACCACGGTGACGGAGGAGCACTCGAAGACCATCCTCAGCTTCAACACATCGCCCGACATCCCCTTCGACCGCTCGATCAACGCCTATCGGGGCTGCGAGCATGGCTGCATCTACTGCTTCGCCCGGCCCACCCACGCTTACCACGATCTCTCGCCCGGGCTGGATTTCGAGACCAGGCTGTTCGCCAAGCCCGAGGCGGCGCGGCTGCTGCGCGAGACGCTGGCCAAGCCCGGCTACCGGCCGGCGCCGATCGCGATGGGGACGAACACCGATCCCTACCAGCCGATCGAGGGGCGCTACCGGATCACCCGCCAGGTGCTCGAAGTCTGCCTCGAGGCGCGCCATCCGGTGACGATCACCACCAAGTCCGACCGGGTTCTGCGCGACTTGGACCTGCTGAGCGAGATGGCGGAGGCGCGGCTCGTGGCGGTCGGGATATCGGTGACGAGCCTCGATCCGAAGCTCTCCGCCAGCCTCGAACCGCGCGCCTCCTCCCCGGCGAAACGGCTGGCGGCGCTGGGGCGACTGGTCGAGGCCGGCATCCCCACCCATGTCTCGGTCGCCCCGGTGATCCCCGCGATCACCGACCATTTCATGGAAAGCATCCTGGCCGCGGCGGCGGAGCGCGGGGTCCGCTCCGCCAGCTGGATCATCCTGCGCCTGCCGCACGAAGTCGCGCCGCTGTTCCGCGAATGGCTCGCCGTGCATTACCCGGAGCGCGCCGCCAAGGTCATGGCCATCGTCCGCTCGATCCGGGGCGGGCGCGACAACGATCCAGACTTCGGCTCGCGGATGAAACCGGAAGGTGTCTGGGCCGAGCTGTTTCGCCGACGCTTCCACATCGCCACCAGGCGGCTCGGCATCGATCGAGTGGAGATCGACCTCGACTGCTCGGGGTTCCGCCGCCCCGGTACGAATGGTCAATTGAGCCTGTTCTGACGGCATGCGCCATGGCCGAGGAATAAAACAGCGGGCCGCGTCGCCCTGCAAAGTAGGTTGCCCGAAACAATCGTCCTTGACAGCAGTTGGAGGGAATTCGAAGCATAACAATTCCAGAATGATAGCGCGGAGGCGATCCCGTGAAGCACGGCGGCAGCGGGGATCCTCACAAGCACATGTGGCAGGAGGATATATGATCGGCTCGCGTTCGAACTATCAAACGACGGGCGCATCGCGCCGCAGCTTTTTGCAGACCGGTCGCTGCGCCAAAGGCCGACGCGGGACGCTCCGCCCGGCGGCGGCGATCAGTGCGCTGGCGCTGGCGCTCCCTGCGGCCGCGCAGACGCCGCCGACCACGTGCCCGACCACCTCGACTTCCTGCTCCGTCACCAACCAGACGGTTGGCAACACCTCGACCCCTTCGTCGGCGACGGGCACCATGAGCACCAGTAGCCAGAGCGGCACGTCTTCGGCCTCGAATTCGTCCGGGGTAACGATCAGCCCGACGGTCAACCCGAGTGTGCTGCAGAACTCGACCAACACCACGACCGGCACGATCACCGGCGGCAACACGAACAGCACCGGCGGCACGACCACCAGCAATGGCGGCACCACCACCAGCAATGGCGGCACCAACACCAGCTCCTCCACCGGGAACAGCAACACCTCGACGCTCTCAACCGGGGCCAGCAGTGCGTCGACTGGGGCAAGCAACTCGACAAGTGGCGGCAACACCTTGGGCGGCGCGAACTCCAGTAGCGGCGGCAACACCCTGGGCGGCGCGACTTCCAGCAGCGGCGGCAACACGCTCGGTGGCGCCTCGGCGACGGGCGGCAACAACACCAACACCGCGGGCGCGAACACCGGCGCCAATACCAATGCGGTGACCATCAGCCCAGGCGCCGGCGGCAACAGTTCCACCAACGTCGATGCTTCCACCAACAGCCGCTATCGGGCGATCTTCATCCCGCCGGTGGTGCCGGGAACCCCGCCGAGTACGGTCGGCGTCGGCAATATCGTCAAGGAGACCGGGGCCTGCGGCCCACTGCAGCGGGTCGTGCGCGAGCCGGTCCAGGGCACTTTCTTCGGCCTGTTCAAGAATTCGCGCGTGGGGCTTGGCTATAACGAATATCTGGCCCCCTATATCGACGAGCAGGGCGTGCGGCAGGATTATCGCAGGGTTCCGCTCGAAGATGGCTCAGGCTATCGGCTGTTCGGCCATCAGGTGACGCAGATGACCACCGTGCTCGGAGTCGCCGGCGCCCGCAACATCGCGCTGGGCGGCGGCGGCGGCGGCGGCGCCTGGGGCCAGGGCGGGATGGGGGCGAGCAGTTCGATGCAAGAGTTGGTGACCTCGCTCCAACTGCGCGACTGCGAGATCGGCACCTATGTCGCCGCGCCTCCGCCTCCGCCCCCGTTCTACGATGAGCCCAGACACATCCGCCAATGACGCTGGTGGTCTTCCTTGCCAGCGCGCTGCTCTGCGTCGGGGATCGCTGCTATCCGGCGCTGGTGGGGCGGGACACCCCGGTGGGCCACTTCGCCCTCCATCGCCGCCACGTCCAACAAAAGGGATATGGCGGCGATGTGCTGCAGTTCCTCGAGACGAAGCGGGACATCTTCGCCATCCACCGCGTCTGGCTTGGCCGGCCCAGCGAGCGGCGCGCCGAGCGGCTGGCGCGTGGCTCCGCAGCCGAACGGCGGTGGGTGACCAACGGCTGCATCAACGTGGCGCCCGAGATCTACGAACGGCTGACCGGCGCCGATTCGCTGGAAGTCCGCCCCTGAGCCTTCGGGTCGTCCCAAACTCCACTCACGGCCGGTCTGTCGCGCGATCCGGCGGAACCCCTCGCCACCCCAGGGTTTGACCGTAGCGAAGCGCTGAAGGACATTGCCCATGCCGATGATCGAAACCCGTGACGGAACCCGCCTCTACGCCAAAGTCTGGGGAGCCGGGCCGCCGGTGGTGCTGATCCACGGCTGGCCGCTCTCGGGCGACAGCTGGGATCCGATCACCCACGCGCTGGCGGAAGCCGGCTTCCGCGCGATCGCTTACGACCGGCGCGGCTTCGGGCGCTCGGACCAGCCATCAGGCGGCTATGACTACGACACCTTCGCCGACGATCTCGAGGCCGTGATGAGCCAACTCGCCGGCGGCGAGGAGGCAGCGCTTGTCGGGTTCTCGATGGGCGGAGGCGAGATCGCGCGCTACATGTCGCGCCATGGCGGACGAGGCGTTTCCCGGGTGGCGCTGGTGAGTTCGGTCGTCCCTTACATGCTCCAGGACGAGAGCAATCCCGAGGGCGTGCCGCAGGAGACATTCGACACAATGGCGAAGGGCATGCTGGAGGACCGCGCCCACTTCTTCCGCGGCTTCTTCAAGGATTTCTTCGGCGTCGGCCTGATCGACCGGCCGGTCAGCGCCGAGGTTGTGGATCTCGCCTGGGCCACCGCGATGCAGGCCGGGCTGCGGCCGACACTGGCCTCCGCCAACGCCTTCGCCACCACCGACTTCCGCCCGGACCTCGCCAGCTTCGGCGTGCCGACGCTGATCATCCACGGCACATCGGACAAGACCGTGCCGATCGAGCCCACCGGACGCGCGGTGGCGAGGCTGGTGCCACAGGCCCAGTTCCTCGAATATGGCGGTGAGCCGCACGGCGTGTTCGCCACCTGCACCCAGCGCCTCACCGACGACCTTCTTGCCTTCCTGCAAGGCCGCGACGTCGAGGCCGAGACGCGCCAGGAGGTGATCGATACGCTGACCGCCGAAGCGATGACCCGTCAACCGGCGCTGTAGGGCGGCGGCCGGCCGCCTTCTCCAACTTCGGCTAAGCGCGACGCGCCAAGCCTCCGTATCCTCTCCCCGTCCGGGGAGAGGATACGCTCCGCTAAGTTCGGAAAGCCAGGCCCCTACTCACCCCAACCCCGCCCCGCAGCGGTTTCACCGCAAGGGCGGCGCATCGGCGTCATCCTCGTGCACCTCGACGAAGCCACGCCCGAGGTGGCTCTTGCGGTAGCCGTAGGCGAAGTAGATCACCAAGCCGATCGCGCCCCAGGCCGGCAGGAACAGCATCGCCTGCCTCGGCAGGTTGAAAAACAGAAAGACGCAACCGAACACCGTCAGCGGCGCGACCAGCCAGGCCGCGGGTACGCGGAAGTGGCGGCGGCGCCCGGAATCGGTGCGCCTCAGGACCAGCAGTCCGATGGCCACGAACATGAAGGCATAGAGCGTGCCGGCGTTGGAAATGTCGGCCAACTGTCCCACGGGGAAGAACGCGGCGCCGAGCGCCACCAGGCCGCCAGTGATCATGGTCATGATGTGGGGCGTCTTGAACCTGGGATGCACGGTGCTGAGCACCTCCGGCAGCAGGCCGTCGCGGCTCATCACGAAGAAAATCCTCGTCTGCCCGTAGAGCAGCACGAGGATGACCGAGGGCAGTGCCAGGAAGGCGGCGACGCCGAGCAGGTTGCCAAGGCCGGTGAAGCCGATCACCCGCAGGACATGCGCCAGGGCCTCCTTTGAGCACACCAGCGCTTCGGCGTATTGCGGCAGCGCACATTGGCGGGCGAGTTCCGCGGAGCCGACCTCCAGGGGCACACCGTTCGCTCCCATGATCGGCTGGCCACTCAAGGTGGCGACCGCGCCGCCGGCGACCAGAATGTAGAAAACCGTGCAGATCAGCAGCGAACCGATCAGGCCGAGCGGGACGTTCCGCTGCGGGTTGATCGTTTCCTCCGCCGCCGTCGAAACCGAATCGAACCCGACGTAGGCAAAGAACATCGTTGCGGCAGCCCCGACCGCGCCCACCCCGGTGCCGAAACCGCCAAACACGCCGGCCGGCAGGAAAGGGTTGATTTTCTCCAGAGAGAACGCCGGGCTCGTGTAGGTCAGTGCGATGAACACGGTCAGGGCGATAAGCTTCACCACCACCAGCGCCGCGTTGACCTTGGCGCTTTCGCTGGTTCCGATGATCAACAGTCCGCTAACCAGCAGTGCTATGCCCATCGCGGGCAGGTTGATCATCCCACCTTCCACACCGCCGAGCGCCAGCGGCCCGGCGCTAAGCCAGGCGGGCAGATGTATGCCGAGGAATTGATTGAGGATGGTGCCGGTGAAATAGCCCGACCAGCCGACGGAAACCGCAGCCGCGGCTATGGCGTATTCCATGATCAGGGCCCACCCCACCGTCCAGGCGAGCAGCTCGCCCACCGTCGCGTAGGTGTAGGTGTAAGCGCTGCCCGCGACCGGAATCATGGCGGCGATCTCCGCGTAGCACAGCGCCGCGAGGATGCAGATGATCCCAGCGATGACAAAAGCCAGCATCAGCCCTGGCCCGGCCTTTTGCGCTCCCGAGGCGGTGAGCACGAAGATGCCCGTGCCGATCACGCTGCCGATGCCTAGCATCGTCAGCTGGAACGCGCCGAGCGAGCGGTGCAGCGATTTCCTCTCGGCCGAAGCCATGATGGCGTCCAACGGCTTGATCCGACCGAACATGCGTCGCTAACCCCTTCGTTCCCGCGAATGTGCCGCAAAGGCTAACCCAAGGCCGCGCATTGGCAAAGCGCCAACCGCCGCCCTTCCCCAGCTTTGCGCGAGCGGCTAGACCTTCACTCATGTCCACCACCTTCCAACTCGACACCAGCACCAGCCGCGCCCACCCGACGCCGGCGCCGATGAAACGGCTGACCGTGCCGGCGATCCAGCGGCGCAAGCGAGACGGCGTGACCGAGCAACCGCTGGTGATGCTCACCGCCTATACCGCGCGCCAGGCGCAGCTGCTCGATCCGCATTGCGATCTGCTGCTCGTCGGGGATTCGCTCGGCCAGGTGATCTACGGCCTGCCCTCGACGCTGGCGGTGACGCTCGACATGATGTGCGCGCATGGCGCGGCGGTGGTGCGCGGCAGTTATCACAGCGTCGTCGTGGTCGACATGCCGTTCGGCAGCTACGAAGCCTCGCCCGCGCAGGCCTTCGCCTCGGCCAGCCGGGTGATGGCCGAGACCGGGTGCGCGGGGGTCAAGCTCGAGGGCGGCGCGGCGATGGCCGAGACCATCGCCTTCCTCTCCTCGCGCGGCATTCCGGTGATGGCGCATGTCGGGCTCACCCCCCAGGCGGTGAACGCGCTTGGCGGCTATGGCGCACGGGGGAAGAGCGACGAGGAGCGTGCGAAGATCATCGCCGATGGCGAGGCGGTGGCTGCCGCCGGCGCCTTCGCGGTGGTGATCGAAGGCGTGCTGGAGCCGATCGCGGTGGCGCTTACCGAAAAGCTCGCGATCCCGACCATCGGCATCGGCGCCTCGTCAACCTGTGACGGTCAGGTGCTTGTCACCGAAGACATGCTCGGCATGTTCGAGCGGGTGCCGCGCTTCGTGAAGCGCTACGAGAACATCGCCGAAACCATCTCCGCTGCCGCCGCCCGTTATGCCGAGGAAGTGCGCAGCCGCGCCTTCCCCGGCGAGGAGCAGCTCTATCGCGCCAAGGGCGGGTAGGAGGAAGCGAGCGGCGCCAGCATCAGCCGCCGCCGATCTCGCTGGGCACCGGCGCGCCTGGCGGCTGGACATGGCCCTGCCAGGTCAGCACCGGACGGCGCGCAGCCAGCGTCTCGTCGAGCCGGCGGCGCGGCGCGAAATGCGGCGCGGACTTGAGGCTGACGTCCTCCGCTCCCGCCCTCTCGGCAAGGCTGCGCAGCGAGGCGATCAGCCGATCGAGCCCGAGCTTGCTCTCGGTCTCAGTCGGCTCGATCAGCATCGCGCCATGCACGACCAGTGGGAAATAGACGGTCATCGGGTGGAAGCCTTCGTCGATCAGCCCCTTGGCGATGTCGAGCGTCGAGAAGCCATCGGGCAGGCCGGTGTCGCTGAACAGCGCCTCGTGCATGCATGGCCCGCTCGCCGCATAGGGCGCGTCGAGCACGTCCTCTAGGCTGCGCAGCACGTAATTGGCGTTTAGCACCGCGTCCTCGGCGACCTGGCGCAAGCCATCGGCGCCGTGGCTGAGGATATAGGTCAGCGCGCGGGTGAACATCCCCATCTGCCCGTGGAACGCCGCCATCCGCCCGAAGGACTGGCTGTGCCCCATCGCGCCCGCGTCCTCCTCCTCGATGAGATGGACGAACCCGTCGGCACCGCGCGCCACGAACGGCAGCGGACCATAGGGCGAGAGCGCCTCGGACAGCACCACCGGTCCCGCCCCCGGCCCGCCGCCGCCATGCGGTGTCGAGAAGGTCTTGTGGAGGTTGATGTGCATCGCATCGATGCCGAGATCGCCGGGCCGCACCTTGCCGACAATGGCGTTGAAGTTGGCGCCGTCGCAATAGACGTAGCCGCCGGCGGCATGGACGGCGTCGGCGATCGCCTTCATCTCGGGCTCGAACAGCCCGCAGGTGTTGGGGTTGGTGATCATCACGCCCGCCACGTCCGGCCCGAGCCGCGCGTTCAGCGCCGCGAGATCGACGCGGCCCTCCGCCGTCGCGGGGATGCTCTCTACCTTGAAGCCGGCGAAGGCGGCCGTCGCCGGGTTGGTGCCGTGGGCGCTCTCCGGCACCAGCACCACTGGGCGCGGATCACCCCGGGCGTCGAGCGCGGCGCGAATGCACAGCAGCCCGCACAACTCGCCATGCGCGCCTGCCTTGGGGGTCATCGCCACGCCGTGCATGCCGGTCAGCGCGATCAGCCATTGAGCGAGCTGGTCGATCACCTCGTAGGCGCCGCGCACGGTCGATTGCGACTGAAGCGGATGGATGTCGGCGAAACCCGGCAGCCGCGCGATCTTCTCATTCAGTCGAGGATTGTGCTTCATCGTGCAGGAACCCAAAGGAAACGGTCCCAAATCGATCGCGTAATTCTGGCGCGACAGCCGCGTATAGTGACGCACCGTCTCGGGCTCCGTCAGCCCGGGCAATGCCGGCGGTGCCTTGCGCAGGAAGCGGGCCAGCGCCGGCAGCGGCGCCATGTCGGCTTCGTCCAGATCGACGCCGGTCTTGCCTTCGCAGTTCAGCTCGAAGATCAAGGGCTCCTCGAGCGCGAGGCCCCGATCGCCGCTGGCGGTCGGCCCGGCGGCGGCGCCACCGCCCTCGCCCGATTGCGGCCGCCAGCCCGATGGATTGAGCGCATTCATGCCGGTTCTCCCGCGAACACCGCCGCCAGCCCTTCGGCAAGCGCTTCGATGTCCTCGTCGGTGGTGGTTTCGGTGGCGGTGACGAGCAGCCCCCGGTGGAGTTCCGGCGCGTCCGGGTAGAGCCGCCCGAGCGAAACCCCGCCCAAAATGCCGCGTTCGGCCAGTGCATGGACCGCCTCGCGCGCATCGCCGGGAAGGATCAGCGTCGCCTCGTTGAACCAGGCCTCATTGAGGCAGGTAACCCCCGGAATCTGAGTCAACCGCGAAACCATCGACTGGGCGCGAGCATGGTTCAGCCTTGCCAGACGGGTCAGCCCCTCGCCGCCGAGCAAGGTCATGTGGATCGTGAAGGCCAGAGCACAAAGCCCTGAATTGGTGCAGATATTGCTGGTCGCTTTTTCGCGCCGGATGTGCTGCTCGCGGGTCGAGAGGGTCAGCACGAAGCCGCGTCTGCCATCGGCGTCGAGCGTCTGGCCGCACAATCGCCCGGGCATCTGCCGCAGGAACTTCTCGCGGCAGCCGAACAACCCGAGGTACGGCCCGCCGAAGTTGAGCCCGACCCCAAGCGATTGCCCCTCGCCGACGACGATGTCCGCGCCGAGGTTGCCTGGCGCCTCGATCAGCCCCAGCGCGACGGGCTCCGTGACCACCGCCACCAGCAGCGCGCCCTTGGCGTGGGCAGCCTTGGCGATGGCGGCGAGATCGGGGATGCGGCCGAGGATGTCCGGATATTGGACGACGACGCAGGCGGTCTCGCCATCGATCGCGGCGATCAGCTCGGCGTCGTCCGGCTCGGGCGACAGCACTGGCAAGCGGGTGTCCAACACGTCGCCGGTGAAGCGCGCCATCGTCCGCACCGTCGCCAGGTAATGCGGGTGCAGCCCTCCCGCGATCACCGTTTTGCCGCGCTTGGTGACGCGCCCGGCCATCAGTATCGCCTCCCAGCACGCGGTCGAGCCGTCATACATCGAAGCGTTGGCGACATCGGTGCCGAACAGCCGCGCGACCTGGGTCTGGAACTCGAACAGCACCTGCAGCGTGCCCTGCGCGATCTCCGGCTGGTAGGGCGTGTAGGCGGTCAGGAACTCGCCGCGCTGGATCAGATGGTCGACCGAGGCGGGAATATGATGACGATAGGCGCCGGCGCCGAGGAAGAAGGGCGCCACGCCAGCGCTGAGATTTTTGGCCGCCAGCGCCGCCATGTGACGCTCAACCGCCATTTCGGAGGCGTGCGGCGGCAGCCCGGCGATCGGCCCGGCCAGCCGCGCCTCGGCGGGAACGTCGGCAAACAGCTCATCGACCGAAGACGCGCCGATCACGGCAAGCATCTCCGAGCGGTCGGTGTCGGTCAGCGGAAGATAGCGCATCGCCGTTCAGAGCCCTTCCACATAGAGGTCGTAAGCCGCACGATCCATCAGCCCGTCGAGTTCGGCGGGATCGCTAAGCGTCACGCGGAACAGCCAGCCGCCGACCTCCGCATCGGTGTTGACCAACTCGGGCGCGTCGGTGAGCGCATGGTTGGCGTCTGCCACCGTGCCGCTCACCGGCGTGTAGACGTCGCTGGCCGCCTTGACGGAATCAACGACGGAGACGGAACTTCCCCGCGTAACCTGCTGGCCTGAGCTCGGAAGTTCGACGAAGGTTATGTCGCCGAGCTGCGCCTGAGCATAGTCGGTGATGCCGACCGTGCCGGTGTCGCCGGCGATTTCGATCCACTCGTGGTCCTTGGTGTAATATCGGCTCATGCAAAGGCGCTCCTCAACGGACGTAGCGATGGGGGATGAAGGGCAGCGGCACAACGTGGGCGGCGATCCGCTTGCCGCGCATCTCGATTTCGAGCGGGGTGCTGGGAGAAGAGCGATCGCTCGCGACAAAGGCCATGGCGATCGGGTGTTGGAGCGAAGGTGAGAACCCGCCAGACGTTACGACGCCAACCTCCTGATCTCCTGTGAAGACCTTTGCTCCCTCGCGCGCCGCCATGCGACCGTCCAGCGTCAGGCCGACCCGGACCCGGGGCGTTCCGCTTGCAAGCAGCGCGAGGATGCGGCCGGCGCCGGGGAAACCGCCGTCGGCGCGGCGGCGCTTGCTGATGGCAAAGGCGAGCCCGGCGCTGACCGGGTCGGTCTCGGGCGAGAGGTCGTGCCCATAAAGCGGCAGCCCCGCCTCCAGCCGCAGCGAATCGCGCGCGCCCAGGCCGATCGGCCTGACTTCGGGCTGGTCGCAAATCGCGTCGGCGAACGCCGTGACGTCGCATTCGCGCACCGAAATCTCGAAGCCATCCTCCCCGGTATATCCGGAGCGGCTGATGCCGAGCGGGCGGCCTTGCCAGCGATAGCCTCCGCCCTGCATGAAGCGCAGCGCCTCGACCGGCGGCCCTCCCTCGCGTGCCGGCTCGATCCCGAGCCGCGTGAGCGCCTGGACCGCCGCCGGCCCCTGCAGCGCCAGCAGCGCGTGTTCGTCCATGTGGGTGAGGGTAATGGCGTCGGGCAGGTGCTCGCGCAGATGGCCGATGTCGTCCCACTTGGTCGCGCCATTGACGACGATGTAGAAATCGGCGCCGCGCCGCGTGACGATCAGATCATCGAGGATGCCGCCATTCTCGTCGAGCAGCAGCGAATAGCGCATGCGGCCAGGCTTCAGCCCCGCGATCTCGCCTGGCAGCAGCGCCTCCAGGGCCTCGGCTGCCGCTTCGCCGGACACCGTGAGCTGGCCCATGTGGCTGACGTCGAATAACCCGGCGTGGCCGCGCGTCCACAAATGCTCGGCGATGATCCCCCCGCCCTCGCCAGCGTATTGGACGGGCATCCAATAGCCGGCGAACTCCACCATCCGCGCGCCTCGCTGGCGGTGCCAGGCGTCGAGCGGAAGGGTCAGCGTCGCCGGCGTTTCGCCCGCATCATCGCTATCGAGAACTTCGCTTTCGCTCACAGGACATAGCTCCGCACAGCATGGCACACCGGTCAGGTGCCCCCTCTGTCACGGAAACCTGAGAGCTTTCCCCCCAACCAAAGCGGTCCGGGGTTACCCCTTCGGCGGCCAGACCCGAGGGCCCGACACTTTCCAGAGCATCGCTATCGACCCTGCGCGGTCCATGGGCCTGAGAGATTCCGGGGCGGTTGCTCCTTCGGCGCCCTCCCGGTCCGTGTTGCCACGAATCGAAAGGAACTCTCCCGCGCGGTCAGCGATCGCCGCTGAATGAGGGTTGCGCCCACGCAAGTCAACCGCAGTGCAGCATCGGTTCGGCCATCGACACCTCAGCTGTCCGTGCTGTGCTTTTCGAAACACTGTCCGTCGCTTTGAGCCTCGCGCCCGCTGCAGAAAAACTACGGCCGTTCGACAAGCTCAGGGTGGGCGGGCTTGGATCGGCCATCGCGCGTCACACTCTGCCCAGGCCATCGGGGGTCCGGCCGTAGATCCCGGCGTGGCGCTTGATCGCGAAGCGGTCGGTCATGCCGGCGATGTAATCGGCGATGTGGCGGGCGCGCGCTGGTTCGGCTTCGGGGAGCCGCGTGGCCCAATCTTCCTCCATCAGCGCCGGATCGCGCGCGTAGGCGGCGAACAGCTCGGCGATGAGCGATTGCGCCCGGCGCGAAGTCTCGACCTGCTCCGGGTGGTAGTAGAGCTTGTCGTAGAGGAAGCGCTTGAACGCCCGCTCCGCCTCCGCCATCGCCGGAGAGAACCCGGAGCTTGCCCCATCGGCGCGGCGGATGTCCTCGACGTCGCCCATCCCCTCGACCCGCGCCCGCGTCTCGCCGATTACATCGTTGACCATCAGGCCGATCTGGCCACGGATCAGTTCGCGCAGCCGACGGTCCAGCGGTGCATCGGGATATCGTCGTTCGACTTCGCGCCAATGCTCGGCGACGAACGGATGCGCCAGCAGCTCGTCGAGATCGAGGAATCCAGCGCGCAGCCCGTCGTCGATGTCGTGGTTGTCATAGGCGATGTCATCGGCGATCGCCGCGACCTGCGCCTCAAGCGACGGCCAGCTCATCAGATCGAGCGGATAGGCGGCGTCGAGCTCGGCGAGCGCCCAGCCCGGCACCTCCACCGGCCCATTGTGCTTGGCCAGCCCCTCCAGCGTCTCCCAGCTGAGGTTCAGCCCGTCGTGCTCGCAATAGGGCGATTCCAGCCGCATCAGCACCCGCAGGCAGTGGGCGTTGTGATCGAAGCCGCCCGCCTCGGCGAGCACGGCCTTGAGCGCGTCCTCGCCGGCATGGCCGAACGGTGCGTGGCCGATGTCATGCGCCAGCGCCAGTGCCTCGGTGAGATCCTCGTCCAGCCCCAGCGCTCGCGCGATGACCCGCGCGATCTGCGCGACCTCCAGGCTGTGGGTCAGGCGGACGCGGTAGTGATCGCCATCGGGCGCGACGAACACCTGGGTCTTGTAACGCAACCGGCGAAAGGCGATCGAATGGATGATGCGATCCCGGTCGCGCTGGAACGCAGTGCGCGGACCCCGTGTCAGCGCGCCCTCAAGTGCAAATTCGCGGCCGCGCGAGCGAGCCGGGTGGGAGGCGTAGGGCGCGCGATCCAAGTCTAGTCCAAAATCCAGTCGACCGCCGCCTGGGCGTGGATATGGGTACAATCGTAGACTGGCAGCACATTGGCATCGATATCCACGACCATTTCGAGCTCGGTGCAGCCGAGCACGATCGCCTCGGCGCCCTCCTGCGCGAGATTGGTGATCATCGATTTCAGCTCGCGCTCGGCGTTGCGGGTCGCCTTGCCACGGACCAGTTCGCCGTAGATGATCCGGTCAAGCGCATCGACGAAGCCCGTGTTGGGGGCGAGCAGTTCGATGTCGTGGGCGATCAGCTTCTGGCGATAGAAGCTTTCGAGCATGACGTTGCGCGTGCCGAGCAGAGCCGCCTTGCGCACGGCATTTCCCGCCATCCGCACGCCGACGCATTCGGCGATATGGAACACCGGGACCGAGACCTGGCCGGCGACCCCGTCATAGACCTTGTGCATCGAATTGGCGCCGATGATCAGCGCCGTCGCCCCCGCCTGCTCTAGCCGCTTCGCGGAATCGCCGAGCACCGCGCCGGCGCGGGCCCAGTCGGCGGCGTCGGAGAGGCGGGCAAGTTCCGAGAAATCAAGGCTTTCGATCAGCAGCGGCGCGCTGGCCTCGGCGCCCTTGGCCGCCTGCACGCCGCGGTTGATGTGCTCGTAATAGCTGCGCGTCGAATACCAGCTCATGCCGCCAATCAGGCCGATTTTCCGCAACTGCCCCTCCTTGCTCACGCTCCGGGTCGCCATTCCTAACGCGAAACGGGCCGGGGGTGAAACTGTTCAGCGATGCCAGGGGCGGCCCGCGTTCCGATCAGTGCTGCAGCGCCTTGTTGATCTGCTCGACCATCTTCTTGGCGTCGGCGAGCAGCATCATCGTCTGGTCCATGTAGAACACCTCGTTATCGACCCCGGCGTAGCCGACCCCCCCCATCGAGCGTTTGACGAACAGGATCGTCTTGGCGCGCTCCACATCGAACACCGGCATCCCGTAGATCGGGCTCGACGGGTCGGTGCGCGCCGCCGGATTGACGACATCGTTGGCGCCGATGACGAAGGCGACATCGGTCTGGGCGAATTCGCCGTTGATGTCCTCAAGCTCGAACACCTCGTCGTAAGGGACGTTGGCCTCGGCGAGCAACACGTTCATGTGCCCGGGCATGCGGCCGGCGACCGGATGGATTGCGTATTTGACGCGCACGCCGGCAGACTTGAGCAAGTCCCCCATCTCGCGCACGACATGCTGCGCCTGTGCCACCGCCATGCCGTAGCCGGGGATGATGATGACCTGCTCGGCCTCCTGCATCAGGAAAGCGGCGTCTTCGGCCGAGCCACGCTTCCACGGCCGGTCGATTCGCGCGCCGTTCGCCGCCGTCCCGTTCTCGACGCCGAAGCCGCCGGCGATCACCGAGATGAAGCTGCGGTTCATCGCCCGGCACATGATGTAGCTGAGGATCGCGCCCGAGCTGCCGACCAGCGCCCCGGTGATGATCATCGCGGTGTTGTGCAGCGTGAAGCCCATCGCCGCCGCCGCCCAGCCGGAATAGGAGTTCAGCATCGACACCACCACCGGCATGTCGGCCCCGCCGATCGGGATGATCAACAGGAAGCCGACCAGCAGCGACAGCAGCACCAGCGCCCAGAACAGCGCGGGCGTGTCGCGGTGGAACAGGAATACCAGCGCCACGATCGCCGCGACGGTGCCGAGATTGACGATGTGACGCGCCGGCAGCAGGATCGGCGCGCCGCTCATCTTGCCGCTGAGTTTGAGGAAGGCGATCACCGAGCCTGAGAAGGTGATCGCACCGATCGCCACGCCCAAGCCCAGCTCGAACCGGCTGACCAGGGCGATGTCGGGGCCGCCGAGCGCGAGGATGCCGAAGGCGTCGGGGTTGAGGAAGGCGGCGGCACCCACCAGAACGGCCGCCAGCCCGACCAGGCTGTGGAAGGCGGCGACGAGCTGCGGCATTGCCGTCATCTGGATGCGACGCGCGGTGGTGAGGCCGATCACCGCGCCCAGACCGATCGCGGCGAGAATTTCCGGCAGGCTGGCGAGGCGATGGGTGACGAGCGTCGTCGCCACCGCGATCCCCATCCCGGCCATGCCGAAGCGGTTGCCCCGGCGCGACGATGCCGGCGACGAAAGTCCGCGCAAAGCGAGGATGAACAACACGCCCGAGGCGAGATAGGCCAGCGCGACCCAGGGTTCGATCGAATGCGGAGCCACGCCGCCGGAGCCGGCGATCATCGGCGGTCCTTCCTCCGGTACATCGCCAGCATCCGCGCGGTGACGGCGAACCCACCGAAGATGTTGATGCTCGCCAGCACCAGCGCGCCAAGGCCGAGCCACTTTGCCGGTCCCCAGCCCGGCGCCGCGCTCGCCACCAGCGCGCCGACCACGATCACCGAGGAGATGGCGTTGGTCACCGCCATCAGCGGCGTGTGCAGCGCCGGCGTCACCGACCAGACGACAAAGTATCCGGTGCAACAGGCGAGCACGAAGATCGACAGGATCGAGAGGAAGTCCATCAGTTTCGCTTTTCCCAGGCAGTCATTCGGGCGCGGGCGAGGATCGCGGTGCGCCAAGGCTCGCCCGCCCGGCAGCGGTCCCGGCTCTCGCCGGGATGACGGCGCTGGGCCACCGGGTGCGTCAGGAGGCGATCAGCATCACGACTATTGCGACGATGACGGCAATCGCCACCGCGCTCCACTTCACCACGCCGGTAAACGCGCCGTAGGTTTCCCGCGCGGCCTTGAAGTCATTACCCGAAGCCATCTGCATTCATCCCCTGATATGACCGGAAGGCACGGTTTCCGCCTCTACCGCCCCCGGCGTCGCGGCTCAAGAGCGAAGCGGTAGGTGGGTTGCCGTGATAACGTCGTTGTAGGTCACATCCTGAACACCCCAAACCTCGGCATCTCCGGAATCGGCGCCTCCAACGCCGCTGCCAGCGCCAAGCCCAGCACATCGCGCGTCTGCGCCGGGTCGATCACGCCGTCGTCCCACAGGCGTGCGGTCGCGTAGTAGGGGTTGCCCTCGTCCTCGTATTTCTGCCGGATCGGCGCCTTGAAGGCTTCGGCCTCGCGCTCGTCCCATTTGTCGGCGTCGCGGTGCACCGTCGCCAGCACCGAGGCCGCCTGCTCGCCGCCCATCACGCTGATCCGCGCGTTGGGCCAGGTGAACAGGAAGCGCGGGGCGTAGGCGCGGCCACACATGCCGTAGTTGCCCGCGCCGAACGAACCGCCGATCAGCACGGTGATCTTGGGCACGCTCGCCGTCGCCACCGCCGTCACCAGCTTGGCACCGTGCTTGGCGATGCCTTCCGACTCATATTTGCCGCCGACCATGAAGCCGCTGATGTTCTGCAGGAACAGCAGCGGGATGCGCCGCTGGCAGGCGAGCTCGATGAAATGCGCTCCTTTGACGGCGCTTTCGGAGAACAGCACGCCGTTGTTGGCGAGGATCGCCACCGGGTAGCCGTGGATATGCGCGAAGCCGCAGACCAGCGTGCTGCCGTAGAGCGCCTTGAACTCATGGAACTCGCTGCCGTCGACGCAGCGGGCGATCACCTCGTGCACGTCATAAGGCGCCCGCACATCGTCGGGGACCACCGCGTAGAGTTCTTCGGGCGCGTATTTCGGCGGCTTGGGGTCCTCCACCTGCAGTCCGTGGATGTGACCGGGGCCGAGATGGCTGACGATATCGCGCACGATCGACAGCGCGTGCTCGTCATCGTCGGCGA
The DNA here is from genome assembly GCA_039917735.1 of Novosphingobium sp. GTDB lineage: Bacteria > Pseudomonadota > Alphaproteobacteria > Sphingomonadales > Sphingomonadaceae > Novosphingobium. Next base: position 5,120 of record JBDSIY010000078.1, on the reverse strand, counting down.
GGTGATCGGTGACGCCGCTCTTGCGCGAATGCAGCTCGCCACCACCGAGGTCCTCGGCGCTGATCTCCTCGCCGGTCGCAGCCTTGACCAGCGGCGGGCCGGCGAGGAAGATCGTGCCCTGGTTGCGGACGATCACCGTCTCGTCGCTCATCGCCGGCACATAGGCGCCGCCGGCGGTGCAGCTGCCCATCACGCATGCGATCTGGGCGATGCCGAGCGCGCTCATGTTCGCCTGGTTGAAGAAGATGCGGCCGAAGTGGTCTCGGTCCGGAAACACCTCGGCCTGGTGCGGCAGATTGGCGCCGCCGCTGTCGACCAGATAGACGCAGGGGAGCCGGTTGGCCTCGGCGATCTCCTGCGCGCGCAAATGCTTCTTTACGGTGAGCGGGTAATAGGTGCCGCCCTTCACGGTCGCGTCGTTGCAGACGATCATCACCTGCCGGCCGGAGACGCGGCCGATCCCGCAAATCAGCCCGGCGCCGGGGATATCGTCGTCGCCATAGACGCCGTTCGCCGCGAGCTGGCCCATCTCGAGGAATGGCGAGCCGGGATCGAGCAGCCGCTCGACCCGCTCCCTCGGGAGCAGCTTGCCCCGCGAGGTGTGCCGATCCCGCGCGCGCTGGTCGCCGCCGAGCGCCGCCTGGGCGACCCGGGCGCGCAGCTCCTGGGCGAGCGCGCGGTTGTGGCGGGTGCGCGCCTCGGCCTCCGCGCTGGCGGGATCGAGGGTGGTGGCGAGCACGGGCGCGGTCATGCGACGGCTCCCTCTTCCTGCCGGGACTCGCGCATCGCTTCCAACTCCCCTCGCGCAACCGGCGCGGCCTTGACCATGCGGCGCGTTTACGGACCAACGGCGGGCGAGGTCAACACACGGGGAAGAGGGGAATTGATGGCCAAGCCGATCGCCGCAATTCCTCCCCGGCACGGGAGGGGACCAGCCGATGCCGCCGACTAATCGGGAATAACGCCCACTTGAACCCTGTTTGTCACGGCTCCGCCGCCCCCCACAGCCGCTCCTGCGGCACGAAGCCAGCGTGGCCGCCGGCGTCGAGGCGGCACCAGCCCGCGTCGCAATCGCCGAGCTTGCCGACGACGCCCGGCTCGATCCGCCACAGCAGCTTCGCGCCCGAGCGCCCCTCGGCGCGCATCTCCGCCAGGCCGGTGCCGGTGATTAGCGCCGAGCGCTCGGGCGAGAGGAACTGCGCAAGCATCCAGCCGCGCGTCCCGGCGGGGTCCTCGACCAGCCGCCAGCCCTCCTTGAGCCGCACCACCTTGAGCGGCAGTTGCTGGCGGCGATAGACCCAGGCAATGCGATAATCGCGCGCCGGTCCGACGCGCATGTTGACTTCGCTCGACCGGATCGAGGCCCAATACGGCACCGCGCGGTCGGCCGCGGCGAGTGGCGCGGACAGCGCCAGCAGGGCGAGTGGGGCGAGTAGTGGGAAGCGGCGCGGCATCGCCGCCTGCATAGCCCCGCCGCCGCGCCCGCTTCAAGGCTCAACGCCGCTTGACCGCGCCGCCATCGGCGGAATAGGTCGGCGAAGCAGCATGACCGTCGTCACCGAAAGCCCGAGCGCCCGGCGTCCCGCCGGCAAGCCCCGCGTCACCGTCACCCGCCGGCTGCTGCCCGCGACCGAGGCGCGGATGGCCGAGTTGTTCGACGTCGTCCTGAACCAGTCGGACGCCGCGCTCACCCGCGACGCGTTGCTGGCGGCGATGCGCGAATCCGATGTGCTGGTGCCCACCGTCACCGATCGCATCGATGCGGCGATGATCGAGGCAGCGGGCGACCGCCTTGGCCTTATCGCCAATTTCGGCGCCGGCACCGAGCACCTTTCACTTGGCGCCGCCCGCGCGCGCAGAATTATGGTCACCAACACTCCGGGCGTATTCACCGAGGACACCGCCGATCTGGCGATGACGATGATCATCTCGGTGCCCCGCCGGCTGCCGCAGAATGCACGGATGCTGATGCGCGGCGAGTGGGTCGGCTGGGCGCCCTCGACGCTGCTCGGCCACAGCCTGCACGGCAAGCGCCTCGGCATCGTCGGCATGGGGCGGATCGGCCAGGCTGTCGCGCATCGCGCCCGCGCCTTCGGGCTCGATATCGTCTATCACAACCGCCACCGGCTGCCGGCGGCGCTCGAGAACATGCTCGGCGCGCGCCATGAGCCCGATCTCGACCGGCTGATCGCCGAGGCCGATATCTTGACGCTGCATTGCCCGGCCAGCCCCGAGACTCGACAACTGCTCAACGCGGCGCGGATCGCGACGATGCGGCCCAGTGCCTTCGTCATCAACACCGCACGCGGCGATTTGATCGACGAGGAGGCGCTGATCGCTGCCCTGGAGGAGGGTCGGCTGGCGGGCGCCGGCCTCGACGTCTATGCGCGAGAGCCTGCCGTCGATCCACGCCTGCTGGCCCTGCCCAACGTCATGCTGATGCCGCACCTCGGCAGCGCCACGATCGAAGGCCGCGAGGTCGCCGGCGAGCGCGTGATCGCCAACATCCGCTTCTGGGCGGATGGCCACCGTCCGCCGGATCAGGTGCTGGAGGGGTGGGCCTCGGCGCCGATCAAGGTCTGATCTGGCAGTTAAGTTCCGCCGTCTGCAATTCCCGGCACAGCACTCGCGCCGCTTCGGTATCGATCGCGAGTGCCTGCAGCGCAAAGACGGTGCCGAGATCGGCCCGCCCTTCGATCACACGGTGTTGCCGCCCGGCCAGTGGCGCGTACCGCAGGGCGAGCCGGGTCCAGGCCGCCTCCGCCGCCGGCGCGGTCGGAAATGCGCCGATCTGCACGCCGACGCCGGCCGATCCGGAAGCGGGCGCCGTCGCCGCTGCCGCTGCCGCTGCCGGCGCACGGCTGCGCCCCTCCGCAACCGCAAAGCTGGTGTCGCCCGTCCCGGCCGCGATGCCGCCGCCGGGGTTGTCCGGCCTGACTTTATAGGGTCCCGCCGGAGCGCGGACGATGCCGCCATCGGCGACCAGTTCGGGTCCCCGGTGATTGCCGAGCGCGAACCACAGCCCGCCGGCGAGAACACCCAGCAGTAACAGCCCGACCACCGCGATCAGCAGCAGCGGACCCGATCCGGCGGCCGGATCGGCATCGTCCTCTCCGGCTTCCAGCCACGGCAGCCGCGTTTCGCCCGCGCCGAGCGGCAGTTCGCCGCTGTCGAAGCCCGAGCCGCCGCTCGCCCCTCGCCCGCCTTGCGCTGACGGCGCCATGGCTACATCTCCTCCACTGCCTCGACGCCGAGCAGGCCAAGGCCGTTGCGAACAAGCTGCCCGATCTGCGAGGCGAGGAATAGCCTCGCCGAAGTCAGCGGACCCTCTTCAGCAATGATAAAGCGCTTTTCCGGACGATCGTTGCCAAGATTCCAATAGGCGTGAAACGCTGCGGCTAGTTCCTGGAGGAAGAAGGCGACTCGGTGCGGCTCACGCGCGACGGCGGCCGCCTCGACCAGCCGCGGAAACCGCGCGGCGATGCGGATCAGGTCGTGCTCCTCGGCGCCGAGCTGGTCGATGTGGTCCGGAGCGGGGTCGAACCCTTGCGCCGCGCCCTTGCGCAGCGTCGAGCAGACGCGGGCGTGGCAATATTGCACGTAGAACACCGGGTTGTCCTTCGATGCCTCGACCACATGGGCGAAGTCGAAGTCCATCTGCGCCTCGGGCTTGCGGGTCAGCATGGTGAAGCGGACGACATCCTTGCCGACCTCCTCCACCACCTCGGCGAGGGTGACGAAGGCGCCCGAACGCTTCGACATCTTCACCGGCTCGCCGTTGCGCAGCAGCTGGACCATCTGCACCAGCTTGACCTCGAACGGCTTCGGCGCGCCCTCCGCCCCGGTCATCGCCGCCACCGCCGCCTTGATCCGCTTGACCGTGCCGGCGTGGTCGGCGCCCCAGATATCGACCAGCGCATCGGCCTCGCGCGCCTTCTGGAAATGGTAGGCGAGATCGGCGCCGAAATAGGTCCAGCTGCCGTCCGACTTTTTGATCGGCCGATCCTGATCGTCACCGAAGCGGGTCGAGCGGAACAGCGGCAGCGAGACCGGCTCCCAATCGTCGAGCTGCTTGCCCTTGGGCGCCTCGAGCACGCCGTCATAGACGAGATCGCGGGCGCGCAGCCACGCCTCGGCCTCGGCCGGCTTGCCCGAGGCCTGCAGTTCGGCCTCGGAGGAGAACAGGTCGTGGTTGATGCCGAGCAGCGCGAGATCGGTGCGGATCAACTCCAACATCGCCGCCACCGCGCGGGTGCGAAACAGCGGCAACCACTCGCCTTCGGGAGCCCGCGCGTAGCGGTCGCCGAACTCCGCTGCGAGATCCTGGCCGATGGGCACGAGATAGTCGGCCGGGTACAGCCCTTCCGGGATCGCGCCGATATTCTCGCCCAGCGCCTCGCGGTAGCGCAGCTGGACCGAGCGGGCGAGCACGTCGACCTGCCCGCCGGCGTCGTTGACGTAATATTCGCGCGTCACCCGATGCCCGGCGAATTCGAGCAGCGCGGCGAGGGCATCGCCGATCACCGCGCCCCGGCAATGCCCCATGTGCAGCGGCCCGGTGGGGTTGGCCGAGACATATTCGACGTTCACCCGCGTCCCGCCGCCCATCGTGGAGCGACCGTATTCGCTTCCGAGCGCGGCGATCGCGCGCAGCTCCTTTAGCCAACTTTCGGGCGCGATGCGCAGGTTGATGAAGCCGGGCCCGGCGATCTCGGCGGCGGTTACGTCCGGCAGCTTCCCGAGTTCACCCGCCAGCGCTTCGGCCAACTCGCGGGGGCGAAGGCCCGCAGGCTTGGCCAGCACCATCGCCGCGTTGGTCGCAAGATCGCCATGGCTTGGATCGCGCGGCGGTTCGACGCTGACCGAAGCGCGGTCCAGGCCGGCGGGCAAGGTGCCAGCTCCCTCCAGCGCATCGAGCGCGGCGGCGACATGGCCGGCGAAAGCGGCGTGGAGGGTGGTGGTGTGCGGCATCTCGGGGCGGTTAGCGGGGATCGAAGCTCAAGGGAACAGCGGGCAAGTCGAAGATCCAACGGTGAGTCCCCCCGTCGCCCCTGCGCAGGCAGGGGCCCAGATAAGGCTTCCTCGTCGATGCACCGGCGGCGTTTGGCCGCGCCGTTAGA
>JBDSIY010000077.1:0-21297 GCA_039917735.1 Novosphingobium sp. | reverse complement strand
AGCGGGGGCTATTGTCGCCATGTCTATTCAGGCCGCCGCCTCATAGCCGCGCTCTTCGAGTTCAAGCGCGAGTTCGGGCCCGCCCGAGCGGGTGATGCGGCCGCCGGCCAGCACGTGCACCCGGTCTGGCTTCACATAATCGAGCAGCCGCTGGTAATGGGTGATCAGCAGCACGCCTTTGTCGGGGTTGCGCATGATCGCGTTGATGCCGTCGCCGACAATCCGCAGCGCATCGATATCGAGCCCCGAATCGGTCTCGTCGAGCACCGCGAAGGCGGGATCGAGGATGCCCATCTGCACCATCTCGGCGCGCTTCTTCTCGCCGCCCGAGAAGCCGACGTTCACCGGCCGCTTGAGCATGTCCATGTCCATCTTGAGCAGCGCCGCCTTCTCGCGCGCGAGCTTGAGAAAGGCGCCGCCCGACAGCGGCTCCTCGCCCCGCCCCTTGCGCTGCGCGTTCACCGCCTCGCGCAGGAACTGGACGAAGGAGACGCCGGGAATCTCGACCGGATACTGAAAGCCGAGGAACAGCCCGGCGGCGGCGCGCTCGTGCGGTTCGAGCTGGAGCAGGTCGGTCGGTCCATCCGGGCCATCGAGCGTCACCGAACCACCGGTCACTTCATAGCCCGGCCGGCCGCCAAGCACATAGCTGAGCGTCGACTTGCCCGCGCCGTTCGGCCCCATGATCGCATGGATTTCGCCTGCGTTCACGGCGAGCGAGAGGCCGTTGAGGATCGTCTTGCCGGCGACGGTGGCGGAGAGGTTCTGGATCTGGAGCATGGGGTTCATCTGGGTTTCAGTTCAGACATTTTTATGACGCTTGAGGTGGAAGTCCGCAACGGATATCATTGCATAAAACATCTCAATTGCTGAATTTTTATATTTTTGTTGTTTATCAATTCTAGATCGCCAGAATTTATCATCTTTTCAGCTGCTATGCACGCCTTTCTGCATCCTTCTTGGGCTGATAAAATCAACTCAGCTTCATAATGACGCCCTTCACACACCAGCGCGGCATGCACCTTCTCAAGGTCGAGAATTTTTCTCTTCCCAATTTCAATTTGACATCGAAACTCACTTATCAAATCCACCTTCCACTCCACTCAAGCAAGATAATTAACATTCTAATTACTCCCAAGGGAAAAAGTGTTGCCACGAATATCATCGTAATTGGTAGATTTGAGCTGCTCGGTTCGCTGATCGGTACGTTCCATCAAACAATCGCGAGCGTCCGCAATCGCAAGTTTACAATCTGCATCGCGAAACTGAATCCAAATTCGCTGAGAGGTCCTCAGTTTGTTGGCATCTTCTGCGCTCAACCGGCGTATAATGGACAAATAAACCTGATTTAATTCTCTGTCGCTGGTCGCAAGTTCGGCATCGCGCGTATTTTGGGCCGAAGCTGGCGCTGCCAGAAGACCAAAGAGCACCGAAAATAGAATCGACTTCTTTAGCATATCCATAGCAATACGCCTCTTAAGAGCCGCGAAAATCGTATTCATCCAACCGACCCCTCAAGCGAAATCCCCAGCAGCTTCTGCGCCTCGACCGCGAACTCCATCGGCAACTGCTTGAGCACCTCGCGGGCGAAGCCGTTGACGATCAACGCCACCGCCTCCTCCTGCCCCAACCCGCGCTGCATCGCGTAGAACAGCTGGTCGTCGCTGATCTTGCTGGTGGTCGCCTCGTGCTCGATCTGCGCCGAGGGATTGCGCACCTCGATATAGGGGACGGTGTGCGCGCCGCATTCTGGGCCGAGCAGCAGCGAATCGCATTGGGTGAAGTTGCGCACGCCTTCCGCGCCGGCCGCGACCTTCACCAGCCCGCGATAGGTGTTGTTCGACTTGCCCGCGCTGATCCCCTTCGAAACGATGGTCGAGCGCGTGCCGCGCGCGTTGTGGATCATCTTGGTGCCGGTGTCGGCCTGCTGATGATTGTTGGTCACCGCCACCGAGTAGAACTCGCCGACCGAATCCTCGCCGTTCAACACGCACGAAGGGTACTTCCAGGTGATCGCGCTGCCGGTTTCGACCTGCGTCCAGCTGACCTTGCTGCGTTTGCCTTGGCACAGCGCCCGCTTGGTGACGAAATTGTAGATGCCGCCCAGCCCTTCCGCGTTGCCCGGATACCAGTTCTGCACGGTCGAATATTTGATCTCGGCATCGTCGAGCGCGATCAGCTCGACGACGGCGGCGTGGAGCTGGTTCTCGTCGCGCATCGGCGCGGTGCAGCCTTCGAGATAGCTGACGTAGCTGCCCTTGTCGGCGATGATCAGCGTGCGCTCGAACTGGCCGGTGTTCTCGGCGTTGATCCGGAAATAGGTCGAAAGCTCCATCGGGCACCGGACGCCTTCGGGCACATAGACGAAGGTGCCGTCCGAGAAGACGGCGGCGTTGAGCGCTGCGAAGTAATTGTCGTGCTGCGGCACCACCCTGCCGAGCCACTTGCGGACCAGATCCGGATATTCGCGAATCGCCTCGCTGATCGCGCGGAAAATCACACCCGCGGCTTCCAGTTCGGCGCGGAAGGTGGTCGCCACCGACACCGAATCGAACACCGCGTCGACTGCGACCTTGCGCGCGCCCTCGACCCCGGCGAGCACCTTCTGCTCCTCGATCGGGATACCAAGCTTCTCGTAAACGCGCAGGATTTCGGGATCGACCTCGTCGAGCGAGCCGAGCTTCTCCTTCGCCTTGGGCGCGGCGTAGTAAAATGCGTCCTGGTAATCGATCGGCGGGATGTCGAGCTTGGCCCAGTCGGGCGGAGTCATCTCCAGCCAGCGGCGATAGGCCTTGAGCCGCCAGTCGAGCATCCACTCGGGCTCGTTCTTCTTGGCCGAGATGAAGCGGACGGTGTCCTCGCTGAGGCCCTTCGGCGCGAATTCCTGCTCGATGTCCGAGGAGAAGCCCCACTCATAGGTCTCGAACTTCTTCGCCGCATCGCGCGCGGCGACGTCTCGGAGGATGGCGGGCTGTTCGTTCACGGGGCCACCTCGACGAAATGGGTGAGCGGCACTCCGGCGAGCGCGCCGCGCAGCGCGTCGTTCACCGCCGGCCAGTGCGGCCGCAGCCCGCAGACGTCCTCGAGCGTGCAGTCGTGGCGGCCCTGCTCGACGCAGGCGGTCACCGCGATCGGGCCTTCGACGGCCTCGACGATATCGGCGAGGGTGATGGCGGCGGCGGGGCGGGCAAGCTTGAAGCCGCCGCCGACGCCGCGCGTCGAGCGCAGCAACCCGGCGGCGCTCAACCGGCTGACCAGCTTCTGCACGGTCGGCGCGGGCAACCCGGTCCCGGCGGCGAGCGTGGCCGAGCAAAGTCGATCTTTGCCGCAATGCCGGGCGGCGGCGGTCATGATCACGACGGCATAGTCCGCCATGTTGGAAATGCGCACAATCGACTCCGCCAGACCGAATCGTTGCAACCCGCCCGCCAGGGCACGGCCGCCGGATTAAAGACCAATTTGATCCGGTTTATCTAGGGGAGCCGGCCGGCATTTACAATGTCGATGACGCGGCCGGGCGTTGCGCTGGCCGGAAACGAAAGAAGGCGGCCCCCGGTAGGGCCGGGGACCGCCTCAAGTTAAAGAGCTCGCCGCACATGCGGGAGCGAGCCCTTCGGGTCGCGTCGCCATTTACGCCGTGGCGCCTGGGGAAAAATTGGAGAAACGCGACAATGCAACGGTCCCGGCCCCCAACATATGTTTGGCAGCTGACATTTACCGCGCCGCAGCGAGGCGATGGATTGAGCAGTGCGGGCGCTGCGGCTAAACGCCGGCCGCATGGTTTATTCGCTGCTGCGGCCGCTGCTTTTCCGCCTGGACGCGGAGCGCGCGCACCAACTCGCGCTTGGGGCGTTGCAACTGCTGGGTGACGCGCGATCCCCCGCGCCCGGCGCGGTGGCGACTCGGGTGGCCGGAATCGACTTCCCCAATCCGATCGGGCTGGCGGCGGGCTTCGACAAGGACGCCCGGATCCCCGACGCGATGCTGCGCCTCGGCTTCGGCTTCGCTGAGGTCGGCTCGATCACGCCGCTGCCGCAGGCGGGCAATCCAAGGCCCCGGCTGTTCCGACTTGCCGAGGACCGGGCGGTGATCAACCGGATGGGCTTCAACAACGGCGGCGCCGTGGCGGCGGCGGAGCGGTTGCGGTCGAGAACGGTGCCGCCGGGCGCTTCGACTTCGCTCAGGAACGGCGTAGTCGGCGTCAACATCGGCGCGAACAAGGACTCTCCCGACAGGATCGCCGACTATGCGACGATGGCGCGGATCATGAGCTCACTCGCCTCTTATCTGGCGGTCAACGTCAGCAGCCCCAACACCCCGGGATTGCGCGCGCTCCAGGACGAATCCACGCTCGGCGCGCTGCTCGACGCGGTGCTCGCCGCACGGGGGGATGCGGGGCCGCCGGTGTTCCTGAAGGTCGCGCCCGACCTGGAGCCCGCCGAGATCGATGCGATCGCGCGAATCGCGATCGACAAGGGGTTGAGCGCGCTGATCATCGCCAACACGACGATCACGCGGCCGGCACTGCGCTCGCGTTGCCGGGCTGAGGCCGGCGGCCTGTCCGGCGTGCCGTTGCGCGACCTGGCCCAGCAGCGGCTGCGCGACTTCCGCAAGGCCACCGGCGGCGCATTGCCGCTGATCGGGGTTGGCGGCATCACCAGTGCCGCCGACGCCTGGGCCCGCATCCGCGCCGGCGCCAGCCTGGTCCAGCTCTATAGCGCGATGGTGTTCGAAGGCCCGGGCATCGCCCGCGCGATTACGCGGGGGCTCGAGTCGCTGATGCGGCGCGACGGCTTCGCCTCGATTGCCGAGGCGGTCGGAAGCGAATAGCGTTCGGCGATGCCGCACTATCGCTCTGTCGTCCTCGCGGCGTTGCTGCTCTCCGCTGGAGCCGCACCGGCGTTTGCCAGGACGGCAACGCCACAAGCACAGCTCTACCCGCAAGGCATGGTCAGCGCCGCCGACCCGCGCGCGGCCGAGGCCGGGGCGGAAATCCTGCGCGCGGGGGGCAGCGCCACCGACGCGGCGATCGCGGTGATGCTCGCGCTCGGCGTGGTCGAGCCGCAGAGTTCGGGGATCGGCGGCGGCGGCTTCCTCCTCGCCGGCAACGCCGCCGGGGAGGTGGAAACCATCGATGGACGCGAGACGGCGCCGGCGGGCGCGGGCCCGGACTGGTTCCTTGACACGCAAGGACAGCCGCTGGGGTTCAGGCAGGCGGTGATCGGCGGCCTCAGCGTTGGCGTTCCCGGCAACATTGCCCTCGCTGCCGAGGCGCACCGCCGCCACGGGCGGCTCGCCTGGTCGGCGCTGTTCGGGCCCGCGATCCGGCTGGCGCGCGGCGGCTGGACGCTGAACGAGCGCTCCCGCGCTTTCCTGGAACGCAGCCGAGACACCGGCGCGCACGATCCCGCCGGGCACAGGCTGTTCTACGATGCGGCGGGGCAGCCGCTGGCGATCGGGACCAAGCTGCGCAACCCCGTGCTCGCCGCGACGCTCAATCGGCTCGCGCGGCGAGGAGCGGCGGCGTTCTACACCGGAGGATTTGCGACCCGCCTGGCCGCGAAAATTGCGAGCGAGACGCCGCGCGCGGGAGCCATGACTCGTGGCGACGTCGCCGGCTACAAGGCCAAAGTGCGTGCGCCCGTCTGCGGCAGCTACCGGGTCTATCGCATCTGCGGGATGGGTCCGCCCTCGTCCGGGGCGACGACGGTGTTCGCCACGCTCAAACAGCTCGAACGCTTCGACATGGCCGCTTACTCGCCACGGTCGCCAGTGGCCTGGCACCTGATCGCCGAATCGGAACGCCTCGCCTATGCCGACCGCGACCGTTATCTCGCCGATCCGGATTTTGTCGCAGTCCCGGTCAGCGGGCTCACCGATCCGGCCTATCTGGCGGCCCGCGGCGCTCTGATCAGCCCCGATCATAGCCTGCCCACCGTCGCGGCCGGCATTCCGGTGGGAGTCGCGCTGGCACCGCCGATCGGCGGCGGGCCCGATGAGCATGGCACCTCGCACTTCGTGGTCGCCGATCGCGCCGGAAACGTCGTCAGCTACACTTCGACCGTCGAGGGATCGTTCGGCTCGGGGCTGGTCTACGGCGGCTTCTATCTGAACAACGAACTGACCGACTTCAGCTTCGCGCCCGCCAAGGACGGCGCGCCGGTGGCGAACCGCGTCGCGGGCGGCAAGCGCCCGCGCAGCTCAATGGCGCCGACGCTCGTCTACGGTCCGGACGGAGCGCTGGTCGTAGCGGTGGGCGCGGCGGGGGGCGCAACGATCCCGGCGCAGGTGGCGCGGGTGTTGATCGGCATGCTCGACTGGAAACTTTCCGCCCGCGATGCCATCGCGCTGCCGGTCATCTTCGCGCCGGCGGACAGTGTCTTTGTCGAAAAAGGCAGCGCGCTTGAGGCGATGATTCCCGCGTTGCTGGCACTCGGCCACGCGAAAGTTCAGCCCCAGGCCATGCCGCTCAAGGCCAATGCCATCGGGGTGGTCGCGGGGAGGCTCGACGGCGCGGCCGATCCGCGCAGCGAGGGCGTGGCCATCGCCCAATAGGGCGGTTTACGGGGCAGGGAGAATCGGATGCACCTGAGCGACTTCGGCAAAGCGCCGAACCTGGTCTCGCTGTTCCTGTCGCGCGCCGACGAGCTCGGCGAACAGCCGATGCTGTGGAGCAAGCGCGCCGGCGCCTGGCGGCCGACGAGCTGGGCGGCGGCGGCGCGGATCGTCTGCGTGGTCGCCGAGAACCTGCGCTGGCTCGGCCTGGCCGAGGGCGACCGGGTGCTGCTGGTCTCGGAGAACCGCCCCGAATGGTGCCTCGCCGATCTCGCCATCATGGCGGCGGGCTGCGTCACCGTGCCCGCCTATGTCACCAACACCCAGCGCGACCATCGGCATGTACTGGAGAATTCGGGGGCGCGCGCCGCGATCGTCTCTACCGCGAAGCTCGCCGTGCCGCTTTTGGCGGCGATGGGTGGCGCCAAAGGCCTCGAGCATGTCGTCGGCATCGACCCGCCGCTGCCGGAGCCGCACCCCCGGATCGCCCGCCATGACTGGGCCGAGCTGACGCGCGGTGACGCAGCCCGCGCCCGCGCCGCGGTCGAGGCGCGGATCGCCGGCATCGGCCGCGCCGACCTCGCCTGCATCATCTACACCAGCGGCACCGGCGGGGCCCCGCGCGGGGTGCGTCAGCACCATGGCGCGATCCTCCACAACGTCGCCGGAGCGGCGCGGATCCTCGCGGAGGATTTCGGCTGGGAAAAGGACGAGGCGTTCCTTTCGATCCTGCCGCTCAGCCATGCATATGAGCACACAGCCGGCCAGTTCCTGCCGATCGGACTCGGCGTGCAGATCTACTACGCGGAAGGACGCGAGAAGCTGGCGAGCAACATCGAGGAGGTGCGCCCCACGTTCATGATCGTCGTCCCGCGCCTTTGCGAAGTGCTGCGCACCCGCATCCTCAAGCAGGTGCGCAAGCAAGGGCGGGTGGCCGCGTGGCTGCTCGACCGCGCGGTGGCCTTGGCCGAGCGCAGGGCGCGGCGCGGGGCCAGGCTGCGCGACCGGCCGGCGGACTTCGCGCTCGAACGATTGCTGCGGCCGAAAATTCGCCAGCGCTTCGGCGGAAGGTTGAAGGCGATGGTGTCGGGCGGCGCCCCGCTCAACCCACAGGTCGGGCGGTTCTTCGAAGCGATCGGGCTGACCGTGCTGCAGGGCTATGGCCAGACCGAGGCCGCGCCGGTGATCAGCTGCAACCGCCCGCGTGCGGGCATCGCCATGCAGACCGTGGGCCCGCCACTTGCCGACACCGAGCTGCGCATCGCCGAGGACGGCGAAATCCTGGTGCGCGGCGAGCTGGTGATGCAGGGCTATTGGCGCGATGACGAGGAAAGCGCGCGGGCGCTTGCCGACGGCTGGCTGCACACCGGCGATATCGGCAACCTCGATGCGAAGGGCCGGGTCGTCATCACCGACCGCAAGAAGGAGATGATCGTCAGCGACAAGGGCGAAAACGTCTCGCCGCAGAAGGTTGAGGGGCTGTTGACGCTGCAGCCCGAGATCGCCCAGGCGATGGTCGTCGGCGATCGCCGCCCTTACCTCGTCGCGCTGATCGTGCCGGACATCGAATGGGCGTTCGAGTGGGCGCGCGCGAAGGCCGAGCCGCTCGACCTCCCGGCGCTTCAGGAGCTGCCCGCGTTCCGCTCGGCCGTTCGCGCCGCGATGGACCGCGCCAACCGCGAGCTATCGGTCACCGAAAAGCCGCGCCGCTTCGCCTTCGCCGATGAGCCGTTCACCGTCGAGACCGCCGAGCTCACCCCCAGCCTCAAGCTGCGCCGCCACGTGCTGCGCGCCCGCTACGGCGAACGGCTCGCCGCGCTTTACTCCGAGGGAAGCGCCTGACCGTTCGCCGCGCCGGCCCCGCCGCGTGATGTCGGGCTTCAATCCAGCGGCCAGCCGGCCTATCGTCGCGGCGATGGCTCTGTTTTTCCTGTTCCTGCTCGGCGTCGTCAACTTCGCCATGCACAAGGCGGTGCTCGAAAGCGGCCACCCGCTGCTCGGCCAGGTGCCGTGGTTCGTCCACATGCTCAATGGACGGTTCAGCCTGGCCGTCGAGTTCGTCATGCTGCTGGCGGCGATGCTGATGTCGGCGCAGGGTTCGCTGGCCTGGGCGTGGGGCTATGCGTTCTACAGCGTCCTCAACGGCTTGTCGGCCTGGTTGATCCTCACAAACCGGGTTTGAGGGAACCGAAGTGGGGCACGGGTGCTAATAGGCGCATGATCGACAACGGACCTGTGTGGCTGCTCGTCAACTCCGCGAGCGGGAGCAACGACGACGAGGCGGTCGAGCGTATCCGCTCGGCGCTCACCGGCGCCGGCGCCGCACCCGACCGCATCGTCGATATCCAGGAGGGCTGCCCGACCGGCGAGGAGCTGGCGGCGGGGGGCGTGGCGCTGGCCGTGGTGTTCGCCGGCGACGGCACGACCAACGGCATCATCACCCAGGCGAACGGCTGGAGCGGCACCGTCCTGGTGCTGCCGGGCGGGACCGCCAATCTGCTGGCGCGCGAACTTCATGGCGAGCGCGAGGCGGATGAAATTGCGGCGGAGCTCGCCAGCCTGCGTCGGGTCCGCCGCCACGGCATCGTCAGCAGCGCCGGAACCGCGCTGATCGAGCTGCTTGCCGGGCCGGGCGCGGCGTGGAGCGACGTCCGCGAAGGGATTCGGGAAGGCGACCTTGCCCAGATCGCCACGAGCGGGATCGAAGCCGTCAAGGCGAGCACCACCGGACCGCTGGTGCGGATTACCGAGCCGCCGCTCGGCAAGCCCGATGGCTACGCCGGCGTTCGCCTGGTCCCGCAGGACCGTGGCATGGCGGTCTCGGGCTATGGCGCGGAGGGCTTTGGCGATTATCTGCGGCATGGAGTTGCGCTGCTGAAGCGCGATTATCGTGAGGGTCCGCACGAAGATTTCGGCCTGCTGGGAGCGGTCAGTTGCCGATCGAGCGATGGCGCGCGGATCGAGCTGATGATCGACGGCGAGCGCCGCACCGGCCTCGTCGAGGAGCGATTTTCGCTTGCGGAACTCGGCGTGACGTTGCTTGCCTCGCCATGATGTCCGAGAGCCTGACCCTGTTTCACATCAGCGACGTGCATTTCGGGCTCGAGGACCCGGACGCGATAGGGTGGGCCGCTGAATGCGTGACCCGCGAGCGGCCCGCGGCAATCGCCCTAACCGGCGATCTGACGATGCGCGCCCGCCGCCACGAATTCGCCGCCGCCTGCCGCTGGATCAGCAGCCTGCAGGCGCCCGTCACGGTCGAGATCGGCAATCACGACATGCCGTACTTCAATCTCGCGGAGCGGTTCATCAATCCGTTCAAACGCTTCCTGGGCGTCGAAGCAATGGTCGAGTGCGAGCTGAACCTGCCTGGTTTAGCCCTCATACCGCTCAAGACCGCCACCCGCGCGCAATGGCGTTTCCCCTGGTCGAACGGCTGGGTACGCAGATCCGCGCTCAAGCGGACGCTCGACGCCATCGACGCGCTGCCGCCCGGGACGCGGGCGCTGGTGACCTGCCATCATCCGCTGACCGAGCGGAGCCCCGACGGCAAGCTCCTGACCATCGGCGGAGATCATGCGCTGGAGGAGCTGGCGGCGCGACCGCAGCTGCTCGCCGTGCTGTCCGGCCACGTCCACGATCCCTTCGATCTCGTCGCGCAAACCCCGGCCGGGCCGGTGCGGATGATCGGCGCCGGCACGCTATCGCGCCGCATTCGCTCGACCCCGGCGAGCTTCAACGAGCTGACGATCGAAGGCGGCGCGATCCGGGTGAAGGTGCGCAACCTCGAACAGGTGCCGACGCTGGCCATGCAGCTCGAGCAGGTCCCGAAAGACGCGCTGCCGCCGCGCACCGAGGGCGAACCGGTCGCGCCGGTCGGCGCGGTGCCGGCGGTCGACCCTCCGGTGCATTGAGCAGTTTGATTTCGCGACGGCCGCTCTAACGAAAAGGGGCGGCCCGTTTCCGAGCCGCCCATTCGTTTCGGCAATATCGCCTGATCAGCGCTTGGAGAACTGGAAGCTGCGGCGAGCCTTGGCGCGGCCGTACTTCTTGCGCTCGACCACACGCGGGTCGCGGGTGAGGAAGCCGGCCGACTTCACCGCCGTCCGCAGCGCCGGCTCGAACTTGGACAGCGCCTGGGCGATGCCATGCTTGACCGCGCCGGCCTGGCCGGAAAGTCCACCGCCAGCAACCGTGCAGTTCACGTCATACTGGCCGTCGCGACCGGCCACCTGGAACGGCTGGTTAATCACGAGGCGCAGCGTCGGGCGCGCGAAATAGGTTTCCTGATCGCGGCCGTTGACGGTGATCTTGCCGCTGCCCGGCTTGATCCAGACCCGCGCGACCGCGTCCTTGCGGCGGCCGGTCGCATAGGCACGGCCCTGCGCGTCAAGCTCCTGCGGTCGCAGCGGCGCGGGCGGTCCCGTCCGCGCCAGCACCGGTTGCTGCGGTTCGTCGGCGGGGGCGTCGGCGGTGGGTGTGGCGGCGGTGAGGGCGCCGAGTTCGGCGAGATCGGTGACGGTGTTATCGGACATTACGCGCCCACCTTGTTCTTGCGATTGAGCGAAGCAACATCGAGCACTTCGGGCTGGGTGCCGCCGTGCGGATGGTCGGCACTCGCATAGAGATGCAGCGCCCGCATCTGCGCCCGGCCGAGCGGCCCACGCGGGATCATGCGCTCAACCGCCTTTTCGATCACCCGCTCGGGGAAACGGCCGTCGAGCACCTTGTCGGCGGTGACCTCCTTGAGCCCGCCGATATAACCGGTGTGCTTGTAATAGATCTTCTGCTTGAGCTTGTTGCCGGTGAAGCGCACCTTGCCAGCGTTGACGATGACGACGTGATCGCCGCAGTCGACATGCGGGGTGTAGCTCGGCTTATGCTTGCCGCGCAGGAGGTCGGCGACGATCACCGCGAGGCGGCCGACGACCAGCCCCTCGCCGTCGATCAGGTGCCACTTCTTCTCCACATCCGCCGGCCGAATCGACCGGGTGAGTTTGCTGAGCGCCTTCATCTGTTCCTCGGGAATGCGTCTTGGCGCTGGCGTACCGGCGCGCTGGAAGCGGCGCAATGGCGAACGAGGGCCGGAAAGTCAAGCAAAGCTGCGGGTTTGCGGAGAGGTAACATTATACCTCTAGCCCTGGCCTATGGTCGCTAACCAGCCGGCCGTAGCCGGGGCGGCCGCGTCGCAGCGCCAGCCGAGCACCGCCGGCTCGTCATAGGGGTGCAGCTCGGCCAGCCGGTCGATCGCCCGGGAGAGCACGGCGGCGCTGGTCTTGAACAGCACCCCTGTTTCCTCGCCGCGCTCGCGCGCGCCGCGCCAGACGTAAAGCGAGATGACGGCCGGGATGATGTTGGCGCAGGCAACCAGGCCCTCGTCGAGCAGCGCGCCCGCCGCTTCCTCCGCACTGGCGCGGTCAGGGAACGGACACCAGATCAGCGCCGGTTCACGGTCATCGCAGCCGCCCGTCAACGGCCGCGACCCTGCGCATGAGCTCCCCAGGTGGCGGCTGCGACGAGCAGCGCGCCGGTGAGCTGGTGCAGCGCCGCGAGCCACAGCGCCACCCCCGACCACACGGTGGCGATGCCGAGCAGCAGCTGCGTTCCGAAGGCGGCGTGTATCGCGATCGACGCGGGTCGGTCTCGGCGGCGCAGGCGGCGGGCAAGCACCACCAGCATGGCCGCCACCACCCACGCCCACCAGCGATGGAGGAAATGGACGAGATAGGGATCCCCCAGCAGCGCGGCGATGGGGCCACGCGACCAATCGACGCCCGCCGGAAAGAGGCGGCCCTGCATCAGTGGCCAGGCTTCCAACTCGAACCAGCCGCTCCCCGCGACGACGCCGGCGCGCATTCCGGCGACCTGAGCGCCCAGGAACAGCTGGAAGAACAGCATCGCCATCACCAGCGCCGCGAGGCCGGTGAGCCGCGCGGGCGGCGCCCCCCGTGCCAGCGCCCGCAGGTCGAGCGCCGTCCACACCAGTCCGCCGAGCGTGAACAACGCGGTCAGAAGATGCGTGGCGAGGCGGAAATGATCGACCCGGTCGCCCGCATCGGCGCCAAGCCCGGAGGACACCATCCACCAGCCGACCACCCCCTGCAGCCCGCCAAGCGCCAGCAGCGCCAGGAGCCGGGGCGTGTAACCGCGCGGGACTGCGCCGCGCAGCCAGAACCAGCCGAACGGCAAGGCGAAGGCAAGTCCGATCAGCCGCCCGAGCAGCCGGTGCGCCCACTCCCAGAAATAGATGAACTTGTAATCCGCCAGCGTCATCCCGGCCGGCCCGTTGACGTCCAGATATTGCGGGATGCGCTGGTAGGCAGAGAACTCAGCCTGCCATTGCGCATCGTTCAACGGTGGAATGGCGCCCGTCACCGGCTTCCATTCGGTGATTGACAGCCCCGATTCAGTAAGCCGGGTGATGCCGCCGATCGCGACGATCAGCACCACCAGCGCGGCCACCGCAAGCAGCCAGCGGGCGAGCGCAAGCGGCTTTCCCGTGGGGGGCGGCGTGGTGGCGGCGCGATCGATCATCGCGCTTCACTGCGAGGATCGGTGCGGAAGCGCAAGCAGGGCTGCGGGAAGATGGCGCTTGGGCCACGCTCTAACGTCAAGTTGGCTTCCGCGGCTTGCATGATGTTACAACATCACATATCCAAACCCCATGCACCCTGCATCCCCCTCGATTCGCGAACGGCTCGACCGATTCGCCGTGCTGCTGTCAGGGCTTTGCGCGCTGCACTGCGTCGCCGGGATCGTGCTGGTCACGGTGCTCGGCCTCGGCGGCGGCGTGCTGGGCTCGCCGGCGATCCACCGCGTCGGCATCGTGCTGGCGATCCTCATCGGCCTGGTGACGCTGGGCGTAGGCACACTGCGCCACGGCCGCGCCGGGCCGCCGCTCATCGGCGCCTGCGGATTGTCGCTGATGGCGCTGGCGATCGTCGTCGGCCACGGCCCGGCCGAGGCGCTGCTGACGGTTCCCGGCGTCGGCCTGGTCGCCTTGGCCCATATCCGCAACTTGCGTGCTGTCCGCTTGCATGAGGCGTTCTGAGCGCTATTTCCGGTCCATGACCGCCCGAATTCTGCAGAACAATCCCGCCTCCGACCAACTCGCGCTGACCGTCAACGGCGAGCCGCGCCGCATCGTCGCGGGCGCGACGATCGCCGCGCTGGTGGCGCAGCTCGGGCTCGATCCGCGCAAGGTGGCGGTGGAGCGCAACGGCGTGATCGTGCCGCGCTCCACGCTCGGCGAGGCCATGCTCGGCGACGGCGACGTGCTGGAGATCGTCCATTTCGTCGGCGGCGGCGATGCCATTGCGCCGGTCGAGGACAGCTGGAGCGTCGCCGGCCGCACATTCCGTTCGAGGCTGATCGTCGGCACCGGCAAGTACAAGGACTTCGCCCAGAACGCCGCCGCGGTCGAGGCCTCGGGCGCGGAAATCGTCACCGTCGCGGTTCGGCGGGTCAACATTTCGGACCCGACGGCGCCGATGCTGACCGACTTCATCGACCCCACAAAGATTACCTACCTGCCCAACACAGCCGGCTGCTTTAACGCCGAGGATGCGATTCGCACCCTGCGGCTGGCGCGCGAGGCCGGCGGCTGGGACCTCGTCAAGCTCGAGGTGCTGGGCGAGGCGCGGACGCTGTACCCCGACATGCGCGAGACGCTGCGCGCCACCGAAGTTCTCGCCGGCGAAGGCTTCCTGCCGATGGTCTATTGCGTCGACGATCCGATCGCCGCCCGGCAGCTCGAAGAGGCCGGCGCGGTCGCGATCATGCCGCTGGGCGCGCCGATCGGCTCGGGGCTCGGCATCCAGAACCGGGTGACGATCCGGCTGATCGTCGAGGGCGCGAGCGTACCGGTACTGGTCGATGCCGGGGTCGGCACCGCATCCGACGCGGCGGTGGCGATGGAGCTGGGCTGCGACGGCGTGCTGATGAACACCGCGATCGCCGAGGCCAAGGATCCGGTTCGCATGGCCCGGGCGATGAAGCTTGCGGTGGAGGCAGGGCGCGAAGCCTATCGCGCCGGCCGCATGGCGACGCGGCGCTACGCCGATCCGTCGAGTCCGCTCGCCGGGATGCTGTAGAACATGATGACTTTCCCTTGCAGCACGCCGCTCGTGTCGAGCGAAGTCGAGATACGTCGCGCGGTGTCTCGACTTCGCTCGACATGAGCGGTTTGGTGTAAAGTCAGCCGACTCTATCGCGCTGGCGATGGCCGGGCAGCGGGCTTAACCGCATCGCAACCCGATCGTGATGAAAGCTGCGGCCGAGGGCGCGATACGCGCGCGGACGGGACAAGCAGCATGGCCGGGATCGGCACGTCATGCCTCACGATCAGCGAGCTTCGCGAGTTCGCCAGCTTCGCCGCTCGCGAGCAGCGCTACATCCGCCGCGCGCTCGACATCGGCCTCGGCCGGCAGGACGCGGTAAAGCTGTGGGCGCGCGACGAGGCGGAGGCCGAGGCAATCGGTGCGCAGTATATCGCCTATCGCACCGTAAAGACGCTGCGGGAGGCCGCGCAGGCAGTGCGCAGCGTGGACTTCTGCGCGGATTTTCTCGGCAGCCTGATCGCGCTGACCGCCTTCGACCTGGCGCAAGAGCGGCTCGCGAGCTTTTCCGCCTATCGCTTTCTCTACGAGCGGCTGATCGACGTGCGCACTCGCCCGTGGCTGCCGGCGGCGTTCTGCGCCGCCTCGGCGCTGCCGCAAATCCGCCCCGAGCGCCGCAAGCTGCTGCTCCGCTCGATCAGCGAAGCCGCCGCGACTGCGACGGGCTGGTCGACGCGGGAGCCGTGCTTCTATCCGGAGTGGGTGGATGAGGTGGCGGAGTCGCCTTGAGGGACTTCCCTCCATTGAGTCCACACGAGCCCAAACCCTTAGAACGCGACAAAACTGCATTCAGCACAACGATCGAATATTCCTCGACACGTGTCGGGTTGTGGGCCACGCGATCGTCAGATGGACGTTGAGTTTCTCCTACGGAGGCAAGCCGTCACCGAATGGCGCGACCGACATCTCTTTCACGCTGTGAGCACGATCAACACAGCGGCTATAAAAGCACGCATTGATTTTGATGCACTCCTCGCCGAAGCCGCTCTTGTCGACTCGATTTGGGATCCAAGCGGCTTCGTATTTGGAAGAATCGATTCGTTGATGCGAAAGCATCTGACCGGTAAGCTCGATGCTTTTCTGGCCCAGGCAGCGGAGGAACTTCGTGTTATCGAAGCCCGATTCGATTTGCTCGCCGAAGCACTGACGGCGAGTGCCTCCACATTGACTTTTCCCGAAGCTGCGATTGCTCCTGATGAGTCAGTATCCGAAGCGGCGCAGTTTCGCCTCGGTGCGAATTACACGGGCGGAGGAATACTGACAAATCTACGCAGTTTGTCGCTTGCGGTTCGAGATCATTCGCTTGCGCGAACTGCCCGTGCGTGGAGTACACGTGCCTCCAAGAGCGTGGCGACGAGAGCCGAGGCGGTCGGCAAGTCACTGCATGACCGGATGGGCCTTTACGATCGGCTGCGACGCAAAGCTGCCGAGCGGATCGCAACCGCCTGGATGGGCGATGTTGGAAGTCCTATACCGCTCAAGGCCCAATTGCTGGTGTTGATCGATGATGTGGCCAGCGAAGCTCGGAGTTATTGAACTGTGAGTATCATCCGAAAGGCGGGCCAAGTTCTCTGCCAAATTCCGCCCGAACTGCGTGTACAGCTTGCCAATGGAGCTGTCCGACTGGCCGGATCGGTATTGCGCGATACGAAGACTGGCCGCATCGTTGGTTTCCTACAAGAAGCGCGTCCGCTGGCCAAACTCGTCGGCTCTGGCGCGGGGGTGGTCGGAGGTGCGGCGGCCGCGCCGGGCGTCCTCTTAATGGGTGTGGCTGCGGTGGGCGTGCTGAAAGTCGGTGGCCTCGTGCAAGGTGAGGCGACGAGACGCGGGGTTAAGCGTACCGAGGCGGTCGTGAACCGGATCGATGGAAAGGTGGACCAACTTGGTGAAGGAATGGTGCGGGTAGAAGACAAACTCGGTGCGATGAATGGGGAGCTCGCCTCGATCGGGAGCGGTATCGATTTTCTGAAGATGACGGGATTGGCCAATCTGGCTCTCGGAGCAGCTGGAATCGGCGTCTCCGTAGTTGGCTTCGGGATCATGTCAGCCAAGCTCGGCGTGGTACAACGTTCAATCCACGCATTGGCAGACCAGCTCGAGTCAGTGAGGGACAAGATCGATCGTTTACGTCAAGACGCAATCGACGCTGATTTTTCAGAACTTAAGTCACTTGCCGAACTCTACGATGAATGCTGGCAACTGGACGGGAGTGCACGTGCTGAGCAGCAGTGGCATCGTATCCAGCAGGACGCGCTGGTATTTCAGAATCGTTTCGCTGATCGGGCGCAAAAGCTGTTGTCAAATTCGACCTCGAACGTTCACGCGGCAGACACCATGATGGACGCCGTCGCACTCGCCAGTAGCCTGCGCGTGGCATCGTTGGTGGCCTGCAACGAAGCGACGCTTGCGCGAAGCGCAGCAAATGAGAGTTCAAGGCAGGTTGAGAGCCTTACTGGCAAAATCGGGCTTGCCGAACTGGCCGGAGGCGCCACAGCCCCAAGCGCGGAGCCTGGAACGCCGGCCTACGAACTTACTCTCGGGTCAGCGCGCGAGGCTGCGAGACCGCTACTCCGCAAGCTGCGTGAGCGGGAGGCGGCGGTCGCCACACGCGCAGCGCCACTCGATAGCCTCGAAAAACTCGGCATCGCACCGAAGGCCTGGCTGGCGGCGGCTCGCGACGAGAAAGAAGAACCGCTGCTGTTTCTGGAAGCGGGAGAGTAAGTCGAGAACCACCCCGTCTGGCAGAAGTCACCCCACCAGCAGCCCCTCCCGCGCGATCTTGTCCTTCCAGTGTGCCGGCGCGAGCTGGTGGACGTTGTTGCCTTCGCTGTCGACCGCCACCGTCACCGGCATGTCCTCGACCTCGAACTCGTAGATCGCCTCCATGCCGAGATCCTCGAAGCCGACCACCTTGGCGCTCCGGATCGCGCGCGCCACCAAGTAAGCCGCGCCGCCGACCGCCATCAGATAGGCGACGCCGTGCTGCTGGATGACGCTGACGGCGCCCTGGCCGCGCTCGGCCTTGCCGATCATCACCAGCAGGCCGAGGTCGAGCATCATGTCGGTGAAGCTGTCCATCCGGGTGGCGGTGGTCGGCCCGGCCGGCCCCATCACCTCGCCCATCACTGGGTCGACTGGGCCGACGTAGTAAATCGCGCGGCCGCGGAAATCGACCGGCAGCGCCTCGCCCCTGGCCAGCATGTCCTTGATGCGCTTGTGCGCGGCGTCGCGGCCGGTGAGCATCTTGCCGTTGAGCAGCAGCCGGTCGCCCTGCTTCCAGCTGCGCACCACTTCGGGGCTCAGCGCATCCAGATCGACGCGCGTGGCGGCCTTGTCGGGGGTCCAGTGCACGTCCGGCCATTCGTCCAGGTCGGGCAATTCGAGGAAGCTCGGCCCCGAACCGTCGAGGGTGAAATGGGCGTGGCGGGTGGCGGCGCAGTTGGGGATCATCGCCACCGGCTTGCCGGCGGCGTGGCACGGCCAATCCATGATCTTGACGTCGAGGATCGTCGAAAGGCCGCCCAGCCCTTGCGCGCCGATGCCGAGCGCGTTGACCTTGTCGTAGATCTCCACGCGCAGCTTCTCGATATCGGTCTCAGGCCCACGCGCCTTGAGCTGGCCCATGTCGATCGGATCCATCAGGCTGAGCTTGGCCAGCTTCATGCAATGTTCGGCGGTGCCGCCGATGCCGATGCCGAGCATGCCGGGCGGACACCAGCCGGCGCCCATCTGCGGCAGCATCTCCAGCACCCAGTCGACGATCGAATCGCTGGGGTTCATCATCCTGAACTTCGACTTGTTCTCCGAGCCGCCCCCCTTGGCGGCGACGTCGACCGAGACGGTGCGGCCTTTCACCATCTCGACCGATAGCGTGCAGGGGGTGTTGTCCCTGGTGTTGCGGCGGGTGAAGGCGGGATCGGCGAGGATCGAGGCGCGCAGCTTGTTTTCGGGGTTGAGGTAGGCGCGGCGCACGCCCTCGTCGGCGACCTCCTGCAGCGACTTGTCCGATTCGAGCCGGCAGTCCTGGCCCCATTTGATGAAGACGTTGACGATGCCGGTGTCCTGGCAGATCGGACGATGGCCTTCGGCGCACATCCGGCTGTTGGTCAGGATTTGGGCGATCGCGTCCCGCGCCGCCGGTCCCTGCTCCGCCTCATAGGCAACGCCGAGCGCGCGGATGTAATCCATCGGGTGGTAGTAGCTGAGATATTGCAGCGCATCGGCGATGCTTTCGACGAGGTCATCCTCGCGGATGGTCACCATTTCGGCCATGCGGAGCGCTCCTTGCAATGAGAAAGTCGCTGATCGTGTGGAATCCGGCAGCAATAGGCGCGCCGGGCTGCCGTCGTAAAGCGCTTGGCGAGCTAGGCGCCTTCGCCTAAAAGCCCGCTCACATCGGGGAGCCCGCCCCGCCGTCCGCAGCGGCGGCAGCTTGAGGGAATTGAAAACCGCATGATCATTTCCGCGCAGCAGCTTGCGCCCGCCACCGATGCGGCGCGGCGCGCCATGATCGACAGCCAGCTCCGCCCGAGTGGCGTCAACGAACCCTGGGTGCTCGCGGCGATGGCAAGCGTCGCCCGCGAGCACTTCGTGCCCGAGCCGATGCGCACGGCGGCCTATGTCGATCGCGCCATCGCGCTGGGGGAGGGCCGCTTCCTCGCCGCGCCGCTGGTCCATGGGCGGATGCTGGCGGAGGCCGGGCCACGCACGTCCGATCGGGCGCTGCTGGTCGGGGATGGCGAAGGGTACCTCGCCGCGCTGCTCCGCCCGCTGGTCGGCACGTTGGACAGCATCGAGCCCTCGGCGGTGGCGGTGGGCGGGCTGTCGGGCCGCTATTCGCTGATCCTTATCGACGGCGCGGTCGAGCAGCTTCCCGCCGCCCTCGCCGAGGCGCTGGACGACGACGGCAGGCTGGTGACCGGCATGGTGGAGCGCGGCGTGACCAGGCTCGCGACCGGACGCAAAGCCAGCCCCGGCCCGGCGGGCGAGGTGGCGCTGCTACCCCTCTCCGAAATCGGCATCCCGGTCCTCCCCGAGTTCGCCGCGCCGAAACGCTGGAGCTTCTGAATGCGACGCCGCGCCGGCCCGCTGGCCGGACCGATCGTCGGCGCCGCGCTCGCTTCGGCCGGCATCGCCGCTCCGGCCAGCGCGGACGATCTTCGCCAGGCGCTTGAGCTGGCCTATCGCTCCAACCCGACGCTGCTCGGCGCTCGCGCCGACCTTCGGGCGACCGACGAACAGGTCGCCATCGAAAAGGCCGACGGACGCCCGAACCTTTCAAGCACCGCGCAACACACCGAGTTTCTCAAGCAGAGCAGCAGCAGCTTCACCAGTCCCGATCGCGCCTTCAATGCCTCGGTCTCGCTGGGGGTGCCGATCTATTCGGGGGGAGCGGTGCGCAACGCGGTACTCCGCGCGAAAACGCGGGTGACGGCCGGACGCGCCGATTTGCGCGGAACCGAAAGCGCGATCTTCTCGCAGGTTGTCTCCGCCTATATGGACGTAATGCAGAATCAGGCGATCGTCGGGCTCAACCGCAGCAACGTCCAGGTGCTCAACGTCAATCTGCAGGCGACCAGCGACCGCTTCCAGATCGGCAATCTGACCCGCACCGATGTCGCCCAGTCGCAATCGCGGCTGGCACTGGCGCGCGGCGACACCCGTTCGGCCGAGGCGAATCTGGCGTCCGCGCGCGAGACCTATATCCGGCTGGTCGGCAAGCCGCCGCAGGATCTCCAGCCGCCGCCGCCGCTGCCCAATCTGCCGGCAAACGCGGAAGAGGCGGTGGCCTTCGCGCTGGACAACAATCCCGACGTGCTGGCCGCGCGCGAGCGCAGCCGGGCCGCTGGCTATGACGTCCGTGTCGCCGGTTCGCGCCGCCTGCCGCGCCTGAGCCTGTTCAGCGGCGGCGGATACAACAACTACTTCGGTACCCTCGGCAGCTTTAGCAGCCTTCCCGCCGCACAAAGCGACACGACGGCGCAGGTCGGGCTGCGCGCATCGCTGCCGCTTTACCAGGGTGGCCTGCCCGCCGCACTGCGGCGGCAGGCGCAGCAACGCGAAGGTTCGGCGATGGAGCAGGAGATCGCCGTCGAGCGCGACGTGATCGCCCAGACCCGCGCCGCTTTTTCCTCATGGCAGGCGTCGCTGGAGATCATCGCCTCCAGTCAAACCGCGGTGGACGCCGCCAACCTCGGCCTGGAAGGTGTGCGGGCGGAGAACGGCGTCGGTAACCGCACCATCCTTGATATTCTCAACGCCGAGCAGGAACTGCTGCAGGCGCAGGTCCGGCTGGTGACGGCGCGGCGCAACGCCTATGTCGCCGGCTTCAGCGTGCTGGCGGCGATGGGGCGGGCGGAAGCGCGCGATCTCGGCCTGGAAGGCGGCCCGCTCTACGATCCCGATGTCCATTACCGGCAGGTGCGCGGCAAGTGGTTCGACTGGGACAGCGATCCCGCCCCCGTCGCCCAGGCCAGCCGCACCGTTGACACGCCGGTGCAGGACGGGGACATTCCGGCAATGACGATGCCGACGACAGGAACGCGGAATGATGCGCCAGGCGGGTGAACCCAGCGTCGGAGCGATCCTCGAATCGATCAAACAGGTGATCGCGCGGGACAACCGC
>JBDSIY010000076.1:0-127223 GCA_039917735.1 Novosphingobium sp. | reverse complement strand
GTGAGGTCGGTCAGCACCGCCGGATGAGTGGCGTCCGCTGAAGTGATCGTGACGTTGCCGGTCTTGAGAACGTTCTGGATCAGAACGCCGCTGTAAGTGCCTGACGCCAGAAATATCTGATCGCCATTCTTAGCCAGACCCGCGTACTTCAAAAGATCAGCGGTGGTAACTGCATAGAAGTTCGACATTTCCTAGGTTCCCAAATCCTGAGTCGTATGCCGCCGACTGGCTGCATCCCGGATTTCGGAATAGGACTCGAAGCGTTTAGATGAATGTTCTGGTTTTGAATAATCGAAATGGTTAATTTTGAAGGGAACGCTGACAAAGGCGATCGATGATTTTCAGCCCCGGCTGTTGACGGGCGATCATCTCACCGACGCGCGGAATCGTCGTCGCTACGCCTGAGGAGGGGCGGCGCCGCGATCCGCACGGGGCCATGATCCCGCGGCGCGGCCGATCGTCGGCGTAGATCGTGGCAGGGGGACGAATTACACTATCCGCCCCTGCCGAGCTTGTCGAAGCAGCGTCGCCCTCTTCGAGCGAAGCGCGAACCAGGGAGAACTACAGCCCTTCGAAGCGCCAAGGGCGGCGGAATGGGTTTTGGGCCAGCTCGTCAGGTAGACGGGTGCCAGGATCGCCTCACTGTCCCGCACGTAATCTGCTCAACGCACGATGGCGCGGCGGCAGAACTCCCAAATATGGTCGAGCAGCAGCACCCGGCGTTCGCGATCGAGCGGCCCTTCATGGGTCAGCAGCTCGATCTGCGCCGTCGTCGAGACGAGGTTGTAGATCAGCCGCGCCTGCAGCGCCGGATCGCATTCGCGCAGCCCGCCCGCGGCGATCCCCTCCGCAACCAATTCGGCGATCAGCGCGAGCAGCGGCGCGAGCGCGGCGTCGAGCTCGCGCGGCCGCGCCTCCGCCAGCCGCAGGTGCTCGCGGCTGAGCGCGGCGCCGCGCCGATCCGCTCCAGCGATGCCATCAGCGCCCGGCGCCAGCAGTCTGCCAAGGATGATGCCGGCGACGATGGCGCGGATGCGTTCGACCGGGTCGGCGAAGCCGCGCACCTGTTCGCGGAAGCGCTCGGAGGCGTCCTTCAGTGTGCGCTCGAACACGGCCAGCACAAGATCGTCCTTGCCAGCGAAGCTTTCATAAAACGCCCGGCGGGCGAGGCCCGTGCGTCGGAGCACGGCGCGCACTGTCAGGCCTTCGAGACCGCCCTCTTCGAGCAGGTCGCTGGCTGCGGCGGTGATCACATCGGCGCGGGCGCGCTCATCGTTTGCAGCTGCTGAACCCGGGGGCGCGGTCTGCGGGTCGGTTGGCATCATATTGCAATGGGGATAGGCAATGGCGCCCGGCCGGTCCAGCGGAGTTGACATCCGCGCAGGCCGCGCTACACCGCGAGAACAACGTTCTCGGTCACGGCGCTTGGGAGAGATTCGCTATGCCTAAGGTTACCTATGTCGCGCATGATGGCGCCGAGCAGGCGGCCGAGGTGCCGATCGGCGAAAACGTGATGCGCGGCGCGCTGTATAACGGCGTCGAGGGCATTACAGGCGAATGCGGCGGCGCCCTCTCCTGCGCGACATGCCACTGCTATATCGACGAGGCATGGACGGCGGCCGTCGGCGGCCCCCACTCGCAGGAAGAGCGCGACATGCTCGAATGCACGGCGGCCGAGGTGAAGCCGACCAGCCGGCTTTCCTGCCAGATCGACATCACCGACGCACTCGACGGGCTGGTCGTGCACATGCCCGAACACCAGTATTGAACGCGGTCAATCGGGCCGAAAGGGAGAGAAGACATGGCGATTGACGCTGCAAATCCGGTAGCGCCGACGGTGATCCGCCGTGCGGGTATGGACCAGGTGCCGCCGCATGTTCCGCCCGAGCTGATCCGCACCGCCGGCATCACCTATAGCAAGGAATTTCTCGCCGCGCCGCATGCGTTCATGGCGAAGCTGCACGATACGATGCCGCCGCTGTTCTACGACGTCGGCCCCTACGGTAACGCCTGGACCGCGATCAAGCACGAGGACGCGCTGTTCGTGCTGCGCCACGCCGACCTGTTCAACAACGAGGACGCGACCCCCTTCCCGCGCGACCCCGACGATTATTTCTACTTCATCCCGATCGAGATCGATCCTCCCGCCCACCGCAAATATCGGAACATCGTCGATCCGATCCTCTCGCCGCAGGGCGTGCTTAAGCTTCAGGACGATATTCGCAAGTTGGCCAACGAGCTGATTGACGGCTTCATCGACAAGGGCGAGTGCGCGTTCGACGAGGAGTTCGGCCGGCCGCTGCCGGTCTATGTGTTCCTTGAGCTGATGGGCCTGCCGCGCGACATGTGCCCGACCTTCGTTTCCTGGGCGATGGAACTGCTCCATTCCAACGACGGCGCGATCATGGGCGAATCGTTGCGCAAGATCGGCGAGTACCTGAAGACCGCGATCGAAGAAAAACGCGCCAATCCGGATGACGCGGTGATCAGCCGCATCGTTCACGCGACCCCCGACGGCGAGCCCTTGTCCGAACGGGAGATCTACGGCTTCGTCGTCTTCCTGTTCATCGCCGGGCTCGACACGGTGTTCGCGACGCTCAACAACATGTGGCTCTACCTCGCCGAAAATCCGGACAAGCGCCACGAGCTGATCGAGGACCCCGGCAACATCACCGCCCAGCTGGAAGAGCTGCTCCGCGTGTTCTCGGTGACTTTTTCGGGCCGCAGCGTCGCCCAGGACACCGAATTGCGAGGCGTGCAGTTGAAGAAGGGCGACAAGATCACCTGCATCCTGCCCGCCTGCAACTTCGATCCCGACGTCTTCGCCAATCCGCGCGAGGTCGACTTCCACCGTCCACGCAAGACCATCCTCGCCTTTACCGTCGGCGTCCACAGCTGCATGGGCGCACACCTCGCCAGGCTGGAGATCAAGATCGCGCTGCAGGAATGGCTGAAGCGGATCCCCGACTTCGCGCTCAAGCCGGGCACCGAGATCGAGTATCGGCCGGGCGGCGTCGTCGGGCCGGAGCATTTGCCGCTGGTCTGGTGACCGTCCGCGATGAGGGTGAGCCAGCCTTGCCTTAGCGCGTCATTGCGGGCGCGGCGAAGCGACCCGGAGGGTGGACAAGCGCACTGCGGCGCCGCTGCACATTCCGCCGGCCCTGAGCCTGTCGAAGCGCTGTTCTTCACCTCGAGCCAGTCGCCCGGCCTAAGGCGAAGTGCGGTCCTTTGACAAGTTCAGGACCGACGCTGCCGTGATCAAATAAGCCCGTACTCGCCGGGAACGGAATCGCGCCGATTGACGCGGGGCTCGATCTCGTCTGATTGCTCGGTATTGTCGGCTGGTTGAGGAGAGCAGTGGTGGGTGCGTCCGAACTGGCCGAATTCCGGCAGCAGTCGCTGGGCATGATGCTGCGGCGCTCGGCGCTGCGGCACGGCGCGCGCACCGCCGTTATCTGCGGCGCCACCAGCTGGAGCTACGCCGAACTCGATGCCCTCGCCGACCGGTTGTGCAACGGGTTGCGCTCGGCGGGCATCGCCAAGGGCGACCGCGTCGCGATCCTCGCCCGCAACAGCCACGCCTTCGTGGCGCTGCGCTTCGCCGCGGCACGGCTCGGTGCGGTGCTGGTGCCGATCAACTTCATGCTCAACGCCCAGGACGTCCGCTACATCCTCGATCACTCCGAAGCGCGGCTGCTGTTCGTCGACGCGACGACGCTGGCGGTGGCCCAGCAGGCACGCGGCGCCAGCGTCGAGGCGATCTACGGCCTGCCGGGCGAGGCCGCCGAGGCGCCCTCCGGCGTTCCCGACTGGAACGCGCTGTTCGGCGCACCCGAGCCGGCGACGGACGGCGCCTACGCCGAGGATCTGCTGCAGATCATCTACACCAGCGGCACCGAATCGCGGCCCAAGGGGGCGATGCTCACCCATTCGGCGGTGCTCTGGCAGTACCAGAGCGTGGTCATCGACTGCGAGTGGACGGCCGACACGGTCGCGCTGCACGCGCTGCCGCTCTACCATTGCGCGCAGCTGGACGGGATGCTCGGACCGGGGCTGCAGGTCGGCACGCGCAACATCGTCACGGCCACGCCGACGGCGGATAACCTGATCCCGCTGCTGTCGCGCCACGGCGTCACCTCGTTCTTCGCGCCGCCGACGGTGTGGATCGCGCTGCTGCGCTCGCCGCTGCTCGACCAGCATGACCTCTCGCGGCTGGAGAAGGGCTATTACGGCGCCTCGATCATGCCGGGCGAGGTGCTGCGCGAGATCCGTGAGCGGCTCCCGGCGCTGCGGCTGTGGAACCTCTACGGCCAGACCGAGATCGCCCCGGTGGCGACGGCGCTGTTCCCGCACGAGCACGCGCAGCGACCCAACTCCTGCGGCCGCCCGGTGCTGCATGTCGCGACGCGGGTGGTGGACGAGGAGATGCGCGACATCCTCCCCGGCGAGGTCGGCGAGGTCGTCCACCGCTCGCCGCATCTGATGAACGGCTATTGGCGCGACGAGGAACGCACCGCCGCCGCCTTCGAGGGCGGCTGGTTCCATTCGGGCGACCTCGCCACCATCGACGAGGAGGGGTACCTCACCATCGTCGACCGCAAGAAGGACATGATCAACTCCGGCGGCGAGAACGTCTCGTCGCGCGAGGTTGAGGAAGTGCTCTACGCCCATCCGGCGGTGGCCGAAGCGGCGGTGATCGGCCTGCCCGACCCGCGCTGGGTGGAGGTAGTGACCGCGATCGTCGTGTTGCGCGGCGACGGCACCCTCGCCGACGACGAGCTGATCGGCCACTGCCGCAGCCGCCTGTCGGTCTTCAAAGTGCCCAAGCGGGTGATCTTCGTGCCCGCGCTGCCGAAAAATGCCAGCGGCAAGATTTTGAAGCGTGAGCTGCGGGAACTGGCGGGATAGGATCGGATTGGCTGGTCACGATCACGGCGCATGGACCGCCAGCCCGGCAGCGCGGCCTTGATAAGGAACCTCCCCAGCTCTATGTTGCAGGGCAGCTAACAATCGGTGGAACCGAAAATGCAGATCGGTACCAGAGGCATTAAAGGTCTGGGCGGCTTCATCCGAAACGCCGAGCAACGCTCCGGCCAGTCCGCGAAATCAGGCGTGCTTGGCGAAGCGCTCGCCGGCCCCGACGCAGCTGTCGAGCCCGAGCGGTTGGTTCTCGACACGCTGATCCGCCAGAATGCACCGATGACACTTTACGAACTGGACGAGCGGCGCCCGGAACTTGACCTTCGTCAGGTCGTGGAAGCAATCAACGGTCTGGCTCAAAACGAAGCCATCGTAGAGGAAGAGGCTACTGCCGACGGGCAGCGGAGGTTCGCGGTGAGCGATTTGGGCCGCGTCGCCTCGGAATATTTTTCGATCGGACGCTGAGCAGGCCTGTCGCGTGCTGCCGGTACAGCGGTGTTGAATCGGTTGGAGGGCGCAAGGCCGTCGCATTTGGCGTTGCTGGGAACAGAGGGGCGCAATGGCGAACGCGGAGTGGCTGGGGGCCGATTCCGATAGGCTGCGCAAGATCGCGGTCGTTCTATGCTGGATCGCGCTTGGCGCCGCGCTGGCCGCCTGCTTGCTCCGGGCTGACAATCACCAGCTTGCCGCCAACTACGCTATCGTGTTTGCCATTGGGTTAGCCGTCGGCGCTACCGAGATGATGGCCCGCTACACCGACGCACCGTTCAGGCCGCTGCTGAGCTGGCCGGGGCTGTTCTACTTCGTACTGAACGCCGGCGCGGCCATCCTGGCATACTACCTCATCGTTGAACTGGACGCGGCCCCCGCCGGCAAAACGTCCGCCGAGAAGGCGATCACTCAGGTTCTGTTCGCCGGACTCGGCGCGATGGCCTTCTTTCGCTCTGGTTTATTTACGGTGCCGATCGGCGGCACCGACGTGGCGATTGGCCCCAACCTCGTCCTGCAGATCGTACTGCACGCCTTGGACCGCGCCTATGACCGGGAACGCGCCAAGCCACGATCGCGGGAAGTTAGCGCGATCATGGGCGGCGTTTCGTTCGAAAGTGCCCGCAGCGCCTTGCCGATGATATGTTTCAGCCTGATGCAAAACATCTCGGACGATGAGCGGGCCGAATTCGGCCGACAGGTTGATGCAATCGCGGCCTCAACCGATGCCAATGACGAGGCGAAAGTTCTGACTCTTGGTCTTGAGCTGATGAATCTGGTCGGCGAGGGAACCTTGAAGTGCGCGATCAATGTCCTGGGGCCAGCGGTTCAGGGCTTTCAAGCACTTGACACCAACCGTCTGCTTCAGCTGGCAAAAATTCAGACCAGCAATGCGATTGCATCGCTGCCCGTGGTTTGCAACGAGATCGCGCACCGGTCGCTGCGTATTGCCGATCCGCTTCAGCTTGTGGCCGTTCTCAACCAGTTGGCCATCGCCGAGGCGAGCAAGTCTCTGTTGATCGTTTACAAGCTGGTTAATCAATATGGTCTGCCGACGGTCGATGCCGCGATGGATGCGCTGGCGCCGGTCAGCTCGTCCCGCAACGTCGTTGCGCCGGTTGAACTGCCCGAAGCGGCCCCCCTTGCACTTGGTCCCGGTTCAGGTCCGCAGGAACAGGTGGCAGGCAAAGCACCTCCCCATGATTGATTGAGAGTTTTACCGCACCATAGCCGCCTCGCCCGCCGCCGCCTTCGCCCAGCCTCGGTGGTTGATCGCGGCCCGTTAGACCCCCACTTATGTGCTGGTTTCACGGTGCTGTCGGTGGAATGGAAGCGATGAGGCCGGGTATCTCGCAGCGGCAAAGGAAGAAGCTCATGGCGGACAATTTGGATCCTGCCGAGCAGGATGGGGAAACCCTCGAATACGAGCTGGGGCTGCCGCCGGCGATGTTCGGGCCAGAGGGGCCGTTCGCCAGCTTCCTGAAATCCGCCGACCCCTTTGGCCTGCTGCATCAGAACGTCGATCTCGCCAAGACGATGTTTCAGATCGGGATGGGGAAATCGACCCTCGCCGCCGACCCGCGAGACGCGCGCTTTAAGGACGACGCCTGGACCGAAAGCCCGGTCTATCGGCGGGTGCTGCAGTCCTATCTGGCCATGACCGAGGCGGTCGAGCAGATGATCCCGGACGATCTCGAGCACGACCAGCGCGCCCGCGCCGAGCTCGCCGCCTCGATCGTGACCAGCACCCTCGCCCCCACCAACACGTTGCTCGGCAACCCCGCTGCGGCGAAGCGGGCCATCGCGACCAAGGGCGGCAGCGTCGCCAAGGGACTCAAAAACTTCGTCGACGATCTGCTGCACAACGACGGCATGCCCTCGCAGGTCGATGATTCCGGTTTCGAGGTCGGCAAGAACCTCGCCGTCACCCCGGGCAAGGTTGTGCATCGCACCGAGATGTTCGAGCTGATCCACTATCAGCCCGCCGGCGACACGGTCTACGCGATCCCATCGCTGCTGATTCCGCCGCAGATCGGCCGGTTCTACTTCACCGATCTCGCCCCTGGGCGCAGCTTCGCCGAATATACAGTGGCGCAGGGGTTCAACCATTTCGTCATCAGCTGGCGCAATCCCGGCAAGGAGCACCGCGATTGGGGGCTCGATAATTATGTCGCCGCCGCTCTGGAGGCGATGGAGGCGGTTTCGGCGATCACCGGTCAGCCCCGGATCAACGTTATCAGCTTCTGCGCCGGTGGCATCCTGGCGTCTCTCGCCTCCAGTATTTTGGCGGCGCGGGGGAGCGACCTGGTCAACACGCTGGCGCTGTGCGTGACGATGCTCAACTGGAAGGTCGAAGCGACAATTGGCGCCTTCCGGCTGCCCGCCGCGCTGAAGCTTTCCAAATCGCAGACGCAGAAGAAAGGGGTGCTCACCGGCTCGGACCTGCACAAGGTGTTCAGCTGGCTGCGACCGAACGATCTGGTGTGGAATTACTGGGTCAACAATTATCTGATGGGAGACTCTCCGGCTCCGTTCGACATCCTTGCCTGGAACAAGGACAGTACGAATTTGCCCGCGAAGCTGCACCAGGACTTTCTGAATATTTTTCAGAACAACGAGCTGATCGAGCCTGGGGTCTTTAAGGCGCTCGATACGCCCATCGATCTCGGCAGTATCACCTGCGACAGCTTCATCGTCGGCGCCCAAACCGACCATTTGACGCCGTGGAAGGCTTGCTATGAATCCTGCGGATTGCTCGGCGGAGCCAGCACCTTCGCGCTAAGCAATGGCGGCCATGTCGCGGCGCTAGTCAATCCGCCCAGCAACCCGAAGGCTTATCACACCATCGGCGCCGGCACGGCGGCCGGTGCCGACGCCTGGCTCGAACAGGCGGTGAAGAGAAACGGTAGCTGGTGGGAAGGCTGGACCAAGTGGTGCGCCGAGCGTAGCGGCGCACGCGTCCCTGCTCCGAGGAAGCTCGGCTCCAAGGCTTACCCAGCCCAATCGGACGCACCCGGCAGCTACGTTCTGCAGTAGGGCGTTGCCATCGCCCGCCCTCACGCCTACCGAATGTTAGGTAAAATGTCGGTCGGTCGAGCTGGCCGGAGGCAAACCCTGGCAGGAACCTTGCACGCCGTGGTTGCTTGCTGTCGGTGGACCGATGCTACCAGGGAAAACGCTTTGATTTATCGGACGTATGATGCCTTGCGTCGCGGCACGCGGCCGGTGGCTAGGCTGCTTGACAGAGGTCAACGCCTGGCCCGTGATGAGCGCAATCCCCTCCGCAACACCCTGGGAATGCGGGCTTTGGCGACCGCCTGGGAACTGCAGGCAAGGGCGTTGAAGGTTTATGGCAAGCCGCGCTACGATATCCGCGGCGGGGTCGGCGATCTGCCCATCGCGATCGCGCCCGTCGTCGTCGACAGCCTGCCCTTCGCCGATCTGCTGAATTTCAACCTCGCTGACGGCATCACCAAGCCCAAAGTGCTGATCGCGGCCGCGCTCTCCGGCCACCACGCCACGCTGCTGCAGGATACCGTCGAAACCTTCGCCAAGGATTTCGATACCTATATCACCGACTGGAAGGACGCCCGCGAGGTTCCGCTCGAAGACGGGGACTTCGGCTTCGACGACTATGTCGATTATCTGATGCAATTCATGGAAACGCTCGGCCCCGGCACACATATGGTCGCGACGTGCCAGGCGGCGCCGCCGGCGATGGTGGCGGCTGCGGTCCTCACTGAGCGGGGGGCGGACTTCGTGCCGGCCACCCTCACACTGATGGGCGGCCCGATCGACACCCAGATCGCGCCCAATGTCCTCACCAGGATAACCGACAAGGTGCCGCTGAACCTGTTCAAGAAGAACAACGTGCTGACGGTGCCGGGCGGCTATCCCGGCAGCGGCCGGAGGGTCTATCCCGGCTTCCTTCAGCTTGCGGGCTTCGTACTGCTGAACCCCAAGCCACACTTCCAGCAGTATGCCCGGTTTGTGAAGAACTCTTTGAAGGGCGACCAAACTAGCCTACAGCGTTTTCGCGATTTCTATGACGAATACTTCGCTGTCTTGGACATGACCGAGTCTTTCTATATCCAGACATTGCAGAAGGTGTTCTTCGAGCATCATATTCCCAACGGCCAAATGACGTTCGAAGGCAAACCGGTGGACTTTGGCCTGGTGCATGGCGTTCGCCTGTTGACTGTCGAGGGCGCCAACGACAATCTGTGTCCGCCGGGCCAGACCGAAGCCGCGCATGTCGTCTTTGCCAACATCCCTGCGTCGATGCGCAAGAACTACGTCCAGCCGGGCGTCGGCCACTACGGGGTGTTCTCGGGCTCCCGTTTCCGTGCTGAAATCTATCCGGTGATCCGCAGCTTCATCCGCGAGGTCAAGAACCCCCGGCCGGTTGCCGCCAACGAGCCCGAGCTTCCCACCCCTGTCCAAAACTGGCGCGCGAATGGTTCATCCGGCAACCCTCAAGACCCTGCCGCGGCTTGATCCGACGCCGGCGCGCCCGTCGGTCGTTGTGAGGGCGGCGGGGCGGGCCATTGGCCGAGGTTGCGCGGTGCGCGGAAGCCGCATGCTTATTCCAGATGCTGGAAAATCCACTCGGCGATGAGCGCCGGCTTGTCCTCGCCCTCGATCTCGACCGTCCCCTCGACCGTCTGCTGCCATTGCCCGGGCCGCTTTTCAGCCAGTTCGATCAGCTTGAACTGGCCACGGATGCGCTTGCCCGACTTCACCGGCGCGAGGAAGCGGAGCTTGTTGAAGCCATAATTGACCGACATCCGCACATCGAGCGCAGGGCAGCTGGTGGTCATCAGCGGCGCCAGCATTGAGAGGATCAGGAACCCGTGCGCGATCGTCTGGCCGAAGGGCGAGTCCCTGGCCTGTTCGGGATCGACGTGGATGAACTGGTGGTCCTCGGTAGCATCGGCAAACCGATCGATCCGTTCCTGATCGATCATGAACCAGTGCGATGTGCCGATGATCTCCCCCACCCTGGACTGCAGCTCCCTTGGATTCATCATGCCCCCTGCGGCGCGCCGAACAACCGTGACGGACTGCCATTGCGCCACTCTTCGCATGGTCGGCAGGCATGGTCCAGCTGAGTGGATTTGGCATGGCCACCCGGCCTGCGGGTGATGCCGTTGTTGTTGTTCCTTCAACTCGTGAGCACCAGCCAGGCGAAGACATCGCAGCAAGCTACTGTGCATTGCAACAAATGCTGCACTGCAACATTTTTGTTGACTACGTCGCCTCGGTAGGCGATTGGGGATGGCGAAGGCGGTCATTTGGGGCCGACGATCACGAAGAGGACCACCATCATGACCACCGAAACCATCGACATCATTCCCAGCACCGAGCTCCAGGTCGTTCCTGCCACCAGCGAGCCGAAGCGCACGCTCAAGAGCGTGTTCGCCGATCTCCAAGAGCGTGCCAAGGCTGCGCGCGCCAAGGTCGCTCCGCTCGCCGATCAGATTTCCGGCATGCACAAGGGCAATGTCGAGGTGATTTCCACCTCGCGCAAGACGCTCGGCGCCGGCCTCAAGGAAATCGGCCAGGATTCGGTTGCCGAGGGTCGCCAGGCGATCCAGACTGTCGTCGCCGACGTGAAGGAAATGGCCGCGCTGCGTTCGCCCAAGGAAATCGTCCAGCTGCAGCGCACCCTGGCGAAGCGCAATTTCGCTTCGATCAAGGGCTTTGCCGCCAAGACCGGGACGGCGCTGCGCGCGCTCGCCGGTGAGGCGCTGACGCCGCTGGGCGAGCGTCTGCAGGCGAACCTCGCCACGGTCCGCAACAAGGCGGCCTGAACCTGATTGTCTGGGCGGTTCAACCCGCCCAGCAATCGCGACGAGAGCCGGCACCCGCGAGGGCGCCGGCTTTTTCGCGTCGATCGCGTGTCCGTGCCGTTCGCTAATATCTCGACAGGAACGCGTCGAGCACCTACCGCTGCGGCATCGAGAGCGTCGCGCATGCCCCGCCCCTTACCGGAGTGCTCCCGGCGGCCGGTGCCGGTCGCTTCGAGACGACGATAGGGACCGCGCGGGCGATGTTGAAACTCGGATACAAGGCCTCCGCCGAACAATTCGCGCCGCGCGCACTGCTCGATTATGCCATCCACGCCGAAACGAGCGGCTTCGACTCGGTCTGGATCAGCGACCACTTCCAACCCTGGCGGCACAACGGCGGTCATGCGCCGTTCTCGCTAGCCTGGATGGGCGCGCTCGGGGCGCAGACCCAGCGCATCGTCATCGGCACCAGCGTGCTCACGCCGACCTTTCGCTACCATCCCTCGATCGTCGCGCATGCCTTCGCCACGCTCGGATCGTTGTTCCCCGGTCGCATCGTCCTCGGCGCCGGAACGGGCGAATCGCTGAACGAAGTGCCCTCATCGGGCATGCACTGGCCCGAGCAGAAGGAGCGCACCGCGCGCTTCCGCGAGGCAATCACGCTGATCGGCCGGCTCTGGCGCGAGGAGCGGGTGAGCTTTGGGGGCCAGTTCTACCGCACCGAGAACGCCACCATCTATGATCGTCCCGACCAGCCGGTGCCGATATTCATCGCCGGCGCCGGCCCGTTCATGGCCAAGCTCGCCGGCCGTGAGGGCGACGGCTTCATCTGCACCAGCGGCAAGAAGCCGGAGCTATACACCGAAACCCTGCTGCCGAATCTCGCCATTGGGCTTGAAGAATCGGGGCGCGCTGGCGATTCCGGCTTTGACCGGATGATCGAGATGAAGGTCTCGTTCGACACCGATATCGTCCGGGCAATGCACGACACCAAATATTGGGGCGCCTTGGCGCTGACGCCGGACGAGAAGATGAACGTCGAGGACCCGCTCGAGATGGAGAAGCTCGCTGACGCGTTGCCGGTGGAGCGCGCTGCGTCGCGCTGGATCGTTTCCACCGATGCCGAGGAAATGGCCGAACGCATCGGCAGCTATGTGAAACTCGGCTTCAACAATCTCGTGTTCCACGCGCCCGGGCCCGATCAGGCCCGGTTCCTCGATCTGTTCGCAAGCGAGGTCGCGCCACGCCTGCGCGCCACTTACGGCTGAGGGCGCGCACAATGCATATCGGGATCGTCGGCTGCGGCCGAATGGGCGGCAAGATGGCGCTGCGTCTGCTGCGTGGCGGCCATGCGGTGGTCGTCCACGACGTGTTTCCCGCCGCGATGGAGCCGATCGTCGCGGAGGGCGGCAAGGCGAGCGCCGATCTCGCGGCGCTGGTGGCGGCACTGCCGGCACCGCGCAGCGTCTGGGTGATGGTTCCGCATGGCGCGCCGACCGAGCAGGCCGTCCAACAGCTGACGCAACTGCTCGCACCTGGCGACACGCTGATCGACGGCGGCAACAGCCACTTCAAGTCCACCGTCGCCCGCGCCGAAATGCTCGCCGGCTTCAGCATCGACATGCTCGATGTCGGCACCAGCGGCGGGGTCCACGGGCTCGATCGCGGTTATTGCCTGATGGTCGGCGGCAAGCAGGCGGTGGCCGAGCGCCACGCGCCGATTTTCGAGACGTTGGCACCCGGGCGCGGCGACATCGAGCGCACGCCGGCCCGCGCCGCCGGCCTCGGCAGCGGCGGCACCGCGGAGCTCGGCTGGAAGCATTGCGGCCCATCGGGCGCAGGCCATTACGTCAAGATGATCCACAACGGCATCGAGTACGGGATGATGCAGGCGATGGCCGAAGGCTTCGCGATGCTCGATTCGGCCAAGGGCGCCGGGCTGCCCGAACCCTACCGATACGATCTCGACAGCGCCGCGATCGCCGAACTGTGGCGCCGGGGCAGCGTGATAACGAGCTGGCTGCTCGATCTTACCGCAGACGCGCTGGCCGAATCGCCCGACCTGGCGCCCTTTGCGCCGCAGGTGGAGGATTCGGGCGAGGGCCGTTGGACGATCGAGAGCGCGATCGACCAGCGCACCCCCGTGCCGGTGCTGACCGCCGCGCTCTACGAGCGCTTCCGGTCACGGCAGGACGATCGGTTCGGCGACCGTCTGCTGTCGGCGATGCGCTACAAATTCGGCGGCCATGTCGCGCCGAAGGCCTAAGCGGTGGGCGGCTTAGCCACCGCGCCAGATAAGGCCATATCACCCCCGCCGGGCGCCGGGCGCCGGGTCCTGGTGACCGGAACCGCCGGTTTTATCGGCTTCCATCTCGCGCGGCTGCTGCTCGACGAGGGCTTCATCGTCCACGGCTACGACGGCATGACGACGTATTACGACGCGCGGCTCAAGCAGGACCGGCACGCGCTGCTCACCGGCCACCCGCGCTTCACCGCCACCGAGGCGATGCTCGAGGACAACGACCGGCTGCAGGCGGTGGCGCGCGACTTCGCTCCCACGGCCATCGTCCACCTCGCCGCCCAGGCCGGCGTCCGCTACAGCCTCGAGAACCCACGGGCCTATATCGACAGCAACATTGTTGGCGCCTTCAACCTGCTCGAGGTGGCGCGCGCGCTGAAGGTCGATCATCTGCTGATGGCCTCGACCTCCTCGGTCTATGGCGCCAATCAGCAGATGCCCTTCACCGAGCGGCAGAAAGCCGACACCCAGCTCACCATCTACGCCGCCACCAAGAAGGCCAACGAAAGCATGGCGCACAGCTATGCCCATCTGTGGGACCTTCCGGTGACGATGTTCCGCTTCTTCACCGTCTATGGACCTTGGGGCCGACCGGACATGGCGCCCTACAAGTTCGTCGATGCGATCAGCGCCGGGCGGCCGATCGACATCTACAACCACGGCGAAATGGGGCGTGACTTCACCTTCGTGACCGACCTGGTCCGCGCCATTCGCCTGCTGATCGAGGCGCCGCCGCTACGGCCCGCAAGTGCCTCAGACGTCGCCGAAGACGACAGCCTGTCGCCGGTGGCGCCGTTCCGCATCGTCAACATCGGCAATTCCGAAAAGGTGCCGCTGCTCGACTTCATCGACGCGATCGAGCAGGCGGTGGGCCGCGATGCGATCCGCAACTACCTGCCGATGCAGAAGGGCGACGTG
Organism: Novosphingobium sp.; assembly: GCA_039917735.1. Taxonomy (GTDB): domain Bacteria; phylum Pseudomonadota; class Alphaproteobacteria; order Sphingomonadales; family Sphingomonadaceae; genus Novosphingobium. The sequence continues at coordinate 112,805 of JBDSIY010000076.1, read as the reverse complement.
CCGGCAACCTGGGCGGACGCGACGCTGCTCCAGCGTCTTACCGGCTATCGCCCGCGTACCGGTTACCGGGAAGGCGTGGCGCAGTTCGTCGCCTGGTTCCGCGAGTATTACGGGCGGCGGTAGTCAACTTTGACACAGCGATCACCGGCGTCGAAACACCACAAACAGATTGTTCGCAGGCATCGCAACCACCTGCTCCAGCACCAGCCCGTTTGTTGCCGCGCACACCTCCACGGTATCGAGGTCCCGCAATCCCCAGTGCGGGTTGGTGAGCTGCAAACTCATGTCGAAGGCGGCATTGCTTGGCTCCAGCGGCTGGCCGCGCCTGCGAAAGGGGCCATACAGGAAGAGTCGTCCGCCGAGTGGCAGGATGCGCGCCGCCCCGCGCATCAGGCCCTCGGTCGCGTCCCAGGGGCTGATATGGACCATGTTGATGCAGACGACCGCGTCGGCGGCGTCGATTGGCCACGCTTTGCTTGTCGCGTCGAGCACGAACGGCGGCAGCAGGTTGGGCAGGTGCTCGGCGGTTGCCCAGGCGGTGATCGACCGCAACAATTCGGGGTCCGGATCGGTCGGCTGCCATCGGAGCGCTGGCAGCGCCCGCGCGAAATGCACGGCATGTTCGCCGGTGCCGCTCGCCACTTCGAGCACGAGTCCGGTCCCCGGCAGCACTTGGCGCAGCACCGCGAGGATCGGCTCGCGGTTGCGCAGGGTCGCGGGCGCCCAGCGCCTTGGATCGTCGTCCGAAGTCAGCGCTCGCGCCAATCGACGCGGAACAGGTCGAAGCGCCGGTCCTTCAGGTTCTGCACTGCGCCCGACTGGCGGCTGGTGAGCAAATCATCGAGGCTGAGGTCGGCGATGGCGATGGTTTCGGTGTTGGGCGCGGTATCCGCGGCGACGCCGTCGCGGGCGAAGGGAAAGTCCGAGGGGGTCAGGATCGCGCTTTCGGCATAGTGCACGTCCATGTTCTCGACGTTCGGCAGATTGCCGACGACGCCCGAGGTGACGACGTAGCACTGGTTTTCGACCGCGCGGGCATGGCAGCAGTAGCGCACCCGCAGGAAGCCGCGCCGCTCGTCGGTGCAGAACGGCACGAACAGCATCAGCGCCCCCTGGTTGACGAGGTGCCGCGCGTGCTCGGGAAATTCCGAATCGTAACAGATCATCACCCCGATCGGCCCGCAATCGGTATGGATGACGTTGGCGCCGAAGCCGCCCTTGATGTTCCACCAGCGCCGTTCGGAAGGGGTCGGATGGAGCTTGTCGCGGGCGTGGGTGGAACCATCGCGCAGGAACACATAGGCGGTATTGCGGATGTCGCCATTCTCCATCCGCGTCGGGTGCGAGCCGCCGATGATGTTGATGTTGTAGCTGACCGCCAGCTTTTCCATGAAGCCGGTGTAGCGTTCGGTATATTCGGCGATCCGCTCGATCGCCTCGGCGGGGGCGAGCTTGCGCTTGTCGATCGACAGCAGTTCGAGGGTGAAAAGCTCGGGGAAGGCGACGAAGTCGGCGCCGTAATCGGCGGCGACGTCGACCCAATATTCGACCTGCTCCTCGAATTCGTCGATCGCGGCGATGCCGCGCATCTGGAACTGCACGGTGGCCACCCGTACCGACGAGGGTAGCCGCCCCTTGAGCCCATGCAGGCGGTTCACCGTTTCGGGTGGCGCCAGCGGGTTCGCCCAATACATCATCACGGCGTTGCCGCCGCTGTCCTTGTCCTGCGGAATGTAGTCGGGCAGCACACCCTTGGGCTCGTAGCCCTGGGCGATCTGAAAATTGACCACATTGTCCTTGATGCGCTTTTCGACCACCGCGTCGATGTAGTCTTTCGGGTTGGGGAACTCCCGGCTGCGCCGCGCATAGCCGGGCATGCGGCCGGCGAAGGCGATGCCCTTGAGCTCGAGATTCTGGCAAAGCTCTTTGCGCTTGTTGTAGAAGCGCTGGCCGATCCGCAGCCGGCGGAACTCGGGATCGACGCAGACCTCGAAGCCATAGACGATCTCGCCTTCCGGGAGCGTTGGCCGGCCATAGCCGCCGCCGGTGATCTCCTCCCAATTGTGCGGGGTGAAGGCTTGTTCCTCGGTGACGATCATCGTTGCGCAATGACCGATAATGTTGCCTTCATAATCGGCGACGAACTGACCTTCCGGGAAATTGTTGATCTGGCCGCGCACCTCGGCCTGGGTGAACGCGTCGACCTTGCCGTAGACCTTGGCGGAAAGTTGCGCGATCGCGCGCGCGTCCCTGCGGGTCGCCGGACGGATAATGAGCTTGGCTTTGCTTGCGGACATGGGCGGTACTTAGGGATGCGCCCCGCCGAGTCCAGTTCCGCGATCGGTGGGCCCTGAGGCCGCGCGCCCGCCGTTGTCCCGTTTACCCCCGCCCCCGATAGGCGGGCACGCCCTGATCCGGCAGCCACAGCCCCTCGGGTGGCGCCCCAGACTGCCAGAACACGTCGATCGGGATGCCACCGCGCGGATACCAGTAGCCGCCGATGCGCAGCCAAGCGGGGCGCATTTCCTCGAACAAGCGGCGGCCGATGCCAACCGTCACCGCCTCGTGAAAGCCGCCATGGTTGCGGAACGAGGCAAGGAACAGCTTTAGGCTCTTCGATTCGACGATCGTTTCGCCCGGCGCATAATCGATGACGAGGTGGGCGAAATCGGGCTGGCCGGTCACCGGGCAGAGCGAGGTGAACTCGGGCGCGGCGAAGCGCACCAGGTAAATTTCGCCGCCATGCGGGTTCGGCACATAGTCGAGCACCGCATCGTCCGGCGAGGCGGGCAGCGCACTGGCGCGGCCGAGATGGAGCGAGACCGGGGCGGGGGCGGGGGCGGGATCGTCGCTCATAACCCGCCCTGCCGCGATCGCGTGCTTGAAACAAGCCGGCGCTTGGCGGAGAGGCGTTGACGATCGATCCACCGCCAGCCGGTTGGGCTCGGCGGAAGAGGCCTACGTGTGAGCATGAGACGGCAAAGGGCAGTGGCGCGGGGCGCGCTGGCATTCGCCCTGGCGGCGGCGCCGCCGGGCGTGGTGTCAGGACAGGCGCCGCCGATCGACTACAGCCTGCCGCCTGCTCCCACGTCCCCGGCGGTGCGGCCGCAGGGCCCGGTGGACTCGGACAATCCGGTTGTCGTCCCTCGGGCCGCGCCGCAACGGCCCGTGCCCAGCGCCGAGCCGCCGCGCATTCCTCCGGCGGCGCCGAGAATTGTGCCATCGCCCAGCACCGCTCCGGCCCAGCAACCGCCCCTTCGCCGCCCGCGAACACTAACCGAAGCGTCCGCCCCGGTCGCGCGGCAAGCGGAAACCGTCCCGCCCTCGGCCGATCCCTCGACGGCTCTGCCGGCCCCGAGCGCACCGGCCGAGGCCACTCGGGCAGTGCCGCCGATCCCAGCTCCGTCGCCACCTCGGCAGGTGCCGCGCCCGCCCGGTCCGGAACCACTTCCGTGGCATCTCGGCGCAGCGCTGCTCGTGCTGGCAGCTGCCGGCGCAGTGGTGTGGCGGCGGCGATCACGACGGGCACCCGATGCCACCCAGGTCGAGGAGGTAGGGCCTGTGCCGGCGTTCCTGCCTGACGGCCCGGCGCAGGCCACGCCGGTCGCTCCGGAGCCCACCCCGCCAACCGCATCCGCCGAAGCGCCGCTGGAATTGCGCCTCGATGCCGACCGGCTGAGCCTTTCGCTGGTCTACGCGACGCTCACCTATCGGTTGACCGTCACCAACGCGGGCGACAGCTCCGCCGGGCCATTTCGCCTCGCCGCCGATCTGATCTCCGCCCACGCATCGCTTGAGACCCGCCACCAGCTGTCGCTGGACACCCGCGAGACGCACGCGCAGCACGAGCTGGGCGTGCTGGCGCCGGGGGAGAGCGTGACGCTGGCCGGTGATCTGCGCCTGGCGCTTGCCGATATTCTGCCGATCCGCAGCGCCCGCGCCAACCTCTTCATCCCGCTGGCGCGCTTCCGCATCGAGCCCAGGGCGCCCGGCGCCGCAGCGATCACCCGCGCCTTCGCGGTCGGCCAGAGCGGTGCGACGGCCAGTGATGCTTTGCGGCCAGTGAACCTGGACCTCGGACCGAGGACGATCCGCGAGCTCGATCAGCGCGCGTTGACGGTCCCCGGCTGAACCCCGGTCAGGCGCGGAGCGCGGCGTCGCTGGCGAGCTTGTCGGCGCGCTCGTTCTCAGGGTGGCCATCATGGCCCTTCACCCACTGCCACCGCACCCGATGCCGCGCCGTTGCCGCAATCAGCACGCGCCAAAGGTCGGAGTTGGCGACCGGCTTGCGGCTCGCGGTCTTCCAGCCGTTGCGCTCCCAGCCGGCGACCCATTTGGTGATGCCGTCGATCACATAACGGCTGTCGGTGTGGAGGGTGACGTCGCAGGGCTCCTTCAGCGCATCGAGGCCGCGGATCGCGGCGGTCATCTCCATGCGGTTGTTAGTCGTCGCGCGCTCGCCGCCGGACAGCTCCTTCTCGTGTCCGGCGATTCGCAGGATCACGCCCCAGCCGCCCGGGCCGGGGTTGCCCTTGCAGGCGCCGTCGGTGAAGATCTCGACCCGCTTGAGGGCCGTGCCAGACCCGTTCAGCACCGCGCGAACAGCGCGGCGTTGGCAGGGTCGGCGTAGAAGCTGAGCCGGCGGGCGAAGGCCAGCGGGTCCTTGCGCGTCACCATCGCCCCCGCCGGCGTGTGCATCCAGTCGTATGCGCGGGTCATCAGGAAGCGCATCGCCGCGCCCCGCGCGAGCAACGGCAGTGCCGCGCGCTCCTCGTCCAGCAGCGGCCGCACAGCCTCGTATCCAGCAAGGAGGGCTCGCGACAGCGCCCGGTCGAAGCGGCGCCCGTCGAGGCTGAAGCACCAGGCGGCATGCGTCACCGCGATGTCATAGGCGGTGAGATCGGTGCAGGCGAAGTAGAAGTCGATCATCCCGCTGACCTCCTCGCCGATCATCAGCACGTTGTCGGGGAACAGGTCGGCGTGGATCACCGAAGCCGGCAGTTGCGCCGGCCATTGCGCTTCGAGCTGATCCAGCTCGCGCATCACCAGCGTCGCCAGAATCGGGTCGATGGCCGCCAGCCCATCGGTGCCGCACGCCTCGGCGAGCGCGCGCCACTCGCCAAGGCCGAGCGCATTCGCTCGCGCCGCCGGAAAGTCCACCACCGCGAGATGCAGGTGCGCCAGCGCCGCGCCGACCGCGCGGGCCTGCGCGGGCGTGGGTCGGCTCACCGAAACCCCCGGCAGGAACTCGATCAGCGCCAGCGCCTTTCCCTCGTGGAAACGGAACGACCGGCCGTCACGGTCGTGGATCGTGCGCGGCACCGCGCAGCGGTGGTCGGCGAGATGATCGAGCAGGCCAAGGAAAAACGGCAGGTCGGCGGTGTCGATCCTTCGTTCGTACATGGTGAGAATGAATCGGCATCCGCTCCGGCGTCCAGCGGCGCCATCGCCGCCGCTGGTCTCGATCAGCCAGTTGCTGTTCGACACGCCCTCGGCGATTCCCTTGGCGGAAACCAGCGTACCGACGCCGAACTGGTCGATAATCGCGGCGAGCGCCTCGGCGCCGAGCTCGGTATAGACCGCCATGCGACAGCGTTCAGCCGACCAGCTGGCGCGGCAGCTTGAAGGTCATATTCTCCGTTGTGGCGACGACCTCTTCCGTCTGAAGCGGACGCAGCGTGGCAAGCCGTTCCGTCACTTCGCGGATCAGCGTCTCGGGTGCCGAGGCGCCAGCAGTGAGGCCCAGCGTATCGACTCCATCCAGCCATTGCGGCTCGATCTCCGCGGCGCGCTGGATCAGCCGCGCGCGCGCGCCGCTGCGTTCCGCCACCTCGACCAGCCGCTGCGAGTTGGAGCTGTTCGGCGCGCCGATCACCAGCATCAGCTGACATTGCGGCGCGATCTCCTTGACCGCCGCTTGGCGGTTCGAAGTCGCATAGCAGATGTCGTCACCTCTCGGCGCAACGATCGCCGGATAGCGCGCGCTCAACGCCGCGATAATCGCGGCGGTATCGTCGACGGAAAGCGTCGTCTGGGTCAAAAAGGCGAGCGGCGCGTCCTCCCCGAACGACAGCGCGGCAACATCCTCGACCGTCTCGACAAGGGTCATCGCGCCGGGAGGAACCTGGCCGAAGGTGCCGATGACCTCGGGATGGCCGCTATGGCCGACGAACAGGATGTGGCGCCCTGCTTCGATCTGCCTCTCTGCCTGGCGATGCACCTTGCTGACCAACGGGCAGGTCGCGTCGAGCCAGGTAAGCCCCCGCGCATCGGCGTCGGCGGGAACGGACTTGGGGACGCCGTGAGCGCTGAATATAACCGGCACGCCGTCAGGCACCTCGTCGAGCTCCTCAACGAAGATCGCGCCCTTGGCCCGCAGGCTGTCGACGACGTAGCGGTTGTGGACGATCTCGTGGCGCACGTAAACGGGGGGGCCATACCGGACCAGCGCGCGTTCAACGATCTCGATGGCGCGGTCCACTCCCGCACAGAATCCCCGCGGCGCTGCAATCAGCAGCCGCAAGGGTTTCGGAATGAAATCGTTCATGTCGCTGCCTGTAAAGCATTTCCTGTTCCTGTCGAACCGGGAACTGTTCCTCCGTTGCTTTGCGGCTGTCCCGCACAAGCCGCCGCCACTTTTCCGGGAAGCGCTCTGGCGCGGCCGGGCAAGCGCCGCTAGGGCGTGAGCGCCCTTGAGGGACGACAGACCGAGGAGTTACGATGCGCGCCCGCAACCACCTGCTCGCCGTTGGGGCAACCGCCATGGCACTTGCCGCACTCTCCGGCTGTCGCTCGAAAGGCGAGATCGTCGTGGACCAGGGCGTCGGCGTCACCGCCGTTCGGTCAAGCTGTCCGGCCGTCGGCATCCCCGATTACACCGGCGACGTCACCCTGTTCCGCACGCCGGGCGTGGTGACCGCCGACAATCTCGATGCCGTCGCGACAATCACCAATCTGCGCAGCCAGTGCAACGATGCCGAGACGGGCGGCCAGGTGCTTGCCAGCGTCGGTTTCGACGTGTTGGCACGCCGCACCGACACGCACGGCGCGCGCCAGCTGCGGCTGCCCTTTTTCATCACCGTGCTGCGCGGTGGAAACGCCGTCGTCACCAAGCGCGTCGGCACCGTGACCGTGAACTTCGCCGATGGACAGGAACGGGCGCAGGCGCGGGGCGAAGCCTCGGCCTCCATCGATCGCGGTTCCGCGACACTCCCCGTCGAAATCCGCGAGCGCATTACCCGCAAGCGCAAGGCGGGCGACGCGGATGCCGCGCTCGATCCACTCGCCGATCCCGAGGTCAAGGCGGCAGTCGCCGCCGCGACCTTCGAGGTGCTCGTCGGCTTCCAGCTCGACACCAACCAGCTCACCTACAACGCGACACGCTAAGCCGCGTTCGTCTTGGCTTCGGCGTCGGCGGTCAGGGCGCTTGCGATCCGTTCCCGCGCCGCTCGTGCCATCATTTTGCGCGAGGCGCGCTCGCCGGGCATCAGCGGGGGCAGGAAGCGCAGCGTCACCTCGAGGGGCCGGTCGCGCGCGAGGACGCGCAGCACATTGCCGAGCCCGGGCTCGGCGCCGGTCCAGGCGATCGCCGCCGCCTCGGCGCCGTAATCGATCAGAACCGGCTGGACGCTTACCGTGCAGGGAGCGTATTCGACCGCGGCCAGCAGCGCCGACTTGAACGGCAGGAGTGTCCGCCCGTCGCCAGTGGTCCCTTCAGGGAACAGGGTCAGTACGCCGCCGCGCGCGCCGGTCCCGGCGAGCGCCTCGGCAATCCGAACGGCCTGGGCGCCGACGCGGGCGCGATCGTGCCGGGCGACGAACACCGTGCCGTTCATCCCGCAGAGCAGGCGCAGCAATGGGTGCGAAGCGAGCCCGTCATGGGCGATGAAGGCGGTCCCGGTGGTCCCGAGCGCGAGAATGTCGATCCAGCTGACATGATTGGCCACCAGCAGCAGCGGCGCCGCAGCCATGTTGCCCTCGGCCCGGACCGTCACCCCGGCCACCCAAGCGCTCCCGCCCAGGAACCGTCGCGGCCAGGGGCTGGGGCGGCGCGCCACGATACAAGCCGCGTGAAACGGAAGGTAGCAGACAAGCAGGCCCGCTACTCCGGTGAGCCGCGCGGCAACACGCAGTTGTTTCGCGATCACCGGTCCCTGCTAAGTTAAATAAATCTCGATAAACACAACATCGCACGGGGACATCATGATTGACTAATCCTCGGCTTCGACCGGATCGGAACCATCGTCGGAGGGGCCGAGCCGGACTCCGAACATTTCCATGCGATGGTCGACAAGCCGGAAGCCGAGGCGAACCGCGATCCGGCGCTGCAAAGCTTCCAGTTCGGGATCGACAAATTCAATCACCGTCCCGGTTTCTACGTCGATCATATGGTCATGGTGCGCCGCAGGCGCGGCCTCATAACGGGCGCGGCCGTCGCCGAAATCGTGGCGATCGAGAATGCCCGCCTCTTCGAACAAGCGGACGGTGCGATACACAGTTGCGATCGAAATGCCGCCGTCAACTGCGGCCGCGCGCGCGTGCAGCTTTTCGACGTCCGGGTGATCGGTGCTTTCGGACAGCACCCGGGCGATTACCCGGCGCTGCTCGGTAATCCTCAGTCCCCGCTGAGCACATAGCGCTTCAATGTCGATCGGATGCTGCACACTGTTCCCGCAATCAAGACCGCGCCTGCTATTTAGGCGCGACGGAGCCATCCGACAACCACCGGTCCGGAGGCTTCCCCAACTTGTACGAATTAGATCGGGATTGCAGGGTATCGGCTGGATGATCCCCGGGCCGACGGCGGGTTCCGCCGCCCGGGATAATCCGCCTCGTTACGCTGCCTTGGGCTTGCGTCCGCGCCGTGCTCCGGGCTTGCGGCCAAGACCGATGCTCTTGGCCAGTTCGCGCCGTTTCTCGGCGTAATTGGGCGCGACCATCGGATAGTCGGGCGCCAGGTTCCAGCGCTGCCTGTACTGATCCGGCGTGAGGTTGTAGTGCGTCATCAGATGCCGTTTGAGCATCTTTAGCTTTTTTCCGTCCTCAAGACAGACGATATAGTCCGGCTTGACTGACGAGCGGATCGAAACCGCCGGCTCCGGCGCGGCTTCCACCACGACGGCCGGTTGACCGAGCCCGGCGAGCGCGCCGTACACGTTCGTGATGAGCGCGGCCAGGTCGTTGACGCCAACGTCGTTGTTGCTGACATGCGCGGCGACGATGTCAGAGGTGAGCGTGATCAAGGTTTCGTTCATGTCGTTTTGGGGGCTTTCCATTGAATTATCCTCGGGCTTTTGGCGACCGTGTTATTGTTCTTGCCGCATGGCAAGATCCCGGTTGTGGGGCAGGGTTTTACTCGCTTCCGCGCTTTGCACAAGTACCTTTGACGCCAAATCCGCGCAATTCGTGGCCACAACGCACCGGTAAGGCACGCGGGTCCGTGATTGCCACTAATCGATATCCCGCGCGAAGGTGATAGCATCGACCGGTTCGCCATCCCCGGCCCGATAATAGTTCGGGCGCTCGCCGATGGCCGTAAAACCGAAGTAGCGGTAGAGCCGCTCCGCCGGGTTGCCGCGGCGCATTTCGAGGAGAAGCCGTCGCGCGCCGCGTAACCGCGCTTCCTCGATGAGCGCGAGCAGCAATGCGCGGCCCAGGCCACGCCGCCGGCAACGCGGCTCGACCCCGATCAACAGCAGTTCGTCCTCGCCATAACCGCCGCGCGTTAGGGCAAAGCCCGCCGCGGCAACTCCCTCGCCTGGCTGCCGGCCGTCCGCGTCGACCAGCCGATACCGGCAGCTGCCCGAGATCAGCGCGTCGGTCACCTGCCGGCGATTCCAGGCCTCCCCGAACGCCGGATCGAAAGCCGTTTCCATGACGGTCATGATCCGGTCGATGTCATCTTGCGCCGCGATCACGGTGCGGCGGCCTGCGCCGGCCGGGCGTCCGGCGCTCGGCCATATAGCGGATGCGCGTCAACGGTCAGCGCGGCGGGGTTGAGCAAGGGGAAGGCACATGCATCGGGCAAGATCGGCAGCGCCCGGCCCCAGCCGCGCAGCGCGACCAGCGCCTCCGCCGCGCTGCCGGCGACGCACTGCTGGTCGGCCAGCTGGGTCAACGCCGCCTCGGGCCTCAGCGACGCGAGAGGCGCCAGCGATTGACCGTCAGCGCCAAAGCGCTGCACGAACCATTCACCATGACCGCCGGTCATTACGACAGCTAACCCTGCCCTTTTCTGATCCGGCCCAATCCTTTCGCGTGCCATCGCCGCCACCAGCGCCAGCGTCGGATAGCCGATGAGCGCGGCATCCCAGACGAACGCAAGCGCCCGCGCCGCGGCAAGGCCGACGCGCACTCCGGTGAAGCTCCCAGGCCCGAGCGCGACGGCGATGCGCGTTGCCTTGCCCCGGTCAGGCAGTGTCGCGATCATCGGTACCAGCTGCTCGGCGTGGCCGCGCCCAAGGTCCCGGATTTCTCCCGCCAGGCACTCGCCATCTGAAAAGAGCGCGACCGAACATGCCTGGGTCGCACTATCGATGACCAACGTGCGGATGGCGCCCACAACCCTGTCCGCGAAACGCCCGGGGTTCAGGCTGCGCGCACTTCGCTTACTTCGGGAACGTAATGCTTCAAGAGCCCTTCGATTCCCTGCTTGAGCGTTGCCGAGGACGAGGGGCAGCCCGAGCAGGCTCCCTGCATCGTCAGATAGACCACGCCCTCGCGAAAACCACGATAGATGATGTCGCCGCCGTCATTGGCCACGGCCGGCCGGACCCGCGTCTCGATCAACTCCTTGATCTGCGCGACGATTTCGGCGTCGGCGGGATCACCGGCGATCTCTTCGGCGTCGGGCGGAACCGCGAAGCCGCCGGCGTCCCCTCCGGCGAACAGCGGCGCGCCGGAAGCGAAATGATCGAGCAGGATGGTTACAACTTGCGGCTTGAGCGCGCTCCAGTCGACGCCGGGCGCGGCGGTAACCGAGACGAATTCGCGTCCGAGGAACACGCCGGTCACATCGCCGAGCGAGAACAGCGCTTCGGCGAGGGGCGAAACCTCCGCCGCTTCCGCATCGGTGAATTCGCGCGTTCCCGCCGCCATGACTTGCTGTCCGGGAAGAAACTTGAGCGTCGCGGGATTCGGCGTGGTTTCGGTTTCGATGAACATGATAGTTCCGATTTAGGGCGTGGCGGCCCGTGGTCAAGAGCGCGCGACTCGGCGGCTTCCCCGGCACCCGCTATTCACTGGTCCTTAATCGCCGCCAGCCGTATAGCCCGACGATGAGTTTCCCTAAGCGCGGCACCGGTCCGCTCGCCTGCCTGCTCTCTCTGGCGCTGCTGGCTTCCGCCCCCATCGACGCCGGCGCCGCCGCGCGCCGTCCCAGCGCTCACAAGCCCGTCGATACGACGCCCTGGCTCTATCGCGGCAGCGACATTCCCCAGGATCGCGCCTGGGTGTTCGGCGAACTGCCGAACGGCCTCAAATATGCGGTGCGCAACAACGGCGTGCCGCCCGGACAGGTTTCGATCCGCATCCGCATCGACGCGGGTTCGCTCAACGAGCGCGACGACGAGCAGGGCTACGCCCATCTGATCGAGCATCTGGTGTTCCGCGAATCCCAGTATCTCGGCAACGGTCAGGCGATCCCGACCTGGCAGCGGCTTGGCGCCTCGTTTGGCAACGATACCAACGCCGAGACCACGCCGACCCAGACCGCGTTCAAGCTCGACCTGCCCAACGCCACCCCGGAATCGCTCGACGAGACGTTCAAGCTGCTGTCGGGGATGATCACCGCGCCGACGCTGAGCGAAGCCAACGTGCGCACCGACATGCCGATCGTCCTAGCCGAGATGCGGGAGCGTGGCGGCGCCGCGCAGCGCGTGCAGGACCGGATGCGCCAGCTGTTCTACGCGGGGCAGCCGCTGGCGATGCGCTCGCCGATCGGCACTCTGGCGACTCTGCAGCAAGCCAACGAGGCGTCGGTGCGCGGCTTCTACCACCGCTGGTATCGCCCCGAAAACGCCGCCGTCATCGTCGCCGGCGACGCCGACCCGGTTGCGCTCGCGGCACTGGTCCGCAAGTGGTTCGGCGGGTGGCGCGCCACGGGCAAGCCCGAGCCGACGCCAAGCTTCGGCGCGCCGCAGCGCCCGGCCGGTGCCGATGCGGACAACCCGGTCGGCGGAGCCGACGTGATGGTCGAGCCCGACATGCCCCGCAACATTACCTATGTGACGGTGCGGCCGTGGCATCAGGTCACCGACAATATCGCCTACAACCAGGGGCTGATGCTGGACCAGCTGGCGCAGGCGCTGATCAACCGCCGGCTCGAGACAAAGGCGCGCAAGGGCGGCAGCTTCCTGACCGCGCAGGTCAACCAGGACAAGGTCAGCCGCTCGGTGGACGCGACCTTCGTGGCGGTGACGCCGATCGGCGCCAATTGGCAGGCGGCGCTACGCGACGTGCGCGGGGTGATCGCCGACGCGCGCGCCAATCCGCCGACGCAGGACGAGATCGACCGCGAGGTGGCGGAGATGGACCTCGCCTTTCAGGTTCCGGTCGAGCAGCGGCGGCTGCTGCCCGGCTCCAAGTTGGCCGACGATCTTGTCGGCGCGATGGACATCCGCGAAACCGTCGCCGCGCCCGACGACGTGCTCGCCATCTTCCGCAGCACCAAGCCGCAGTTCACTCCCGCCAACGTGCTCGCGCACACGCGCACGCTGTTTTCGGGTGTCGCGACTCGCGCGTTGCTGGTGACGCCCAAACCGGGCGAGGCGGATGCGGCGGCGCTGCGCATCGCCATGCTCGAGACCGCGACGCCCGATGCCAGCGTGCGGCTCGCCGGCAAGCCGATCCGCTTCGAGGACATGCCGGCACTGGGCGCGCCCGGAAAGATCGCCACCCTCGCGCCCGCGGGATTGCTCGACATCGAGCGGCTCGACTTCGCCAATGGCGTCAAGGTGCTGCTTTGGCCGGTGAAGGACGAGCCGGGCCGCGCCTCGGTCAAGGTTCGCTTCGGCGGAGGCTACCGCGCCTTCAAGCCGGCCGATGCTCCCTATATCGCGCTTGGCAATCTGGCGCTGGTCAGCTCGGGGGTCGGCACCCTCGACGAGGAGGACCTCGACCGCATCTCGACCGGCCGCAAGATGCAGTTCCAGTTCTCGATCGACGACGCCGCCTTCCAGTTCGCCGCCGAGACCCGGCAGGCCGACCTTGCCGACCAGCTCTATCTGTTCGCCGCCAAGTTCGCGACGCCGCGCTGGGATCCCAATCCGGTGCTGCGCGCCAAGGCAGCGGCGGCGCTGCAGTACGAGAGCTATGCCAGCTCGCCGCAGGGCGTGCTCAGCCGCGACCTGAAGTTCCTGCAGCGCGACGGCGATCCACGCTTTCGCACGGCGACCCCGGCGGAACTCGAACGGGCGACGCCCGCCGGCTTCCGCAAGGTATGGTCGCGCGCGCTGGCGACCGGTCCAATCGAGGTGCAGATTTACGGCGATTTCGACCGCGACGCCGCCGTCGCCGCACTGACCCGGACCTTCGGCGCGCTCCCGCCGCGCCCGCCGCTACGAAGCGGCATTGCTCCGGCCAGCGCCCGCTTCCCGCGCGCCAACACCACCCCGTTGATCCTGACCCACCACGGCGACGCGAACCAGGCGGCGGCGGTGGTTTCGTGGCCGACCGGCGGCGGCGCGACCGGGATCAGCGAATCGCGCCAGCTGGAGCTGCTGACCGCGATCTTCACCAACCGGCTGATGGAGGCACTGCGCGAGAAGCTCGGTGCCAGCTATGCGCCGCAGGTGATCTCGAACTGGCCGGTCGATCTCGACAGCGGCGGCTCGATCACCGCGCTCGCCCAGCTGGAACCCGCCGCGGTGCCGATCTTCTTCAAGACCGCAGAGGAAATCGCCGAGGATCTGGGCCGCAACCCGCCCACGCCGGACGAACTTGCCCGCGTGATCGAGCCGATGCGCCAGCAGGTGACGCGCGCGGCAACCAGCTCGGCCTTCTTCATGTACCAGTTGGAAGGGGCGACCCAGGACCCACGCCGGATCGAGGCGGTGCGCACGGTGCTGTCCGATTATACCGAGACAACCCCCGCCAAGATGGAGGCGCTGGCCGCGCGATATCTCGGGGCCGATAAGGCTTGGCGGGTGGCGGTGATGCCTGCGGGGCAACAGGCGAAGGCAACAAGGGTGACGGCGGCGGCGCGGTAGCCAATGCCGCTTTGCATCCATGCTATCGGCGCATTACGATCGCGCCATGCTGCTGATCATCGGAACGTTTCGCCTGCCGCCGGACATGCTTGCGCTCGCGCGCCCGATCATGGCCGAGATGGCGCGCGCCAGTCGGGCCGAGGATGGCTGTTCGGAATATTACTATGCGGAGGACGTGCTCGAACCCGGGCTCATCCGCGTCACCGAACTCTGGCGCGACCGGCAGGCGCTCGACCAGCACTTCGCCACCGAGCATTTGCGCGAGTGGCGCGCGGCTTGGCCGGCGCTCGGCATCGTTGATCGGAGTCTACGCGCCTACAAGGTTGGAGACGCCGAAGCTGTCTGAGCGACCGCGGAAGTTAGCTCACCTGCGGCCGTAATAGCGCTCGCGGGTGTTGCTCCAAACGATTTGGCCGACGCCGACCAGCGCCAGCAGCGCGCCCCACAGCACCCATTGCTTGTCGCCGACCATGAAGCCGACGCGGAACGCGAGATTCAGGCCCTGAAGGATCCAGACGCCGCCCATCAACACCATCAGGACGCCGAGCAGCGTGCTCACCGCGCGCATCACCCCGTTGAAGAATTTGTTCATTGCAGATCCTTTTAAGATCGCTCGCGCTTACGCCGCCGCCGGGTGGAACGCCAGCGCCAGGCCGTTCATGCAGTAGCGCAGCCCCGTCGGCTGCGGGCCGTCGTCGAAGACATGGCCAAGGTGGCCGCCGCAATTGGCGCAGAGCACTTCGGTGCGCGACGTGCCCAGCAAACGATCCTCGCGTGTTACCACCGCGCCGCCGCGCGGCTGCCAGAAGCTCGGCCAGCCGGTGTGGCTGTCATATTTGGTGGTGGATGCGAACAGCGGCCAGTCGCAGCCGGCGCAGACGAAGGTGCCGCGCCGGTGCTCGCCGAGCAGCGGGCTGGAAAAGGGAGGCTCGGTGTCCGCCTGCCGCAAGACGCCATAGCTGGCCGGGCTCAGCTTGGCGCGCCATTCCGCATCGCTGTGCCGCACCGGAAAATTCGTCGGCGCGCCGGAGGCCGCGCTCGCAGCCGGAGAGTTGCCGCCGAGCAGTTTGTACCCGCCGATCGCGCCGGCTATCGCGCCGACGCTGGCCATGCCCATGAGTTCACGCCGGGTCACTTGAACAACGCTCCTGATTGCCGCCGCAACGCTAGGCCACCGCACCAGGCCTTGTCGAGCAAAGGCTACGCCGATGTCCTGCGCCGGACCCGGGTGACTTTTGGAGAACCATTCCCATTTTGCATTCCGCACCCCGCGCCGCTATGGGCGCCGGCTTGATCGGGAGCTTCAGACGTGGCGAGCAGATGGACACCGGACGGCTGGAAGGCGCATGAAGCGCGCCATCTGCCGGCCTATGAGGATGCCGCGGAACTCGGCGCGGTAGAGACGACGCTGGCGCGCTTCCCGCCGCTGGTCTTCGCCGGCGAGGCGCGCGCGCTCAAGGCCGATCTCGCCGAAGTGGCGGCAGGGCGCGGCTTCCTGCTGCAGGGCGGCGACTGTGCCGAAAGCTTCGCCGAGTTCAACGCCGACAATATTCGCGATACCTTCCGGGTGATCCTGCAGATGGCGGTGGTGCTGACCTTCGCCAGCAAGCAGCCGGTGGTCAAGGTAGGGCGGATGGCCGGCCAGTTCGCCAAGCCGCGCTCGGCGCCGACCGAAACGCTGGGCGGCGTCGAGCTGCCGAGCTACCTCGGTGACATCGTCAACGGCATCGACTTCTCGGCCGAGAACCGCCGCAACGATCCGCAGCGGATGCTGCGCGCGTACAGCCAGTCGGCGGCGACGCTGAACCTGCTGCGCGCCTTTGCCGGCGGCGGCTATGCGAATTTGCGGCAGGTTCACCAGTGGACGCTCGAGCACATCAGCCGCAGCCCCTGGGCCAAGCGCTTTTCCGAGACCGCCGACCGCATAGGCGAGGCGCTCGACTTCATGGCCGCCTGCGGGGTCGATCCGGAGACGGTGCCGCAACTCCAGGGCACCAGCTTCTACACCAGCCATGAGGCACTGCTGCTGCCCTATGAGCAGGCGCTGACTCGGCAGGATTCGCTGACCGGCGACTGGTACGATTGCTCGGCGCATATGCTTTGGGTCGGCGATCGGACCCGCTTCGATGGCTCCGCCCATGTCGAGTTCCTGCGGGGGGTCGGCAATCCGATTGGGATGAAATGCGGGCCAAGCCTGGAGCCTGACGCACTGCTGCGCATGCTCGACGTTCTAAATCCCGCTCGGGAGGCGGGGCGGATCACCCTGATCAGCAGGTTCGGCCATGACAAGGTCGAAGCCGGCCTGCCGCCGCTGCTGCGCGCGGTCCAGCGTGAGGGGCATCCGGTGGTGTGGTCGTGCGATCCGATGCATGGCAACGTCGTCAAGGCCGAATCGGGCTTCAAGACCCGGCCGTTCGAGCGCATTCTTGGTGAGGTGAAGGGCTTTTTCGCCGTCCACCGCGCCGAAGGCAGCCATGCCGGCGGCATCCACATCGAGATGACCGGGCAGGACGTCACGGAATGCACGGGCGGCGCCGTCGCCATCACCGACGAGGCGCTCGCCCGCCGCTATCACACCCATTGCGACCCGAGGCTCAACGCCGCGCAGTCGATCGAGCTCGCCTTCCTGCTGACCGACATGCTCAACCTCGAGGCGACGGAGCGGCACAGGCAGGCGGCCTGACGCGGCGCCATCTCCGGGAGCCCAATGGACGATCGCGCGTTGTAGCAAGATGGAGGGCAGCGCAATCCGGCACGATGCTGCCACCCGTCAGTTCGCCCTGACTGAGTTCGCGGCAGTACGCGCGCTGAGCGAGACGCTAGCCGCGCCGCTGTCCGACGCCGACGCGACGCTTCAATCGATGGCCGACGCCTCGCCGGCGAAGTGGCACCTCGCGCACAGCAGCTGGTTCTTCGAAACCTTCCTGCTGCGCGACCATTTGCCCGGTTATCGGCTCGCTGACGAACGTTGGCCGTTCCTGTTCAACTCCTATTACGAGGCCGAGGGACCGCGCCATGCCCGCGCCGCGCGCGGGATGCTGTCGCGACCGACGCTGGACGAGGTCCTCGCCTATCGCGCTCATGTCGACGCGGCGATGGCGCCGCTGCTCGACCGGTCGGAGCTTTCCGCGCTGATCGCACTTGGACTCGCGCATGAGCGGCAGCACCAGGAGCTGCTGCTGACCGACGTCAAGCACGCGCTGTGGTGCAATCCCTTGGGACCAGCCTACGCCACCGGCGACAAGGGCGCGGGCGGAGCGCTCGATCGGGCATCCGCCGGCTGGATCGAGCACCCGGGCGGCATCGCCCGCGTTGGTCACGAGGGCGGCGGTTTCGCTTTCGACAACGAGGGGCCGGCGCACCGGGTGCTGCTCGAACCCTTCGCGCTGTGCGATCGGCTGGTCACCAACGGCGACTGGGACGCCTTTATCGCTGACGGCGGCTATCGCACCGCGACGCTTTGGCTGTCGGACGGCTGGAGTTGGGTGTGCGAACACGGGATCGCCGCGCCGCTTTACTGGCGCGACCAAGAGCACTTCACACTGTCGGGTTGGCAGGAGCGAGACCCGGATGCCCCGGTCGCGCACATTTCCTATTTCGAGGCGGACGCATTCGCCACCTGGGCGCGGGCGCGGCTGCCGACCGAATTCGAATGGGAGGCGATCGGACGGAGCCACGACCCCGCCGCCGGCAACCAGCTCGACGGCGCTGCGGCTGTCACGCCGCTGGCCTCTGCTGGACTGTTCGGCGACTGCTGGCAGTGGACTCGCTCGGCCTATCTCCCCTACCCGCGCTTCCGCCCCTGCGAGGGCGCCGTAGGCGAATACAACGGCAAGTTCATGTGCGGCCAGTTCGTGCTGCGCGGCGCCAGCTGCGCGACGCCGCGAGGGTCTTCGCGCGCCTCCACTCGCAACTTCTTCTACCCACACCAGCGCTGGCAATTCACCGGCCTGCGCCTCGCGAAGGACCTATAGTCGCGATGGCAACCGTCGCCGCAACCAGCCCGCGCGCGCGCGCAGCCGACATCCTCGACGACGCCTTCCGCCGCGACGTGCTCGCGGGGCTGGCCTCCGGACACAAGGCGATCCCGGCGCGCTGGTTCTACGACCGGCGCGGCAGCGAGCTGTTCGAGGAGATTACCCGACTCCCTGAATATTACCCGACCGGCGCCGAGATCGAGATTCTGACGCGCCACGGGGCGGAGATCGGCTCGGAGGTCGGCAGCGGCCGGGCGGTGATCGAGTTCGGGGCGGGCAGCGCCACCAAGACGCCATTGTTGCTCGATCACATCGCCCCTGCCTGCTACGTCCCGGTCGACATTTCGGGCGAGTTCCTGCGCGAATCCTGCAAGGTGTTGGCGCAGCGCTACTCCCGGCTGCCGATCCTCCCGGTCGAGGGCGACTTTACCCGGCCGGTGTCGCTGCCGGCGGCGGCGCACGGCGACGGGCGCCTTGGCTTCTTCCCCGGCTCGACGATCGGCAACCTCGGCCCGGCCGACGCGGTCGACCTGCTGCGGGTGATGCGCGCGACGCTCGGCCAGGGGGACGGGCGCGAGGCGCTGCTGGTGATCGGCATGGACCTGGTCAAGGATCGCGACGTGCTGATCCGCGCTTATGACGATGCGGCCGGCGTGACCGCCCGCTTTAACCTCAACCTTGCGGAGCGCATCAACCGCGAGCTTGGCGGCACCATCCCGATCGAGGCATTGCACCATCGCGCCATCTGGAACGAGCCGCGCGCGCGGATCGAGATGCACCTCGAAGCGCGGCGCGCCATCGACTTCGAGGTCGCGGGCCGCCATTTCTCGATGGCGGCGGGCGAGAGCATCCACACCGAGAACAGCCACAAATATGAACCCGCCAGCGCCGCCATGCTGCTGCTCGCGGGCGGCTGGGAACCGTTGCGGCAATTCACCGACGCCGGCGAGCGATTCATGGTGATGATCGCAGCGGCGGAACCGGATCGGCTCAGCCGCCGCTGAGCGGATCGAGCAGGGACAGCAGCACCGCAATGTCGGCCTCGCGCGACAGCCGATGGTCGCCGTCCTTGATCAGCGTCACCCGCGCATCGGGCGAGCGCAGCGCGGCGGCGAGGCGGAGCGAGATTTCCCAAGGTACATCCGCGTCCCGCTGGCCGTGCAACAGCCGCACCGGGCAGTCGAGCGCGATCTCGCCGTTGAGCAGGCGGTTCGCCTGTCCATGGGACCAGAAGCGGGGGTAGGTTGGGGTCGGCTCCGGGCCATAGGGATTGTCGCGCCAGAGCGTCGTGCCGGCGGCGAGCAGCGCCTTCTCCGCATCGCTCATGCCCCAATCGGTGAAATCCGGCGCCGGCGCGATGCCGACCAGCCCGGCGACTCGCTCGGGTATTTTCAAGGCGACCAGCAACATCAGCCAGCCGCCCATCGACGAGCCGATCAATACGACCGGGCCTGGACAAAGCGCTTCGATCAGCGCGAGCACCTCGTCGCGCCAGCGGCTGAGCGTGCCTTGGGCGAAATCGCCCTCGCTCTCGCCGCAGCCCGAATAGTCGAGCAGCAGGCAGGCCCGGCCCCTTGCCGCCGCCCAATCGAACACCGCCTGCGCCTTGCCGCCGGCCATGTCCGACATATAGCCGGGCAGGAACACCACCGCCGGCGATGCGCCGGGAGTGAAGCGACAGGCGATGCGGCGGCCGTCGGGCAGGGTGTAGTGGCGGGTTTCGGTCATGCCGCAGACGTTATCGTAGCGAGGGCGCCCTGCAAGTCGTCCGCCGGGTTGCGCGGGTTGAGACGCGCGTCCGGCGCCGCTAAGGCCGCGCCATGTCCGAACTTATCACCATCCGCCTCCCCGATGGCTCCGCGCGCGAAATGCCAGCGGGGTCGACGCCGGCTGACGTCGCCGCGGCGATCGGGCCGGGACTTGCGAAGGCGGCGCTCGCCGCACGCGTCGACGGCGAGCTGATCGATCTTTCGCGCCCGCTCGACCGCGACGCCAGCCTGGCCTTGGTCACACAGCGCGACGAGGCCGATGCGCTCGAACTCGTCCGGCACGATTACGCGCACATCCTCGCCGAGGCGGTACAGGCGCTGTTTCCGGGGACGCAGATCACCTTCGGTCCGTCGACCGACGACGGCTTCTACTACGATTTCGCGCCACAGGATCGCCCGTTCACCGAGGAGGATTTGCCGGCGATCGAGGCAAAGATGCGCGAGATCATCGCCGCCGACAAGCCGCTGCACCGCGAGGTCTGGACCCGCGAAAGCCTCATCGCCCGCTGGCGGGACGAAGGTGAAAGCTTCAAGGCCGAATGGGCTGCGGAACTGCCCGAGGGAGAGGAGTTCACGGTTTATTGGTCGGGTTCGCCCGATGCGGCGGATGCGTGGCTCGACATGTGCCGGGGGCCGCACCTGCCCTCCACCGGCAGGCTTGATCCCGCGGCGTTCAAGCTGACGCGCGTCTCCGGCGCCTATTGGCGCGGCGATCAGAGGAACGCGATGCTCAGCCGCATCTACGGCACCGGCTGGCTCAACAAGAAGCAGCTCGACGCGCATCTCCACCGGCTCGAGGAGGCGGCGCGGCGCGACCATCGCAAGCTCGGCGCGGAGATGGACCTGTTCCACCTGCAGAGCGAGGCACACGGCAGCGTATTCTGGCACCCCAACGGCTATCTGATCTGGCGCGAGCTGGAGGCCTATATGCGCCGCGCGATCGACGCCGCCGGCTATCGCGAGGTCAAGACCCCGCAGGTGATGGACGCGCGCCAGTGGGAGCGGTCCGGGCACTGGGGCAAGTACCGCGAGAACATGTTCGTCATCCCCGACGAGACGCCGAATACCGAGGACGAGGGCCCGATCGTCTCGGATGACGCGGAGTGGATGGCGCTCAAGCCTATGAACTGCCCGGCGCATGTGCTGATCTTCCGCCAGGGCATCAAGAGCTACCGTGACCTGCCGCTACGGCTTTACGAAAACGGCTGCTGCCACCGCAACGAGCCGCACGGCGCGCTGCACGGGCTGATGCGCGTCCGCCAGTTCACCCAGGACGACGCGCACATCTTTTGCCGCGAGGACCAGATCGTCGAGGAGGTGCGAGCCTTCTGCGCGTTGGCCGACCGCATGTACCGGGATTTCGGCTTCACCTACTCGGTCAAGCTCGCGCTGCGCCCGGACAATCGCATCGGCAGCGACGCGCTTTGGGACCAGGCTGAAGCCGAGCTGCGCGACGCGGTGGCCGCCGCCGGGCTGAACACGCTCGATTACGGCTGGGAGGAGCTGCCCGGCGAGGGCGCTTTCTATGCACCCAAGCTTGAATGGCATCTGACCGATGCAATCGGCCGCACCTGGCAGGTCGGCACGATCCAGTCGGATCGCCTGATGCCCGAGCGGCTCGACGCGAGCTACGTCGGCGAGGATGGCGAGCGGCACCGCCCAATCATGCTCCACCGCGCCATCTTCGGCTCATACGAACGCTTTATCGGCATATTGATCGAGCATTACGCCGGCCGCCTGCCGTTGTGGCTCGCGCCGGTGCAGGCGGTGGTGGCGACGATCGTCTCCGATGCGGATGAGTATGCGCGCGAGGTGGAGGCGGCGCTGAAGGCGGCGGGCATCCGGGTGGAGAGCGACCTGCGCAACGAGAAGATCAACTACAAGGTGCGCGAGCATTCGCTGGCAAAGGTTCCGCAGCTGCTGGTGGTCGGTAAGCGCGAGGCGGAGGAAGGCACCGTCGCGCTGCGCACGCTGGGCGAACAGCAGCAGCGGGTGATGCCGCTCGCCGAGGCGATTGCCATGCTCAAGGCGGAGGCAACACCGCCGGACTTGCGGTAAGCCCCGCGCGAGGCATCTGCTGGCTCGCGCAGTGGAAGCCGCCGCCGCCGGCGAGCACCGCGTCGGCCGGCAGGCCGATGGTGTCGCGGTCGGGGAACAGCGCGGCGATCGCGGCGACCGCGTCCGCATCGCGCGGCGAGCCGAAGGTCGGCACCACCACCAGCCGGGTGGTGATCACGAAGTTCATGTAGCTGGCCGGCTCGACTGGCCCCCAGACGCTGAGGCGGCCGGGCGAGGGAACGTCGCGCACCGCCACCCCGAACGCTTTCGCCCGGGCGCGCGCGTCGGCGTAGATCGCGGCGTTGGGATCGTCCGCCCCGCTCGCCACCGGCAGCGCCAGCAGGCCCGGCGCGACGAAGCGCGCGAGATTGTCGACATGGCCGTCGGTGTGATCGTTCACCAGTCCCTCGCCGAGCCATAGGACGCGGGTGAAGCCCAAATCCTCGGCCAGCCGCTCCTCGATCGATTCGCGCGACAACGCCGGATTGCGGTTCGGGTTGAGCAGGCACTGCTCGGTGGTGACGACCAACCCGGTCCCATCGCCGTCCATCGCGCCGCCCTCGAGGATCCAGTCGCAGTGGGTGACCTCGAGCCCGGCGTCGAGCGCCAGCTCCGCGCCGATCGTCTGGTCGCCGTCCATCAGGTACTTGCCGCCCCAGCCGTTGAAACCAAAGCGCCGCGCCACCCGCGCTCCCTCGCCGTCGAACATCACCATCGGCCCGGTATCACGCAGCCAGATGTCGCCATAGACGCGCCGCTCAAGTTTCACGGCGGAGGAGACCAGCGCGGACGCCCGAGCTTCGTTGGCGTCGTTGCGAACGAGTAGCCGCACTTCCTGACCGCTGTCGGCGACGGCGCTGGCAAACGCGGCGATCTGCTCCTGCGCAAGCGCGAGCAAGCCCGGCCACTCCTCCGCGTCATGCGGAAAGCCGATCCACACCCATACCTGCGGATTCCATTCGGGGGGAAAGCACGGGGCTACCATCCGGTTCGCGTGCCAGAGGGGGCCAGCGGAGGCAAGCTGGCGACTGGCCGGGCTTGTCGCGGTGACGGTGAGGGGGCAGTCAGGCGACGATGACCGCTGATTGGACCGGAGCCCTTGCCCGCGCGCGCCACCACGCGCCCTTTCTCGCCCGCGCCATCGACCGGCTGCCAGAACTGGCCGGGCTGCTCGCCGCCGGCGAGGCCGAGGCTGCGCTGGCCTGGACCCGTGCCGCTGGCGCGGGGGTCGAGGACGCCGGCATCGCCCTGCGGCGTGAGCGGCTGGCGCTGGCGCTGGCGCTGGCGATTGGCGATCTCGCCGGGGCATTTCCGCTGCGTACCGTCACTGGCGCGCTTTCCGCCTTCGCCGACCGCGCCCTCGATGCCGCGATTACCGCTGCCATCCGCCGCCGCGTGCCCGGCGCCGAGCCCGCTGGCTTCATCGCGCTCGCGCTCGGCAAGCATGGCGCCGAGGAACTCAACTTCAGCTCCGACATCGACCCGATCCTGCTCTACGACCCTGCCACCCTGCCCCGCCGCCCACGCGACGAGCCCGGCGAGGCCGCGGAGCGGGTGTCCCGGGGCGTTGTCGAGACGCTGTCCCGGGTCACCGACGAGGGCTATGTCTTTCGCGTCGACCTCAGGCTGCGACCGGCATCGGAGGTCAGCCCGCTGGCGATCCCGATCGAGGCGGCGCTGACCCATTACGAATCGTCGGCCCTGGCCTGGGAGCGCGCCGCTTTCATCCGGGCCCGTGCCTGCGCGGGCGATATCGCCGAGGGCCAGGCCTTCCTCGCCGCGATCCGGCCGTTCATCTGGCGCAAGAGCCTGGACTTCGGTGCCATCGCCGAGATTGGCCGGCTCACCACCCGGATTCGCTCGAACGCCCGCGGCGCCCGGACCCCTGGCCCCGGCTTCGACCTGAAGAAAGGACGCGGCGGCATCCGCGAGATCGAGTTCTACGCGCAGGTTCACCAGCTGATCCATGGCGGGCGCAACCCGGCGTTGCGGCTGCGCGGTACCCGTGCCACGCTGGACGCGCTCGCCGCCGCCGGGTTGCTCCCGGATGAGGACGCGGCGCTGCTGGGCGAAGGCTACGACCGGCTGCGCACCGTCGAGCACCGGCTGCAGATGATCGCCGACCAGCAGACGCACCGCCTGCCCGACGACCCTGCCGCGCTCGACGCGGTGGCGCGGCTCGACGGGCTTGCCGACGGCAAGGTTCTGGTGGCGGAGCTGGGGGAGATCACCGAGGCGGTGGGCAAGCTCTACGACACATTGATCGATGCGAGCCTGGGGTCGCAGGGTGACGGCTTTTGCACCGCCGGGACTGGCTTGACCGACGAACTGACCCGTCTCGGTTTTGCCGATCCCGATGCGCTCGCGACCCGCATCACCGGCTGGCAATCGGGCAAGCTCAAGGCCTTGCGCAGCGACGCGGCCCGCACCGCTTTCCAGGCGGTGCAGTCCGAACTGCTCGCCGCCTTCGCCGCCGCGCCCGAGCCCATGCGCGCGGTCGCGCGGTGGGAGCAGCTGCTCGCCGGCCTGCCAAGCGCGATCAACCTGTTCCGGCTGCTCCAGGCGCGGCCGGGGCTGCTCGAACTGCTCGCCCGTATCCTGAGCCTCGCGCCGCCGCTTGCCGATGCGCTGGCGCGGCGCGCCGATCTGCTCGACCCGCTGATCGACGCCAGTGCCTTCGCCCAACTCGGCAGCGTCGAGGAGCTGGCGCGCGACTTCGGCGAGGGCGAGGCCGGCGACGATTACCAGCATACGCTCGACCGGGTGCGCCGCAAGGTCGGCGAGCAGCAGTTCGCGCTCGGCGTGCAGTTGATCCAGGGTGGAACCGATCCGCTGGTGATTTCCACTGCGCTGGCCCGGGTGGCCGAGGCAGCGATCGTCGTGCTCGCCGATGCCGCATGCGCCGAATTCCGCGGCGCCCACGGCATCATTCCCGGCAGCGAGCTGGTCGTGCTCGGACTTGGCAGGATGGGCGGCGGTGCGCTGACCCACGCCTCGGACCTCGATCTCGTCTTCCTGTTCACCGGCGACTTCATGGCGGAATCCGACGGGCGCCGGCCGCTCGGAGCGACACTTTACTATAACCGGCTGAGCCAGCGGGTGATCGCCGCGCTCAGCGTGCCGACGGCGGAAGGCGCGCTCTACGAGATCGACACGAGGCTCCGGCCCTCCGGCGCGCAGGGACCACTCGCCGTCAGCCTTGACAGTTTCGCGCGCTATCAGCGCGAGCAGGCGTGGAGCTGGGAACACATGGCGCTGGCCCGGGCGCGGCCGTTGTATGGGTCGCGACAGGCCCGCGCCGCGCTCGACGCGATCATCGGCGAGGTGCTGCGCGCACCGCGCGATGCCGACAAGCTACGCGCCGACGTGCTCGAAATGCGCGCCACCATGGCGGTCAACAAGCCCCCCAGAGGTCCGCTCGACGTCAAGCTGGCGCGGGGCGGCCTCGTCGATTGCGAATTCATCGTTCATTTTCTCCAATTGCGCGACGGCGTTGCCCTGACCCCCCAGCTCGGCGAGGCGGTGCGGAAACTCGCCGAGCTGGGGCGGGTGCCCGACTTCCTGACCGGAGCCTACGACACGCTGGCCCGGGCGCTGGTCGCGGCGCGGCTGCTCGCCGCCGATGCCGAGCCGCCGCCTCCCGCAGCCGCCACCGTGCTTGCCAAGGCCTGCGGTTGCGGCGATTGGGAGCGCTTCATGTCGGAGCTGGCGGCGGCGCGGCGGCAGGTCGCCGAGGTCTGGGCCGCGACCTTCGGCGAAGCGCTGGAGATTCTAACATGAGCGACAGTTTCGGCGCCGGTGACGCCATTCCCGACATCGCCCTTGCCACGCCCGAGGGTGGTACCGTCAAACCCTCCGACTTCAGGGGCAGCAAGCTCGTCCTGTTCTTCTACCCGAAGGATGACACCCCCGGCTGTACGACCGAGAATCGGGACTTCTCCGCGCTCGCCGGCGAATTCGAAAAGGCTGGCGCCGCGCTGCTCGGCGTCAGCAAGGATCCGCCGGAGAAGCACGCGAAGTTCATCGCCAAGCACGGGCTTGCAGCACCGCTGGCGAGCGACGCGGCGGAAGGCGGGTTGTCGGACGCGCTCGGCATCTGGACGGAGAAGCAGAACTACGGGCGGACCTACCTCGGCATGGTGCGCACCACCTTCCTGGTCGGGCCGGACGGCGTGATCGCCCGGCGATGGGACAAGGTCAAGGTCAACGGCCACGCCGAGGCGGTGCTGGAGGCTGCCAGGGCGCTTTGAGCATGCCATCGGTCGCCGCGGCGATCCGCGCCGCACTCCTCGCCGGCGAACCCCGCGACAAGGTGATGGCCGCGCGCGCCGTCGCCCGCGACTGGCGGCACGGGCGGCTGTCCTTCGCTTTCGAGGTCGAGATGCCCGACGCGCCGGGCCGACCGGCAAAGCTCGAGTTGCTTTCGCCCGGCCGCATGCCGAAGCGCGGTCGCGGCGGCACTCTCGCCGGCCGCATCGCGCTTTACCACGCGCTCGCGCATATCGAATTTGTCGCGATTGACCTTGCGCTCGACATGGCGGGACGCTTCGGCGCCACCATGAGCCCGGCGTTCGTCGGAGACTTCCTCTCCGTTGCCGCCGACGAGGCGATGCATTTCGCGCTGCTCGATCGGCGCTTGGCAGCGCTCGGCAGCCACTATGGGGCGCTGCCCGCGCATGGCGGGCTATGGGACACCGCTTACGCAACGCGCGGCGACGTCTCCGCCAGGCTGGCGGTGGTGCCGATGGTGCTGGAGGCACGCGGACTCGATGTTACGCCAATCACCATCGTTCGGTTGCGCGCGGCAGGGGACGAGCCGGGCGCACGATTGCTGCAAAGAATTCTTGACGATGAGATTCGGCATGTTCGCGTTGGCACCAAACATTTTCTGGAAATTGCAAATCGGCTTAACGAAAATCCCGAGACTCTGTGGAAAACCCTGATAGCGCGCCATTTTCGCGGAAGGGTTTCCGGTCCGTTCAACGACTCGGCCCGCGAGTCAGCCGGTTTGCCGCGCGAATTCTATGCTGCTCTTGCGAATTGAACCCTTGTCAGAATAAACCTCGGGCGGCGAGACGGCGGGGGGTACCGACGATCGCGAAGAGTTCCCTTGGGTCGAAACGGCTGTCCGTTCGGCAGTAATGGGGGATCGCAGCTTCGCCCGAGTAATTGGGCGGCGCCCGGACAAGGGTTTAACAGTGGTCGTATCCATTTCCCCTCCTCGCTATAGCTTAGCGAGACTTCGCCTGGCCAAGTCGCGCGCGATCGCAGGGACCATCGGTGCCGTCGCCGTCTTTGCCGCCAATCCCGCCGCCGCCAATAGCAGCGCCAACGCCGACATCGCCGCACCTCTGCGCCAGGCGCAGGCGGCCAAGCCTGCTCTGGGGACGAACGGTGACGAACAGTTCCGCAAGCTTTTCGGCAATTGGCAATCGCTTGAGCAGTCGGGCGTCCCCGCGCTCGCTGCGGTCGGCAATACGGCCCAGGCCGGTCGCGCGTATTTCAGCTCCGCCGCCCGCGTTCCGGCCGCGGTTCCATTTGGCGGCACGTTCGGCGGGGTAATATCGGCGATGAAGTCGGCGATCCCGTCGCGCACCCCGCTCCAGGGCGTGCATATGACCAGCGACTTCGGCATGCGCGTCCATCCGATTCTCGGCGGCATGCGCCGGCACGCTGGTGTCGACCTCGCGGCTCCGGTCGGCACTCCGGTCTATGCGACCGCGGACGGCGTGGTCGGCAAGGCGGAATGGTTTGGCGGCTATGGGCTGTTCGTCGCGCTTGAGCACGGCGCCAGCCTTGAGACCCGCTACGGCCACATGTCGCGGCTCAACGTCGCCGCCGGCCAGAGCATCCACAAAGGCGATATCGTCGGCTTCGTCGGCACCACCGGACGTTCGACGGGCCCCCATCTCCATTACGAGGTCCGAGTCGCCGGCGCGCCGGTGAACCCGATCCCCTACATGCAGTCGGACGACAACGGGCGTTCGATGGCCAGGGTCGTTCTGGCGGCTGCCTCCGCGAGGTAGGCTGTACGGGCGGTCGGTGCAGTCGTTCGCACCCGTCGCTCACACCGCATCGACCAGCACCAGCTCGCTATCCTCTAACGCGGTGACGGTGATCGTATCGACGCCGGTGATCGCGGCCCCGTCTCTCGCTCTCGCCTCGACCTCGCCCCGATCGTCGCCCGCGCCGATCGACACCCGGCCGGTCGCCGGCACCAGATAGGCGTGGCGATCGGGGCTCAGCGCATAACGTACCGTCTCGCCAGCCCGCAGGCTGGCGCCCAGCACCCGCGCGTCGCTGCGGATCGGCAACGCTTCGTCATCGCCAGCGATCCCCGAGGCTAGCGGGACGAAGCGGCCGGAGCGCTCGCCTTTGGGAAACGGACGCGCGCCCCAGCTTGGTTCGCCGCCACGAGAATCCGGCAGGATCCAGATCTGGAACAGGGTCGTCGCCGTGTCCTCCAGATTGTATTCGGCGTGCTGGACGCCCGTTCCCGCGCTCATCACCTGGACGTCGCCCGCCTCGGTACGGCCGGTGTTGCCCAAGCTGTCGCGATGGGTGATCGCGCCGCTGCGAACATAGGTGATGATCTCCATGTCGCTGTGCGGATGCGGTGGAAATCCGCTCTTGGCGGCGATGGTGTCGTCGTTCCACACCCGCAACGCGCCCCAACCGGCACGCGCCGGATCGTGATAGCCAGCAAAGGAGAAGTGATGGTGCGCATCCAGCCAACCGTGATTGGCGGCGCCAAGACTGTCGAACGGGCGAAGGTCGATCATGTGCTTGCTCCTGTCCTGCCGGAACCGGCGCGGAGTTTCTGTGACGCTCCCCATCTGAGACTTGCCGGGCCTTAGGATAATTGCGATAAATCTGGTCGAAATGTTCAGGAAATCCGAATATAGCCGCGGCAGTGGATATCGGCCAGCCCAGTCTCGACCAGCTGCGCATCTTCCTCGCGGTGGCCGAGGAGGGCAGCTTCAACCGCGCCGCCAGGCGCCTCGGCCGGCCGCTGTCCGTGGTAAGCTACGCCGTCGCAGCGCTCGAGGCTCAGCTCAATTTGCGGCTGTTCGCCCGCCAGGGTTCGCGCCGGCCTGAGCTGACTGAGGCCGGGCGGGCGCTGCTGGCCGAAGCGCGGAGCGTCACCGACGAGGTCGCGGCGCTGCTCGCCAAGGTGCGCGGACTGCACCAGGGGTTGGAGGCCGAGTTGGCGCTGGCGGTCGACGTGATGGTGCCAAGCGACGCGCTCGCGCAGGTGCTGCGTGACTTCCAGCGCGTGTTCCCGAGCGTGACACTGCGGCTTCACGTCGAGGCTCTGGGGGCGGTGGCGGCGCTGGTGCTTGACGGCCACGCCGACCTCGGCATCGCCGGGCCGGTCGCGCTCGACGATTCGCGGCTGGAGCGACAGGCGCTGGCGGCGGTCGAGCTGGTTCCAGTCGCCGCCCCTGCTCACCCGTTGGCGAAAGCCGATGTGGTCGCGCCGGGCGAGGCACGGCGGCACCTGCAGTTGGTCCTCACCGATCGCTCGCCGCTAACCGAGGGCCGGGACTTTTCGGTGGTCAGCCCACGCAGCTGGCGGCTCGCCGACCTTGGCGCCAAGCACATGCTGCTGCGCGAAGGGATCGGCTGGGGCAATATGCCGCGCCACATGATTGCCGGCGATCTTGCGGCGGGAACGCTGGTGGTGCTCGCGCTGCCCGAGGGTCCCGGACTCGACTATGCGCTCAGCGCAGTGTGGCGGCGGGATGTGCGCCCAGGCCCGGCGGCGTGCTGGACGCTGAAGGCCTTCGATGAGCGGCTCGCGGACTGCCCGGCGCTTGCTGTCCCCGGCCGGTGACGCGGCGGCCGGGACGGGGATCGCGCGCTTCAGGCTCGCGAAATCAGATAGCACCCACCGGCGATGACCAGCGTGCCGATCAGCCGGGATGGGACGAACGGTTCGCGCAGCACCAGCCATCCGGACAGGAACACCAGAACGAAGCCGAGCGACACGAACGCGTAAGCCTGCGACAGATCGACCTTCGTCAGCACCACCACCCAGCTGACGGCGGAAAGGCCGTAAATGATCAGCCCGAGCAGCACCGCAGGCGATGTCAGCATGGCGAATGCCGCCTCGGCCCATCCGCCAGCGGCAACTGCGGCGCGGATGCGCTCGCCCGACGCGCCATATTTAAGCACCACCTGCCCCGACGCGGACAGGAATACGCTAAGGACGATGAGGGCAAGATTGGCGCGGGTCATCAGATCGGCGGCAGCTTCATCGAGCCAGCGAAAATGAGCAGCATCGCCCCTCCCAGCATGATGCTCGCCCGATCCTTCATCGCGAAAAGCACCGGATCCTCATGCAGTTCTCCCCGGCCGCACAGTAACCACATCCGCCCGAGCCAGATGAACAGGATTATCGGCGCCATCCACAGCAGGCCCGGCCAACGGTACAACCCCGTGGGGAACGCTTCCTCGATCAGGTACATCACGAATACGAGCACGGCGCCGGTCGCAGTCGCGACGCCCAGCGCTAGCAGGACCGGCAGATCCTCCGAGCGGTAGCCGCGGCCGATCACCCGGCCGGCGACGCCAAGTTCGCGCACCTCCACGCAGCGCTTGCCCAGTGCAAGCGACACGAAAAGGAACATCGATACCAGAAGCAGCCAGCGTGTGGCCGGCACGCCAATCGCTGCGGCACCCAACAAAAGCCGCAGGGTGAACAGCAGCCCGATCACCGTCACATCGACGATCGCTTTGCGCTTGAGCCCGAACGAGTAGCTGATCGTTAGCGCCGCGTAGGCGGCGAGCAGCGCCGCGCCGGCGGAGCCAAGCAGGGCGGCGAGCGCGGCGCCGAGGGCCAGCAGGATCATCATCGCCAGCACACCGTGGACGATCGCCAGATCGCCGGACGCGAGCGGACGGGCGTGCTTCGTCCGGTGCTGGCGATCACTGTCCAAGTCCGAAAGATCGTTGAGCAGGTAGGTTCCCGACGCGATGGCGCACAGCGCGACCAGCGCCAGCGTAGCGCTGCCCCAGGCTTGGAGGCTGCGAGCGTTGCCGGACAGCAGCAGCGGAGCGATCACCAGCAGGTTTTTGCTCCACTGATGCGGCCGCAGCGCGCGGGACCAGGGCCTGCGTGCATCGTCCGCGAAAACCGCGACCGGCGCCTTGCCATCGCACCAGCGCGCCAGCTTCGAGACCTTGCCAGCCAAGGCCGGGATGGCGCCAGGCAGGCGCCACACGGCGGCATCGCTTCGATCGTTGCCGACGTAAATGAAGCCGCCAGGATAACGCGAGGCCAGCGCCGTAGCCTTAGCCTCGCCCTTCAGATTGCGCTCGCCGTCCGATGCGATCACCTCCGCCAGGAACGGCAGGCGACGTCCGACCACCTTGGCTACCTGCTCGTTCGCTGCGGTGGCGAGCACGATCGGGTGTCCGTTTCGCGCCCTCTCGGTCAGCCATGCCACCAAGTCTGCTCGCAATGGCCAAAGCTCGATCGCGGGGTCGGCGGCATCAGCCACCCGTGCCTTGAGCGACGCGCGGCCGGCGAGCAGCCAAAAGGGCAAGAGGAACACGACGAAAGGCCGCGCTCTGAGAAGCGCCAGAACGCTCTCATAAAGCGAATCGGTCTTTAACAGCGTGCCATCGAGGTCGACGGCAATGGGAATGAGATCCACGCGCTGGGTAGCTGCGCGCGGAGCTGCAACATCGACCATCACCGGCATGGGGGAAACTGACCTGAGGTGAGAGTGCGAAGTCTGGCGCGCATCGTCCGCGTATAGCTCGAACCGTGCCGAGGAACCAGATGGACTCCGCTCGCGATCGACGGCCAAGCCGCCGCATGCGATTCGTGGGATTCGCCTTCAAGGCAGGCACTAGCCCGCTTTGTGCGACGCAGCATCTGAACGTTGTATTTTGCTGCGCCTGCGTTGCGCACGCTTCTGTCCCGTCTCAGGACGGAAGACCGAATTGACACTGTCGATCCGGTGGATTTCCGCCATGTCGTTGACGCAGATGGCGTTGCTGTCATAGTTTGTGCAATCAAACCTTTCATTCCGTCGCGTTTTCTGCGACATCGCGGCTCGCAGTTGAACAGGGGGCAGCAGCGCCATGGGTACCACGGTGACAGTCGAAAACATGGCGCCGAACGGCGCGGAAAGCCACCCCGCGAGTGCGAAGACGGATGTGGTTATCGTTGGGGGCGGGCCCGCCGGGCTCACCGCAGCCTATGAGCTGCTCAAGCGCTCTCAGTCGCACCATCCGGTCGTTTTTGAAGGTGCCAAGCTCGTCGGCGGCATCTCGCGGACCGAAAGCCACAACGGCTATCGCTTCGACATCGGCGGGCACCGCTTTTTCACCAAGGTGCCGGAGGTGAACCAGGTCTGGGACGAGATCATGGGGCCCGAGCTGATCACCGTGCCGCGCAGCAGCCGAATCTTCTATCGTGGCCGCTTCTTCGAGTATCCGCTGAAGCTGTTCAACGCGCTGTCGAATGTCGGCGTTTACGAATCGATCCGCATCGTCATCAGCTACATCAAGTGGCGGGTGAAGCCGCACCCCATCGAAGACAGCTTCGAGGAATGGGTGATCAACCGCTTCGGCGGCCGGCTCTACATGCACTTCTTCCGCAGCTACACCGAGAAGGTGTGGGGCATCCCGGGCAGCCAGATCCGGGCGGACTGGGCGGCGCAGCGGATCAAGAACCTGTCGCTGGTCAAGGCGGTGTGGAACGCCATCTCGGGCGCCAACGACACGGTCAGCCTGATCGAGGAATTCAAATATCCGCGGCTCGGCCCCGGCCAGATGTGGGAACGTTGCGCCGAGATCATCGACAACCAGGGCGGCGAAGTGCGGATGCAGACCAAGGTGGTCCGCGTTCACCGCGAGGGCATGCGCGTTACCAGCGTCGATGTCGTCGACGCCGCCGGCCAGGTGTCCAGCGTCGATACGCCGCATGTGATCAACACGATGCCGCTCGGCGAGCTGATCCCGGCCTTCGATCCGCCGCCGCCCGATCATGTGGTGAAGGCTGCGGGGCGGCTGCGCTATCGCGACTTCCTGATTGTCACGCTCGTGCTCGCCAAATCCGATCCCTTCCCCGACAACTGGATATACATCCACGCGCCCACGGTGAAGGTCGGCCGCATCCAGAACTTCCGCGCCTGGTCCGAAGACATGGTTCCCGATCCCGCGACCGCCTCGATCGGCATGGAGTATTTCTGCCAGGAGGGCGATGGGCTGTGGAGCTCGAGCGACGAGGACCTGCGCGCGCTCGCCACCAGCGAGCTGGTGACCCTCGGCCTTGCGCAGGCGCATGAAGTCGTGGACGCGGCGATCATTCGCCAGCCCAAGGCCTATCCGGTCTACGACGGCGAATACAAGCAGGCGCTCGACGAGATCGCCGACTGGATAAACCAGCTCGAGAACTTCCAGACCGTCGGCCGCAACGGGCTGCATCGCTACAACAACCAGGACCACTCGATGCTCTCGGCGATCTACGCCGCGCGCAACATCCTGGGCGAGAATTACGACGTCTGGGACGTCAACGTCGAACGCTCGTACCACGAGGAATTCGAGCTCGAAAAGGAAGAGCCGAAGTTCCCGAGGATCGCGGCGACGCCGGAGCGTTCGGCGGTCAGCTACGCGGTTTGATCAGGGGGCGGTCGCGATCTGTTGATTGGTCAGGTCAAAGCAGCTCCTTGAGCGCCACTCCGGCGTCGGCCAACCGGGCCCGGTCTGGGACCACCCCGGCCTCGACAAGCTTTCGCCCCTGCACGTAATCCTTGACCGCGTTGACGCAATCGAGCGCGATCACCCTACCGTCTTTGAGATACACGACCGAAAAGCCGCCAGCGTCCGGGTCGCCCCGGACCACGGTCTCGTTATAACCAACCGACAGCCCGGCAGTCTGCAGCCGCAAATCGTATTGGTTCGACCAGAACCACGGGAAGGCATGATAGCGACGGGGATCGCCGCAGATCGCCTTGGCGACGCAAGTCGCCATGTCGTTGGCGTTCTGAACCGATTCGACGCGCATCACCGCGCCGCCGGCGAAGTCGCAGGCGAAGGCGGCGCAGTCGCCGATGGCGTAAATGTCAGGCAGCGAGGTGCGGCAGTATTCGTCGACGTCGATGCCGTTGCCGCCGGCCGCGCCTGCCGCGATCAGCGGGCCGACCGCGGCAACAATACCGATGCCGACGATCACCGCCTCGGCCGGCAGCACGCTTCCGTCGGCAAGGCGCACGCCGGAGACCTTGGCGCCGTCTCCTTCAAGGCAATCGACGACGACCCCGGTGCGCAGATCGACGCCGTGATCGCGGTGTTGCTTCTCGTAAAAAGCGGATAGCGACTCGCCGGCGACCCGCGCGAGGACGCGCGGCAGCGCCTCGAGCAGCGTCACCCGGCAGCCGAGCTTGCTCAGCACCGCGGCGGCCTCCAGGCCGATGTAGCCCCCGCCGATGACGACGATGTTGCGCACTCCGCCGTCGATCTCGCCCATCAGCCGGTCGCAATCCTCGCGGGTGCGGACCGCGTGGACGCCGCTCAGATCGGCGCCGGCGCAGGACAGCCGGCGTGGATCGCCGCCCGCCGCCCAGATCAGCGTGCCGTAGCCGCACCGCGTGCCGTCCGAGAGCGTCAGCTCCTTGGCGGCGGGATCGACGGCAGTCACCTCGGTCGAGAGCACCAGATCGATCTGCTTCTCCGCCCAGAATTGCGGCGGGCGGATATAGAGCCGGTCGAAGCTCTTCTCGCGGGCGAAATATTCCTTGGACAGCGGCGGCCGTTCATAGGGCGGCTCGGGCTCTCGCCCGATCATGGCAATGGTGCCGGTGAAGTGGTTCTGGCGCAGCGCGATCGCGGCTTGCGCCCCGCCGTGCCCTGCTCCCACGATGACAACGTCTGCTGTTTTCATGGCTTTCGGTTCGTTCAATTCGACGGCGCCGTCAACAGGAGCGGGGGTTCATCAGCGCGCGAGGATCGCGCGCGCCTGGCTGGCAAGCTGCGCCAGCATCGCCGGCGAGACCACGGCGGCGGCCTGCGCTCGCGCGATGATGCCGCGATAGGCCGCGACCGAGGCGGCCTGCGTCTCTGCCCATCGCGCCGCGACCGCGCGGGGGTCTTTCCCATCACCCGCCAGCAACCGCTGCAGGAACTGCAGCCGCATATCTTGATAATCGCGAGCCAGCCCCGCGACCAGCAGCCGCTCCCAGGGATCGCGAGGCGCCATCCGCGCGGCCTTCCCCTGCGCCCAGTCGAGCCCAAGCCGCACGCCGATCTCGATGGAGGCGCGCGCCAACTCGACCGCGTCGATGCCGGTGTCTCGCGCGAGCCGGGCGATGCCGATCGCGCCGTCGAGATCGAAGAGGTCTGCTAGCAGCGCAACCGCGCGCGG
This sequence comes from Novosphingobium sp., assembly GCA_039917735.1. GTDB lineage: Bacteria > Pseudomonadota > Alphaproteobacteria > Sphingomonadales > Sphingomonadaceae > Novosphingobium. The sequence goes on along the minus strand of JBDSIY010000076.1, from coordinate 77,416 downwards.
CGGTGCGCCAGCAGCGGTCAGCTCCGCGCGCATTTGCTGCGATTCCTGGCCCAGCAAGTCGGCCGCCACCTGCCCGAGCTCTGCAACCCCGGACGCCAGATCGCTGACCAGCTGCGATGGCGGGATCCTGCCGGCGCCGGCCCGAAGCAGGTCGGCGATGTGGGGGCGCAGCGCCGCCGCGGCGCGCTCGAACATCACCAGTCGCACTGGCTCCGGCATCTGTGCGTCCTCGATCGCGCTCCAGATTCTGCCCATTTCGAACAGCCGCTCGGCCGCGACAAAGGCGCATATCACGCGCGAGGCGCCCGCGCTTTCCTCCTCGATGACTTCCAGCGGATGGATCAACCCCAATCGGTTGAGAATGCGATTGGCAAGCTTGTTCGCGACGATTTCGCGTCGCAGCCGATGCGCGAGGATGTCCTCCTTGTATTTGCGCTGCATCGCGGCCGGAAACGCGGCGAGCAGCTCGGCGGTGAACATCGGATCGTCGGGCAGCGGGTCCCTGCTCAGGCTGGCTTTCAACGCAAGCTTGGTGCTCGACAGCACCACCGCGATTTCGGGGCGGGTCAAGCCTGCCCCGTCCAGACCGCGCCGGGTCAGGGCAGCCGTGTCGGCAAGGCCGTCGCCGCGCCGGTCGATCTGTCCGCTTTGTTCAAGCTGTTCGATCAGCCGGAGGTACGAGGGCACCGCGCCGGCGCCAGGCGCCTGAGCGATCGAGAGAACCAGCGCCTGCAGACGGTTGTCCTCGAGCACCAGCGCGGCGACCTCTTCGGTCATCTCGCCGAGCAGCTTGACCCGGGCCTCCTCGGTCAGCCGGCCGGCGCGCTTGGCCGAGGCGAGGGCGATCTTGATGTTGACCTCGTGGTCCGAGCAATCGACGCCCGCCGAATTGTCGATGAAGTCGGTGTTGATCCGGCCGCCGGCGCCCGCCGCTCCGACCAGCGCGTATTCGATCCGGCCGGCCTGGGTACAGCCGAGGTTCGCGCCTTCGCCGATCACCTTGGCCCGGACTTCGCCGCCATCGACGCGCAGCGCGTCGTTGGCGGGATCGCCAACCGCGGCGTTGTTCTCGGAGGCCGCCTTCAGATAGGTGCCGATCCCGCCGAACCACAGCAGATCGGCGGGGCTCCTGAGGATCGCGGAAATCAGCGTCTCCGGATCGACGCTGTCGGCGGCGATGTCGAGCACCGCGCGCGCCTGCGGACTCAGCGCGATCTGTTTCTGGCTGCGCGGGAATACGCCGCCGCCCTTGGAGATCAGCGCCTTGTCGTAATCGTCCCAGCTCGAACGCGGCAGCGTGAACAGGCGCTTACGTTCCTTCCAGCTTTTCGCCGGATCGGGATCGGGATCGATGAAGATGTGGCGATGGTCGAAGGCGGCGACCAGCCGCAGCGACTTGGACAGCAGCATGCCGTTGCCGAACACGTCGCCCGACATGTCGCCGCAGCCGACGACGCGCACCGGGTCCCGCTGCACGTCGACGCCCATTTCCAGGAAATGGCGCTGCACCGAAAGCCACGCGCCCTTGGCGGTGATGCCCATCGCCTTGTGGTCATAGCCCTTAGAGCCGCCGCTGGCGAAGGCGTCGTCGAGCCAGAAGTCGCGGCTGTCGGCGATGGCATTGGCGATGTCCGAGAAGCTCGCCGTGCCCTTGTCGGCGGCGACCACGAAATAGGGATCGTCGCCGTCGCGAATCACCATCGCCTTCGGATGGACGACCTTGCCCGCGACGATGTTGTCGGTCAGCGACAGCAGCGTCCCGACGAACAGTTCATACGCTTCGCGACCTTCGGCCAGCCAGCCGTCGCGGTCCCGCGCGGGATCGGGCAGGCTCTTGGGGTAGAATCCGCCCTTGGCGCCGGTTGGCACGATCACCGCGTTCTTGACGCGCTGCGCCTTCATCAGCCCCAGCACCTCGGTGCGGAAGTCGTCTCGCCGGTCCGACCATCTAAGTCCGCCGCGCGCGATCGGCCCGGCGCGCAGGTGAATGCCCTCGACCCGGCGCGAATAGACGAAGATCTCGCGCCACGGCACCGGCTTGGGGAGCTGCGGCACGGCAGCGGAATCGATCTTGAAGGCCAGCGCGACCTCGGGCTCGCCGGGCTTAGCGGGAGTGAAGGCATTGGTGCGCAGGATCGCCTCGACCAGCGCCTGGTAGCGGCGCAGCAGCCGGTCGTCGTTGATCGCGCTCACCGTGCTCAGGCCATTGCTGATCGCGTTCAAGGCGCGGGATGCGTCCTTCTCCCGGTCGCCGTCATGCGCCGGATCGTGGCGTGCGAGGAACAGCTTCATCAACCCGTGGGTCACCGCCGGCGCGCCCAAAAAAGCGTCGACCACGGTGCCGCTGGTATAGCTCATGCCGGTCTGGCGCAGATAGCGGAACATCGCGCGCAACAGATTGACATCGCGCGCCGCTAGGCACGCGCCGGTGAGCAAACGGTTGAACGTGTCGTCCTCGGCGGCGCCGTTGAGCACCGCCGCGATCGCCGGCTCGATCTGGGACGCGCGGGCCAGCAGGTCGTCGCTGCCAAGCCCGGCGGGCAGTTCGAGCATGAAGTCATGAATAGCGCCCAGCTTGCCATCTTCGAGCAGGGTGGGCGTTTCCCCAACCACGCGGAAGCCGAAGTTCTCCAGCATCGGCACCGCATCCGACAGCGGCAGCGAGCCGTGGCGCTGATAAAGCTTGAGCCAAAGCTGGCCGGGGGCGCACTCCCCGAGGCAGTGCAGCCGCGCGTCGCGCGCGCCGGCGCTGGCGCCGCCCGTGAGGCCGTCGTCGAGCGCGCGCAGCCGCCGGATGTCGGTCGCCGCCTCGGCGGGGCCGTAAGTGGTTCGGTAGGCGAGCGGGAACGCCTCGGCATAACGCGCGGTGATCGCGGTGGCGCGACCCGGCTTGTCGCCCTTGGCAAGCTCGGTCTCGACAGCTTCGGCCCAGCCTCGAACCAGCGAAAGGATGCTTGCGGCGAGCGCCGCCTCGTCCACCGGGGGGATGCCCTCGGGATTGTCCAGCACCAGCTGGATCGTCGCCAGCGGGCCATCGACGGTCAGGCTCCAGTCGAGCACCGTCGCCTGCGCGGCCTGCGCGATCATCGCTTCGATCTCAAGCCGGATCGCCGTCGAAAGCGCATCGCGGGGAAGCCAGACGAAGGCGAACAGATGCCGTTCGAGCCGCGATCGGACCAGGACCAACTGCGGCCGGGGACGATCGACCAGGCTCATCATGCTGGTCGCGACCCGCTCCAGTTCGCGGCCATCGAAACTTATCAGCACATCGTGCGGCAAGGCGGTCAGCGCATGAACCAACGCCTTGCCGTCGTGACCCTGCGGATCGAGTTCGAGCCGCTCCATGATCGCGTCTAGGCCCTGGCGCAGCACCGGCACCCGCGCGGGCGGAGCGCCAAGCGCGGCGCTCGTCCAGATGCCCGCGTGGACTGACAGCGCTACAATCTTGGCCTTCTCGATCACCGGACCGATGAAAAGATCGAGCGGCACGCGGCGGTGGACCTGACTGATCACGTTGGACTTGACGATCAGCAGCCCGCCGCCCTGCGCCTTGCGGGCATGCGCTGCGTCGAACCACGCGAAGGCGCGCGCATAGCTCGCGTCCGACAACAGCGTTCGAGCGCTGGTGCGGCAGATGCCGGCGGCTTCGCCGTGGCTGCCGTCGCGCCGGCGCAGGACGTGGCCGAGCTGCATCAGACTGCCGCCTTCGAACCACCGCAGGAGCTCGGCGCTTTCATGGAACACCGCGCCATGCGCCGCCAGCGCCTCGGCATCGGCGGACATCGCCGCGCGCAGCTTCGGCCAGTCGCCGACCGCTGCGCGGACGTCGTTCAGCGTCGCCACCAGCGCGGCGCGCAGGCGGACGCGGCTGCTGGCGTCGACGCGCTCGGTCTCGATATAGATCATCGATTCGTCAGGAAGTCCGCCATCGCCATCGTCCGGGAAGGCCCCGACCAGGGTGCCGTCCACATCGCGGCGCACCGACACAATCGGATGGACCAGCCGATCGATCGCCAGCCCTTGCGCAACCACCGCCGCCGCCATCGAATCGACCAGGAACGGCATGTCGTCGTTGATCGCCGCGATCCGGGTCATTCGCGCGCCGACCGGGCCGCTCACCGAATCGACCACGATGACCGGTTCCCCAGGTTGGCGCACTACGGCAGCGCCCAGCAGGAAGTGCGCCGCGGCGTTCAGCTGATCCGGACTAAAGCCGGGTTCGGTGCCAAGCAGCGAGGCTTCGAGCCGATCGGCAAGCGCTGCGGCCAGGGTTTTTCCCGTCTTCGTGGCGAGGCTGGTGGCCATGGCTTCTCTCCCCTGCTTCCAGTCGCGTGGGACGAGTCGCCGCGCGTGCCTTGTTTCCTCTTAGGACCGTCCCATCGATTTTGCTGCAAGCGTCAGCGGCGCGTCATCTCCGCATCGAGGAAAGCGGCGACATCGGCGAGCGCGACATCACGGGCGAGGAAGGCGCCGCCGATCCCGGTCAGCAGCACGAAGGGAAGCGTTCCGGCGTCCATTTTCTTGTCGTGCAGCATATGGGCGGTCAGCGCGGCGCCCCTGCAGTCGATCTTCCCGGCGGCGAGCGTCGCCGGCAAGCCGGCCGCCTCGATCACTTCGCCGATGTGTTCCGCGCTTGCCCGGCTGGCGAGCCCGGCCCTCGCCGAATAGCGCGCCGCCAGCACCATGCCGAGCGCCACCGCCTCGCCATGCAGCAGGCGGCCGGAATAGCCGGTTTCCGCCTCCAGCGCATGGGCAAAGGTGTGGCCGAGGTTGAGCAGCGCGCGCGCGCCGGAGGTTTCGCGCTCGTCATCGGCGACGATCCGCGCCTTGGCGGCGACGCTGTGCGCCACCGCATATTCGCGCAATGTCCGGTCACCGGCGAGCATCGCCGGTCCGTTGGCTTCGCACCACGCGAAGAAAGCGGCGTTGTCGATCAAGCCGTATTTGATCACCTCGGCATAGCCGGCGCGCAGCTCCCGCGGCGGCAGGGTGTCGAGCGCGGCGAGGTCGGCGAGCACCAGCGCCGGCTGATGGAACGCGCCGACAAGGTTCTTGCCCGCGCCGGTGTTGATCGCGGTCTTGCCGCCGACGCTCGAATCGACCTGGGCGAGCAGCGTCGTCGGCAGCTGGATGAACTGGCAGCCGCGCTTGAGGATCGCCGCCGCGAAGCCGGTGAGGTCGCCGATCACGCCTCCGCCCAGCGCCAGGACATGGTCGCCGCGCTCCACCCCTTCGGCGAGCAGCCAATCGACGGTGGCGGCGAGTTCCGCCCAGCTCTTGCTCGCCTCGCCGGGCGGCAGGATGCGCCAGCGCGGCTCGTGGCCGGCACCGCGCAGCGCATCGTCGACAACCCCGCCCCAGGCGGCATGGACGTTGCGATCGGTGACGATCGGCACGGGCGTCTTGCGCAACCTGCCCCGGCATTGCTCCGCCAGTCCGGCGAGCAATCCCGTGCCGACCCTGACCTCATAGGAGCGGCCGGGAATATCGACCGCGATCACAGCCATGCGTCGAGCGCCCTGCAAAGCTGGGCCAAGGTGCCGCCGAGCGGTCCGGCGACGCTGGTGACATGGATCGGCGCCTGCGCATAGGCCGGCGCGCGCTCCTCGCGCAGCCGGGTCAGGATCGCGCGAGGATCGCCTTCGCGCAGCAGAGGCCGGTTGTCCCGGCGGCCGGTGCGCTCGACCAGCGTATCGATGTCGCAGTCGAGCCACACGGCGATGGCGCGTTCGAGGATCAGCGCCCGGGTTTCCGGATTGCAGAAAGCGCCGCCGCCGGTCGCGATCACCGTGCAGCGAGGATTTTCCTCGATCAGCCGGGCAATGACCCGGCGCTCGCCGTCGCGGAAGCCGTCCTCGCCGAAACCCTCGAAGATCTCGGGGATGGTCATCCGCGCCGCTTCCTCGATGGCGTGATCAGCATCGATGAAGGGGCAGTGGAGCAAACCGGCAAGCCGCTTCCCGACGCTGGTCTTGCCGACCCCCATCAGCCCCACCAGCACCACCGGCCGGTCGATGCGGCGGGCGAGGGCTTCAGCTGCGACCGCCGAAATCGTGGTCTCTTCGACATCCATTGCGAGCGTGGCTATAGTTGGGCTAGGCCACAGCGCAAGCAAGCGGCTGTGCTGCGAGGGTTGTCGGGTGATGGATAGTATGCGCCGGCCACGCTTCGCCCCGGGTCCGGCGATCTGCGCTGCCTTGCTGCTCCTGCTGGCGGCGATCATTGTCGCCTACGCCTGGATCGATGGCGGCGCCGAGCGCGTGCATGACATCGCCCAGCCGGTCATGCCGGAGCGGGCGCGTTGACCCGGATCGCAGCGCCACTGCTGTTTGCCGGGGCGATACTGGGGCTGAGCGCCGCCTGGGTGGGCGCGCAGGACTCGCCCGAATCGCTATTGCCGCCCGGCTTCGACGAGCCGCGAGCCCCTACCCGGCCCAGCCCGGCGCCCCCGCCCGCCGCCGCATTGCCCCGGTCGAATCCCGGCGGGCCTCGGGTGAGCGCCACCTCGTCGCCGGTGGTCCAGCCGCTGCCGGCCGAAACCTCCGCTTCCGTGGCGATACCGCCGGTCGCGGCGGCCGGTTCCGGGTCGAGACTGCCTTCGCTCGAGATGCTGGAGAAGCTTTCGCCCGACCAGCTCGAGGATGTGCTCGGGCTCAAGCCCAAGTTCGATATCCCGCCCAACGCGCGCCGCTCGGCGATGGCGGCGGGGGTCATCGACGAGCAGGAGGGCGGCATGGCGGTGGGTTCGCTCGCCGCCCAGGACGCCACGCTGGTGCGCGCGGCGATCGCAGGCAACAACGGCATGCTGGTCTCGCGCTGGGGGCACATCCTGCTCCGCCGCGCGCTCGCCTCGCGGCTGGCGCCGCCGCTGGGCATGGACCCCGCCGACTTCGCCGCGCTGCGCGCAGCCCTTTTGGTGCGGATGGGCGAGGCCGAGGCCGCGCGCGCGCTGGTGCAGGACATCGACAGCGGCGACTATACCTCGGCGCTGACCGCCGCTGCCCTCGATGCCTATGTCGCTACCGCCGACTTCACCGGCATCTGCCCGGCGGTGGCGACCCATGGGGCGGCCCAGGGCGACTCAGGGCGCGATCCGCGTTGGCAGATCGCGCAGATCATCTGCAGCGGGTTCCAGGGCGACGGCGCCGGAGCGCTGACCAGGCTCGACCGCGCGCTTTACCGCGGAGTGATGCCCCGCATCGACATGCTGTTGGCCCAGAAATACGTCGGCGCCGCCGGCAAGGCCCAGCGCGCGGTGACGATCGAATGGGACGGTGTCGACGAGATCACCCCCTGGCGTTACGGGCTGGCGATCGCGGTCGGGGTCGAGCCGCCGGCGCGGCTGATGGACCAGGCCGGCCCGCGCTATTCCTATATCGCCGCCACCGCGCCGATGCTCGGTCTGGCCTCCCGCGCCGCCGCCGCCGACCGGGCTGCGGGCGCGGGAATCCTGTCGAGCGCGGCGATGGTCGATCTCTACAGCCAGCTCTATTCCGACGACGAAATTACCGGCGACTGGTCCGACCGGGCCGGCAAGCTGCGCGACGCCTATCTGGCGGCGAGCGCCCGCTCCCGGCTTGCGGCAATGCGGGATCTGTGGGGCAGTGACGATCCGCTGCTCCGTTATTCGCGCCAGGTACTGACCGCCTATGCGGCGGCGCGCCTGCCGATCGACGACACGCTTCAGGATGATGCCGGCGACATCATCGTCTCGATGCTCTCCGCCGGGCTCGACGCCAACGCCGTGCGCTGGGCGGGGCTGGCGAAGTCCGGCAGCGAGGGCTGGGCGCTGCTCGCCGTCGCCGATCCGGATGCACGGGGCGAGGTCGGACGCAGCGCCATCGACGACTTCACCAAGTCCGATGCCAGTCCGGATAAGCGCAAGTCCGCGTTCCTGCTCGCCGGACTCGCGGGTCTGGGACGAGTCTCGTCATCGACCGTTGGCAACGTCGCCGGCGACCTCAAGATCGATCTCGCCGGCCAAACCCGCTGGACCGGGATCATCGATCGCGCCGCCGCGGTCGACAATCCCGAATTGGTGGCGCTGCTGGCCGGGCTCGGCATGCAGGGCCAAACGTGGGACAAGATGACCCCGCGCTTCCTCTACCACATCGTCGCGGCGCTGCGGCGCGTCGGGCTGGAGCCGGAAGCGCGGATGATCGCCGCCGAAGCGGTGGCGCGGGGTTAGGCCAATCGCAGGCCCCATCGACGCTTTCCTGGCGATGCTCGCGGCCGAGCGCGGCGCCGCCGCGAACACGATCGCCGCCTATCGCCGCGATCTCGAAGGCGCCGAACGGGCGATCGGCGGGCTGCTCAGCGCCGATCGGCCGGCGCTGGCATCGCTGGGCGACGCCTGGGCCGCACTGGCCGCCTCCAGCCTGGCGCGCAAATGCTCGGCGCTGCGCCAGTTCTACGGCTTTGCGGTGGACGAAGGGCTGCGGGCGGACGATCCCTCATCGGCGCTGCCGCGCCCGGCCCCTCGCCGCCCGTTGCCGCGCCTGCTGTCGCATGGCCAGGTCGATGCGCTGTTCGAGCGCGCGGAACTCGAAGCGGCGGGCGAGAGACCGGTCGCGGTGCGGATGCTGGCGCTGGTCGAGCTGCTCTACGGCTCCGGCCTGCGGGCGACCGAGCTGGTGTCGCTGCCGCTTGCCGCGACGCCGCGCGACGCGCCGCTGCTGATGATCACCGGCAAAGGCGGGCGGCAGCGGATGGTGCCCGTGGGCGATCGCGCGCGGGCCGCGCTGACCCGGTGGCTGGCGCTGCGCCCGAGCCACTCGCGCTTCGTGTTCCCCTCGCGCGGGCGCGACAAGCACCTGACGCGGGTGCGGCTGTTCCAGCTGCTGCGGGCGTTGGCAGGGCGCGCCGGCCTCGCGCCCGAATCGGTCTCACCGCATGTGCTGCGCCACGCCTTTGCCACCCATCTGCTGGAAGGCGGGGCGGATCTGCGGGTGCTGCAAACGCTGCTCGGCCACGCCGACATCGCCACCACCCAGATCTACACCCACGTCGACAGCGCTCGGCTGGTCGCGCTGGTCAACGCCCGCCATCCGCTCGCCGCCTCGGCCAGGCACCGCCCGCAGCAGGGGCTTGGCCCATCGGCATAATGAGCAGCGCCAGCCACTCTCCACCCGTTCTCCCATTGCGTATAGTTTCGTCGGGAGACCGGGTGGAGCGTGGGCTGGCGGTCCCGCCCAAGCGGAAAATGCTCCAGCCTGGCGGAATGGGCCGCGCTTGCCGGGGCGCCGCTTACGAGGCCGTGCCCAGCGCCGACGAGGTGGCGTTGAAGGAGGTCTTGAGCTCGTTGCCGAGGCCCTGCATGGCGGTCACGGCGGCGACGGCGACCAGGGCGGCGATGAGGCCGTATTCGATGGCGGTGGCGCCGCGCTTGTTCTTGAGGAAGGTCTTGATGGCGGACATGATCGATCTCCTAGTGCGTCTGCTTCGATACCGAGCGTGGTGCGCAGCGCTCGGTTGCGACGGCGGCCGGGATACGATCGACAGCTTGATAAATGGTTTACCATCCGCGACTGCGATGCCTGCCCGTGGATTTTGGGGCGACTGACCTGAGCAGCCCCATGCTGGTGTCGGCAGTCGCGCTGATCGACCCGACCGGACGCGTGCTGCTGCAGCGGCGGCACACCGGCCGCGCCCATGGCGGCTTGTGGGAGTACCCGGGCGGCAAGCTCGAACCCGGAGAAAGCCCCGAGGCGGCGGCCGTGCGCGAGATCGACGAGGAGCTTGTCCTCCGCATCGCCCCCTCGGCCCTGCAAGCGGTGACGTTCGCCAGCGAGCCGCATGCATCGGCGGGATCACTGGTGCTGCTGCTCTATGCGTGCCGCACGTGGCAAGGTGAACCGCTGTGCCGCGGCGGCGAGGCGATCCGCTGGTTCGCCGGCGACGCACTCGCCACCCTGCCGATGCCGCCTCTCGACATACGCTGCACCGCCGCGCTGCGCGCCCTGCTTTAGGGTTGCCAAGGCAATACCCGGCACCTATGTGCCCCTTCCGGCGCCCGTAGCTCAGCTGGATAGAGCATCAGACTACGAATCTGAGGGTCGGACGTTCGAATCGTTCCGGGCGCGCCACTTCCCTTTTTTGAGACGAAAACTCTGCTAAGACCTTGAAAGGCAGAGTGGTTTTCGGAGTTCGAAAGCCCTCTTTGCGGCTGTAGCGAAGTTGGTTGGCAAAGGTGAGCTTCAACACCGCGCTCTTGTCCTCAGTCCGGTCAGAATTCCAAAGATTCCAAGCTCTTGCAAGGAAGGCCATCGCCGTTCGAAGAGTCACTTCGTAGCCTCGGCGCGGATCACGATTTTTCGAGCATTTTTCGATGGGCAACAGCTTCCGAAGCTGGTTCTGTTCCACTCGCTCTTCGAGGGCGGCGATAACGGTCTTGCTGTCTGACTCGACGATGCGATCCAGCAGGAGAGCGGTCGCTTTATCAAGCTGGGCAATTTCCGCCTTCATAAGCTTGGCTTGCTCAGCGTCCCTCTGGGCCTGACTGTCCCACCGGTCCCGGAAGATAGCGCCAGCCAACGTGAACAGCTCAGCCGCCGGGGTCAGCCTATGCAGCAGCTCCTCAAACGCACCTTCGACCCTCACGCGGGCAATCGACTTGCCCTTGCTCCCGCAACCGCGCTGGCGGCAAAGATAATAGGGGGAGGATTTGAATTCGCCTTTGGACCAGTTGGCAGTGAGGGGATGGCCGCAGTCATCACAGCAGACATCCCCACGCATGGGGAAGTCCACGTTGAGATCGACGTGGTCTGGTGCTCGCGCCTTCCCTGAAAGGCGCTCCTGAACCCCGTTGAAGGTTTCGAGACTGACCAAGGGCTCGTGCTGGGCTTTTCGCAGCGGCACGTCCCAGCGGGGGCACCTGCAGATACCCGGCATAAAGAGGTTGCCGACTATGTGAAGCAACGGTTCTGAGGCGGTTATCGGTTTTGACCCAATGCGCTGACTAACGTTTCGATCAGCTTGGCCCCATCGGTCGAGCTCAATTTTCCTTCCCTAAAGCGTCCCAAACAAGACCCAAACGTAGCTCCCACGCGAAAGGGCATTCAGCCGAGTCTGCCGGACTTCCTTGTGAAAGTGCCTTTGGAGAGGTGGTGCCGCTTACAGGACTCGAACCTGTGACCCCCGCATTACGAATGCGATGCTCTACCAACTGAGCTAAAGCGGCCTGAACCCCGACAGACCCCACTGAGTTCACCAGACCGCGGAAGCTCGGCGGGTTAACTGAAGCGGGCGGCTGGGTGGCCGCCTTTACCGGGGGCGCTTGGCAGTGGCAAGGGCAATGCGGCGGGGAAGGGGTTCAGGCGGCGGCGATTGGCAGGCTGGAAAGCCTCGCCCGATCGCCGACCCCGGGCGCGGACGATTATCCTCGGACCGCCAGCGTCAACCTTGCCGAACGGCCCGTGTCATAATAGCGTTTATTTGCAATTGCAGGATTGCTTTGCGAGTGATTTGCGAAAAGGCCTGCGGCTGCGGCGTGTGAGGAGGCCGCGTCCGCCGTGGACGCACCGCCCCCCGCCCGGGTCCACGCGGCGGCGGCCGTGCTTTGCATTTGCCGCCGCCAGGCTTATATGAGCCGCATGCCCCGGCCCCGCGGTTGCCCCGAGCGACTTGCCTCGCCGGGGTTTGCCTGTTGGTCTCAAGGATATCCGATGTCGCGACGCCGCCAGATCTACGAGGGCAAGGCCAAGATCCTGTACGAGGGACCCGAGCCCGGCACGCTGATCCAGTATTTCAAGGATGATGCCACCGCCTTCAATGCGCAGAAGAAGGGCACGATCCAGGGCAAGGGCGTCATCAACAACCGGATCAGCGAATACGTTTTCACCCGGCTCAACCACATCGGCGTGCCCAATCACTTCATCCGCCGGCTCAACATGCGCGAGCAGCTGGTGCGGCAGGTCGAGATCATCCCGATCGAGGTGGTGGTGCGCAACGTCGCCGCCGGCTCGATCAGCCAGCGCCTCGGCATCGCCGAGGGCGAGCCGCTGCCGCACACGCTGATCGAATATTATTTCAAGGACGATGCGCTGGGCGATCCGCTGGTCGCGGAAGAGCATATCGCCTGCTTTGGCTGGGCCAACAACGACGAGATGCAGGACATCTCGTCGCTGGCGATCAGGGTCAACGATTTCCTGTGCGGCATGTTCGCGGCGGTCAACATCCGGCTGGTCGACTTCAAGCTGGAGTTCGGCCGCATCTGGGAGGGTGACTACAGCCGGGTAATCCTCGCCGACGAAATCAGCCCCGATGGCTGCCGGCTGTGGGACATGACCACCGGCGAGAAGCTCGACAAGGACCGCTTTCGCCGCGACCTCGGCGGCGAGCAGGAAGCCTATCAGGAAGTCGCGCGCAGGCTCGGCCTGCTTCAGGACGACAGCAGCCCGAGCGAGGTGCTCGATCTCTCCAAGCATCGCAAGCTCAGGGGGAAGTAGCGGCGGCGATCCGGCTTGCCTGACCTTTGCTGCCGCACCTTTCCTCTCGAAACCGCGCCCCTGAGCCTGTCGAAGGGCCGCCCTTCGCTTCGCGCCGAGTGCCCCGCATCGAGAACAAGAAAGCCCCTTCGACAGGCTGAGGGGGACGGGTTCGTTAAGCGACCGTCAAACGAGTTCAGGCGATCAAGGAACATGCGCCACTCGTTTCTCGTGTTCGCGCTGCTGGTGCTCCTCTCCGCCTGCGCCCCGCAAGCCAGTCGCGTAAATTCGGCTGCCGCCTCCGCCGCATGGCGCGCGGATACCTCCTGGGCCTTCGAGACCAGCGACGTTCCGCTCGATCCCGGCTACCGCTTGGGGCGGCTCGCCAACGGCATGCGCTATGCGGTGCGCGCCAACAAGTTCCCCCAGGGCACGGCGGTGGTGCGCATGGAGGTCGCCGCCGGCTCGCTGGACGAAGCGCCTGGCGAGCGCGGCTTCGCGCACTTCGTCGAGCATATGGCGTTCAACGGCAGCACCCATGTGCCCGAGGGCGAGATGATCCGGCTGCTCGCGCGCAACGGCCTGGCATTCGGACCCGACGCCAATGCCTCGACCGGTTTCGAGCAGACCACCTACCTGCTTGACCTGCCGCGCAATTCTCCCAAACTGCTCGACACCGCGCTGATGCTGATGCGCGAAACCGCCAGCGAACTCAGTTTCACGCCCGAGGCAGTGGCGGGCGAGCGCGGTGTCGTGCTCGCCGAGATGCGTGACCGCAACGGCTGGCAGCTGCGCAATGCCATGGACGATGCCCGGTTCTTCCATCCCCAGGCAGTCTATCCGCAACGCTTTCCGATCGGCGCGGCCGAGACGGTCAGATCCACCAGCCCCGAAGGCCTCAAGGCGTTCTGGCGGCGCGAATATGTGCCCGCGCACGCCACTATCATCGTCATCGGCGACTTCGACCCCGCCCTCATGGAAGCGAAAATCCGCGACCAATTCGCCAACTGGGAGCCGGCCGCCGTCGCGCCGCAGCCGGACGGCGGGCCGGTGCGGATCGAGGACCGGGCACGGACCGAAGTCTACATCGATCCCGCGCTGTCCGAGCGCGTCATCGCCGCGCGCCACGGCGCCTGGCTCGACGAGCCCGATACGCGGGCCCAGCGCCGCGAGAATTTGCTTCGCCAGATCGGTTACGGCGTCGTCAATCGCCGCCTGCAGCGCATTTCGCGCCAGCCCAATCCGCCGTTCCGTGGGGCCGGGTTCGGCAGCGGCAAGGTGTTCACGGCCGGCCGGACGACCAGGCTGGTGGTCGACACCGTCGACGGAACCTGGCGTCGCGGCATCGATGCGGCGGCGCGCGCCTACCGGCACTCGCTGAAGTCGGGGTTCACGCCCGGCGAGATCGCCGAGCAGGTAGCGAATATCCGGGCAGCCGCCGAGGATGCCGCCGCCTCCGCGGACACGCGCAGCAATCGAGCGCTGGCGAACGGTGTTTTCGCGCTGCTGCGCGACCGGCTGGTGCCGTCTGACCCCCGCGACGCCCTCGCCCGGCTCAATGCCTTCATTCCGGAGATCACGCCCGAACGCGTGCTCGCCGCGCTGAAGCGCGAGGCGGTGCCGATAAAAACGCCGCTGATCCGCTTCCAGGGGCGGAGGCTTCCCGTGGGTGGCGAGAAGGCACTGGCTGCGGCGTGGCGGCACGCATTGCACGAAGTGCCGGGCCAGCAGGCGCAGGCCGCCAGCTCCAGCTTCGGCTACCACGATTTCGGCGCGTCCGGCGGTCTTGTCGCCGACGGCGTCGGCCCGTTGGGAATCCGCGAGGTGCGTTTCGCCAACGGGATCATGCTCAATGTCCGGCGGACCGATATCGAAAAGGACCGGATTCTGGTCCAGATCAGCATCGATGGTGGCGACAAGCTCGCCACCAAGACAGATCCGCTGGCGACCGAGCTGTTCGGCACGCTGCCGGCGGGCGGCCTCGGCAAGCACAGCCAGGACGAGTTGCAGTCAATCCTCGCCGGTCACACGCTTGGGACCGATCTGGCCTCGGGTGAAGACCGCTTCATCTTGTCGGGGCGCACGACCGCGCGCGATCTGGAGGAGCAGCTTGACCTGCTCGCCGCCTTTGTCACCGATCCCGGCTACCGGCCCGAGGGCGAGGTGCAGTACCGGCTGCAGATCAACAATTTCTACGCCAGCAAGGATGCCACCCCGCAGTCCGCATTGCAGACCGCGATCGGCGGCATCCTGTCGGACAATGATCCGCGCTTTTCGCTGCAGCCGATCCAGGCCTATCGCGGCTTGAGCTTCGCCAGGCTGCGTGAGGCGATCGCTGACCGGCTGGCGCAGGGCGCGATCGAGATCGGCATCGTCGGTGACATCGACGAGGCGGAGGCGATCAGGCTGGTGGGGCGCAGCTTCGGGGCGCTGCCGACGCGCGAACCCGCCTTCCGCTCCTATGCCGAGCAGCCACCGCGCGCGTTCACCGGCAAGCGGGGACGGCGCATCCTTCGCCATGGTGGACCCGAGGACCAGGCGCTGCTGCGGCTGACCTGGCCGACCCGCGACGATGCCGATCCGATCGAGACGCTGCGGCTGGAACTCCTGGAGAAGGTGGTGCGTATCGAGCTGACCGAGACGCTGCGGGAAAAGCTCGGGGAGGCCTATTCTCCGACGGCCGCGAGCGCGCCTTCCCGCAGCTGGCGAGGTTACGGAACCTTCGCCATCACCGCGACGGTCGATGTCGACGAAGTCTCGGCGGCGCGGGCGGCAATCGTCGCGACGTTGCGGGAGTTGCGCTCCCGGCCCATCGACAGCGACCTGCTTCAGCGCGCGCGCCAGCCGATGATCGGAGCCTTCGACAACGGCCTCAAGAGCAATTTCGGCTGGATGACGCTGGTCGACCGGGCCCAGACCGAGCGGGACCGGATCGACCGCTACCTGCGGGGCAAGGCCTGGCTCGAGGCGATGACTCCCGCCGACATCCAGGCAATGGCGCTGCGGTATCTCGATCCCGGCGGCGCGGTCGAGGTGCTGGTGTTGCCGGCTTCAAGCGCCAAGGCGGAGCCGTGACGAGCAACATCCACAGGTACTCGGTCCCCAATCCCCACCTTATCCACGGCCTGTCCACTCGCGCTCAACAGCTTTCACTCGTTGAAGGCCGCATGGTGATTTGGGAGTTGAGCGCTTAGCGTGGCCGGGCCACCATGCCACCCGAGCTCAGCCCAGATGGAGGATGCAATGCCCGCGACGAGTGCTCAACCCTGCATGGGCGCCGCAACGTGACCGTACCGACGGAAACGCCCCCAGTCGGCAAGATCGGCATATGGTCGCTGGAATTGCGCTTCGGCGATCGCAACGAAGCGCTTGAGGGCGTGACCGAGCTGGACGAGCTCGGCTTCGGCGCGGTCTGGGTGCCAGGCGGGATCGACGACAAAGTGCTCGACGATATCGACTGGTTGCTCGCCGCCACCCGGCGCACGACCATCGCCACCGGCATCATCAACGTCTGGAAGCAGACTCCGGCGCAGGTCGGTGCCTGGTTCGAGGGGCTTGCGGCAGATAAGCGGCGACGCGCGTTGCTCGGACTCGGGATCAGCCACGCGCCGATTGTCGGCGAGGCTTGGGGCAAGCCGCTCAAGGTAATGCGCGAATATCTGGACGGCTGCGCCGCCGCCGGGCTGCCGCCGTGCAATCTATGCCTCGCCGCGCTCGGCCCGAAGATGGTCGCGCTGTCCGGTGCGCGCACCGCCGGCGCGCACCCCTATCTGACGACGCCCGCGCATTCCGCTGAGGCACGGGCGATCCTCGGCCCCGACAGGCTGCTCGCCCCCGAACAGGGCGTGGTGCTCGACGCCAATCCCGAATCTGCGCGCGCGGCCGCGCGCAAAGCGGTCGATAACTACCGTCGCCTGCCCAATTACGTAAACAGCTGGAAAAGGCTCGGCTTCACGCAGGACGAGATCGACGGCATGTCTGACCGCTTCATCGATGCGATCTTCGCTTGGGGCAGTGTCGAGCGTATCGCGGAGCGCGTGCAGGCGCATCTCTCCGCCGGAGCGGACCATGTCTGCCTCCAGGTGATTCCGAGCCGGGGAGCGAGCGGCTTTGCGGCGATTCGCCCAGCCTGGCGCGAACTGGCGGCGGCGCTGCTCTAGGCGTCAGCGCCGCTCAGCCGATCAGTAGCCCCGCGAGCGCGCCGCTCATCAAATTGGCGAGGCTGGCGGCGGCGAGCGCGCGCAGCCCGAGTCGCGCGATCACCGGCTTTTGATTGGGAGCGAGGCCGCCGGTCACCGCCATCTGGATCGCGATCGACGAGAAATTGGCGAAGCCGCACAGCGCGAAAGTAATCACCGCCAGGGTTCGCGGGGAGAGCCCCTGGCCCTGGCCGAGATCGATGAAGGCGACGAACTCGTTGAGCACCAGCTTGGTGCCGAACAACCCGCCGGCACGCGTCGCCTCGGCCCAGTCAGGCGCGCCGAGCAGCAGGAACAGCGGCGCGAAGACATGGCCGAGCAGCAGCTGGAAGGTGACGCCCTCGAACCCGAGCAGCCCCGCCGCCCAGCCGATCAGTCCGTTGGCGAGCGAGATCAGCGCGACGAAGGCGAGCACCATCGCCCCGACCGCGACCGCGAGTCTTACGCCGGTCTGCGCGCCCTCGGCGGCGGCCATGATCAGGTTCGCCGCCCGCTCCTCTGGCTCCGCCAACACGACGGCGGGTCCATCGGAAGCCGCATCGATCGCCAGCTCGCGCGGATCGGGCATGATCAGCTTGGCCATCACGATGCCGCCCGGGGCGGACATGAAGGCGGCGGCGATCAAATAGTCGAGCCGCACCCCCATGCTCGCATAGGCGGCGAGGATTGTGCCGGCGACCCCGGCGAGGCCGACCGTCATCACGCAGAACAGCTGCGACGGCGCCAGCCCGGCAAGGTAGGGACGGATCACCAGCGGGCTTTCGCTTTGACCGACGAAGATGTTGGCGGCTGCGCCCAGGCTCTCCACCTTGCTAATGCCGGTGATCTTCTCAAGCCCGCCGCCGACCCAGCGGATGACGAAAGGCATCACCCGCAAGTGATAGAGGATCGCGATGAGCGCGGCGAAGAACACGATCACCGGCAGCGCGGCGATGGCGAAGCTGGTGCCGCCGATCTCCGGCTTGGCGAGGCTGCCAAACAGGAACTGGACGCCGGCCTGGGCATGGCCGAGCAGATTCGCAACACCGAAGGCCATGCGCTGCAGCACTATTTTGCCAGGCGGGAAGGTGAGCACCAGCGCGGCGAACCCCGCCTGCAACGCGAACGCCGCCCCGACCACCCGCAACCTGATCGCCCGCCGGTCCGACGATAGCGCAAAGGCGAGCGCCAGGATCAGCAGGATGCCGAGCAGGCTGGTGAAATTGTGCATCCGCGCCGTCCCCCTCGCGCGCCCGCCAGCTCCGGCCTATCCGCGCTCGCGCGTTAGCCGCTCCTGCCGCTCGACGTCGCTTTCCTTGCGGACGAAGCTGTCGGGGCTCACTTTCAGCCAGATCAGGATCGGCGCGGCCATATAGATCGAACTGTAGGTGCCGATGAAGATGCCGAGCGTGATCGCCGCGGTAAAGCCGAAGATCACCGGCGGCCCGAGCAGCAGCAGCGCCACGAGTGTGATCAACATCGACAGCGAGGTAACGATGGTGCGCGCCAGCGTCTCGTTGACCGAGAGATCGAGTAGCTCGGCAATCGGCATGCGGCGATATTTCTTCAGGTTCTCGCGGATGCGATCATAAACGACGATGGTGTCGTTGAGCGAATAGCCGATCAGCGTGAGCAGCGCGGCGACGATGTTGAGATCGAATTCGAGCTGGGTCAGTGCAAAGAAGCCCAGCGTCAAGGTCACATCGTGGATCAGGCTGACCAGCGCGCCGACGCCGAACTGCCATTCGAAGCGCACCCAGATGTAGATCGAGATCGCGATCATCGCCGCGATCAGCGCTTTCATGCCGGTCTGGAACAGCTCGCCCGAAACCTTGCCCGAAACCGAATCGACCCCGTCGATCCGCGCGTCCGCATGGCTGGCCTTGACCGTGGTGGTAATGCGGCTCGCCATCGTCTCGGCGAGCCCCGGATCGTGCCCCGCGCCTTCCGGCAGCTTCATCCGGATCGAGACTTCGTTTGGCTTGCCGAACTGCTGGATGATCGGCTCGCCATAGCCCAGCGCACCGACGCTGTGACGCAGCTCGGCGACAGGCGCGGCCGGCGACTGCGTGTAAGTGACGCGGATCATCTGGCCGCCGACGAAATCGACGCCGAGGTTGAGCCCGCGGGTGAACAGCAGCGCCACCGAGGCCGCCATCAGCAGCAGGCTTAACGCATAGAACGGCACCCGCCAGCGCAGGAAGCGGATCTCGGTATGATCGGGAACGAGCTTGAGGAGTTTCATGCGCCTCTTCCGATCACAGCACGATATCGGTGGGGCGGGTGCGCCGCAGCCAGTTCGCCAGCCACATCCGCGTCATCGTCACGGCGGTGAATACCGAGGTGACGATGCCGATCACCAGCACCACGGCAAAGCCCTTGATCGGTCCAGAGCCAAACAGGAACATCAGCGTCGCGGCGATGATATTGGTGATATTGGCGTCGAAGATCGCGCGGCTCGCTTCCTTGTAGCCCATCTCGACCGCCTGGACGACGCGCCTGCCGCGATGCCGTTCCTCGCGGATGCGCTCGTTGATCAGCACGTTGGCGTCGACCGCTGCGCCGATCGTCAGGACGAAACCGGCGATGCCCGGCAGCGTCAGCGTCGCGTTCAGCACCGCCATCACGCCAAGGATCATCAGCACGTTGAGCACCAGTGCGGCGCAGGCATAGAGCCCGATCCGGCCGTAGGTGACGAGGATGAAGCTCATCAGGGCGATGGTGCCGATCAGCATCGCGATCGCGCCCCGCCGGATCGAATCCGCGCCCAGATCGGGACCGACCGTACGCTCCTCGATGACCTTGAGATCAACCGGCAGCGCGCCCGATCGCAGCGAGATCGCCAGCTGATTGGCGCTCTCGACGGTGAAGCTGCCCGAGATCTGAGCACTGCCGCCCAGGATCGGCTCGTTGATGTTGGGCGCCGACAGCACCTTGCCGTCGAGGATGATCGCGAAGGGCCGGTTGACGTTCTCCGATGTCAGCCGGGCAAATTTCGCCCCGCCCTGCTGGTCGAAGGTGATGCTGACGACGGGCTGGTTGTTCTGGTCATAGCTCTGCTTGGCGTCGGTGAGCTGGTCGCCCTTGATCCCGCCGAGCCGCTTGACCGCGATGGCGCCGGGCTGCGGCGGCGCGAAGGGCACGATCTCGCTGCCGGGTGGAGCGATGCCGCGCGCCACGTCGGTCGGGCTAGCGGTGGCGTCGACCAGCTTGAATTCGAGCTTGGCGGTCTGGCCGAGCAGGCTCTTCAGTGCCTGCGGGTCCTTGAGCCCCGGCACCTGGACGACGATGCGGTTGTCGCCCTGGCGGATGATCGTCGGCTCGCGCGTGCCGAGCGCGTCGATGCGCTTGCGTACCACTTCGGTCGCCGAGTCCATCGCCTGGCTCACTGCCTGGTCGAGACCGGCGCGGGTCGGCGTCAGCACGAAACGGCTGCCGTCGTCCACCCGGATGTCCCAGTCGCGCTGTCCCGAGAGCCCGGCACCGGTGGTGAGCGGGAGGATCTGCTCGCGCGCCTGATCGACCTGGCCCGGATCGCTGAGCATGAAGCTGAGCTGGCCGTCCCTAGTCGAGATTTCGCCGATCGGGATGCGTGGGGAAGCGAGCCGCAGCTTGGCGCGCACGCTTTCGTCCATGCTCTCGAGCCGCTGGCGCGCGACCTGCGCGGCGCTCGCCTCGAGCAGGATGTGGCTGCCGCCGGCGAGATCGAGGCCGAGGTTGACCTTTGGCGCGGGCAGGAAGGTCGGCCACTGCGCGCCGGTCAGCGAGACCAGCGAAGGCAGCGCCGCCGCCGCCGCCAGCAGCGTGATCAGCCAGTACCAGGCCTGTTTCCAGGGGGGGAAGTCCAGCATTGTCGCGCAGCCTTCAGCGAGGCGTCGCCGCCAGGCCGGCGCCCGGTTTCGCATCAGTCATTGGCGGCGGAGCTTCCCGGCGGCGGCAGCACGTCCGCAACCGTCGACTTGAGCGCCTTCACCTTGACGTTTGGCGCGATTTCAAGGTCGATGTAGCTTTCATCGACGCGGATCACCTTGCCGACGAGCCCGCCGCCGGTCAGCACCTGATCGCCCTTCTTCAGCCCGGCGATCTTGGTCTGCTGCTCCTTTTGACGCCGCATCTGCGGGCGCAGGATCAGGAACCAGAAGATGACGCCCATCGCCACCAGCGGCAGGAACTGCATCCACGCCGGCGGCGATCCGCCGCTGGTCGCGGCGGCGAGGATATCGAGGGTGTCGTTATGCATCGGGGAAGGTTGATCCTTGCGATGTCCGGGGAAACGGTCCGCCGCTGCTAGCCGGTAGAGCGCGCTGACGGATGAATGCGCGGGCGGTTAGCAGCTAAGTGCGGGGCTGGCAACGCGGCGTGGGCGCCTCGCGTCGGCGCAAACCACGCGACGGCCGGACCCTACCGAAAATTGTCGGCGTAGGCCTGGAGCTTGAGGCGTCGCGGTGGGGTGGCCTGGACCCGCGCGTTGATTCCATAGCGCTCGGCATAGGCAAGCGCCCCCTCGCAGGTGGGAAAGGCCAGCTTCAGCTGTTGCTGCATGTCGCCGCTGCCCGACCAGCCCATCAGCGGATCGGGCTGCTTTGCCTCGGCCGGCACGAACTCGAGCACCCACAAATCGGTAAGCGCCTGGCCGGACTGCATGGCGTTCTTGGGACGCTGGAAGATGCGAGCGGTCATGGCGATGCTTTCGGGGGAATCGCCGATCAAATCAAGAGGCGCGGATCGGGGCGCACCCGTCAACGCCTTCGTTGCGCCTCGAAGGCGTTGCGGGTCTTGAGGCTGGGGTCCTCGGCCCAGGGCTCCTCGGGCCAGCGATGTTTGGGATAGCGGCCCTTCATCTCGCGCCGCAACTCGCGCCAACTGCCGCGCCAGAAGCCCGGAAGGTCGCACGTCGTCTGGATTGGCCGGCCGGCGGGCGAGGTCAGCCTGAGCAGCAGCGGTTGTTCGGGATCGCCGAAGGCGGGGTGACGGTCGAGCCCGAACAGCGCCTGGACGCGCAGCTCGACCGAGGGGCCGCCCTCGTCGTCATAGTCGATCGGATGGTGGGTGCCGGCGGGGCTGGTGAACTCGGCGGGGGCGAGGTGCTCCAGCCTGCGGCGATCGGCGTCGCTGAGGCGAGCCCGCAGAAGCTCGTGAAGCGCGCCCGCGGAAATATCGTCGAGCCGGCGCGTGACCAGCGGCGCCAGCCATTCGCCCGCGGAGGCCAGCAACGCCTCGTCGGACAGGGTGGCGATGCCGGCGAAGCGCGCGCGCCTAAGCAGGGCGACGCTGACCGGCGAAAGCGGCAGCAGCGACGGCCACTCGGCGCGCACCCGTTCGAGCAGCAGCGCGGTGATCGCCTCCGGGTCTGGCGCCGGATCGGGGCCGCGCGAAAGCACGATCGCGCCGAGCCGCCGTTCGACCAGCGCTTCGACGCGGCGCTCGCCAGGCAGCCAGCGCAGCGTCGCGCCGCGCGTGATGCGGTGCGCCAGCCAGCGCTCGATTTCGGCATCATCGAGCGCCAGCGCGGCGGTAATCCGCGCGCCTCGAGCCTCGCCATGCGCTTCGCCGACCGCCAGCCAGCCTGACCGCGCCAACGGCGACTCGCCATCGAGCCGCAACCCGCGCCCGCCCGCCGCCAGCCACGCCTCGCCCGAGGCATCGCGGCGGTGGGCGATGTTCTCGGGGTATGCCTCGGCGAGGAGGATGCCGAGCGGGATGTCCGAACCCGGGCCGGACGCGGGGCGCGTCAGCCTCGCCCAACCCGCCGCGAGCTTGCGCGACGCTTCCGCCCTGGGTGAGCGGTCGGAATCCCACCTCACCAGCCGTCCCGCCAAATCCTCCCCCCGTCCGCCAAGCCCGCGCTCCTGCAGCAGCAGAGCCAGCTTCGCGGCCCGCGCTTCCGCGCCATGTTCACGGGCGAACAGCAGCATATGCGCGAGCGGCGGGTCGAGCGGCAGCGCTGCCATCGCGCGGCCATGCGCGGTGATCCGCCCCTCGGCGTCGAACGCCCCCAGCGCGCGCAGCCGCTCCCGTGCGCTCGCCACTGAGCGAGCGGGGGGCGGATCGAGCCAGGCAAGCGTGGCGGGATCGCTCGTGCCCCACCGGCCGAGCGCCAGCAGCAGCGGCGCGAGGTCCGAGGTGAGCATCTCCGGTGGGTCGAACGCGGCGCGACCCGGATGCGCGGCCTCCTCCCACAGCCGGTAGGCGACGCCAGGCCCCTGCCGCGCGGCGCGGCCGGCGCGCTGGTCCGCCGCCGCCCGGCTGGCGCGATGCGTGACTAGCCGCGTCACCCCCGAAGCGCCGTCGAACTCGGCGCGGCGCGACAGGCCGGCGTCGACCACCACCGAGACGGCGTCGAGCGTCAGCGAGGTCTCGGCGATGGCGGTGGCAAGCACGATCCGCCTCCGCCCGTCCGGATCGCGTCGAATCGCGGCGCGCTGCGCGGCGGGCTCGCACTGGCCGTGCAGCGGCAACACCAGCGCGCCGGGTAATTTGTCGGCAAGGCGCTCGCTCGTCCGTTCAATTTGGGCGATGCCGGGCAAGAAGGCGAGGATGTCGCCGTGCTGCTCGCGCCAGGCGGCAAGCACCGCCCTCGCCATCGCCTCTTCGATCCGCGCCTCGGGGCTGGCGCCAAGCCAGCGAATCGCCAGCGGATGCGCCTTGCCCTCGCTGGCGATCACCGGCGCGCTGACCTGGTCGCGGCCGAGCAGCGCTGCGAATCGCGCGCCGTCGATCGTCGCCGACATCACCAGCAGCCGCAGGTCCGGGCGCAGCACCGCGCGCGCCTCAAGTCCCAGCGCCAGCCCGAGGTCGCTATCGAGTCGCCGCTCGTGCGCCTCGTCGAACAGCACCGCCGAAATGCCGCCGAGTTCGGGATCGTCGAGGATCGTCGAAACGAAGATCGCCTCGGTAACAACGAGAATCCGCGTCCTCGCCGAGCGCCGGCTATCGAGCCGGGTCAGATAGCCGATCGTCTCACCCACGCGCTCGCCGATGTTTTCGGCCATCCGCTCGGCGGCGGCGCGCGCGGCGACCCGGCGCGGGCTGAGTACGATCACCGTGCCGGTGCACCATGTTTCCGCGATCAGCGCCGGCGCAACCGCGGTGGTCTTGCCCGCGCCCGGCGGGGCGATGAGCACCGCGCCGCTTCCCCAGCGAAGCGCCGCCAGCAGTTCCGGAAGCACCGCGTCGATCGGCAATTCGCGCATCGCCGGCTGCAACTAATCGGCGGTGACCGCATTTGACAGTCCTAACCGTCATTCAAGGACCGCTATCATGGCCAAGGCACTGGCTCAGTTCAGCATCACCCGCAAAGGTGAGGACTACCTGCTCAGCATCGAGGATCAGAACGGCGAGACCCTGGAGCTGACCGCCGATTACGACCAGCTCGACCTGATCACCGAGACGATTGAGCAGCAGCTCGATGCGGACGAGGAAGACGCGCTGGATGGCGAGGGCGACGATGAGGCGGTGGAGGTCGAGGACGAGGAGGAGTAAGACGCGAACGGGCGCGTCCAGCCCGCGGAGAAGTCTGATGGGTCTGTTTCGTTGGGTGCTGGCGGGAGCGGCGGGCTATGGCGTCTACCGGCTGGGCGCTGCCTCCCGTCCGGGCGGAGCCGACGCCCCGGCTGGCCGCGTCGATGGACTTTCGGCGCTGTTCCGGACGCGAGCCGAGGCCGATCTGGCGATCGAGCACCTGGTGCAGGAGCACCATGTCGAGCGCGCGTTCATTTATGTCGAGCCGGTCGACGCCGAAAACAGCTCCGGATTGGAGCCCAGCGGCGGCGACCATGCCTCGGGCGATCCGGGATCGGGCGAACGTGTCGATGCGCCGCTACACGGCGCCATCGAACTGACGGTGCCGATCACCGGGCACAACGCGGCGACGCTGACACGCGCCTTGGAGGAAGTCGGCGCGGTCCGGGTCGAATCGTTCTGACGCAAGCCAGGCGGCGCGGTTGCTACGTGATCAGGCGTGGATCGGCTTGCCGGTGACCGCCATTGCCGCTTCTTTCAGCGCCTCGCTGTGCGTCGGATGGGCGTGGCAGGTGTAGGCGATGTCCTCGCTGGTGGCGCCGAACTCCATTCCCAGTGCCGCTTCGGCGATCATCGTGCCGGCGACCGAGGCGATGCACCAGACACCGAGCACCCGGTCGGTAACGGCATCGGCGATCACCTTGACGAAGCCGTCGGGCTCGCGATTGGTCTTGGCACGGCTGTTCGCCAGCATCGGAAACTTACCGACCTTGATCGCACCTCTCTCGGCGGCGGCTTCCTCGGTGAGGCCGACGCCGGCGATTTCGGGCATCGTGTAGACCACGCTGGGGATCACCGCGTGATTAACGATACCGGTCTGCCCGGCGATGTTCTCGGCGACTGCGATCCCCTCGTCCTCGGCCTTGTGCGCGAGCATCGGCCCGGGGATGACATCGCCGATCGCCCAGACGCCGTCGACCTTGGTGCGGAACACGTGGTCGGTCTCGATCTGGCCGCGTGCGTTGGGCTCGAGCCCGATGGCGGCGAGGTTCAACCCGTCGGTGTTCGGCCGTCGCCCGATCGCGACCAGCACGCAATCGGCTTCGAGTGTTTCCGAGGCGCCGCCAGCCGACGGTTCGAGAGTCAACGTCGCCTTGCCGGCCTTGACCTTGGCGCCGGTGACCTTGGTCGAGAGCCTCAGTTCGATTCCCTGCTTGGCGAAGATCTTGGCTGACTCCTTGCGCACATCCCCGTCCATGCCGGGGAGCAGCTGGTCGAGGAATTCCACCACCGTCACCTTCGCGCCAAGCCGGCGCCACACCGAGCCAAGCTCGAGCCCGATCACCCCGCCGCCGATGACGACGAGATGCTCGGGCACTCTCGCCAGCGCCAGCCCCCCGGTGGAATCGACGATCACCCCTTGTTCGTTATCGACCGGAACGCCGGGCAGCGGCGTGACGCTCGATCCGGTGGCGATGACGATGTTCCTGGCGGTGTGGGTCGCGCCGGCGATCTCGACGGCATGCGCATCCTTGAAGCTGGCGAGGCCCTTCAGCCAATCGACCTTGTTCTTCTTGAAGAGGAAGGCGATGCCGCCGGTCAGCTCCTTGACCGCCGTCGCCTTCTCGCCCTGCATCGCGCCGAGGTCCAGTTCGACCCCGGTGGCGATGACGCCGAACTTCGCCATGGTGCCGTTTGCGGCCTCGTCGAACAGCTCGGAGCCGTGCAGCAGCGCCTTCGACGGAATGCAGCCGACGTTGAGGCAGGTGCCGCCCAGCGTCTCGCGGCTCTCGGCACAGGCGGTTTTCAACCCCAGCTGCGCCGCACGGATCGCCGCGACATAGCCGCCGGGCCCGGAGCCGATGATGAGGACGTCGTAGTCGTATTCAGGCATCCGTTCTTCCTAACATCGCATGCTGCCGGTGCATTCAAACCCGTAATCATCGGCATGGCTATAAGATAACGTCGATGTTCGACCTGACACCAAAGCTATAAATATCGCAGCGCCCATTGCCGATACCAACGTCAAGGCAACTTTGGTTGCTAGAAGAAATTTTCCTCTATGGTCTGACGTATCACCATTTCTTGCCCGAACCGTTTCGTCCCGGTTCAAGATCTTCAAGCTGATTGCCGAATATCCGCCGAGCAGCAGCATGAGAATAAGCCCGTTCAGCAATTGAGGGGCCTCACAAATCGATCAACAACCGCGTCGGGTCCTCGATCGCTTCCTTGATGATCTTCAACGCGGTCACCGCCTCGCGGCCATCGATCAGGCGGTGGTCGTAGCTGAGCGCGAGGTACATCATCGGCCGGATCACCACCTGGCCGCCCCGCGCCACCGGACGGTCCTCGATGCGGTGCAGGCCCAGCACCGCCGATTGCGGCGGGTTGATGATCGGCGTCGACATCAGGCTGCCGAATACGCCGCCGTTGGAGATGGTGAAGGTGCCGCCCTTCATGTCTGCCATCGTCAGCGTGCCATCCTTGGCCTTGCGGCCATAGCCGGCGATTGCCTGCTCGATGCCGGCGAACGACAGCAGGTGGGCGTCGCGCACCACCGGCACGACCAGGCCGTTCGGCGCGGAGACGGCGATCGAGAGGTCGACATAGTCGTGATAGACGATCTCCTCGCCTTCGATATAGGCATTGGCCGAGGGCACGTCCTTCAGCGCCAGGCAGGCCGCCTTGGCGAAGAAGCCCATGAAGCCGAGGCGGATGCCGTGCTTCTTCTCGAACAGCTCTTTGTAGCGATCACGCGCCGCGATCACCGCCGTCATATCGACATCGTTGAAGGTGGTGAGCAGCGCCGCGGTCTCCTGCGCCGACTTGAGCCGCTTGGCGATGGTCTGCCGCAGCCGCGTCATCCGGACGCGCTCTTCGCGGCGCTCGCCGCCCGTGGGGGCAGGGGCGGGCACCGGCGCCGGGGAGGGCTGGACGGCCGGTGTTTCGGCCGTATCCTTCTTGGCCTGCGCAGCGGCGACCACGTCCTCCTTGGTCAGCCTGCCGTCGCGGCCGCTGCCCCGGATCGTCGCGGGATCGATGTGGTGCGCGAGAACGGCGCGGCGGGCTGAAGGCGAGAGCGCGGCTGGATCACCGCTCGGCGCTGCGGGAGGGGCGCTGGCCGGGGCGATCGTGTCGGACACCGGCGGCACCGGCTTCTCGGTCCGCAATGACGGCGCTTCGGCTCCGCCCGCGCTGGTGGCATCGCCGATCGTCGCAATCACCGCGCCCACCGCCACCGTCTCACCCACCTTGGCGAGTTGGTCACCGAGCACGCCCGCCACAGGCGCCAACACCTCGATCGCGACCTTGTCGGTTTCCAGGCTGGCGATCGGCTCGTCCTGGCGGACCGCCTGCCCGGGCTGCTTCAGCCACTCGCCGATGGTGGCTTCGGAGACCGACTCCCCAAGCGTTGGCACCTTCACTTCATTGAACATCATTGGGTTCCTGCTGGATCGGCGGGTCAGGCGCGCTTGCGGCGGATTTCCGAACGGACGGACAGGCCGAGCGCATCGGCGACCAGCGCGGCGAGCTCGGCTTCGTGACGCTTGGCGAGGCCGGTGGCGGGCGATGCGCTCGCGGCGCGGCCGGCGTAGCGCGGGCGCGCAACCTTCGCCTTGGCCTTGGCGAGCACTTCCTCGATCAGCGGCGCGACGAAGAACCATGCGCCGTTATTCTTCGGCTCCTCCTGGCACCAGATTACCTCCTCCAGGTTGGTCATCCGGCCGATGCGGACCGCCAGCGGCTCGCCGGGGAACGGGTAGATTTGTTCGATCCGCAGAATTTGCGTGTCGGCGATATCGGCATTGTCCCGCGCCTCCATCAAGTCATACGCGACCTTGCCGGAGCAGAGCACCAGCCGCCGCGTAGCTACGTCCGCGGCGGGCGCAAGATCGGAGACGATGCGCCTGAAATGGCCCTCGCCCTGGAACTCGCTGGCCGGCGACTTCGCCATCGGATGTCGCAGCAGCGACTTGGGCGTCATGATCACCAGCGGCTTGCGGAACGAGCGGTGCATCTGGCGCCGCAGCACGTGGAAGTAGTTGGCCGGGGTGGTGATGTTGCAGACCTGCAGATTGTCCTGCGCGCAGAGCTGCAAAAAGCGTTCGAGCCGCGCCGAGCTGTGCTCGGGCCCCTGGCCCTCGTAGCCGTGGGGGAGCAACAGGACCAGGCCGTTAGCGCGCAGCCATTTCGCCTCGCCGGCGGCGATGTACTGGTCGATGATGATCTGCGCGCCGTTGGCGAAATCGCCGAACTGCGCTTCCCACAACACCAGCGATTTGGGATCGGCGCCGGCATAGCCGTACTCGAAGCCGAGCACGCCATATTCGGACAGCGGGCTATCGTGGACCTCGAACCGGCCGTGCGGCAGCGTCGACAGCGGCACGTATTTGTGCTCGTCGTTCTGGTCGACCCACACCGCGTGGCGCTGGCTGAAGGTGCCGCGCCCCGAATCCTGCCCCGAAAGCCGGACCGCATAGCCTTCCGAGACCAGCGATCCGAACGCCAGCGCCTCGCCGGTCGCCCAGTCGAAGCCCTCGCCTTTAGCGAACATCTGCCGCTTGGCGTCGAGCACGCGCGACAAGGTCTTGTGGATCGTGAGGTGGTCGGGAACCGTGGTCAGCGTGCGGCCAAGGCTGTCGAACAGCTTTGGCTCGATGCCGGTAGGCGCGTTGCGGCGCGCGGTCTCGGGATCGACCGGCTTGTCGAAGCCGCTCCAACGCCCGCCGAACCAATCGGCCTCATTTGCCTTGTAGCTGTTCGCGGCATCAAACTGCTGTTCCAGCAACGCGACATAGCGCGAGGACATATCCTCGACGAAATCGGCCGGGATCGCACCCTCGGCGAGCAGACGTCTTGCATAGATCTCGCTGACCGGCGGATGCTGCCGAATCTTCGCGTACATCAGCGGCTGGGTGAAGCTCGGCTCGTCGCCCTCATTATGGCCGAAGCGGCGATAGCACCACATGTCGATGACGATGTCGCGGCCGAAGCGCTGGCGATAGTCGATAGCAAGCTTGCAACAAAAGGTCACCGCCGCCGGATCGTCGCCGTTCACGTGGAGGATCGGCGCCTGGACCCCCTTGGCGACGTCGGACGGATAGGGGCTGGAGCGCGCGAACTGCGGGCTGGTGGTGAAGCCGATCTGGTTGTTGATGATGAAGTGAATGCAGCCGCCGGTGTTGTACCCTCGGATGCCCGAAAAGCCGAAGCATTCCCAGACGATGCCCTGGCCGGCGAAGGCGGCGTCGCCGTGGATCAGCACGGGCAGCACCTGGCGGTGCTTGCCCGGGCCGATATCGTCCCGGACCACCTGGTAGGCGCGGACCTTGCCGAGCACGATCGGATCGACCGTTTCGAGATGGCTCGGGTTGGCCATCAGGCTCATATGCACCTTGATGCCGTCGAAATCGCGGTCGGTGGAGGTGCCGAGGTGGTATTTGACGTCGCCCGAGCCGGCGACGTCCTCGGGGTTGGCGCTGCCGCCCGAGAATTCGTGGAAGATCACCTTGTATGGCTTGGCCATCACGTTGGCGAGGACGTTGAGCCGGCCGCGATGGGCCATGCCGTAGACGATCTCCTTCACGCCGAGCTGGCCGCCGTATTTGATCACCGCCTCCAGCGCCGGGATCATCGATTCGCCGCCATCCAGCCCGAAGCGCTTGGTCCCGACGAATTTGCGGCCGAGGAACTTCTCGAACTGCTCGCCGCGGATCACGGCGGTGAGGATCAGGCGCTTGCCGATTTCGGTAAACTCGATCTCCTTGTCGGCGCCTTCCATCCGGGCCTGGAGAAACTGGCGCTCCTCGGTGTCAGAAATATGCATGTATTCGAGACCGACCGGGCCGCAGTAATTCTGCCGCAGAATGGCGACGATCTCGCGTACCGTTCCCCATTCGAGCCCAAGTGCGCCGCCGAGATAGACCTCGCGGTCGAGTTGTTCGCCGGTGAAGCCGTGGTATTCAGGGGTGAGGTCTTCCGGCTGCTCGCGTGGAGAAAGCTTCAGCGGATCGAGATCGGCGGCGAGGTGGCCGCGGACGCGATAGGTGCGGATCAGCATCATCGCTCGATTCGCAGCGCTGGCCGCCTCCTCGATCGCCGCCTCGTCGACGGGCGAGCCTTTCGCGGCGCTCGCCGCCCGGATCGTCTGCTTCAGCGCCAGCGGATCGAGCGAACGGGTCAGCTCATCCTCGTCTCCCGTGTCGAGCGGCCAACCGGCGCGCTGCCAGCTCGGACCGGGCTGCGGGTCCGCCGGGAAGAAGTCCTGGTTTTCATTGCCCATCTAGGTTTGCTTCCATGCCATCACCGCGCATCCGCACTCATCAGTCGCTCGACCAGCGCCGTTCCACGATCGTTCCCGAAACGCCCCAGCAGACGTTCGCAGGCGCATTGGTGCTGACCCGGCAACCTCGCTTGGGCCCATCCACCGTGCGGTAAGGTCGTCCGTGCCTTCGGACGTATAGCAATCTGTCGGCGTGTTTGTGGACTATATTAGCGGAGCCCGGTTTCACCGCATCTACCCATCCACCCGCTGCGTTCGCGCCTGCCGCGTTACACCAGCTCCTTCAGCAGCCCGGCGAGGGTCGAGCCGAGTTCCGCCGGCGAGGGCGAGACGCGGATGCCGGCCGCTTCCATCGCCGCGATCTTGTCATCGGCGCCGCCCTGGCCGCCCGAGACGATCGCACCGGCGTGGCCCATGCGGCGTCCGGGGGGGGCGGTGCGCCCGGCGATGAAGCCCACCGTCGGCTTGCGGCGTCCGCGCTTCGCCTCGTCCTTGAGGAACTGCGCCGCCTCTTCCTCGGCCGAGCCGCCGATCTCGCCGATCATGATCATCGAGCGGGTCGCATCGTCGGCCAGGAAGAGTTCGAGTACGTCGATGAAGTTGGTGCCGTTGACCGGATCGCCGCCGATGCCGACGGCGGTGGTCTGGCCGAGGCCCGCCAGCGTCGTCTGATGCACCGCCTCATAGGTCAACGTGCCCGAGCGGGAAACCACGCCGACCGAGCCCTTCCGGAAGATCGCGCCCGGCATGATGCCGATCTTGCACTCGTCCGGAGTCAGTACGCCGGGGCAGTTGGGGCCGATCAGGCGCGAGCCGGAGCCGGTCAGCGCGCGCTTGACGCGGATCATGTCGAGCACCGGAATGCCCTCGGTGATGCAGACGATCAGTGCGATCCCCGCATCGACGGCCTCGAGGATGGCGTCGGCCGCTCCCGGCGGCGGCACATAGATGCAGCTCGCTGTCGCGCCCGTGGCCGCCTTCGCCTCGGCGACAGTGTCGAACTGCGGCAAGCCGAGATGCGAGGTGCCGCCTTTGCCGGGGGTCACGCCGGCGACCATTTGCGTCCCGTAATCGAGCGCAGCCTGGGTGTGGAAGCTGCCGGTCGTGCCGGTCATCCCCTGGGTGATGACCTTGGTGTTTCTGTCGACGAGGATGGACATCGGGGCTCCTTGCTCAGCGAGCGGCTTCTTTGAAAGGATTGATGACGGTCACATCGCCGTAGCGCTGCCCGTCGTTAACGTCACCTATGCAGAGGAGATCACCAAGCACGAGCAAGAGTATGGGAGGCCGCATCACCCCAAGCTCGGATCGATCCCCTTGCACGCCACCAGCAATTCCTTAACGGAGTCGATGCTCACCTGCAGCCCCGCCTTCGCGGCATCGTCCAGCGCGATCTCGACGACCTTCTCGGCGCCGCCCGCGCCGATGAGCGTCGGCACGCCGACGTAGAGGTCATTGACTCCATATTCGCCGCGCAGATAGCTGGCGCAGGGCAGGATGCGCTTCTGATCGCGCAGATAGGCCTCGGCCATGGCGATCGCCGAGGTCGCCGGCGCGTAATAGGCCGAGCCGGTCTTCAGCAGCGCGACGATCTCGCCGCCGCCGTTGGCGGTGCGCTTGTAGATCGCGTCGAGCTTGTCCTGCGTGGTCAGCCCCATCTTGACCAGTTCGGGCAGCGGGATGCCATTGACCGTCGAATATTGCGCGATCGGCACCATGGTGTCGCCATGGCCGCCGAGCACGAAGCTGTTCACGTCCTTGACCGAGACGCCGAACTCCCAGGCGAGAAAGGTCGCGAAGCGCGCCGAATCGAGCACCCCGGCCATGCCGACCACCTTGGCATGCGGCAGGCCCGAAAACTCGCGCAGAGCCCAGACCATCGCGTCGAGCGGATTGGTGATGCAGATCACGAACGCGTCGGGCGCGTTTTGCTTGATGCCCTCGCCAACCGCCTTCATCACCTTGAGGTTGATGCCGAGCAGATCGTCGCGGCTCATCCCCGGCTTGCGGGCGACGCCGGCGGTGACGATGATCACGTCGGCGCCGGCAATGTCGGCATAGTCGTTGGTGCCGGTGACCTTCGCGTCGAACCCTTCGACCGGCCCGCATTGCGCGAGATCGAGCGCCTTGCCTTGGGGCACGCCCTCGACGATGTCGTAGAGCACGACGTCGCCAAGCTCTTTCTGCGCGGCAAGGTGAGCCAGCGTGCCGCCGATGTTGCCGGCGCCGATCAGGGCGATCTTCTTGCGAGCCATTGTGCGCTGGATCCTTACACTCGGCGGGATCGCGTCGGGATCGGGCAGCCTGCGTTCTCCCGCGTGACCGCCGGCGCCATTCGAATGGGCATGGCCCCTAAGCCGGTGCCCCGCTCTTTGCAACCCGGCACCTGGGAGTAAAACGCCGGCCGGCCCGCATGGTGTGTCGCTACTCATTCTCAATAGTAATAAGGCGATAGATTGCATATCGGTCCGTCTCTGCGGGTCTTGCGACCGTGAGCGTTCCGAGGTATCGGCGCGCCACGTCATCGGTTGTCCGCGTCGGTTCTTGCCGGCAGGGCCTAAGAGGGAAGCGGGT
Source organism: Novosphingobium sp. (assembly GCA_039917735.1). Lineage (GTDB taxonomy): Bacteria > Pseudomonadota > Alphaproteobacteria > Sphingomonadales > Sphingomonadaceae > Novosphingobium. The sequence goes on along the minus strand of JBDSIY010000076.1, from coordinate 44,495 downwards.
GGAGGGCATGCCCCCAATTCCCGCGCTGCCCCCGCAACTGTGACCGGGGAGTCCACCCCCATCATGCCACTGGCGCAGGGTCTTGCACCCGGCCGGGAAGGCGGGGGCGGGCATCGATCCGGGAGCCAGGAGACCTGCCGACGACGGTCGTTCCGCGCCGGGCGGGGTGTACCGGAATGCAGCGAGAACCCAGCGGGACGTCCCCGCCGGGTCCTCCCGCCATGGACGGCGTGTCGTTCACGGTTGGAGGTTCACGCATGAAGTGCTTATCCATAGTTTCGGTTTCGTTTTTTTTGACGGCGCCAGCGCTCGCGGCGGCGGCGCCGGATGATGCCACGCAAATCACGGTCATCGGTATCGGCCAGGCTGAGCGCGTCGACCAGTCCGGCCAGTCCATCGCGATCGTCGGTCTCGACGAGATCCGCTCGGTGCAGGGCCCCGATATAACCCGCGTGCTGCAGCGCCTGCCCGGCGTCACCATCACCCGCAACGGCGGGCTGGGCGCGTTCACTGGCGTCCGGCTGCGTGGCGCCGAGAGCGAGCAGACGCTGGTCCTGATCGACGGTGCGCGCGTTGCCGATGTCTCCTCGCCTGGCGGCGGCTTCGATTTCGGCACGCTGTTGACCAGCAACATCGAGAAGATCGAGCTGCTGCGCGGATCGAACAGCGTCGTCTGGGGCTCGGATGCGATCGGAGGCGTCGTTGCGGTGACGACGCGCCAGCTCGAGGGCATCGACGCCTCGGCGGAATATGGCGCCTACAACACGTTCACCGGCGCTGCCGCCGCGGGCTTTAGCTCAGGCGGCCTCTCCATCGCGCTCAACGGCGGCTACGCCGACAGCGACGGTTTCTCGCAGCTCGCCTCTGACACGGAGAAGGACGGCTTCAACCAATGGCAGGCAGGCGGGAGGCTGGCCTACGATGTCGGTTCGGGTCTTTCCGTCTTCGCCGACGGACGCTTCGCGCGCAGCAAGGTCGGCCTCGATTTCAGCTTCGCCAACGATTACGTCCAGACGACCCGCCAGGTCTCGGGCCGCACCGGCGTCAAATACGTGAGCGAGGTCCTCGACCTTACCGCCGCCTATTCGATAGCCGACACCCACCGCGGCTATGAAAGCCCATTCTTCGCCTACGAATACAACGGCGAGGACCAGCGCGTCGATCTCGACGGGCGTTGGCGGCTGATCCCCGCGCTCGCGCTGGTGTTCGGCGCCAATCACCAGTGGAGCCATTACGACGGCACGTTCGACACCCGTCAGGCGGACAACCAGTCGAGCGGGCATGCGCTGCTCGATTACAGCGAGGGCGGATTGAACCTCGCCGCCGGCGTCCGGCTCGATCACCATAGCCGCTTCGGCGATGCATGGACCTTTGGCGCCAACGGCAGCTATGCGATCGGTGGCGGCTGGCGGCTGCGCGGCTCCTACGGCGAAGGCTTCAAGGCGCCGACGCTCTATCAGCTGTTCTCGTTCGCGGGGAACGTCGCGCTGCGACCCGAGCGCAGCCACAGCTACGAGGCTGGCATCGAGCACGGTGACCGCAACGGCCCGCTGCACTTCGCGGCCACCGTGTTCCGCCGCGAGAGTCGTGATCTGATCGACTATGACGTCTCCGCAAATGGGGGCTTCGGCGGCTACAACAATGTGGCGCGCGCGCGCGCGACCGGCTTCGAGCTGGAGGGCGATGTCCATCCGACCCGGGCGATCGCGCTGCACGCGGCCTACAGCTACGTTCGCGCCGAGAACCGCCTGACCGATCGCGACCTCGCGCGCCGGCCGCACCACGCGGTTTCAGTGGCGGCGGACTGGACGAACCCGCTGCATGGCCCGCTGAACGGCCTCACGCTTGGCGCCGACGTGCGGCTGGTCAGCGACAGCTTCGATGACGTGGCCAACACCGTCCGGCTGGACGGCTACGCCGTTGCCGGCATCCACGCGAGCCTGCCGGTGACCAAGACAATCGAGCTGTTCGGCCGCGTTGAGAATCTGACCGACGAGAAATATCAAACCGTCGCCGCCTTCAACACCCCGGGTCGTTCCGCCTACGGCGGCATGAGGGCGCGTTTCTGACCCGCGCGGCGGCGCTCCTCGCCGCGGTGGCACTGGCGGCTTGCGCCGCCACGCCGCCCGGCGGGGAGGCGCCGCGCCGCCACCCCACCATCGTCTCGCTCAACCCTTGCAGTGACGCGGTGCTTGCGGAGGTCGCCGACCCCGCACAGATTCTCGCTCTGTCGAACTTCAGCAGCAGTGCCGCGTCGAGTTCGATGGATGTGGCGCTGGCGCGGCGCTTCCGGGCTGTCTCGGACTCTGCCGAGGAGGTATTGGCGCTCGCGCCTGACGTCGTGATCGCCGGCAGCTTCCTGTCGCCGGCGATGATCTCCGCGCTGCGGCGGACGGGAGTCAGGCTCGTGCAGATCCCGATCGCGACCAGCGTCGCCGCCAGTGAGGCGCAGGTTCGCGCTATCGCCGGCATCGCCGGTCGGCCGGAGCGGGGCGAGGCGCTGGTCGTGCGGATCGAGGCGGCGCTGGCTGAGGCCGCGCCGCCACCGGACTCGCGGCCGATCGCGGCGGTGGTGTGGCAGTCGGGCGGGCTGGTGCCGGGCGATGTGACGCTGATCGCCGACCTACTGCGGCGCACCGGCTTTGCAAATTTCAGTGGTGCTCGCGGCATGCGGCAGGCCGACTATCTGCCGCTTGAGACGATGCTGGCCGATCCGCCGCAAGTGATCCTTGCGGCGGGCAATGCGAGATCACAAGAGGACCGGCTGCTGCGCCATCCGGCGCTGGCGGCGCTCACGGAGACACGGCGCGCTGCGCTAGACCCATCGCTGCTGTGGTGCGGCGGCCCGACTATCGTTCGGGCGGCCGAGCGTCTCGGCCAGGTGCGGCGCGGGGTGGCGGCTCGCCACCCACGCGACGCCAGATGACTCGCCCCTTATTGATCCTCGCGCTTAGCCTCGCGCTCGCCGTACCGCTGTCACTCCTCGCGGGACGCGTCTGGATCGACCCGTTCGCGCCGACCACGCGCAACGCCGCGCTGATCCTCGTCGAGCTGCGGCTGCCGCGCGCGGTGCTGGCGCTGACGCTCGGCGCTGGGCTGGGAGCAGCGGGCGCGGCGATGCAGGGCTATCTGCGCAACCCGCTCGCCGATCCGGGCCTGTTCGGGATCGCGCCCGGCGCGGCACTGGGCGCGGTGCTCAGCCTGTGGACCGGGTACGCCGCCGCGCCTTACGCGCTGCCCCTGTTCGCGCTGGTCGGCGCTGGTGGAGCGATGGCGCTGCTCGCGTTGATTGCGGGCCGTGAGGGCGGCGTGGCGCTGTTCACCCTCGCCGGGATGATGCTGGCAAGCCTCGCCGGCGCGCTGATGAGCCTCGCGATCAGCCTGGCGCCCACCCCCTTCGCGATGAGCGAGATCGTCACCTGGCTGATGGGCGCACTCGCCGACCGGAGTTGGCGCGAGGTCTGGATCGCCGTGCCGCTGACGCTTGGGGGCCTTGGCTTGCTCATTGCCGCCGGACGCGGGCTCGACGCGCTGACGCTGGGTGAGGCGGCGGCACGCTCGCTCGGGATCGAGCCACGCCACCTGCAGGCGCTGATGATCGCCGGCATCGGCCTGACCGTGGGCGCCAGCGTCGCGGTTGCCGGGATCATCGGCTTCGTCGGGCTGATCGTCCCCCACCTGGTCCGCCCGCTGACCGACCGGCGGCCATCGCGATTGCTGCTGCCGAGCGCGCTTGCCGGCGCGCTGCTTCTGCTGATCGCCGATTGCCTGTGCCGGGTGTTGCCGCTCGCCGGTGGGGAACTGCGGCTCGGCATCGCGCTCAGCCTGATCGGCGCGCCATTTTTCCTGCATTTGCTGCTGCGGATGCGCCGGGGCATGGCGTAATGCTGGCGGCGGAGCAGCTCGCCCTCGCCGGCCGGCTCTCCGCCGTGTCGGCGAGCCTGCGTCCCGGCGAGGTCGCCGCGATCTGTGGCCCCAACGGCGCCGGCAAATCGACGCTGCTCGCCTGCCTCGCCGGGCTGCTGGCGCCCGACGCGGGCAGCGCGGCGTTGGATGGCGCGCCGCTCACCGCAATGCCCTCGGGCCTGCGTGCCCGCGCCATCGGCTATCTGCCGCAAACGCCCGAACTCGCCTGGGATGTCAGCGTCGAGACGCTGGTGTCGCTCGGCCGCATTCCGTGGCGCGGCGCTCCGGCCGGCGAGGCGCAAGACGCGATCGAGGCGGTGATCACGGCGATGGACCTCGAACAGCTTCGTCACCGTCCGGTCTCGCGGCTCTCCGGCGGCGAGCGGGCCAGGGCGCTGCTGGCGCGGGTACTTGCGACGAGCCCGCGCTGGCTGCTCGCCGACGAGCCGCTCGCCAACCTCGATCTTGCCCATGCCGCAACGATGATCGCGCAGCTGCGCCAACTGTCGCGGACCGGCGTCGGCGTCGTGCTGGTGCTCCACGATCTCGCCGCGGCGATGAACCATGCCGATCGCGTGCTGGTGCTCGACCGAGGACGGCTGGTCGCCGACGGTCCGCCGCCGGTCGCGCTGGCCGAGGCGATGATCGGCCGGGTCTGGGGTGTAACCGGGCGCTGGCTGGGTGAGCCGGGAGCGCAAGCGCTGGCGTTGAGCTGACCCGCGCTTTCCTTGACTTCGCGGCGTTTGCGGCCTACGGCGCGCGCTTTCCCGCATCACTGACCCCCGGAGTGCCACATGGCGCGCGTTACCGTTGAAGATTGCGTCGACAAGATTCCAAACCGTTTCGATCTGGTGTTGCTCGCCGCTCAGCGGGCGCGTGAGATCTCAGGCGGCGCCGAACTCAGGATCGAGCGGGATCGCGACAAGAACCCGGTCGTCGCGCTGCGCGAGATCGCCGACTCGGCAATCCGGCCGAAGGAACTCAAGGAGACGCTGGTCGCCTCGCTGCAGCGCGTGCTGCCCGAGGACGAGGACGAGGTCGATGCAATCGGCTCGCTCAGCCAGTCGGCCGAAGCGCTGCGCATCACCGCCGCCGCGCCGGTCCGCAGCACCTCGGTCGGGGGCGACTACGAGGGTTGATTCAGCGTCGCGAATCCGAGCAGTGAAGCCCGAAGCCTAATAAGCTGATCAAGACGGACTGAGGCGCCTACCGTTCCCGCAGCAGCACTCTCGTTGCGGCGGCGGTCGCCGAGGCGCGGTTTTCGACTCCGATCTTGATGAAGATCTGCTCCAGGTGCTTGTTCACGGTCCGGGCGCTGATGTTGAGGATCTCGCTCATGTCCTTGTTCGACTTGCCGCGCGCGGTCCACAGCAGCACGTCCGCCTCACGCGGGGTCACGCCAAAGGCGTCGCGCAGCAGTCCGTTTTCCATGCCCTCGATCGAGGGCGAGAGCTTGAACAGGAATTCGCCCGGGCCGCCGGCTCCGAGCAGCGTTACTGTGAGCCGCAGCGCCCCGGCCTCGAACGGCTCCTCGCTCTCGGCCTTGGCGGCGAGGCGCGCCAGCACCGCCGCGAGGCTGGCCGAAGTTTCGCCGTCGAGCCCCCCAGTCAGCCGCCGGGCCTCGGGAGTGGCCCAGCCGATCGCCCCAGTTGCATCGGCGGTCAGCAGCCGCGCGCCGACCGTATCGAGCAGCGTCATCGCGCTGCGCGCCGCCTTTGCATTGCCGAGGTGGACGCGTACCCGCGCGGCGAGTTCGTCGAGCACCAGCGGCTTGGTGACATAGTCGACCCCGCCGGCGGAAAGGCCCTGCACGACGTGCTCGGTCTCGGTCAGTCCGGTCATGAAAATCACCGGGACATGCTCGGCGCCGTCGATCGCCTTGATCCGGCGGCAGGTCTCGAAGCCGTCCATCTCGGGCATGACTGCGTCGAGCAGGATGATGTCGGGATGGCGTACCGCGAACATCCGCAAGGCCTCCACCCCGTCGGCGGCCAGCAGCGGCGCGAAGCCCTCGGCCCGCGCGAAGCTTTCGAGCAGGGCGCGGGCGTCGGCATCATCGTCGACGATGAGCACGGCGGGCAACGCTCCGCTCATCACGGGCCTTCAGGGACGGGGACCCCGTCCAAATCGAGCAGCACGCCGATCCGATCGAGCAGCACGTCAATCTCGTAGGGTTTGAGCAGATAGTCATCGTGCGGATCATCAGGCCGGCGGGTGCGCTGGAAGTCGTGGACGTTGGCGGAGACCATCAGGATCGGTACTTCATCGCCGTAGTCGTCGCGGATCGCCCGCGCCGCCTGCCAGCCGTCCATCCCTGGCATGGCGACGTCCATGATAACGAGGTCGGGCCGGCGCTGGCCGAACGCCTCAAGCCCCGCCTCTCCGGTCGCCGCGAAATCAAGGCCGAAGCCCATCGGCGCCAGCAGGTCGCGGGTGAGGTCGAGATGCACCGGATCGTCGTCGATCACCAGAATGCTGCGGCCCGCTCCGGGAAAATGGCGGCGGTCGAGGGCGAGACTGGTGCTCTCCGATTTCGGCGGTGCTTCGGAGAAAAACATCTTGACGCGAAAGCTGCTGCCGGCGCCGGGCTGGCTCTCGACAGTGAGCTGTCCGCCCATCACGTCGACCATCATCCGGGTGAGGGTCAGGCCGAGGCCGACCCCGGGCTGGTCGCGCACCGTCCGGATACGGGTGAACGGCTCGAAGATGCGCTCCAGGTTGGCCTCCTCGATGCCGACGCCGGTGTCCTGCACCTCGAATTCGGCAACCGGATCGCGCCACTTTACGTTGAGCGCGGCCGAGCCCGACGGCGTGTATTTGATCGCGTTCGAGATCAGATTGATAAGTATCTGCCGAAGCCGCTTCTGGTCTGTGTAAACCCAGGTCGGCAGATTGCCGGGCCGGTTGTGCTCGAACTGGATGCCACGCGCGGCCGCTTGGATTCGGAACATGTCGACGATCTGGTCGATCAGGTCGATCAGATTGACCCGCTCACGCGCGATCCGCACAGAGCCGTTCTCAATCCGCGAGACATCGACCAGCCCATCGACGAGATCGGTGAGATGCGTGGCGCTGCGCCGGATTACCCGCACCGCATCGGCGGCGAACTCGGCGCCGTCGCGTTCGAGCAGCTGGGCATAGCCGGAGATGGCATTGAGCGGCGTGCGGATTTCGTGGCTGATGCCGATGATGTAGCGGCTCTTGGCAAGGTTGGCTGCCTCGGCAGCGTCGCGCGCGCGCTGCAGCTCGACGTAGGTGCGGCGGTGGGCGGCGATTTCCTCCATCAGTCTATCGGTCTGACGCTCCGTTTCGCGCTCGGCCGTGCGCTGGCTTTCGCGGGCAAGCACGAAATACCAGACGGCGAAACCCGCCGCCGCCAGCAGCCCCACGAACACCGCCGAGAGCACTCCGGCAAGCGTCGCCGTGTCACCGAGCTGCTGGTAGTAGATGAGCAGCAACACCAGCCCGACGAAGCCCACCGTCATCGCATAGGCGAGGAAGGCGATCGAGGCGAGCGCGGTGTTGCCGACCCAGGCGGGCAGGCGGAAGCTGGCGCGCCGCGCCTTATCCTCCAGCCCTTGGCCTCTGACGGGCGAGGCGCTCCCCGCTGCGGGCTCTGCGGCCAATCCGTGCTTCCCCTTCAGCCGGCCAGCGCCAGCACCATGCCAAGCCCGGCCGCCAACCCGCCGGCGGTGCGGAGCAGCGGCAGCGGAAGTCTGCGCGCGAGCCACGCTCCGGCCGCCGTAATCGTCGCGCTTGTCGTCAGGAACCCCGCCGCGAACATCGCCGGCAGCGCGCCGGCGGGGGCCTCGATACCATGCGCGAGGCCGTGGGCATAGCCGAACGCCACCGCCGCCATCAGGCCAAGCCCCGCCCCGGTCCTGACGCGCAGCGAGGCGACGAGGCCGAGCGCGACCAGTGAGGCGGCGATCACCGGCTCGGCGAGCCCGGCATGCGCGCCGGCACCGGTGGCGAAGCCGCTGGCCATGGCGGCAAGGAACGCGCTGGGCAGTAGCCACGCCGGCGCCCGCTTCACCAACCCGCCGCAGAGCCCCACCAGCAGCAACGCCACCAGATGGTCGATGCCAGTCAGCGGATGAAGCAGTCCCGCCGTTAGCCCGTCGCCCGCTGCTGCTCCGCCCAGACCGTGGCCGGGATGTCCCCACGCCAAGGCGGGCGCAAGCGCCGCAATCAGCGAGCCGAAGGTGACCAGACGCTTGTTCATGCGCAATTCCTTTCCGGCAGGCCGCCCCTGGTGATGACGAAGCGCGCGATCTCGTCCAGCCCCGCGCCGGCGCGGATGTTGGCGAAGACGAAGGGCCGCTCGCCGCGCATCTTCCTGGCGTCGCGATCCATCACCTCGAGGCTCGCGCCGACGAACGGGGCAAGGTCGATCTTGTTGATGATCAGCAGGTCGGACCGGGTGATCCCCGGCCCGCCCTTGCGCGGGATTTTGTCCCCCGCCGAGACGTCGATGACATAAATGGTGATGTCGGCGAGTTCGGGGCTGAAGGTCGCGGCCAGGTTGTCGCCGCCGCTTTCGATCAGGATCAGGTCGAGGTCCGGGAAGCGGCGCTGCAGCTGGCCGACCGCGGCGAGGTTGATCGAGGCGTCCTCGCGGATCGCGGTGTGCGGGCAGCCGCCGGTCTCGACGCCGATGATCCGTTCCGGCACCAGCGAGCCGGCGCGGGTGAGGAACTCGGCGTCTTCCCGCGTATAGATGTCGTTGGTGATCGCGGCGATTTCGTAGCGGTCGCGCAGGGCCTTGCACAAACCGTCCATCAGCGCGGTCTTGCCCGAGCCCACCGGCCCGCCGATCCCGACGCGCAGGGGGCCGGTCGAATATGTCCGATCGAGAGTCATGTGCGGAACAGCCTCGTATATTGGGTTTCGTGGGCCATGCAGCCAATCTCGGCGAGCAGCGCGCACCCGCCGAGCGCGGCGAAGGGGTCGTCGTTCGGGAGGTCTAGCGCGCCTTCGACGGTCGCGAGGATCGGGACGCGGAGCTGGCGCAGTAGCAGTTGCCCGTCGGTCTGGCCGAGCGGCACCAGCCGCAGCGCCGCCGAGATCAGGTTTGACACCGCGCCGTGCACCCAGGCGGTAAGCGCCGGGCGCAGCGCGATGCCCTGGCAGGCAAATAGGGCTGCGGCGGCGATCGGGTAGCAGAGCTCGTCGTCGTCGATGGCGGCGAGGAGGGAGGCGTAGGACCAACCCTCCCCGAGCGGAGTTCGGGGAGGATTTATCGAAGCCACCGCGATTTTGCGGAACGCCGCGCCCTGCGCGGTCGCTTCGATCCGTCGTTCGGCTCCGGTCTGCGCGGCCAGCGCAAGGTTGGCCACCTCGCGCAGCCGCTCCGCATCGCCCGCGTCCGCCGCGCGCCAAGCGTGGACGAACAGCACGATGTCATTATGCAACGGGCCTTGGTCGAGCAGCGTGGCGATCCAGTCGGCGGCACTTCGCCGGTCGGTGATGTGGCCGTCCTCGACCGCCCACTCAAGCCCTCCCGAATGCGCAAAGCCGCCGATTGGCCAAGCCGGCGACATCCAGCTCATTAGGTCGAACAGCGCCGCCTCAGTCATGGGCGTGGCCGTGATGATGTGCGTGCCCGTGCCCGTCGCCGCCCTCCAAGTCATCGTCGGGTAGGGTCCCCGCCGCCGCATAGGCGCCGCCCTCCGGGTCGAACGGCGCGAGCACCGGCCGGCAAACGCCGCCCAGTCCCTCCGTCATGGCGGCGATGACGTGATCGTGCCGGATGCGCAGGGAACCGCCGCTCGCGCCCGGCAGCAGCTGCGTCGGCAGATGGCGGTTGCCGAGGTGCCATGCGATCCGCACCAGCGCCGCGGTGGAGGGCGCGGCGATCTCGATCAGCGCCTCGGGCATTGCCTCGACGCGCACCAGCGCCCCGTCCTCGAGCCGCAGCATCTCGCCATCACGCAAGTGCGCCGGCCGCTGCATGTCGAGCAGGATCGGCCGGCCGGCTTCGGTGGTGAACACCATCCGGCGCCGGGTGCGCTGGTCGTGGTCGAGGCGCACGGTGTCCCCGGCCAATGAGTCGCCGACTGGGCCGTTGGGTTCGATCGCGAGGATGCGGCGCATGATCGTTCGCCTCAATACAGGAAGTAGCGTTGCGCGAGCGGCAGCTCGGTCGCCGGCTCGCAGGTGAGCAGCTCGCCGTCCGCGACGACCTCGTAGGTCTCGGGATCGATGGCGATGTCCGGCAGCGCATCGTTGAGCTTCATCTGCGCTTTGCCGATGCCGCGCGTCTGCTCGACGGCGAGCACCGTGCGGGAAAGGCCGAGCCGTTCGGCCACGCCGCCATCGAGGGCCGCGCGGCTGACGAAGGTGATCGCGTTCGCCGCCATCGCCTTGCCGAGCATGCCGAACATCGGCCGGCCATGGACCGGCTGCGGGGTGGGGATGCTGGCGTTTGGGTCGCCCATCATCGCGTAGACGATCATCCCGCCCTTGATGATTAGATCGGGCTTGGCGCCGAAGAAGGCCGGGCTCCAGACGACAAGATCGGCGAGCTTGCCCACCTCGACCGAGCCGATCTCGCGCGCCATGCCCTGGGCGATCGCCGGGTTGATCGTGTATTTGGCAATATAGCGGCGGACCCGGGTGTTGTCGCTCTCGGCGCTGTCGCCCGGGAGCGCGCCGCGTTGCGCCTTCATCTTGTGCGCGGTCTGCCAGGTGCGGGTGATGACCTCGCCGACCCGGCCCATCGCCTGGCTGTCCGAGGAGATGATCGACAGCGCGCCCATGTCGTGGAGGATGTCCTCTGCAGCGATCGTCTCCTTGCGAATGCGGCTTTCGGCGAAGGCGAGGTCCTCGGGGATGTTCGGATCGAGGTGGTGGCACACCATCAGCATGTCGAGGTGCTCCTCGATGGTGTTGATAGTGAATGGCATGGTCGGGTTGGTCGAGGACGGAATGACGTTGGCCAGCCCGGCGAGCTTGAGGATATCGGGCGCGTGGCCGCCGCCGGCACCCTCGGTGTGGAAGGCATGGATGGTGCGGCCCTTGAAGGCGGCAATGGTGTCCTCGACGAAGCCGCTCTCGTTCAGTGTATCGGTGTGGATCATCACCTGCACGTCCATGCGGTCCGCCACGCTCAGGCAGCAGTCGATCGCTGCCGGGGTGGTGCCCCAGTCCTCGTGCAGCTTGAGCGCGGCCGCGCCCGCCTCGATCTGCTCGACCAGCGCCTCGGGGAGGCTGGCGTTGCCCTTGCCGGCGAAGGCGAGGTTGATCGGCAGGCCTTCGGCGGCGAGCAGCATCCGCTCGATGTGCCACGGGCCGGGGGTGCAGGTGGTGGCGTTGGTGCCGGTGGCCGGGCCGGTGCCGCCGCCGACGAAGGTGGTGACGCCGCTCGCTAGTGCCTCTTCCACCTGCTGCGGGCAGATGTAATGGATATGCGCGTCGACCCCGCCGGCGGTGATGATCTTGCCCTCGCCGGCGATGATCTCGGTGCCCGGGCCGATGACGATGGTGACGCCGGGCTGGATGTCGGGATTGCCGGCCTTGCCGATCGCCGCGATGCGGCCGTGCTTGAGGGCAATGTCGGCTTTGTAGATACCGGACCAGTCGATGATCACGGCGTTGGTGATGACGGTGTCGGCGGCGCCGGCGGCGTTGGTGATCTGGCTCTGGCCCATGCCGTCGCGGATCACCTTGCCGCCGCCGAACTTGACCTCCTCGCCGAGAATCGTCGCATCGTGCTCGATTGCGACGATGAGGTTGGTGTCGCCCAGACGCAGCCGGTCGCCGGTGGTCGGGCCGAACATGTCGGCATAGGCGGCGCGGGAGATGCGGTACGGCATCAGGCGGAGCCCCTGTCGAGCGGTCCGATGACCGCGCCCTGGAATCCCACCACGGTGCGCGTCCCGCGCAGCGGCACCAGCCGCACCTCGCGGGTCTGCCCCGGCTCGAAGCGCACGGCGGTGCCCGCCGGAATGTCGAGCCGGGTGCCGCGCGCCGCGTCGCGATCGAAGATCAGCCCTGCGTTGGCTTCGGCGAAATGATAGTGGCTGCCGACCTGCGCCGGCCGATCGCCACTGTTGGCGACCCTCAGCACGGTGACCGGCTGACCGGCGTTCAGCTCATGCTCGCCGGGAGCGGCCAGGATCTCGCCCGGGATCATTAACGCCGGCAACTCAGCGGATCGGGTCATGGACGCTGACCAGCTTGGTGCCGTCCGGGAAGGTCGCCTCGATCTGGACGTCGTGGATCATCTCGGCGACACCGCTCATCACCTGGTCGCGGCTGACGACATGGGCGCCGGCCTCCATCAGATCGGCGACGCTGCGGCCATCCCGGGCGCCTTCGAGCACGAAGTCCGAGATCAGCGCCACCGCCTCGGGATAGTTGAGCTTGACCCGGCGCTCGAGCCGGCGGCGCGCGACCATTGCCGCGAGCGCCAGCATCAGCTTGTCCTTCTCGCGCGGGGTCAGCTGCATCTCAGCACCTCCACACGCGCGGCAGCGGCCGACCGTTGCACAGCACGCCGAGCGCTGCGGCGATGTCGTGCCGCAGTGTTTCCCCGTCGGGCGCGAGCAGGCGCACCGCGAGCAACCCGTTCCAGCTGCTGGCCGCCGCTCGCCCGCGTGCTGTTTCGAGCGCCTCGCGCAGCGGGCCGACGAGCGCGGCCGCGCCGGCCGATGCGTGGACCAGCACCGCCATCGCCCGGGCTCCGGCGCCGATCGCCGATCGTTGCATCAGCGCGGCGATATCGCCGTCGAGGTTCAGCGCGTCGGCATAGATCAATCTTTCGTTGCGCCAGATGCGCAAGCGGTCGCGCAGCGCCCCGGAACGCACCGTCTCGCCCATCGCCGCGCGCCCCAGCACCAGCGCCTCGATGCCGAGGAAGGTCACATCGTCGGCCAGCACCACCCGCGTTTCGCGGTCGAGGCGGGCACCGTCGAACAGGATCGTTTCCTGCGGCAGCCATTCGGCGGACGCACCGCGCCCGACGTTGAGCCGCGTCTCGATCGTGCTGCCGTTGGCGAGGGCACGGTAGATCTTTTCGGCGGCCTGGGTGGTCACCGCGCCGATCGCCTGCTCCTGCCAATCGATCCGCTGATCGAGGCGGTCGCCGTCGGCGATGCCGCCAGCGGTGTTGAGGATCACTGCCGCCCGCCGCTCACCGTCACCAGCAGCTCGCGGCAGCCGGACCCGCAGGCAGCCAGATTGAAAGGCCCGTGGCAGGGTCAGCTCGTTGCCCCGCATTGCCAGCGAGAGGTCGATCCGGCCGGAGCTGCGCAGCGAAGGCGGCACTGTGGCGGCGCGCGGCCCTAGCGCCTGCGGAGTGCACCCGGCCTCCATCGATGCGCTGCTCGCCGGGCTCCGGTACATTCCGCGCGCCTCCTCACCGGCTGCTAACCCGCCGGATCGCCGCGAGAATCCCTCGCCGAGCCGTCCACGCATATGAGCCGTTTGACGTATGGACCGGGTGGACCCGCTGCCGGGTTTGCTGCGCAGCGGCGGCCTACGTCAAATGCCCCATGGCGCAGCGCTGCTGCGCTGCACAATCTCGGGCGGAGACGCGCTCAAAGGTGCCGCCGGGGGCGGCCTTCAAGGGGAATCACATGTCGTCGATCAGGAACAAGAGTTTTTTCGCCGCCGCGCTGGCCTGCACGGCGCTGGTCTCGGCCTGCTCCAAGGGGGGCGAAGACAAGTCCGCCGCCGCTGGCGGAGACGCGATCAAGGTCGGCGTGTTGCATTCGCTGTCGGGCACGATGGCGATCAGCGAAGTGACGGTGAAGAACGCCACCCAGCTTGCCATCGACGAGATCAACGCCGCGGGCGGCGTGCTCGGCAAGCAGGTCACGCCGGTGATCGAAGACGGCGCATCGGACCCGGCGATCTTCGCGCAGAAGGCCTCGAAGCTGGTCCAGAACGACGGCGTCGTGACCGTGTTCGGGGGCTGGACCTCGGCGAGCCGCAAGGCGATGCTGCCGGTGTTCGAGAAGACGCAGAACCTGCTGTGGTATCCGGTGCAGTTCGAGGGCAACGAATGCTCGCCCAACATCATGTATTCGGGCGCGCAGCCCAACCAGCAGATCCTCCCCGCCTATGATTGGGCGAAGGAAAAGGGTTATCACAAGTTCTTCCTGGTCGGCTCGGACTATGTGTTCCCGCGCACGGCCAACCTGATCGTCAAGAAGCATCTCGAAAAGGACGGGCTGACGCTGACGGGCGAGGAATATCAGCCGCTCGGTGGCACCGAATTTTCCGGCGTGGTCGGCAAGATCAAGGCGGCGGCCCCGGACGTGATCTTCAGCACGCTCAATGGCGACAGCAACGTCGCCTTCTTCAAGCAGATGGCTGCGGCCGGGCTCGGGCCCAAGGTCATCCCGATCATGTCCTTCTCGATCGGCGAGCAGGAGGCGATGTCGATGGGTCCGGCGCTGGTCGATGGCGGCTATGCCGGCTGGAACTACTTCCAGAGCCTGGACAACGGGCCGAACAAGAAGTTCATCGACGCCTACAAGGCCAAGTTCGGCGCCGATGCCGTCATTACCGACCCGATGGTTCACGGCTATGTCGACGTCTATATCTGGAAGGCGGCGGTCGAGAAGGCGCAGAGCACCGATCCGGCCAAGGTTCGCGCGGCGGCGGTGGCGCTCGATGCGATCCCGACGCCGCTCGGCGACGCCAAATTCCTCGACAACAACAGCCTGGTCCAGACCGGCTACATCGGCCAGTCCGAGCCGAGTGGACAGTTCAAGATCATCTGGACCTCGAAGGGCGCGATCAATCCCGATCCCTACGATCCGGTGAGCTTCCCGGGCAAGACCTGCAAGATCGCGTGACCCGACCGGTGGCGCGCGTCGGGGCGCGCCACCTTCGTTGCGGTGGACCCGCCCTCCGCTCCGGGTTCCCTATTCCCGGAGCGGAAGTGGCCGCCGCCGATCATCAGGAGGGTAAGACATGGACGCCGTCTTCCTGGCCGGGCAGCTGTTCAACGGCTTCAGTGTCGCCTCGCTCTATATCCTCGCCGCGCTCGGTCTGGCGCTGAGCTTTGGGCTGATGCGGGTCATCAACATGGCCCATGGCGAGATCCTGATGCTGGGCGGCTATCTCGCCTATCTGACGATGGTGTGGGTGCCGGGGCCGGCCGGCATTCTCGTTGCGCTGTTCGTTGCCTTCCTCGGCGCAGGGCTGTTCGGGGGGTTGCTCGAGGTCGGGCTGGTCAGCAAGCTTACCGCCCGCCCGCTCGATACGCTGCTCGCCACCTGGGGCGTCAGCCTGATCATGCAGCAGGCGGCGCGCGACCTGTTCGGCGCGACCGGCGTTTCGGTCACGGCGCCGGCCTGGCTCGAGGGCGGGATCACCCTCGCCGGGCTGCAGCTGCCGACGACCCGGCTGTTCATCCTGCTTGCCGCGGTGCTGGTGCTGCTCGGCCTGGCGGCGGTGCTGAACTTCACCCGGATCGGCCTGCTGGTGCGCGCGGTCAACCAGGACCGGCCGACGGCGGCGGCGATGGGGGTCAACGTCCGGGCTGTCGACGCCTTCATTTTCGCGCTCGGCGCCGGCGTCGGCGGCATCGGCGGAGTGGTGCTGGCGCTGCTCGGCCCGGTGACGCCCAACGTCGGCCAGAGCTACATCGTCACCGCCTTCCTTGTCGTCATCCTCGGCGGGCTCGGCAGCATCATCGGCACGACGATCGCGGCGCTGATCATCGGGCTGATTATGGCGATGACCCAGATCTTCGTCGACGTCAGCTTCGCTCAGGTGCTGACGCTGCTGTTCGTCGTCATCTTCCTCCAGTTCCGGCCGCAAGGGGTGATCGCCGTCAAGTCCCGCGCGCTGGACGCAGAATAGGGGCAAGACGATGCCGACACTCTTGAAGCCCGGCACCGTGATCGGCGCGGTGTTGCTGGTCCTCGCCGTCGCCGCCCCTTGGCTACTCTCGCCCTACGACCTCAATTTGTTCGCGCGCTTTCTCGCGCTGTCGCTCACCGCGATGGGGTTGGTGCTGCTGTGGGGCGAGGGTGGGGTGCTGAGCCTGGGGCAGGGGGTGTTCTTCGGACTCGGCGGATACGCCATCGCCATGCACCTCAAGATGGCCGAGCTTGGCCCCGGCGAGATGCCCGACTTCATGGTCTGGACCGGGGTCGCCAAGCTGCCGTGGTGGTGGGACGCCTTCCACAGCCCCTTCGTGGCGATCCTGGCGGTGCTGGTGGTGGCGCCGGCGCTGGCCGCGCTGTTTGCCTGGGCGATCTTCCGGCGGCGGATCACGGGCGTCTATTTCGCGCTGATCACCCAGGCGCTGGCGCTCGCCTTCGCCACGCTGCTGATCAGCCAGCAGGACAAGACCGGCGGCTTCAACGGGCTGACCGACTACCGCACGCTGTTCGGCTTCAACCTCAACCTACCGGAAACCGCGACCGGGCTTTACCTGATTACGCTGGCACTCGCGGTCGGTTCGCTGCTCGGCCTCAGGTGGTTGCTGGCGAGCCGTTACGGCAAGCTGCTGCGCGCCAGCCGCGACGGGTCGAACCGGCTGCGGTTCCTTGGCTATGACCCGGCGCCGTACAAGGTCATCGCGTTCACCGTCGCCGCGCTGCTGGCGAGCGTCTCGGGCGCGCTGTTCACGCTCCACGCCGGGGTGATCTCGCCAGCGCTGGTCGGGGTCGTACCCTCGATCGAGATGGTGATCTGGGTGGCGATCGGCGGGCGCGACAGCGTCGCCGGCGCGCTCGCCGGAACGCTGCTGGTGAATTTCGCCAAGGACAAGGTCTCGACCGCGCTGCCGGAGTTGTGGCTTTACGCGCTCGGGCTGATGTTCATCCTCGCGGTGACGGCTTTGCCAAAGGGCCTCGCCGGGTTGTTCGGCCCCGATCATCCGTTCACCCCGGCGCGGCGCGGCGACATGTTCGCGCGCTGGCGCAAGGATAAGGCCGAGACGACACCCGCCAGCGAACCCACCGCTGATGCGCCGCCCGCCGCGGCACGCATCGAGGAACCGGCATGACCGAGCCGATGCTCGAGATGCGCGACGTCACCGTCGATTTCGACGGCTTCAAGGCGATCAACGCGCTTAGCCTGACCATCGCGAGCGGAAGCATGACGGTGGTGATCGGCCCCAACGGCGCCGGCAAGTCGACGATGTGCGATGCGATCATCGGCCGCGTCCGCCCCACCGCGGGCAAGGTGCTGTTCCACGGCCGCGAGATCCAGGCCGAGCCCGAACATGCCATCGTCGGCCACGGCATCTGCCGCAAGTTCCAGACCCCGGGCGTGCTGGTCGCGCTGTCGGTGATCGACAATCTGACGATCGCCGCCACCAGCGACCGCCGCTGGTGGACCAAGTTCGGCCGGAAGGGCGAGGACGAGGCGCGCGCCCGCGCCGAGGAAGTGCTGGCGATGATCGACCTCGGTCCGCGCCGCGACACCCTCGCCGGCAATCTCTCGCACGGGGAGAAGCAGTGGCTGGAGATCGGCATGGTCGTCGCCACCGAGGCCGAGCTGCTGCTGCTCGACGAGCCCACCGCCGGCATGGGCGCGGCCGAAAGCACCCAGACCGCCGAGATCGTCAAGGCGCTGGTCGGCAAGCACGCGGTGCTGGTGATCGATCACGACATCGATTTTGTCGCGCAGCTCGGCGGCCATGTCGTGGTGCTCCATCAGGGCCAGCTGCTGCGCGAGGGCACATTGGCCGAGATCCGCGCCGATGAAGAAGTCGCGGCGATCTATCTGGGGCGCGCGAAATGACGATTGAAGTCCCGAACCAGCTGCTCAATCTGCGCAGCGTCAGCGCCGCCTATGGCAAGGGACAGGTGCTGTGGGACATCGCCTTTGACCTCGACAAGGGCGACGCCGCGACGGTGCTCGGGCGCAATGGCGTCGGCAAGACGACGCTGATGAAGACGATCATGGGCCAGCTGCCCATCGCCGGCGGTCACCTCTACTGGCACGGCCAGGACGTAACCACGATGAAGGCGCATCAGCGTTCGCGGGCCGGGGTCGGCTTCGTGCCGCAGGGCCGCCACGTGTTCCCGCACCTGACCGTGCGCGAGAACCTTGAGGTCGGCCTCTCGGCGCTCTCCCGCAAGGGCTACACCGGTCCCCGGAAGGTGCCGGACATGGTCTTCGAGCTGTTCCCCAAACTGACCCAGATCGCCGACCGCAAGGCCGGGGTGCTGTCGGGCGGCGAGCAGCAGCAGCTGGCGATCGGCAGGGCCTTGGCCGGTCAGCCCGAGCTGCTGCTGCTCGACGAGCCGACCGAGGGGATCCAGCCCAACATCGTCCAGCAGATCGAGGAAGCGCTCCTGCGCGTGCGCAAGGAACTGGGCGTGGCGATCCTGATCGTCGAGCAGAACCTCGATTTCGCCTGGTCGTTCGCCGATCGCTTCTTCGTCATGCAGCGCGGCAGGATGGTCAAGGAAGGCCGCACCGCTGACGAGCCGCCCGACGCCGTGGCTTCGCTGATCCACGTTTGAGGCGGGATCCTCTGTCGATACGCCGCTGTGTAAGCACGGCGTCATCGGGCGGATGCCCGGCCTCCACCAGACTCAGGTTGAGCGGGTTTGGGCCTTTGCTCACCTTCCGCCCGGGCTGAGCCTGTCGGATCGCCCCGCCTAAATTCGCTCCAGTGCTACCCTCCTTTGCCTCTGCGAGGCTCCGCGCGAACTTGAAACGTCCCCTACCGGGTAGGTATCAATGCGCGTCCACCAACCCAGCCATGCTCATGCAGTCCTCCAGCCTGAACCCCCGCCCAAGTGCCCGGTCAACCTCCATTCATTCGTTTCCTGCAACGAAGCGTGCTGTTGCACGTTTTGCCCGATGTTAATTTGGGAGAAGGACCACCATGAAACGTATTACCACCATCACTGCGTTCCTCGCCGCTGCTACGCTCGGCGTGGCTGCGCCGGTAGCTGCGCAGAGTTCGCCTGACTCCCGCTTCCAGGCGGCGCAGGAGCGCTTCTCGCGCGAGATGTCGATCTTTCAGCAGGAGTTCAATCGCTATCAGCAGACCCGCCGCGACGGATATCGCGGCAGTTCCTACGATCGCGGCAACGGCTATTACCAAGATGATCGCTATGAAGCCGGCTACGATCCCTCGCGCTATTACCGTGAGGGCGACACTTATCAGGAGCGGGTGTTGTTGTCCGACGACCGCGTTTATCGCGGCACAGATGGCCGCTACTACTGCAAGCGCAGCGACGGCACGACCGGCCTGATTATCGGCGCTGGCGCCGGCGGCATCCTCGGCAATGTCATTGATGGCGGTCACTCGCGCGTGGTGGGAACGCTGCTTGGCGCTGCCGCCGGGGCATTCGCGGGCCGGGCGATCGATCAGAGTTCCAGCCAGAACCAGGTCCGCTGCCGCTGATCGCATCGGAGCCGGCTGGCGTGCTCACCGGGAGCGAACCAGCCGGCCTCTCGATCGTTGCATCACTAATTCGATTTTAGGGAGACTGACATGAAGTCTAAATTCATCTTGGCCGCGGTGGCGATCGCCGTGGCGGCGCCGGCCGTCCCCCTGGAGCCGGCCTTCGCCAGACATGCGCGAACGCATGTCTACCAGCGTGATCGCAGCGATTATCGCTACCGCTGCAGGGGCAGCAAGGGCACGACGGGCCTGCTCGCCGGCGGTGCCGGTGGCGCCTTGATCGGCCACGAAGTGGGCGGCGGCGTGCTGGGGACGGTTGCCGGCGGCGTCGGCGGAGCGCTGCTCGGACGCCATATCGACAAGAAGACCCACCAGGCGCGCAACCGCCGACGCGGCTGCTGAGGCACCGGCGCGCTCCTGGCGTCACCGCCGGGCGCGCGCCTGCTCCTCCTCTTGATCGCTGCGGTCGATCGTCCAGCTGTGCGTCTCGACGATGATCGAACGCACCGGACGGCCGCGTTCGTCCCGCGATGGCTTGAAGCGAAATCTCCGCTCGATCAGCGCGCAGGTGATCTGGTCGAGTTCGGCGCTACCGCTCGATCCGGTCACCAGGCAGTTGCTGGCCCGCCCATCGACGTTGACCGCATAGCGCACCGACACCGCGCCGCCGCTCCCCGTCTCGCGAAGATCGGCGGGCATGTCGGAGAAGCTCAGCCGGCCGCCAATCTGGCGCGGCGGGATGTCTCCGCCGCCCTCGCCGCCGTCCCCTTCGCCGTCACCCCCGCCACCGAAGCCGTTGCCGAACCCGCCAGCGCCTTGGCCCGGTCCGAGCCGGTCGGAGGCGCCGGTATTCGCCGCGCTGCCGGTCCCGGCCTGCGTCGCCGCGACGACCGGCGGCGGCACGATCAGCGGCACCAGCATTGGCGCGACCACCTGCGTCGCCTGGTTCCTCAGGTTCGCCGGCGAGGGAGCACCCTTCGCCTTGCTCCCCTTTGGCTTGGCTGATTCGACCGCGCGCGGCTTTGGGGGCGGGGGCGGCGGCGGCTCGGGACGACGGGGCAACTCGCGAGCATCGAGCGAGACCAGGGTGATCGTATCGCGCACCAGCGCCGGCACGCGGGCGGCAAGGCCCGAAATTAGGGCATAGCCGATCGCCGCGACCATCCCGGCGGAGGCGATCGCCGCCACGATCCGTTCCTGCCGG
The DNA here is from genome assembly GCA_039917735.1 of Novosphingobium sp. Taxonomy (GTDB): domain Bacteria; phylum Pseudomonadota; class Alphaproteobacteria; order Sphingomonadales; family Sphingomonadaceae; genus Novosphingobium. The sequence goes on along the minus strand of JBDSIY010000076.1, from coordinate 24,051 downwards.
GAGCTATCCACGCTTTGCCTGCCTCATGCTCCAGCGCTCCGGGCCACACCGGAGCGTAGCCGAGCATAACGCTTGCGGGCGCAAGCTGATCCACCTTGCAATCCGCGCCTGGCCGCCAGAACCCTCCGCCTTGCGGCTGGGCGATGCCATCCCTAGGTTCCGCCACTCTCCAGCTCTTTGCGCGAATGGACCCGATCCGATGGCCAGCGAAACCCAACCCGTCGCGCTCGCCGACGACCTCAAGCTGAACGCGCCCGATCCGGTGCCGACCGTGGCGCCCGAACGCGCTGCCGGCCTGGTGCCCGTCACCGACGCGGTGAAGTCAAAGCTGGAGACCCGGGTCGAGGAGTTCGTCACCGAACTGGTCGCGCAGGACGCCAATTCGCCCGAGTTCGGCCGCCGCGTCGATCAGATCACCAACATGGGCCGGCGCGAGATCGTCGAAGCCTCGGGTCAATCGAACCGTTTCCTCGATCGGCCCGTACGGGCGATGGACGGCACCAGCGGCGTCGGCGCCGACCTTGCTGAGCTGCGCCGTACAGTCGAGGATCTCGATCCATCGAAGCAGGGAAATTTGCTCCAGCCGAAGAAGCTGTTCGGGATCATCCCGTTTGGCGACAAGCTGCGCGACTATTTCGACGGCTACAAAAGCGCGCAGAGCCACATCGGCGCGATCCTGGCGCGGCTGCAGGGCGGCAAGGACGAGCTGCTGATGGACAATGCCGCGATCGACGTCGAGCGGCAAAAGCTTTGGGCGCTGCTCGGCAAGCTCGAGCAGATGATCACCATGTCGAAGCTGCTCGACACCCGGCTCGAGGACCGGGCGGCAGACCTCGATGCGACCGATCCGGCGAAGGCGAAGGCGGTGCGCGAGAGCGCATTGTTCTACGTCCGCCAGCGCACGCAGGATTTGCTAACCCAGATGGCGGTGAGCGTGCAGGGCTATCTCGCGCTCGATCTCGTCAAGAAGAACAACGTCGAGCTGATCAAGGGCGTCGATCGCGCCTCGACCACCACCGTCGGCGCGCTGCGCACGGCGGTGACGGTGGCGCAGGCGCTGACCAACCAGCGGCTGGTGCTCGATCAGATCACCGCGCTCAACACCACCACCGCCAACATCATCGAATCGACCGGCAAGATGATGAAGGACAACACCGCGCGCATCCACGAGCAGGCGGCCGGGTCGACGATCCCGATCGAAACGTTGAGCCGCGCCTTCCAGAACATCTACGAGACGATGGACAGCATCGATGCCTTCAAGCTCAAGGCGCTCGACAACATGAAGCAGACGGTGACGTCGCTGGAAGGCGAGATCACCAAGTCGAAGGCCTATATCGCCCGTTCGCAGGGCCAGTCGCAGGCCAGCCTGGAGAGCGGCGCCGCCGCCGGCGCCAATCTGCTCGAAGCGGTCGATTGAGCGCGCGGCGATGACCGGGCAGGAGCTGGCTCCACCCAACAATCCGTTGACCCGCCTGCCGCCGGGCACCCGCTCGCTCGGCCGGCGTTCGCGCAAGCTCAAGTGGCGGCACCGGATGCGCAAGTTCAAGCGGGCGTGCCTGGCGGTGATGGCGATTTGGGTGGCGGCGCTGGTCATCGGCTTCGTCGGCGGCGGCATCGGCATCGGCGGGGTGATGGCCACCTTCTTCACGATGATGATGGTGTTCGTGGCGCTGCTGGTGTTCCCGCGCATGCGCGTTCCCGAGGCGGCCGAGCTGCGCGGTTCCGGCCTGACCAAGCTTGCGGGACGCACCGAGGTGTTCCTGGAGGCGCGGCGGCCGATGTTGCCAAGACCCGCGCAGGGCCTGCTCGACCGCATAGGCGTGGAGCTGGACCAGCTCTCGCCGCAGCTTGTCAGACTCGACGAGGGCGACCCGGCCGCGCGTGAGGTCCGGCGCCTGCTCGGCGAGCACCTGCCCGAACTGATCGAAAGCTATCAGCGCATTCCCGAGCCGCTGCGTCGCCAGGCCCATGCCGGATCGACGCCGGAGCAGCAGCTGGTCGGCGGATTGGAGGTCATCGCCCGCGAAATCGAGACGATGACCGGCGAGATCGCGCGGGGCGAGCTGGACGCGCTGGCGACGCGGGGGCGGTATCTGGAACTGAAGTATGTGAGCACCGACGGGGAGTAGGGCTACCTTTCAGCCACGCGCGAGCTATGGGCTTCCGGCGATGCGCGCCATCCTCAAAAGTTTTGCCGATCCCTTCCTGCTGGCGCTGCTCGGCAGTGTCGTGCTGGCCTCGCTGCTGCCATGCAGCGGACGGGGGGCTGCCGTGTTCGGGGCGCTGGCGAATGCCGGCATCGTTCTGCTGTTCTTCCTCCACGGCGCGAAGCTCTCGCGCGAGGCGATTGTCGCCGGTGCGCGCAATTGGCGGCTTCATCTGGTGGTGCTGGCGTTCAGTTACATGGTGTTCCCGGCGCTCGGACTCGGCATGACCCGGCTGCTGCCGCTGCCGGCGGTAATCGCCACCGGGCTGCTGTTCCTGACGCTGCTGCCCTCGACCGTGCAATCCTCGATCGCCTTCACCGCGCTGGCACGCGGCAATGTCGCGGCGGCGGTGTGCAGCGCTTCGCTGTCGAACCTGCTCGGCGTGGTGCTGACGCCGCTGCTCGTCTCGTTGCTGATGAGCCGAAGCGGCGCCAGCGTCGGCCTCGGCGCGATCGAAAAGGTAGCGCTGCAGCTGGTGCTGCCGTTCGCACTGGGGCATTTGTCACGGCCGCGGATCGTCAACCTGCTTGCACGCCACAAGCCCATCGTCGGCCTGGTCGATCGCGGCGCGATTCTGCTCGTGGTCTATACCTCGTTCAGCGCGGCGGTGATCGAGGGGCTGTGGCACCGCCTGTCGCCGCTGCTGCTCGCCGAGGTGATCGGCCTTTCCGTGCTGCTGCTTACAGCGGTGCTGGCGCTGACCCGCGCCGCCGGGAAGCTCGGCGGGTTCTCGCGCGAGGACGCGATCGTCATCCTGTTCTGCGGCTCTAAGAAAAGCCTGGTCTCGGGCGTGCCGCTCGCCGGAGTGCTGTTCCCGCCAGCGCAGGTCGGCCTTGTCGTGCTGCCGCTGATGGTGTTCCACCAGCTCCAGCTGATCGCCTGCGCGGTGATCGCCAGGCATTATGCTGACGCGGCGGAAAGAAGCGACTCGCCCCATCTCCAACCATCATCACCCCGGCCTTGACCCCAGGTCCGGCTGCCTCGCGAGGGGGGAAGCGGGACCTTGGGTCAAGCCGGTGCGACGGAGTCGAGGCCTCAGCGCCCGCCAGCGCTGCCCAGACGGTGGTACAGGTTCGAAAACTTGACCGATTGCGGCTCGTCCTCGTGCGCTTTGAGGTAGAACAGCACGGCCTCGCGGATCAGTTTGAAATCCTCGGTCGAAAGCAGCGCGCGGGCGCGCTTCGGTTCGTTGGTGGTGGTCTCGCTCATCGTCATATCCTCTTAGGTGCGGGTCGGGTTCGCCAGGGTTCAGGCGGCGAACTGGTTCATCGTGTTGTCCTTGCCGCCCGCCTTCAGCGCGGCCTCGCCGGCAAAGTATTCCTTGTGGTCGTCGCCAATGTCCGAACCCGACATGTTCTGGTGCTTGACGCAGGCGATGCCCTGGCGGAGTTCCTGGCGCTGCACGTTGAGGACATAGCCGAGCATGCCCTGCTCGCCGAAATACTCGCGGGCGAGGTTGTCGGTAGACAGCGCGGCGGTGTGATAGGTCGGCAGCGTGATCAGATGGTGGAATACGCCGGCGCGCGCCGACGCCGCCCGCTGGAAGCCGCGAATGCGCGCATCCGCCTCTTCGCCCAACGGGGTGACGTCGTAGTCGACACTCATCAGTTTGGCGCGATCATAGGCGGTGAGGTCGCGGCCCTCCTCGGCCCAGGAATCATAAACCTGCTGGCGGAAGTTCAGCGTCCAGTTGAAGCTCGGCGAGTTGTTGTAGACGAGCTTTGCGTTCGGAATGACCGCGCGAATGCGGTCGACCATTCCGGCGATCTGGGTGATGTGCGGTTTTTCGGTCTCGATCCACAGCAGGTCGGCGCCGTTCTGAAGCGAGGTGATGCAGTCGAGCACGCAGCGATCCTCGCCGCTGCCCGGGCGGAACTGATAGAGGTTGGATGGCAGCCGCTTGGGCCGCAGCAGCTTGCCGTCGCGGCTGATGATGACATCGCCGTGGCCGATCTGCGAGAGGTCCACCTCGTCGCAATCGAGGAAGGCGTTGTACTGGTCGCCAATGTCGCCCGGTTCGCGGACATAGGCGATCTGCTTGGTCAGCCCGGCGCCCAGCGAATCGGTGCGGGCGACGATGATGCCGTCGTCGATGCCCAGTTCCATGAAGGCGTAACGGCAGGCGCGGATCTTGGCGAGGAAGTCCTCGTGCGGGACGGTGACCTTGCCGTCCTGGTGGCCGCACTGCTTCTCGTCGGAGACCTGGTTCTCGATCTGCAGCGCGCAGGCTCCCGCCTCGATCATCTTCCTGGCGAGCAAATAGGTCGCTTCGGCATTGCCGAAGCCGGCGTCGATGTCGGCGATGATCGGGACGACATGCGTCTCGTAATTGTCGATGGCGTGCTGGATCTTGGCCGCCTTGATCGCGTCGCCAGCGGTCCGCGCGGCGTCGAGATCGCGGAACATCAGCCCCAGTTCGCGCGCATCCGCCTGCTTGAGGAAGGTGTAGAGTTCCTCGATCAACGCCGGGACGCTGGTCTTCTCGTGCATCGACTGGTCGGGCAGCGGCCCGAAATCGCTGCGCAGCGCGGCCACCATCCAGCCCGACAGATACAGATAGCGGCGCTTGGTCGTGCCGAAATGCTTCTTGATCGCGATCAGCTTTTGCTGGCCGATAAAGCCGTGCCAGCAGCCAAGCGACTGGGTGTAATCGGCCGGGTCGGCATCATAGGCTGCCATGTCCGCGCGCATCACCGCGGCAGTGTGGCGAGCGATGTCGAGGCCGGTGCGGAAGCGGTTCTGCAATCGCATCCGCGCCACCGACTCCGGCTCGATCCCGGTCCAGCTCGATTCGTTGGGGGTGATCGCCTGACCGGCTTCGAGAATGGCGTTCTGATACGTCACGCTGAAACAATCCTTCTTAACTCTATGCTGAGCTGCCGGATACGCGCGGGGGCGGGCGCGGGGAAGCACCCGTGGAGTAAGGCTGTCAGACTTGACAAAAATTCCTTGTAAACTTGTGCAGGCGTGACAAACCGCGCGGATGGCTGGGTTTCGTCCGCTCTATCTGGGTCCACGGCTGCGGCGGCTGCGGCGCGAGCTCGGCCTGACCCAGCAGGCGATGGCCGACGATCTCGAGATTTCGCCCTCCTATATCGCGCTGCTGGAACGCAACCAGCGGCCGCTGACCGCCGACATGCTGCTGCGGCTGGCGCGGACCTACAAGCTCGACATGGCCGAGATCGCCGCCGACGATGGCGAGGATTATGCAAAGCGCATCGGCGAGGTTCTGCGCGATCCGATCTTCGCGGACATTGACCTGCCCGCGCTGGAGGTCGCCGACGTGGCGACAAGCTTCCCTGGCGTTTCCGAGGCGCTGTTGCGACTGCACGGCGCCTATACCCGCGAGCAACGGGCGCTCGCCGACCGCCGCGTCGCCGGCGACTCGTCCGACGCGCTGGATCCGGTCGCCGAAGCGCGCCGTTTCCTGGCCGGGCGCCGCAATCACTTTCCCGGCATCGAGGCGCGCGCCGAGGAGCTGGCGGGCGAGATCGCCGAGTTGGGTGGCGCGCGCGCGTGGCTGCACGGGCGCGGTGTGCGAGTACGCTTCCTGCCGGCAGAGGTGCTGGTCGATTCGATCCGCCGTTACGATCGCCACAACGAGCAACTGCTGATCTCCGATGGGCTAGACGCCGCTGGACGCGCCTTTCAACAGGCCGTGCATATCGCTTATGGCGCGATGGGAGATCAGATCGGCGAGGCGATTGGGGCGGAGAGCTTCGCGAGCAGGACCGCCGTCAACCTCGTGCGCCGCGCGCTCGCCGGCTATGGCGCGGCGGCGCTGTTGATGCCTTACGAGGCCTTCGCGCGAGCGGCCGAAGCCCGCCGCTACGATATCGAGGCGCTCGCCCGCGAGTTCGGCGCCAGTTTCGAACAGGTCGCTCACCGCCTGACCACGCTCGGTAGGCCCGGGCGGGAGGGCGTGCCCTTCTTCCTGATCCGGGTCGACGAGGCAGGCAATGTTTCAAAGCGGCTGGACGGGGCCGGCTTCCCCTTCGCGAGCCACGGCGGCGGATGCCCTTTGTGGAACGTCCACGCGGTGTTCCGCCGCCCCGGCGAGATCGCCGCGCAATGGCTCGAATTGCCCGACGGCCAGCGCTTCTTCTCGATTGCGCGGACGGTGCGTCGCGACGAAGGCGGCGTATGCCAGCCGCCGCTCTACCGGGCGATTGCCATTGCCTGCGCCGCCGAGCACGCTCCGAGGCTGATCTACGCGGGCGGCGCCGATCCGAAGGCGGCGACGACGCCGATCGGCGTCACCTGCAGGCTGTGCCACCGCACCGCCTGCACGGCCCGCTCCACGCCACCAATCGGCCGCGCGATCCTGCCTGACGACAACCGCCGCGCCGCAGAGCCTTTCACCTTCGAGAGCTAGGCATTGATGTCAGTCCGGGTGCCGACCTTCGGCCTTGTTTTCAAGGACGGCGCCCGAAATCGCATCGACTCCGACTTCGAACGGTCTGCCGTGGCTACGAATATCGAACGAGTAGCGCAGACCACTGCCGCCCGCTTCCCTTTCAAGCTCGGCATCCGTAACAGTGCCGTGTCGGGATTTCAGCGCAATTGTCCGCGCCTGTGCCATGGTGATCTTGGCCATCTTCGCGAGTTCGTGACCGCGATAGGCATGCTGAGCTGGCGCTGCGGTGACCGTACTTGATACGCCCGCAAGCGAAATGGCAACAATGGTTGCAAGGATAGTCTTCATATTGGTTCACTCCAGATGGTCGAACCCCCGAGATGTTGATAGAACGTTGTGGATGTCCCCAGCATTGACGAAAACTTGCGCGAGGGCGGGCGGGAGTTGGCCTTCCGCGCGCCTCTTGACGCTTGGCCGGCTCAGGCTTAGTTCCGTTCGAAATAGCGAAAGTTAACAACCGAGGCGATGTCGCGTTCCTCACCCGGCGTCCTGCGTGTCGCGGCTATCCTTAACTTCATCGCCGACCATCCCGGCCAGGCCTTCGCCCTGACCAACCTTGTCCGCGCGCTCAAGCTGAGCCGCGCCACCTGTCACGCGCTGCTCACCGGCCTTGTCGACGTTGGCTACCTCTACCGGACCAGCGACAAAACCTATGTGCTCGGGCCGGCGCTCGCGGCAATCGGCCGCACCGCCGTCGAGCACTTCTCGCCGCTCCAAGTCGCCCAACCAGAGATGCGCAGCCTTGCCGATGAGTTCGACGTGGTCTGCGGCATCTATTTCCTCGAAGGCGATACCGTCCATCTGCGCGACCGCGCCGCGTCCGCCAGCCATGTCGGCTACCCGATCCCGCTGGGAAACCGCCACAGTCTGCGGGTGACGATGGCGCCGGTGTTCTTCGCCGGCTCGCCCGAGGCGGCGCTTTCATGGTTCGACGGCCGCTATCCGCAGGCTGCACATGAGCAACGCACCGGCTTCGAGCGGACGCTGGAATTTCACCGCGAGCACGGCTTCAGCGTCATCGCCCGCCGCGCCGACCGCGCTGATTCATACCGCACCGCCGAGGAGGTGATCGAGAAGGACGCATGGGATCTCGCCGTCGAAACATTGGCCGAGGTCAAAGCCGACAACAACTATCCGTTGGCGGCGATCTTCGCCCCGGTGTTCGAAAGCAAGGGAAGGGTCTGCTTCGCGCTGGGGATGGCCGGGTTTTACGGTGCGCACAGCGGCCTCCAGATCGTCGCCGCGGGCGAGCGGTTGGCTGCCGCATGTGAGCGCATCGCCAGCTTCATCTCGCGCCGCGCAACCGAGCTCGCCGAACCTGCGGCCTGAGCGCCTGCCGTTGACGGCACTCAAGACGCGGCCTAACTTGCACTTGGCGAAAAAATATTCAGAATAGCGAATAGAGCTTGGGAGTGCGGAATTGACGGACGTCATCGTCGCGCCCCGGACCCGGGATCTCGCCACGCTCGCGGTGAAGCTCACCGGCTGGCTGGAATCGCGGCTTCCCGACGCCCGCGCGCTGCGGATCGACAATCTCACCTATCCGCGCGGCGCCGGCCAATCGCACGAGACCATCCTGTTCGACGCTGGTTGGTCCGAAGGTGGCGAGGCGCGCAGCCAGGGCTGCGTCGTGCGGATCAAGCCCGCCGACTTCACCGTTTTCCCCGACAACGTTTTCGACGAGCAATACCGGATCATGAAGCTGCTGAGCGACGGCGGCCATGTCCGCGTCGCCCGGCCGCTCTGGCTGGAGGAGGATCCGGGCCTGCTCGGCAATCCCTTCTTCGTCATGGAGAAGGTGCATGGCAGGGTGCCGGTGAGTGTGCCGCCGTATGCGAAGACCGGCTGGGTGGCCGAGGCCAGGCCAGAGCAGCGGCGGCAACTGTGGCAGAGCGCGGTGCGCCAGCTGGCCGCGATCCAGCTGGTGCCGGTCAGCGACGCGCGGTTCCTCGAAGGCCCGCCGCACGCTCGCGATGGCCTCGCGCAGGAGTGGGACAAATACACCCGCTTCGTAGACTGGGTGAGCGATCAGCCCTGCGCCGACCTGCTGCGGGCCGGGCTCGATCGGCTCCAGTCGCGGTGGCCGAAGAACCAGCCCGAGGGCATTGTATGGGGCGATGCGCGCATCGGCAACATGATGTTCGACGATGACTTCAACGTCGTCGCGGTCATGGACTGGGAGCAGCCCTCGCTCGGCGGCGCGCTGCACGATCTCGCCTGGTTCGTGACGCTGGCCGAGACGATGCATGGGCCGAGCTCGCGGATCGGCGCCTACCTCGAAGGCATGGGCACCCGCGAGGAGACGGTGGTGCTGTGGGAGGACATCACCGGCAAATCGGCCGCCGATCTCGAATGGTACGAGGATTTCACCAATCTCAAGATGAGCTGTACCGGCGTTCGGCTCGACCAGTTGCGCGGCACGAGCATGTCGAAACCGGAATATATCGCCCGGCGCCTCAAGCTCGCCTGACCGCGAGCTATCGCTGCGAACTATCGCCCGGCCAGGCTGGCATAATGAGCCCGCAGCATCGCCAGGCCGTCCTCGAAGCCGATAAGGGATACATGGCCGAGAAGCGCCTCGGCACGGCTGGTGTCGATCAGCGGCGAGGCGGTGAACAGCGCGAGGTCGGCGGCGGCGGGCCGAGCCGGAGGGGGTGCGGGGCGAAGCCTTGCAGCCCTTTCCAGCAGCTGCTCGAACCGGTGGTGGCCGAGAACCCGCCGCAACGCGGCACTGACCCGAGCGGTGGCGCTCGGCCCGGCGGGGCTGGTCCTCGCCTCGGGCCCAAGCGCGGCGCACAGGAATTCGGCCGGCTCGCGGATCAGGGTGCCGCCGACGATGGTGCGGTAGGCCTCGAACAGCGTGTTCCATCCCGGCGTATCGGGGCCGGAGATCAGCACCCGCGCTCGCCCCGGGGCAGGCAGTGCCGTCGCCGCGACGATGGCGCGGGCGACGTCCTCGACATGGACCAGCGGCGCGCGGCCCCAGGGATCGGGCAACACCAGGCCGCCGGCGCGCAGCTGCCTCATCGGGCGCTCGGTCCAGAGCGCGCTGCCCGGCCCCCAGACGATTGTCGGCTGCAGGATCGTCGCCGCCAGCGGCCCGGCGAGCAGCTGCTCCTCCATGGCGATCTTGGCGGCGCGATAGCCCTGGGCGGGACGAGTGCCGACCGATGACTCCTCGTCAATCCGGCCCTTTGGCCAGGCGTCGTAGACGACCACCGAGCTGACGTGGACGATGTGGCCGATCCCTGCGCGCCGCGCGACGTCCAGAACCGCTGCGAAGGCGGCCAGGTTGGGCTCCGCGCCCGCCCGCATGTCATAGGCGAGATGGACGAGCACCTCCGCCCCCGCTAGTGCCCGGTCTAACCGGGCGCCCGGCTCCAGCGGCGTCACCACAGGCTTCGCGCCCTCGGCGGCGAAGCGGCGAGCGCCGTCGCGGGACCGTGTCAGCGCCGTCACCTGCGCGCCGGCCGCGATCAGCGCGCGCACCGCCGCGCCGCCGATGAAGCCGCTAGCGCCGGTCACCACCACGCGACGTCCTGCAAGCTCGGGATTCATGGCTACTCCAAGGGCGCGACCTGCGGGGTTGCGGCCGCGCTGCCACCGATTATGCCGCCTCGTGACGCGGCGTGAACAAATTTTTCATCACGCACGCGCAGCATCGATGATATGGCGCGATCGAACGCACGGGGCAGACGGCAGCAGATGAAGTTCCTGATCACCGGTGGGGCTGGATTCATCGGTTCGCACCTCGCCGAACGGCTGCTCGCCGAGGGCCACGCGGTCACCGCGCTCGACGATCTGTCGACCGGGCTGCGGACCAATCTGAAGTCCTGCGAGGGCAGGGCGGGGTTCGCCTTTGTCGAAGGATCGGTGCTCGACGCGCAACTGGTCGAGCGGCTGGTGGACGAGGCCGATCAGGTCTTCCACCTCGCCGCGGCGGTCGGCGTCAAGCTGATCATGGAGCAGCCGTCGCGCTCGATCCTGACCAACGTCACCGGCACCGAACATGTGCTGAGCGCGGCGATCGCCGGTTCCACGCCGACCTTCATCGCTTCGACCTCCGAGGTCTATGGCAAGGCGAGCAAGTTCCCATTCTCCGAGGATGACGACCTTGTGATGGGGGCGACGCGCAATCTGCGGTGGTCCTACGCCTGCGCCAAGATGCTCGATGAGTTCCTGGCGCTGGCCTACGCGCGCGAAAAAGCGCTGCCGGTCGTGGTGCTGCGCTTCTTCAACACCACCGGCCCGCGCCAGACCGGACGATACGGCATGGTGCTGCCCAACTTCGTCGAGGCGGCGCTCGCCGGCCGGCCGCTCAAGGTCCACGGCGACGGCACCCAATCGCGCTGCTTCGGCCATGTCGCCGACGTGGTCGAGGCGCTGATGCTGCTGATCGAGCGCCCCGAGGCGCGGGGGCAGGTGATCAACATCGGCAACGACCAGGAGGTGACGATCCGGGGCCTCGCCGAGCGGGTGATCGCCGCCACCGGCTCCTCCTCGCCGATCGAGCTGGTGCCGTACTCCGAGGTCTATCCGGTCGGCTTCGAGGACATGATGCGCCGCGTGCCCGATGTCGCCAAGCTGGAGGGCATCACTGGCTTCCGCCCCCGACGCGGGCTCGACCAGATCATCGCCGACATCACCGCCGAGAAGCGCGCCGCCGCATGACTCCCCGCGCCCGCGCCGAGCAGCTGGTCCGCGACGCCGCGACCCGGCTGCTGCCCCATGGCTTGCGCAAATGGGTGCGCGCCCAGCAGCGGCGCTTTCGGCTCCAGTCGGTGCCAGTGGGCTCGGTCGATTTCGGCGGCCTGCGGCGACTGTCGCCGATCAGCGCGATCTTCGGCCAGGACCGCGACCTGCTGACGATCGAGCGCTATTACATCGAGCAGTTCCTCGCGAAGAATTCCGCCGACATCAAGGGCCGCTGCCTGGAGATGGGCGATCCCGCCTATACCCACCGCTTCGGCGGCGCGAAGGTCACTCAGCCCGACGTGCTGAACTATGTCGAGGGCAATCCGCAGGCGACGATCGTCGCCGACCTGACCGACGCGCCGCATATCCCGGACAACAGCTTCGACTGCATCATCATCACCCAGACGCTGCAGATGATCTTCGATGTCGACAAGGCGATCGCAACGCTCCACCGCATCCTCAAGCCCGGCGGGGTGGTGCTATGCACCTCGCACGGCATGAGCCGGGTGGCGCGGCGCGAGGGCGTCGACGATTGGGGCGAATACTGGCACTTCACCACCCAATCCAAGCGCCGGCTGTTCCGCGCCCATTTCCCGCGCGACAATGTCGAGGTTTCGACCGTCGGCAATGTCTTCACCTGCATCTGCAATCTGCACGGGCTCGGCGCGGGCGAGATCGACCAGAGCGAGCTCGACCTTCACGATCCCAACTTCGAGCTGCTGGTGCTGGTCCGCGCGGTCAAGGAAGGCTGACCCAGGTGCGCCGCGATCGCGACGCCAGCCGGCTGCCGATCCTGCGGCACTAGTGGCGGATATCGTCATCGGTTCGGGCCCGGCGGGCCTGGCGGCGGCATTGGCGCGCATTGCGCTCGGCCGCGAAGTGATCGTGCTCGATGGCGGCAAGACCATCGACGAACACGCGGACGATGGCACCGAGTGGAGCGCCGTCGCCCGCGCCGAGTGGATGGCGCCGCAATTCGCCGCGCCTGCCGGCCAGGTGCGCCGTTACGGCTCCGACTTCGCGATGGAGCCACCCGAGGCCACCTTCGCCGGTGGCGACGCGCTCGGCCTGCGGTCCAGCCGCGCGGTTGGCGGCCTCTCCAACCTGTGGGGATCGGCGATGCTGCGGTGGCGCCAGAGCGACCTCGTCGGCTGGCCGATCACCGCCGACGATCTCGCGCCTTCGTGGCGGGCGCTCGCCGATCATGTGCCGATGAGTTTCCAGCCCGACGCGCTTGAGGCGTTGTTCCCTGGGCCGGGATCCAGCGGTACGGCCCTGCCGGCCGGGCCGCAAGTCAGTTGGCTGCTCGAAGCGTTGGAGCGGAGGCCCGAGCGGCTCGCCGCGCTGCGGGTCACCGCCGGGCGCAGCCGGGTCGCGGTGGCCTCGGGCTGCCGCATGTGTGGGCTGTGCATGCACGGTTGTCCCTGGGGGCTGATCTGGACAGCGCGCCGCACGATCGAAGCGCTGGCCCGCGCCGGACGCATCACCCACCGGGCGGGCGCGGTGGTCCGCGCGGTGGGGGAGGACGGCCAGGGCGCCGTCGTCCATCTCGCCGACGGCAGCGTGCTGCGCGGCGAACGGCTGTTCGTTGCGGCTGGGGTGCTGGAAACCGCGCGGATTCTCATGACTTCGGAGCACGGCCCGACGGAATTGATGCTCCGCGAAAGCCAGTTCGCCTTCCTGCCGATGCTCCACGGCTGGCGCTCGCCGCGCCGCCCCGACCAGCCGCCGCTGCACACGCTGACCCAGGCCTTCGTCGAGATCGATGATCCCGCGATATCGCCCTTCCTGGTTCACGCGCAGCTCTATGGCTGGAACGAGTTTTTCCCGCGCGATCTCAAGTCCAATTATGGCGCAAAGTTGCCGGGTTCCGGGCCACTGCTGGAATGGCTGGCGCGGCGACTGATTGTTGCACAGGCGTTCCTGCATTCCGATCACTGCGTTGGCATCCGCGTGCGGCGCGCCAGCGATGGCCGGCTGCTCCCGGAGGTGGTTGGGAATCCACAGACGGAAGCGGTGATGAGTCGCGCTCTCAAGCAGCTGAGTGCGGCGATGCGCTTGGGCGGGGTTCATGCGTTGGTCCCGGCGGCGCGGCTGGCGGAGCCCGGCGCGAGCTTCCACGTCGGCGCCAGCCTGCCGATGCGCGCTCGTCCCACTGCCGGCGAGAGCGACCCGCTCGGCCGCCCACACGGCGCGAGCCGGATCCATGTCGTCGATGCCTCGGTGCTGCCAGCCATTCCGGCGACGACGATCACCTGGGGGATGATGGGCAACGCGCACCGCATCGGGCTCGCGGCGTGAACATCCTGCAGCTCACCACCAACTTCCTTCCGGGCGGCATCCAGCGCCATGTCCTCGATCTGACCGCGGATCTGCGCTCCCGGGGCCATCAGGTCACGCTTGCCGGCGACTCGGGGGACTGGGCGGAGCCTGGGACCGTGCTGCTGCCGCTCAACCGCGTCACCTGGCGCGGCGGCAACGCGGCCAAGCGACTGGCGGCGCTGTGGCCTTGCGTTCGGCAACTGCGCGCCACGGTGCGGAAGCGCGGCGTCCAGTTGATCCACGCGCATGAAACGGCGCCGACGATCGTCGCCCGGCTGGCGACACTGGGGCTGAGGGTGCCGGTGCTGTTCACCTTCCACGGCTCGGCGCCCGCGCGAGAGGCGGGAGTGGCGCGGGTGTCGCGGGCCTGCGCGACGATCACCGTCTCGCCGAGCCGCGATGGCGTCGAGCGGCTGGTTGGCCACGGCGTTCCGTGCAGCCGCTGCCGCGTGCTTGGACTCGGCATTCCGCCGCTCGCCCAAGTTCCTGAGGCGGACGTCGCGGCGTTGCGCGCGCAGCTGCTCGGCGGGCGTGACGGACCGCTGATCATGTCGCTCTCGCGGCTCGATCCACAGAAGGGCATCGACGTGATGATCGCGGTCGCGCGGCGGGTGGTCGAACGATTCCCCGGCGTGGTCTTCGCCGTCGGCGGCAAGGGTCCGCTCGCCGACAGGGTCGAGGGCTGGGCGCGGGACGCCGGCGTCGCCCAGGCGGTGCGATTCATGGGCATGGTGTCGACCGTGCCCGCGCATCTGCGCGCCGCCGACCTGTTCCTGCTGACCTCGCGCTGGGAGAACCGGCCGATATCGATCGTCGAAGCGTTCGGCGCGGGACTGCCGGTCGTCGCGACCGATTGCGGGGGTGTCCGCGAACTGGTCGATGACCGGGTTGGCGCCCTCGTTCCGGTGAATGATCCGGAGGAAATCGCGGCGGCGCTGATCGCGCTGCTCAGCGACCCGGAACGAATGCGGCAGAGCGGCCAGGCGGCACTGGCGCGCAGCCGCTCGGCGGCGTTCGATCCGCATAGCGTGCACGCGCAATTCGAGGCGCTCTATCGCGAGGTGCTCGGTCGGAAATGATCCTTTCGGGCCCGGGAGGAACTAGGCCGCGAAGCGCTGGCGTAGCGTCCGCGCGGCGCGGCGCAGCACCAGGTAGACCCCGCCGCGTCCGGCCAGCTGGTCGTGCCAGCGGGCCTGGCTAGTGAAGTAAAACATTTCGAGCCGGGGCAGGTCATGGAGATTGTCGCCCCGCTTCGCCGATCCGAGCGCGGTGCCCACGCTGGTCGCAAAGCGCGATGCCAGGAGTGCGCGCACCTGCCGGGTCGAGCGTCCGTAGGGCGGCGCGGCGTGGCGTGGCGGGGTGCCGAGCTCCTCGGCGATTCGGGCGGTGGCTTCGTCCAGCTCGGCTTCCACCCGCGCCCGGTCGAGTGCAGCGAGGTCTGCATGGCTCGCCGAATGGTTGCCGAAGTCGACGCCCTCGCTGGCCAGCCCCCGCACCGTGTCCCAGTTCATCAACCTCCGGGCGGGATCATGGCCGCCGGCCCAGTGCTCGCCGCCGCCGATGTGCTCGGTCGGGACATAGACCATCGCGGGAAAGCCGTGGCGCCGCAGCACCGGCCAGGCGGTGTCGGCGAAATCCTGGAAGCCGTCGTCGAACGTGATCGCCACCGCTGGCCCGTTGCCTCGGGCGAGATGGTCGGCAACCGCATCCATCGCGATCACCGGCACCCGGCTTTCGGCGAGCGCTCGCATCTGCGCGGCGAAGGTGGCGGGGGAGATCGAAGTCGGCGCCTTCGCCTTATCGATGGCGTGGTACATGAGGATATCGACGCGGGCTGCCACGAGGCTCAATCCTCCACCGTGTGCGTCTCGAATTCGTGGCGATGTTCCGCCCAGGCGGCGCGATCGACGGACCCGTCGGGGCGGACCACATCGGCCGCGGCATAGGCCATGGCGAAGGCATGGTGGGTGTTGTCGTGCGCGAACAACCCCTGCCGGCCGAACACCAGCAGCCCTTCGAGCGACGACAGCCATTCGTCGATCACCGCGAAACGCGGTTCGTAGCCGATGTCATAGACCGGATAGGCATGGTTCAGCCGCCTCGTCTCACAGCCGAGCACCGGCACATTCACCGGCAGCCCCAGCTGACCCAGCCACTCGCAGTAAAGCTTGCCGAGCTCCTCGTCGGACATGCCCCACCATTTCTCATGCGGATCGCAGGGCAGCTCGGCGCAGAGCACGGTGCGGCCAGCCGGCGCGCCGGTGGCGTTGTAGTTTTTGGGCTCCGACATTCGCGAAATCGGGATCGACAGCTCGGGCAGGTAATGCGCGTCGTATTCGGTGAACTGGTCGGTTCCGAGCACCAGATAGATCAGGATCATGCCGCGAAAGCGGATCGCCTTGGCGGCTTCCACCACTTCGGGGGGCGCGGCGGGCTGGAGCAGCCGGACCAGCATCGTCAGCGGCAGCGTCGACAGCACGAGATCGGTCTCGACCTCGCGGGTGCCGCTGGCGCCGTCCGCGACGGCGATGCCGGTGACGCGGCCGCCCTCGTGGCGGATGGCGGTAATCTCCGCGCCGAGGCGCACCTCCGCACCCATCGTCTCGGCCTGCTTCAGCATCGCCTCCCCGATCTGGCCGAAGCCCTCGCGCGGATAATAGAAGCGGCCCGAGGTCTCGCTCCGCAACCCGGGCAGCATCTTCGCCATCTTGGCGAGAATCTTGCCGACCGAGCCGGAGGACACCCGCCGGTATGCGAGGGTCACCGCCAGCGCGTCTGGGTCGAGGCCCCAGAGCTTGCGAACGTAGGGGAAGTAGAAATTCTCCGAGATCGTCGGGCCGAGGCCCCCGCGCAGCACGTCGGAGAAGGTCGTCACCTCGGTCTTCTTGCGGAACGGCTTGGCGGCGCTATCGCCCAGCAGCGAAGCGACGAAGCGCGGCGGCAGGTGCAGGATCGCATCGAGCGGCTTCAGCGGAAAATGGATCCAGCGGCCGCCGAGCCGGATGCGGCCGTGGCGCGGCCGCAGCAGCAGATCGTCGCCGAGCAGTGCCCTGACGTCTCCGATGATCTCCTCGCCAGCGGCGGGGTGAAAGCGGTGTGAGCCGTAATCGCAGCGCACCCCGGCGACATCGAAAGACGCCGAGTTGCCGCCAGCGACGGGCGCGCGCTCGTAGAGGCTAACTGCGCCGCGCTGCCGCCGGGCGAGCGCGAAGGCGGCGGCGATCCCGGCGGGCCCGGCGCCAAGCACCGCGAGCCTCGGAGTTTCGGTCGTGCTCATTCGGCAGGGCCTTCCGCAAGGATTGGGCGCGGACCGGAGGTCAGCGCATAGATCAGGGCACCGACGCCGCTGCCGCAGAACATCACCGCCTGCCAGATCAGCCCGGAGGCGACGATCGTCGCCGGCGCAGCGCCGGTGGGCGTCAGCAGCGCGGCGAGCGCACCCTCTCGCACGCCCAGGCCGTTGATGCTGATCGGCAGGAAGGCAACGATCTTCGACAGCGGCCAGGCGTAGGTCCAGGCAGCGAAATCAGGATAGCCGACCATCGCCCGCGCCGGCACATAGGACAGCGCCATCAGCAGGAACTGGATGCACAGCGACGCGGCGAACGCGAACAGCAGCATGAAGCGCCGTCGCCCGAGTTCGCCGAATGCGATGGCTAGCCGCTCTCCCAGCGCCCTACCTGGCAGCTTGGGGAACAGCTTCCAGGGCAGCGGCAGCGTGCGCGGCAGCGTCGCCACGCCGATGGCGATGGCGGGGACCAGAAGCCCGACCGCGAGCAGCACCTCGCGGGTGTTGGCATGGTGGCCTGGCATGGCGATACCGATCAGGGTCAGCGTGCCGAGCGATACGACGTCGATCAGCCGATCGGCCATCGCCGCCGCCGTCACCCGCGCGCCGTCCTTCATCGAGCCATGCGCGAGCATCGCGCGCACCGCGTCACCGCCGGTTGCGCCCGGCAGGAAGAGGTTGGCGGCAAGCCCGGCGAAATGGGTGCGGATCGCTACCGGCAGGGGAATGCGCCTGCCGAGCACGATCCACCATTTGGTCGCCGCGCCGACATGGACCACCAGATAGGCGATCAGCAGCAGCGCGAACTGGCGGGGGCTGATCGCGTGCAGCGCGGACAGCAGCGACCCCCTCGGCAGCAGCGCCAGCAGGATCGCGAGGAACACCGCCGAGCCGCCGAGCCGCATCGCCCATCGGGTAACGCCGTTCTGGGGACGGATCACCACCTCAGGGCCTCAGATGCAGTCGGGACACCATGTCCGCGAGCAGCCCGAACGACCAGACCATGATCGCCGACAGATAGGCGAGCACCGTCGTTTCCGAGAGGTTGTCCATGTAGATGTCGTAGATGAGCTTGCCCGTACCCAGCGCGATCAGCGCCAGGCCCAGCGGAATGAACACCCGCAGCGGGTTGAACAGGGTGATGACCCGCAGGATCAGGATGATGAAGTTGATGAAGTCGCGCGGCCGCATTTTGGATTGCCCGACACGCTTGCCGTACTCGATCGGCAGGTAGCGCATCCGCTTGCCGTTGGAGCTCATGCACAGGGTGATGGTGGTGGTGAACGAGAAGTTCTGCGGCAGCAGCGGCAGGAACGGAATCAACTCGGACTTGCGGAACACCCGGAGCCCCGAATTGAGGTCGGGAATGCGGCGCTCGGCCAGGAACGAGGCGAGCGTGTTGAGGACATACTTGGGCGGCTTGCGGATCAGCGGCACATTTTTCATCGCCGCGCCGCGATTGCCGACGATCATATCCTGATTGCGGCACATCGCCAGCATCTCGGGCAGGTATCGCGCCGGATAGGTGCCGTCGGCGTCGATGATCGCGACATATTCGTAGTGCGCCGCCTTGACCCCGCGCTTCAGCGTCGCGCCATAGCCCGAGTTGACGTCGTTCCAGTCGACGGTGGCGCCGCTCCCCAGCGCCTCCTCGCGCGTGTTGTCGTGCGAGCCGTCGTCAACGACGATGATTTCGTAGGGAATGCCGAGCGGCTCGAGATGGGCGCGCACATCGTCGACCGTGGGCCGCAGCGCGCCTTCCTCGTTGTAGGCGGGGATCACCACCGACAGCGACAGCCCGGCGAAGCGTTCGCTTTCGGTCTGCGGCTCGGCCGGCGGCAATTGGCCCGGGGCGGGTCTTGTCGCGATGGCACTGTCCAATTTAAACTCCGCTTCGTTCATGAGATCGTCCGCAGCTCTCGGCGCCTGAGCACGTGATATTCGAACAGGCACCAGACGAAGACCGTGGCCGAGTAGATATAATAGAACTGGTGATAGATCAGCCCGCCGACGGCGATGCCGAGCCCGCCGTGGCCGTAGAGGTAGCGCGCGAAATCCCGGTTAAGCGCCAGCGCCAGCGCGGCCGCGGCGAGCGCGAGCAGGCCGGCCTCGGCCGCCAGCGGCGTCGCCAGCAGCGCCAGCACCAGCACCAAGGCAACCAGCGCCTTCACCCGCTCGCCCCAGCTGGTGTTGAGATCGTCGGGCACGCCTTCCTGGGAGATCATCAGCCGCGCCCAGGGAAGGGCGCGGCGGAAAATGTCGGTGTGGATCGCGTTCGGGATTGTCCAGACCTTCAGGTGCTTGGCCTCGAACTCGCGGATCAGCAGGATGCGTCCGCCGTGGCGGCGGATGCGATAGCCGAGCTCGATGTCCTCGATCGACGGCACCCGATAGGTCTCTGCGTCGAAGCCGCCGATGCTCAGGTAGAACTCGCGGTCGACCGCGCCGCAACCGGCCCAGAAGGTGCTCGCTTCGCGGCGTGCGAGCTGGTGGTAATAGCGGTGGGTGAGGTTCTTGTAGCGCGAGAACCAGGGGGCGCCATCGGGCAGCTCGTCGTACGAGCCGAACACCGCGCGCACCCCCGGCTCGGCGAAGGCGGCGCGGATATGGCGCGGGCCGTCGGCTTCGGGGATGACGTCGCTGTCGACCATCCACAACAGGTCGCCGGTGGCCGCGCGGGCGCCGAGGTTGCGGGCAGCGCCGGGGCCGCCGTTGCGGGTGCTGCGGATCACTTGCGCCCCCAGCCGCTCGGCCACTTCGGCGGTATCGTCCGGCGAGACATCGTCGATGACGATCACCTCGCTGATTTCGCCGGCGTCGCGCAGCGCGATCAGCGGCGCGAGCACGCGGGGCAGCAGATGCGCGGCGCGAAAAGCGGGGACGATCGCGCTGATCGCCGGCTGAGGCGCGGTCACGCCGGTTCTCCCGAGGCCAAGGCGACCGTGCCGGTGTTCGATCGGGATCGACGGGCGAGCAGCATCGTCGAGGCAACCACGGCGAGCGCCGGCAGCAGCCAGATCACCCGGGATCCGTAACGCGTCGCCGGCTGCGAGATGCCGCCGCACACGAGCGCGTTCACGGCGATGCCGGCGAGGATCATCAGCAGGAACACGCGCAGCCGCGCGGGCGCGGCCGGCCAGCAACAGGCCGCGACGAGCACCGCGAGCGACAGCAGATAGAGCCCGTCCTGCAGGTGCGTGACCGCGCCCACCCATCCGTCGCCGCGGTGGAGTCTTCCGTCGAAGCGGGTGAAGCCGAGACCGGACGCGTCCTCCATGCGGGCGCGGACAGCCTCGTCCGGGATCGTCATGTCGATGCTGTTCATCGTCGCCTGTAGCGCCAGATTGCGCAGCACCCGGTCGTGGTCTCGATCGGCCGATCGGCGAACACCGCGAGGAAGAAGTGCACCTGGCCGGCGGCGACCGCCTGCTGATCGCGCTCAGGCATCAGCCGGAACGAGCCGAGCCGAGCCGACCGTTCGAAAATGATGTGCGTGGCGGTCAGCCGCCAGGGATCGGTCGAACGCTGTAGCGCGGCGTGAAGCGCGCAGGTTGGGATCGCCGGGTTCGGGCAGTGCGCGTTCAGATAGGCCAGCCCCGGCCCATCCTTGATCAGCCGCGCGGTCAGGAAGGGCAGATAGACGGCCTCGGCCTTTTCGACCTTGCTGACGGCCAGGCGCACCGCGCCCTCCTGGGCGAAGCCGATGAGGGCGATGGCGGCGAACAGTAGCGGGGCCAGCCAGCGGCGCGGTCCGCCGAGCAGCAGCGATCCGGCCAGCACGATGGGCACCAGCAGTGCCGCGATCGCCAGATGCGAAGTATGCGCCATCACCGCCAGGCCACCGAGCAGGAGGCACGCCGCGAGCTCGCCACGCCGCATGCGCGGGGCGCAGGCTGTCAGCGTCGCGGCGATCAGCAGCAGCACCGGGGTAAAAATATCGGGCATCAGATATGCGACATAGAATGACAGTGATCCCAACAGCCCTACCGCCACGGCCGCGAAGGTCAGCATTCCCGCGTCAAGGCGCCGCTCATTGACGATCCGTTCCCGGAGCAGGATGTGGATCGGCAGCCACAGCGCGAAAGTGGCGATCAAAGCGTTGACCAGGACAACGCCCTCGAGGGCATGCGCCGCCGCGAAAACCGCCAGCAGCAGCGCGTAGACCATCGAACGCGATACGTCGGCCGTCTTGGCAGGAGCGGCGGGCTGCGCGTTGTTGCCCACGGCATCTCCGGCGGCGGGAGCGGGGTCACCGTGCAACCCCGTTATCGTCGCCAGCGGCTGGACGCCCGCCTTCGCGAGAATCTGCCCGCCCCGATTGAGGTAAGCGGCGGTGTCGTAATAGGTCAGCGGACCGCCGTTGATGCCGAACACCAGCAGGCAGGCCAGCACGGCTGCTCCCAGCCACCCGAGCGTGCGCGGCGGCGTTGTTTCTGCGGGTTGCAACGGCCTAGCCCCGGCGCAGGGCACCGCCGACGCGTGAGCGCGATATGCCCGCGACGGTCTGGAAATAGGCGATCGTCGCATCGAGCCCCTGGTCGAGTGGCACCACCGGTTCCCAGCCCAGCAGCGCCCGCGCCTTACTGATGTCGGGCCGACGCTGGGTCGGATCGTCGGTCGGCAGCGGCTGATACTCGATCCGCGAATTGCCGCCGACCTTGGCGACGATGCGGTTGGCGAGGTCGCCGATGGTGAGTTCGACCGGATTGCCGAGGTTGATCGGCCCCGTCACCTCCTCAGGGCTCGCCATCAGCCGGATCAGCCCGTCGATCAGGTCCGAGACGAAACAGAAGGAGCGCGTCTGCCTGCCTTCGCCATAGACGGTGATCGGCTCGCCCGCGAGCGCCTGCGTGATGAAGTTCGAGACCACGCGGCCGTCGTTGGGGTGCATGCGCGGGCCGTAGGTGTTGAAGATGCGAGCGACCTTGATCTGCAGCCGGTGCTGGCGATGATAGTCGAAGAACAGCGTCTCGGCGCAGCGCTTGCCCTCGTCGTAGCAGGACCGCGGCCCGATTGGGTTGACGTTGCCCCAATAGTCCTCGGTCTGCGGATGGACGAAGGGGTCGCCATAGACTTCCGAGGTCGATGCCTGGAGGATCGGCACCTTGAGCCGCTTCGCCAGGCCCAGCATGTTGATCGCGCCGGACACCGAGGTCTTGGTCGTCTGTACCGGGTCATGCGCGTAGTGATGCGGCGAGGCCGGGCAGGCAAGATTATAGATTTCGTCGACCTCCACATAGAGCGGGAAGGTCACGTCGTGGCGGATCATCTCGAAGAGCGGGTTCGAGAGCAGATGCGCGACGTTGGTGCGGCTGCCGGTGAAGAAATTGTCGGCGCACAGCACCTCATTACCTTCGCCGATCAACCGCTCGCACAGGTGCGAGCCAAGGAACCCGCTGCCCCCAGTGACCAGAATTCGCTTTCTATCGAGGGACATGTCGTTCCTTTGTTGTTGCGGCGTCGCCGGGCGTCGTCGCGCGCATGGATTTGTTTTTCCTCTCCCGTTCAAGGCTTCTATTTGATTGCGAGAAATCCCTCGAAGCACAGATATTTCTGTACAGTGGTGACGTCCTTGAAGCCGGCGCGCGCGAGCAGATCGATGTTCCCCTGGGTGGAGAACGGCTCGAGGATGCCCTTGAGGCTGCGCGACTTCTCGACGATTTCCTCGCCGGTGAAGCCGTTCGAAAGCTTGAACTCGTTGTAAAGCTGGGTGATCAGGTCCTGGAAGCGCGCGTCCGGGGCGCGCACCTTCTCGAACATGATCAGCGCGCCGCCCCAGTTCAGCCGGTCGAAGATTTTGTCGAACATTTCCTGCCGGTTGCAGGGCGGGACGAACTGCATCGTGTAATAGCTGACGATCAGATCCGCCTTGTCCATGTCGGCGGCGCGGGCGTCCTCGAGCAGGATCTCCACGCTCGGCATGTCGGCGCAATGCCGCCGCGCCTGCTTGATCATCTCCGGCTCGACGTCGAAGCCGATGAACTGGGCCCCGGCCTTGCTGCGATTGTGCTGGGCGAGCTTGCGAATCAGCTCTCCAGTCGAGGTTCCGATCTCGTAGACCCTGGAGCCGCGATGGACGAAGAAGTCCGAAAGCTGGCATATCAGATCGTGGCCGAGCTCGTACAGCGGCACCGACTGCTTGATGTGATCGACGAAGGTCTCGGGGACGTCGCCGCCGAAGCTCCAGCCGGCGTTCTCGGCCGTTATATTCTGCCCGACACCCATGAGACGATCTTTCAATAGCGCTGAACGAAACCCGATACACTGGGGCGGCAGCCGAGCAGGCCAGCCCTCGCTGACCGGATCCGCGAGCGGACTTCGGACATTGCGTACCCCCTGCGAGGCGATAAGAGGTGCTGTCGCCCTGCCGCCGCCAAGCCCTATAGTGTATTGGTTCAATGTTGAAAAGTTCGGCGATCAGCGGATTGACGGAACGTGCCATTTTGGCCGCAGTTAAGCATGCTCGCGCGGGTCCAGCGCCCCGGGCTGGTGGACGGCCGCGTCGGACCGGCGCCTGGGGCTGAAGGGCTGAGGCCGCGTGGGGCGGCTACGGGGGGATTTAGTGCGAAGCCTGAGCATCCTGATGTTCGCGACCTTTTACCCGCCGTATAATTTCGGCGGCGACGGCGTTGGCGTGCAGCGGATGGTGCGGGCGCTGGCGGCGCGTGGCCACGATGTGACTGTGGTTCACGACGAGGACGCCTACCTCAACCTTGGCGGCAAGCTCTCGGTTGGCGCCGACGATCCTGGCATCCGCCGCATCGGCCTGCGCAGCCGCGCCGGTCTGCTGTCGGACCTGCTGGTGCAGCAGGCGGGCCGGCCGATGTTCCACGCCGGCCGGCTGCGCGAGATCGTCGCGGAACGGGCGTGGGACATCGTCTGGTACAACAATCCCTCGCTGATCGGTGGACCGGGCCTTCTGGAATACGGTGCCGGGCTGCGCGTGTACGAGGCACATGAGCACTGGCTGGTGTGCCCCACCCACGTTTTGTGGCGCCACCAGCGGGAGCTGTGCACGGGGCGCGAATGCCTGCGCTGCTCGCTGGCGTATCACCGACCGCCGCAGCTCTGGCGCCGCACCGGCACCCTCGACCGCCAGCTTGACAAGATGGACCTGATCG
>JBDSIY010000075.1:0-5880 GCA_039917735.1 Novosphingobium sp. | reverse complement strand
GAGGACGATGATCAGGCGGCGCATGGCGATCACTCCAGCCCCAGCGCCACGCGCGCCTCGGCGACGCGCTTCATTACCTCGGCGGGTGCGGTTCCGCCATGGCTGGCGCGCGCCGCCACCGACGCTTCGACCGAGAGCGCCGCATAGACGCGATCGTCGATCCGGGCGTCGATCGCCCGCAGATCGGCCAGCGGCAGGCGGTCGAGCGCGACGCCCCGCTCCTCGGCGAGCCGCACCGCCGCGCCGGTGATGTGATGCGCCTCACGGAACGGCACGTCCGCCTTGCGCACCAGCCAGTCGGCAAGGTCGGTGGCGGTGGCGTACCCCAGTTCCGCCGCGGCGCGCATCCGTTCGGTGCGGAAAGTGGCGCCGGCGACCATCCCGGTCATTGCCGCAACCGACAGCGCGAGCAGCCCCGCCGCCTCGAACACCGGCGGCTTATCGTCCTGCATGTCCTTCGAGTAAGCGAGCGGCAGGCCCTTCATCGTCACCATCAATGCGGTCAGGCAGCCGATGATTCGTCCGCAATGGCCGCGCACCAGTTCGGCGGCGTCCGGGTTCTTCTTCTGCGGCATGATCGAACTGCCGGTCGAGAGGCTGTCGGGCAGCGTCACGAAGCCGAACGGCTGGCTCGCCCACATGATCAGCTCTTCGGCCAGCCGCGACAGATGCAGCGCCGCCTGCGCCGCCGCCATCAGATAATCGAGCGCGAAGTCGCGATCGGACACCGAATCCAGGCTGTTGGCGGTCGGCGCGTCGAAGCCGAGCGCGCGCGCGGTCATGGCGCGATCGATCGGAAAGCCGGTGCCGGCCAGGGCCGCCGATCCCAGTGGACAGCGGTTGAGCCGGGCCCGCGCATCGGCGAAGCGCGAACGATCGCGTGCCGCCATCTCGTAATAGGCCATCAGATGGTGGCCGAGCGTCACCGGCTGGGCGATCTGAAGGTGAGTGAAGCCCGGCAAGATGCTGGCCGCATGCTCGCCCGCCCGCGTCACCAGCGCCCGCTGTAATGCGTGGAGGCCAGCGTCGGTCTGGTCGATCGCGTCGCGCACCCACAGCCGGAAGTCGGTGGCGACCTGATCGTTGCGGCTGCGTGCGGTATGGAGCCGGCCCGCCGCACCGCCGATCAGCGCGGCGAGGCGGTTCTCGGTGGTCATGTGGATGTCTTCGAGGTCCCAGTCCTCGGGAACGCCGTGGGCCTCGTATTCGGCGGCGACCGCCGCGAGACCCTGGTCGATTGCGCTGGCATCCTCGGCCGAGACGATGCCGGTCGCGCCGAGCATCGCCGCATGCGCACGGGACGCGGCGATGTCCTGACGCCACAGCGCCTTGTCGAAGGGAATCGAGGCGTTTATCTCGCGCATGATCGCCGAGGGTCCCTCGGCGAAGCGGCCACCCCACATGGCGTTAGCCCCGGGGACTTCGGCGGCTGCTCCCGAGGAGGTGCCCTTGCTGTCGTCCCGCTCGTTCAAGCTCGTCGGCCTTGCCTGCGTTGCCCCTGCGGCACTCGTGCTGGGCGGCTGCGATAGGCAAAGCAATGCGCCCGCGCAACCTGAGGCTTCGGCCGGCGCCAAGCCGCTCACCGGAACGCTGGACCTCAGCCACAAGGGCACGCCACTACCGGCCTTCACCGTGCGCGATCCGTCCGGGAAGACGCTGAACCTTGCCTCGCTCAAGGGCAAGCCAGCGCTCGTCAACCTGTGGGCGACATGGTGCGCCCCCTGTATCGCCGAACTGCCGACGCTCGACCGGCTCGCCGCGGAGGGCCTGGGCAAATTTCGCGTGGTGACGATTTCGCAGGACATGCAGACCGCCAAGGTTGCGGACTTCCTCAAGACGAATGGCGACATCGTCATTGAACCCTGGCTCGATCCCGAGACCGAACTTTCCTTCCGCTACGGGGCATCGACGCTGCCGACGACGATCCTGTATGATGCGGCCGGCAAGGAAGTCTGGCGCTTCGTCGGCGGCAGGGACTGGATGGCGCCCGAGACGGCGAAGCTGCTGGAGCAGGGCGGAATCGGGGTTGGTGGCGAACACGAGCGTGGGCCGTAAGGCGGCGGTTGGGCCCGGTAGGCCGCTCGTTGACGCCAAGTTGGGTGCGCGTCAGCCCTCGATCGCGATCCCACCCCGCTCATGTCGAGCGAAGTCGGTGCCTTTGACGAGAGGCGCGGGATGCGCCCTCTGACCCTTCCCGGATGTTTCAAAAACCAACCACAGCGCTTGACGCCGCAGCGTCAGAGTTCCATATGGCGGCCGCTGGCACTCTCCGTCTGAGAGTGCCAAGTCACCTTCAATTACTGAATAGGGAGAAATCCATGAGTTTCCGTCCGCTTCATGATCGTGTGCTCGTACGCCGCGTCGAGGCCGAAGAAAAGACCGCTGGCGGCATCATCATCCCCGACAACGCCAAGGAGAAGCCGGCCGAGGGCGAGATCGTCGCCGCCGGATCGGGCGCCCGCGCCGATGACGGCAAGATCACCCCGCTCGACGTCCAGGTGGGCGACAAGGTGCTGTTCGGCAAGTGGTCCGGCACCGAGGTCAAGCTCGACGGCGAGGATCTGATCATCATGAAGGAAAGCGACATCCTCGGCGTCGTCGCCTGAGGATCGCATAATTCCCACCGCTTCCCATAAAAATTCAGAGGAAATACGAAAATGGCAGCCAAGGACGTAAGATTTTCACGCGACGCGCGTGAACGCATCCTCGCCGGCGTCGACACGCTGGCCAACGCGGTCAAGGTGACGCTCGGCCCCAAGGGCCGCAACGTCGTCATCGACAAGAGCTTCGGCGCACCGCGCATCACCAAGGACGGCGTTACCGTCGCCAAGGAGATCGAGCTCAAGGACAAGTTCGAGAACATGGGCGCGCAGATGCTCCGCGAGGTCGCCAGCAAGACCAACGACCAGGCCGGTGACGGCACCACCACCGCGACCGTGCTCGCCCAGGCGATCGTGCGCGAGGGCATGACCTCGGTCGCGGCCGGCATGAACCCGATGGACCTCAAGCGCGGCATCGATCTCGCCGTGATCCGGGTTGTCGAGGATCTCAAGGCGCGCTCCAAGCCCGTCTCCGGCTCGCAGGAAATTGCCCAGGTCGGCATCATCTCTTCCAACGGCGACAAGGAAGTCGGCGAGAAGATCGCCGAGGCGATGGAAAAGGTCGGCAAGGAAGGCGTGATCACCGTCGAAGAGGCCAAGGGCCTCGAGTTCGAGCTCGATGTCGTCGAAGGCATGCAGTTCGATCGCGGCTATCTCTCGCCCTACTTCGTCACCAATCCCGACAAGATGACGGTCGAGCTCGATAACCCTTACATCCTGATCCACGAGAAGAAGCTGTCGAACCTCCAGTCGATGCTGCCGATCCTCGAGGCGGTGGTGCAGAGCGGTCGTCCGCTGCTGATCATCGCCGAGGACATCGAGGGCGAGGCGCTGGCGACCCTGGTGGTCAACAAGCTGCGCGGCGGGCTCAAGGTCGCCGCGGTCAAGGCGCCGGGCTTCGGTGATCGCCGCAAGGCGATGCTGGGCGACATCGCCACGCTGACCGCCGGTGAGATGATCTCCGAGGATCTCGGCATCAAGCTGGAGAACGTCACCGTCGGCATGCTCGGCCAAGCCAAGCGCGTCAGCATCGACAAGGACAACACCACGATCGTCGACGGCTCCGGTTCGGCCGACGACATCAAGGCCCGCGTCGAGCAGATTCGCTCGCAGATCGAAGTCACCACCAGTGATTACGATCGCGAGAAGCTGCAGGAGCGGCTGGCCAAGCTGGCCGGCGGCGTCGCCGTGATCAAGGTCGGCGGCGCTTCCGAGGTCGAGGTCAAGGAGCGCAAGGATCGCGTCGATGACGCGCTCCACGCGACCCGCGCCGCGGTCGAGGAAGGCATCGTCCCCGGCGGCGGCACCCCGCTGCTGTATGCGACCAAGGCGCTCAAGGACATGAAGGGCGCGAACGACGACCAGACCCGTGGCATCGACATCGTCCGCAAGGCGATCCAGACGCCGCTGCGCCAGATCGCCGAAAACGCCGGCCATGATGGCGCGGTCGTTGCCGGCAATCTGCTCCGCGAGGACGACGAGACGATCGGCTTCAACGCCGCGACGGACGTGTACGAGAACCTCGTGGCCGCCGGCGTCATCGATCCGACCAAGGTCGTGCGTACGGCGCTGCAGGACGCGGCCTCGGTCGCCGGCCTGCTGATCACCACCGAAGCCGCCATCTCCGAGCGGCCTGACGACAAGCCCTCGATGGGCATGCCGGGCGGCGGCGGAATGGGCGGAATGGGCGGAATGGACTTCTAAGTCCGCGCCGATCACCGATCAGAAAAACGGGCCGGGGGAGCGATCCTCCGGCCCTTTTTCATGCCTGAAGGCGGAGCAGTCGCGGGCGCAAGCAGCTCGTCGCTCACCAGCGTCGGTTCGTCGCGAGATTCTTTGAGCTACGCTGCTCATAATTTAAGCAAGCCTCTCAATTTTGAGGTTAGGCTGCTCACCGTGGGTAGGATATCCGATTGGCGACGCAGCTGGAGCAGGCGGATCGCCGGCATTATGGCGCTGGCCGCTGTGCCTGGTCTGCCGCTGCCCGATGCCCTGGCCGGCGACACCGCCCATATCGAGGCGGCCAACGTCGCCAATGTCGAGACTTCGTTCGACCGGACCTTCAGCCCTGCCCCGAGCGCCCCGCGAGTCTATTTGCCTCCCCAGCGTGCGCTGCCGGCCACGTACCCGACTACTTTCGCGTCGCGAATCGCCGCTTTGGCAAGCGCCGACCAGGGCCGGATCGGCGTTGCGGCATTGGACCTGGGCACCGGCCGCAGCCTAGAGGTGCTGGGCGACCAGCCGTTCCCGCTCGCCAGCACCAGCAAGATTGCAATCGCCGCGACATTTCTTGATGGCGTCGATCGTGGGGCCTATCGGCTCGACGCGCAGTATCCGCTGATGGTGCCGCTGCCTTCGAAGAAGTTCGAGGGTTCGGTCGCGCCGGTCCGCGCCGGCGCGCGGCTGAGCGCGCTGAGCCTCATCGAGCTGTCGCTCACGCGTAGCGACAACCACGCCACGGACGCGCTGCTGGCGGCGGTCGGCGGTCCGCGCGCGGTCAACGCCTGGCTGCGCCGCGCCGGGGTTAGCGGCTTCCACCTCGATCGCGACATTGCCACGCTGGTCCGCGACGACGGCGCGATCAATCCGGCCGTGACCGTAGATACCCGCGATGCGACCACGCCGCTGGCGATGGTACGACTGCTCACCGGGCTCTATCGCGGCCAGTGGCTCAGCTCGACGAGCCAGCAAGTGCTGCTCGGCGCGATGGGCCGCTGCATCACCGGCAAGCGACGGATGCGGGCCAACCTTCCGCAAGAGGCGATGGTCGCGCACAAGACCGGAACGCTCAACAATACATCAAGCGACGTCGGCATCATCACCACCCCCGACGGCCGCGCCATGGCCGTGGCGATCTACGTCACCGGCCAGGGCACCAAGCTCAACCGCGAGGCGAGGATCGCCACCATCGCCCGCGCGATCTACGATGGCTACGGCGCGCAACCGGCGGAGCTTGGCCGCACCGCCGTGCGCTGAAGCCGGGGTAAGCGGGCCATGGCGGCTGTCCGCCGCAAACGCGGAGCCAGAGGCGTGGCCTTGTCGCGCATCGTCGGCCCGGCCGCGGATCGGATCGAATCAAGGCCGGTTATCTCGACCTTGTTCGGCGCAATGACCGTGACCATCCCTCCTGTGGCGCAGCGGGCCGGGGATGAAACCCTGAGCTTTTGGCTCCTGCGTTACGCCTTCGGCCGCCAACTCCGTTCCCGGCGAATTGAGCGGGCGATTCCGACGTCATCCACCTCCGCATAAGAAAAGGGCGCGTGCGGGTGACCGCACGCGC
>JBDSIY010000074.1:0-90067 GCA_039917735.1 Novosphingobium sp. | reverse complement strand
CAAGGACTTCGAACAGACCATCGCCTCGGCAACAGCATGGCTCTTCATCGCCTCCGTCCAACTCTTCACCCGCCGAATCGCAAGACGCTGCAATCACTCGGAATAATTATGAATCAGGCTCTTAGGCGTATCGGCGCGAGCGGCCGCTATCTCCTTGTCGGTAGCTTCATACCCAAGTGGCTTCCGCAGATTCGCGGGATGATCCGCAAGGATTCGAAGTGCCGCCTGGGCAGCGGGCGCATCCTTCGATGCAAACTCCGGGACGATACTTCGCTCAGTCTTCTCGATCGAAAAGATGTTATCTGCGATCGTAGCGTGTCTGCGGTAATGAATTCCCGCGGTAGTCTGATCGACGTCTAGCCCCGTGCCGACCTTGAAGTCGCCATGTCCTGTCGGAAGCACGATCGTCTCGCGGGTACGGCTGAAGTACGGGAATGGAACGACAAACGGTGCGTCGTGGTCGGGACCAGGATCGCGACTGAAATCTGCGCGATAGCCCACGCTCGTGCTATCGGTTTGATAGGTGCCGTTGCCCCAATCCATTTTGGCGAGGCCCTCCATAGTGAGGCGCTGCTCGCCAGATTTCGGGTCGAAGCTAGCACTCGCCGACGTCACCTCAATGAAGTCATACTGGTTCTTCCAATATTCTCTCAGGGCTCGATCGCGGGCTTCCCCGACGAGGTTCGCTAGCGCGGCGTTCGTACCGATGGCATCGTCTCCGCGCAGGATCGTTTCGACCTTGGCCGGAGCGGATGCGGAAATGCCCGCGCTCGCGTCGATCCGAATAGAGATGTCCTGCGTCGGCGCATTCAGCGGGGCGGGCACCATCCGAACGAGAGCCGCATCCTTTGCTGCCAGAGGGAGGCCCCATCCAAAATTCGGCACTGTCAACCTGTCGAGGCTCGTATCGCCCGTTCTGGTGCCGTCCAGCCAATAGGATCGGCCTGCAACGGAGGCACGGACGAGTACGTGATTGAACAGCCCCACCATCGGGAGGCGTGCATCCAGCCCGTCGCCGAACGTGGTGCTGACCGCCACCGGCTCGGCCTGTATGCCCATAGCGTGAAGCAGTGCGAGCAGAAGTGCGGTTTTGCCCTTGCAGTCGCTGTATCGGCGCGACCAGGTCGTTTCCGCATCGGCCGGAACGTAGCCCCCGGCTCCCATCGCAAGCGCGACATAGCGCACCCTGTCCTGGACCAGCGCGAGCGCCGCCTCGGTCCGGACCTTGGGATCCGGTGACAGGCTCTGAATGCGCTCCAGCTCCATCCGCAGCGCACCCTGCGCGGGGATCACGGCGGCCTTGTCGTACAGGGGTGCCATGAGCGCGCCTAGGTCCGCCCACGAGCCGAAATCCGTCATCTCGACAAGGCGCGGGAAGCGATAGCGCGGCGGCGCCCCCTTTGGCGGTACGATCGGCTCCACATTGTCGACCGAGACCTCTACGGCAGACGTGCTTCCCACCTTCGCTGGTTTCAGTGCAGGCAAGGCACCGGTCTGACGGAGGCGTGTCGGCAGGCTGGTGGGCCACTGCATGCGAAGATGCGCTCGCCCGATCGGAATCCCGTTCCAGGCGCCCGCGATCTGCTCGACATGCCCCTTTATCGTCGGATCGCTCGATGAAACCGACATCGAAAATTCGAGGGTGTCGCCGACCTGCAATCCCTCAGGCTGGATGTTCGCGGTGAGGACGCCGTCAAGCGTCGCGCTCTCCAGATTTTGCTCGCGCCTGAGCACGGTAAATGTCTGACCCGACTTGAGCACATCGATGATTTGGTCACCGCGCCGGATAAGAAGTTTGTGGACCGTCAAGACGTCGGTCTCAGGGCGCCAAGGAAGCGAGATATTGCCGGCCGCCAAACCCTGCGGTGTCTGAATTTTCAGAGCCGTCTCGGAGTAAACCGTTTGACGTCCGGGCTCCAACGCGACCTGCTGATCCGACAGCAATATGCGGACGGGTGCTTCGTTCGCTTTTGGAGGCGCGGTGGGCGGAGCAACCGGCTTCACCCAAGACGGCGCGGGGCCGATTACCGGCTTGTCCGCTGCGTAAGCCGCGGTGCACGACGTCACTGTAAGCACGATTACGAAAGCCGCTTTGCGCATTGATACCCCGCCCCCAACGCCCTCACTATATCGCCGAACTTACGGAATACTATCGTCAAGCGGGTCCCGCGACGAGCCGCTGCGCGATTGAGCGACCGACCTGCTGTTCCCGTCAGCCGCGCTCTGGGACTCCGCACGCGATCTTGGTATGGCGGGTCATGTTCGATCTCTTCCTGACCCCGGCCTACGCCCCGTTCGCCATCGCTTTCGTGGTGATGTTCGGTATCGGTCTGATTGAGGCGGTCGGGCTAGGGGCTGGTCAGTTCGATCTTGAAACGGATGTCGATCTTTATTAGGGTAGCGTGCTGGACTGGCTTGGCGTCGGTTCCGGGTTGCCGATCCTGATCTGGCTCACGGCGCTGCTTGGTTGCTTCACGCTATGCGGCGTCGCCCTACAGCAGGTCGCAACCGCGGTCGTAGGCGAGCCGCTTCACTGGGGCATCGCATCGGCCGGGGCGCTGGCGGTTGGTGGCCTGCTCAACAGGTTCGCGGTCAACGGCCTTACCCGCATCATGCCAACGTACGAGTCGACAGTCATCTCCACGGACGATTTGCTCATGCGACGCGGAACGGTTCTGGAAGGCGCGGCCCGTCGCGGCCAGCCAGCGCGCGCGAAAGTCATCGATCAGCACCGGCAAGCGCACTATATCATGGTCGAGCCTCACCATGACGACGATGTCATAGCGCAGGGTGAGACGGCGCTGCTCGTGCGCAAAGAGGGGTCGACTTTCTACGTCTTGCCTGACGTAAACACTACGTTACGACCGATCTGAAATGATGGTTGTGTCCTCACCTGACGGAGACCTGACGTGCCGGCATCTCTTCTGAATATACTCATCTATGCCGGAATAGTGCTGCTTGCGCTCGCGGTGATCGGCATCATCCTCACCCGGCTGTACCGACGTGCCACAAAGGATGTGGCGCTGATCCGCACCGGCTTTGGGGGCGAGAAGGTCGTGCTCAATGGTGGCATCATGGTCATTCCAGTGCTGCACGAACTGATGCAGGTCCGCCTGACTACAGTGAAGCTGGAGGTTTCGCGGCTCAACAAGGATGCCCTTATCACGCTCGACAAGTTGCGCGTTGACGTGGTCGGGTTGTTCCATATCAAAGTGAAGCCAGATGCCCAGTCGATCGCCGCGGCGGCACAGACGCTTGGTGAATCGGTAAACAGTCCCGACGCCGTTAAGTCATTGCTTGACGGCAAGCTTGTCTCGGCTCTGCGGTCGGTCGCAGCGACTATGACTATGGAGCATCTGCACGCAAACCGGGCTGATTTCATCCAGAAGGTGCAGGAAGCACTGATGACCGATCTGGACATGAATGGCTTCCAGCTCGAATCCGTCAGCATCACCCATTTCGACCAGACGGCGTTCGAGCACTTCAATGAGAACAATGCATTTGATGCCGAGGGGCTTACAGTCCTCACGCGCACCATTGAGGAGCGCAAGAAAATCCGCAACGACATCGTTGCAACAAACCGCGTTGAGATCGAACAGCGAAACCTCGACGCGAACAACCAGTCGCTGGAGATCGCTCAGGCTGCCGAGCAGGCCCGCCTGACCCAGGGACAGACGCTGGCCGCCCGCCGCGCCGAGCAGGCCACCGCCATCGCGACGGCGGAGGCCGAGCAGACGCGCCTCGCTGAGATCGCCCGTATCACGGCAGAGCAGGCGCAGACCGTGGCCAAGACGGAGGCCGATAAGGTGATTCAGACTGCCACCATCGTTCGTGACGGCGCCGTCCAGACCGCCACGATCGAACGCGACCGCAACATCGAATTGGCCCGTATCACTACTGCGGTTCAGACGGCGCAGAAGTCTGAGGAAGAGTCTACCGCTACGGCGGCAGCTAACGAAGCGCGCGCGCTCGCGGTTCGCGCTGAGGAGAGCGTCGTGACCGCCAAAGCGACAGAGATCGCTAACCGCAACAAAAACGTCGCGGTGATCGCGGCCACGCAGAAGGCGGAGGAGCAGGCGGTCGGCATCACGGTGGCTGCCACGGCGGAAAAGGAAGCTGCGGAGGCCAGGGCGGTGGCCCTTCGCACCGAAGCTACCGCAGAAGCTGACGCCGAGAAGGCCCGTGCTGAAGGTCGCGCGGCGGCCTTCACGGTCGATGCGGCGGGGCAGACGGCTCTAAACGAAGCCACCAACATCCTGAGCGACGCGCAGACTGCCCTGTTGCTGCGGAGAGCGATGCTGGAAGCGCTGCCAGCGATTATCGCCGCAGCAAGCAAGCCCATGGAGCAAATCGATAGGATCAGCATCGTCGATGCACGCGGTCTGCACGGTGAGGGAGGCGGCCCGGATTCAAACACCGGGGGTGGCAATCTCGCAGATTCAGCCGTGGCTGCGGCGATGCGTTATCGGGTCGGCGGCCCCCTCATCGACGCTCTTATGGCCGAGTTAGGCATGAACGGAGGCAGCCTAGATGGCCTCTTGGCGGGAACGGCGGCTCCATCAGCAAACGGCCAGGACCATTCATCAAGAGCGCTGCCGAACGATGCCCAACCTACTCGACCGACAGCAAATGGGGCTTGCACGGTGAAGGCTGCTGAGACCGCGTAGCTGATCCGGTGAACTCCGCGTTTGTCTAGCGCTAGCCTATTGGGCGGAGCCGCGCGCCCTTGATTCCCAGCTCAAAGCAGCCGCGATCCATGGCCCGTTCGGTCGCTTCGAGCACCGGCCAAAGTGTGAGCACGCGTGCGGCGATGCCGTTCAACGGAAGCGCCATCACGGCGGGCAGAGGAAAGAAGCCACTCAGGTTGGAACGCAGGAACAACTCGCGCGAGGGACGCTTGGTCGCGATCCGCCGGTCACCGGAGAGGACGCACCACCCGCCCTCCTTGCCGAGCGCCTCGATCCAGGTTTCGTCGGGCAGGCTGCCGGTGCCGAACTTGTCGCGGATGTGCTCGATATGGTGCTGGCCATGGAACAGCGCCCCGAGCCCTCTGCCGAGGACCGGGGGAAGGTTGTTGTCGATCAGTAGCTTCACGCAGCCTTTTGGAGCCCGAGCTGGCTTTCATAGGTGAGGGCGTCGCGGATTAGGCGGGGCTTGATCTCATAGAGCTGGGCTACCTTCGCGACCGAGCCTTCGGCTTCCACCGCTTGCGCGACCCGCGCCGTGGTGATGCCCGTCTCTGCTATGATCGGTTGGCCGAACGCACGCTCCGGGTCGGCGACGATCGTCTTCTTGCCGTGCAACAGCCACCATCGCTCCGCCCCACCGGGGCCGAAGTCGAGGTCGGCCAGACTCGGGGCCACCACCCGGTTAAAGACGCCCTGGCTCCGCTTGAGGTCGATCAGCTGCGGCTCGTCGAGGCCCCGCGTGATCTCCAGAAAGATCGTTTTGCCGTCCGTCTTGAACTGAGAGGTCGAAAAGGGGTGATCCTGGCCGACGATGTCGCGAGCGCGATCGAGGCAAATGCGGATGGTCGGTAGACCGATCCGCTTGCCGCGAAGGGCGTTAACGATTCGCGCTTCGACGAGATCACGAAAGCCGAGCAACACGCCCTCGTCATCGTCCGGCGTATATTGCGGCTGCCAGAGTGGCTTCTCGTGCCGCCGCTCCTCGGCATTCCTGCCGTGATCATAGCCGAGCAACCAGCGGCGAAGCGTCTGGGGGCTCATGCCAACCATCCGCGCCGCCTCGGGGGCGGTATAAACGCCGATGCCGAATGCCGTCTGTGCCATCGCGTTCTCTATAGGCTTAGGAAGGGCGGCGCTTCCACCGCAATTTTGTCGGCGGTCAATGAGCCAACTGTCGGTTCGGGAAGCCGGCCACTCGGCCGTATCGATCCAACGCCGAGTGCGTGCTATGACGACGGCGCCACTGCAACGGGAGGCGATAATGGCAAACTATCACAATCCGCTCGACCAGCCTTGCTTTCCAGCGCACCTCTAAGCGCCGTAGGGGCTACCCATCCGAGACCCACGTGAAGCGCGGCATTCGCGTCGTCCACGGCGACAAGGAGCTGATTGAGAAGCTCGGTCGTAACGATCCTTGCCCGTGCGGCTCCGGATTTTGCCGGCGGGGGACCATAAGGCCGACATCGTTAGCAGGACTGCGTTCGAAAGTCGCGCAATCCTGCGGATTTCGTGGGACCGGGTGGCCATCGGCGGCATGCGCGCTGCCGAGCTTCGCCAGCTTGCACTGATTTTACAGCACTTTTTCCCATAAACAGCGGCTTAGCCGCGTAGGGTGTGCTTGCTGTTCCCTCCCGCGCCGGGCGCGTGCCGGTGATCGATCCTGCGCTCGACCGGCTGGTTTGCGCGGCCTTCCGGTGGGGCGGCGACGCCGGGTGCTATTGTGCCTATTGTCCCTATTGTGCCGGCGGAAAGAACCTCGCTTATCCTTCCGCTAGGCAGCGGGTCCAAGGCGCGCTAGGCACCTGCGAGGACGCTCCGGCGCCCGACCTGTGGAGTAAATGTGGGAGCAATTTCCGGAACACTTCCGAAAAGCTCGGAAGTGCGCCGATTGTAGCTTCTCAGATGGATGCTCGCGGGGCATCCAACGCAGAATTGGCGCGCGGCTCAAGGCGACCCACTGCTCCCGGGCGGTGGGACTTCCTTCGCTTGGCCAAGCCCGGTGCCGGCCATGCTGGGGCTGATTCCAGACCGACGGTAACCGTGTACGCCATGTTCGCAAAGGCCGCTGGCGCCCGGTGACCGGGAGTGCGCGTTGGCCATTTTTCTGTTCGCCAACGTGCAGATCGCAGGCGTCCGACCTGTGCCGCTTCATTGTCGACGTGCGCCGAGCGATGGGCCATGGACATCCCGATGACTGACCAGGACCAGAAGAAGCTCTCGCACCGGCGCTTCTACAAGGCCGAGCAGGAGGCGTCGTTTGCCGAGGCGCACGCCCATGCCGTGCCGCAGACGCAAAGCGCCTCCTACCGGCTCGCCTTCCGCGACACCGACTTCATGCTGCGCGACGAGCTTCGGCCGGTGCGCTTCCAGCTCGAGTTGCTCAAGCCCGAAATGCTGCTGGAAGAGGCGCGGATCGGATCGACGCTGGTGATGTATGGATCGGCGCGGATCCCCTCGCCCGAACATTGCGACGCGGTGCTCGCCACCGCGACCACGCCCGAGCGCCGCGCCGTGGCGGAGCGGCTGGTCGCCAAGTCACGCTATTACGAGGAAGCGCGGTGGCTCGCCTACATCGCCAGTTCCTGCGCGATCGTCGAGAAAGACATGCGGCAGTTCGTCGTCTGCTCGGGCGGTGGGCCGGCGATCATGGAGGCGGCCAACCGCGGCGCGACGGAGGCGGGCGCGGAATCGATCGGCCTCAACATCGTGCTGCCGCACGAGCAGGCGCCCAACCCCTATGTCACCCCGGACCTGTCGTTCCAGTTCCACTATTTCGCGCTGCGCAAGATGCATTTCCTGCTGCGCGCCCGCGCTGTCGCGGTGTTCCCGGGCGGCTTCGGCACGCTCGACGAATTCATGGAATTGCTGACCCTGGTGCAGACCGGCAAGATGAAGCCGATTCCGATTTTGCTCTACGGCCGGGACTATTGGAATCGGGTGATCGACTTCGCGGCGATGGCCGAGGAGGGCGTGATCAACCCCAACGACACCGAGCTGTTCCACTGGTGCGAAACCGCCGAGGAGGGCTGGGCCAAGATCGTCGAGTTTTACGAGCTGGATTGCTGAGGCCCTATTCCTCACCCGGCACGGGAAGGAACTTCAGCTTTATCGCCTGATGTCCGAGCGGCCCCTGCCCGGCGCCAAATCCGGGCGCTTCCACGAGCGCGGCGCGGGTAAACTCCCGGGCCAAGGTGATGGCCTCGATCATTTTCCCGGTATCCCTCTCCCGTCGGTCGGAGGGGTCTGGTAAGTGTCTGCCCAGCAGCGTCGCGATGGCGCTCGATAGGGTGCAGCCGGTGCCGTGGGTGTGGCGTGTGGCGATGCGCGGCGCCCGCCAGATGACAGGCTCCTTGCCCGGAACGATCAATCGGTCCTGGATGATGTCGCCATCGGCGTCACCACCCTTGGCGAGATACGCGACGCCACGCGCCGCCATCCCGGCATCGCCGCCGAGTGCGGCCAGCTCGGCAACGTTCGGCGTTGTCAGCGTGGCGAGGGCCATCAGCCCCTCAAACGCGGCGATAGTCTCGGCGCCCGCCAACGCCGCGCCGCTGGTGGCGACCATCACCGGATCGAACACGATCGGTACGAAAATGCCTTGCAGCCGATCCGCAACCACCTTCGCAATTTCGGGAGAGCCGAGCATGCCGATTTTCACCGCGTCGACGCCGATGTCGGAGATGCAGGCGTCGATCTGGGCGCCCACGAGCGCCGGCGAAAGCACCTCGACCGCGAAAACACCGGTCGAGTTCTGCGCCGTCACCGCCGTGATCGCGGTCATCGCATAGCCGCCGAGCATGGTGATGGTCTTGATGTCGGCCTGGATGCCGGCGCCGCCCGAACTGTCCGAGCCGGCGATGACGAGGATGCGGGGAGGAGTCATCGGTTGTTGAGCCGACATGTGCGCCTGTCCTGAGCTTCGCCGAACCGGCCACGCGCTTACGCAGCCACCTTCTCCACCGCCTCGCAGATCGACGCCACCACCGCCTCCACCTCGCCCGCGTCGTCACCCTCGGCCATCACCCGTATCACCGGCTCCGTGCCGGACGGGCGGATGACCAACCGACCGCGACCTTCCAGCGAATTCTCGGCCTTTGCGATCGCCGACCTTACCTTCACGTCCTCCAACGGCTTGCCGCCACCAAATCGGACATTGCGCAGAAGCTGCGGCACCGGGTCGAACAAATGAAGCAGTTCGCTCGCCCGCTTGCCCGATTGCACCAGCGCGGCGAGCACCTGCAGCGCGGCAATGGTGCCGTCCCCGGTGGTGGCGTGATCGAGCAGGATCATGTGGCCCGATTGCTCGCCACCAACGTTGCAGCCCCGCGCGCGCATCTCCTCGAGCACATAGCGATCGCCCACGGCTGAGCGGTACAGCGCCAGCCCCTCGCCCTTGAGGAAGCGTTCGAGGCCGAGGTTCGACATCACCGTCGCCACAACGCCGCCGCCCGAGAGCCGGCCCTCGGCGGCCCAGCGGCTGCCGATCAGAGCCATCGTCTGGTCGCCGTCGACGGCCCGGCCCCGCTCGTCGACGACAATCAGCCGGTCGGCGTCGCCGTCGAGCGCTATGCCGATATCGGCGCCGGCCGCGACAACTGTCTCGCTCAGGAGAGCCACGTGGGTAGAGCCGCAGCCCTGGTTGATGTTTTTGCCGTTGGGCGCGACGCCGACGCTGATGATCTCGGCACCGAGTTCCCACAACGCCGACGGGGCGACCTGATAGGCGGCGCCGTTGGCGCAATCGATGACGATCCTCAGCCCATCGAGCCGGACGTTGTGCGGCAACGAGCCCTTGACCGCGTGGATGTAGCGGCCGCCGGCGTCATCAATGCGGCGGGCGCGTCCGATATCCTCGGACGCGGCGAGCGGCTGATCGTCGGCCAGCATCGCCTCGATCGCCAGCTCGTCCTCGTCGGACAGCTTGAAGCCGTCCGGCCCAAACAGCTTGATGCCGTTATCCTCGTAGGGATTGTGGCTGGCCGAGATCATCACGCCGACGTCGGCGCGCAGCTCACGGGTCAGCAGCGCCACCGCCGGGGTCGGCATCGGCCCGAGCAGTACCACGTCCATGCCGACGCTGGTGAATCCGGCCACCATCGCGTTTTCGAGCATGTAGCCGGACAGCCGCGTGTCCTTGCCGATCACCACCCGGTGCCGGTGGGCGCCACGCAGGAAGCGCCGCCCCGCCGCCTGCCCGACCTTCATCGCCACCGCCGCCGTCATCACCCCGGCGTTGGTCCGACCGCGTATCCCGTCGGTTCCGAAAAACTGCCTGCTCATGGCGCGCGAACCTAGTGCGGCGCGTGCCGGCAGGCAATGCGCGGAAAGCCTGCGATATGCACTACTCCGCCGATCGGACGATCTCGGCCCAGGCGGCCTCGTCGATCACAGCGATGCCGAGCTTCTCCGCCTGCTTGAGCTTGGACCCGGCGCCCGGCCCCGCCACCACCAGATCGGTCTTGGCAGACACCGAGCCAGCGGACCGCGCGCCGAGGCGGTCCGCCTGCGCCTTGGCCTCGTCGCGGCTGATTGTCTCCAGCTTGCCGGTGAAGACGATCGTCTTGCCGGCGACCGCGCTTGCCCTGGTCTCGACGACATAGGGCGGCGGCGATACTTGCGAGAGCAGATCGTCCCACACTGCCCGGTTGTGATCCTCGTGGAAGAAGTCGCCCAGCGCCTTGACCACGGCGGGGCCGACGCCATCGATCGCTTTCAGCTCGGCAATTGCGTCCGGTTCCTCACCGGAATGCGCCCGCTCCGCCACCTCGCGCAGCGCCGGAAGCGTGCCAAAGCGTTTCATCAGGTCGCGCGCAGTGACCGCGCCGACGTGGCGGATGCCGAGGCCGAACAGCAGCCGCGCGGCGTCTGGCGCACTCTTCGCCTCGATCGCCGCCAACAGATTATCCACAGACTTGTCCTGCCACCCGTCGCGTCCAACGATCTCGGCGCGGCGCTGGTGAAGGCGGAAGATGTCGGCGGGACTTTCCAGCCAGCCTTCGTTGAAAAACTCGGCGATGGTCTTCTCGCCCAGCCCCTCAATGTCGAGCGCGCCTCGGCTGACGAAATGCCGCAAACGCTCGGTGCGCTGCGCCGGACAGATCAGCCCGCCGGTGCAGCGCACGTCGACTTCCCCTTCCTCGGCCACGGCCTCGCTGCCGCATTCGGGGCAATGAGCGGGGAAGACATAGGGCTGGCGCGGCGCTTCGCGGGTCAGGTTGTCGACCACCTGCGGGATAACGTCGCCGGCCCGCTGCAGCACCAGCCGGTCGCCGATGCGCAGGCCCAGCCGGGCGATCTCGTCGCGATTGTGCAGTGTGACGTTGACGACGGTGACGCCCCCGACCAGCACCGGGCGGAGCCGCCCAACCGGAGTCAGCTTGCCGGTGCGGCCGACCTGGACATCGATGGCATCGAGCAGCGTCTCGGCGCGCTCGGCGGGAAATTTGTGCGCCAGCCCCCAGCGCGGCGCCTTGGCCACGAAACCGAGCCGCCCCTGCCAGTCGAGCCGATCCACCTTATAGACGACGCCGTCGATGTCATAGGCCAGCCCTGCGCGCGCCTCGCGGATGCGGGCGTAGGCGGCGAGCATGTCGTCGAGCGTGCAACACAGGCTCAGGTCGGTCGACACCGGCAGGCCCCAGCCGGCAATGATCCGCATCATCTCAAGCTGGCTCGCCGCCGGCAGTTCGCTGGCGACCCCCCAGCCGTGCGCCAGGAAGCGCAGCGGCCGCGCCTTGGTGACAAGCGGGTCCTTCTGCCGCAGCGAACCGGCGGCGGCGTTGCGCGGCGTCGCGAACAACCTCGCGCTCGCCTCCTGCTGAATGGCGTTGAGCGCGGCGAAGTCTGCCTTCGCCATATAGACTTCGCCGCGAACCTCGAAAAGCGTCGGCGCCGTCCCGCGAAGGTCTTGCGGAATATCAGGGATGTACGCGACATTGGCGGTCACATCCTCGCCGACCAATCCGTCGCCCCGCGTCGCCGCCCGGATCAGCCGGCCGTGCTCATAGCGCAGCGAGCACGACAATCCATCGATCTTGTCCTCGGCGGTGACAGCGACTTCGGCGTCTTCGGCAAGGTTGAGGTAACGCCGCACCCGCGCGAGGAACTCGGCGACCTCCGCTTCGCTGAACGCGTTGTCGAGGCTCATCATCCGAGCTTCATGCGGTACCTTCGACAGCGGCGACGCGGCAACGGCGTGGCCAACCTTGCGGCTCGGGCTGTCCTCCCGAATCAGCTGGGGGAATTGCGCCTCAAGCTCGGCGTTGCGGCGCACGAGCGCGTCGTACTCGGCGTCGGTGATCTCCGGCGCGTCCTCGGTATGGTAAAGCCGATCATGCCGCGCGATTTCGGCGCCAAGATGCGCGAGTTCTTCGGCGGCTTGCTCGTTACTGAGAGACTTCGATGTATTCGCGGAGGGCATCCTTGTAAGCCTTTTCGCCATCGCGACTGCCAACGGACAGCACCAATATCAGTAATCGACCATCATGGACCTGATACACGAGCCGAACCCCGGCAGCGCGAAGCTTCAATCTGTATCCATCGGGCATTTCGCGAACCCGGTCGGCGGGCACCCGCGGGTGACTACGGCGTTCATTCAGCTTGCGCGACAGCTGCGTCTGGATGGAACTTGCCAATTTCTCGAACGCTTTCGCCGCACGCGGGCGGAACTCGACCTCATAAATATCGGTCAAGATCGATCACCACATTCTCTCCGGGGCCTTCAAGCGCTTCCTGCGCTTCACGGATAAGATGCTGGTCCGCAACCAGGTCGCAAAGATATTCCCAGACATGCGGCGCGATCACATAGGCGACCGGCTTGTTGCGGTTGAGAATCGCTACCTGACGCAGCT
Source organism: Novosphingobium sp. (assembly GCA_039917735.1). Lineage (GTDB taxonomy): Bacteria > Pseudomonadota > Alphaproteobacteria > Sphingomonadales > Sphingomonadaceae > Novosphingobium. Next base: position 77,529 of record JBDSIY010000074.1, on the reverse strand, counting down.
TCGCCTCAGCGATAATTGCCGCTGGATTGCGTTTAAAATCGCTGATGCTGACGCAGGCATCGGCCAGCACATCCTGCACGATCGATTCCGGAGCAAAGGACTTGTTCATGACCCTAAAATCGGTCGTTAAACAGGTCCTGTCAAGGCCAGCAACACCCCTCACACACCCTCCAACAGCCGATCCGCCTGCGCCCGGGCCTCGTCGGTAATCTCCGCGCCCGACAGCATCCGCGCGATTTCCTCCTGCCGCCCCGCTTGGTCGAGCAGCGCCACAGAGGTCCGCGTCACCGTGCCCTCGCTGGTCTTGTGGATCACGTAATGCGTGCCGCCGCGCGCCGCGACCTGCGGGCTGTGGGTGACGACCAGCAGCTGGCCGCTGCCCTTCCCTCCTCCGGCCAGCCGCGCCAGTCGCTCGCCGATCGCGCTCGCCACCGCGCCGCCGACGCCCCGGTCGATCTCGTCGAAGATCACCGTCGCCGCGCCGCCTTCTTCCGCGAGCGCGACCTTGAGCGCGAGGATGAAGCGTGAGAGTTCGCCGCCGCTGGCGATCTTGGCGAGCGGGGCGAAGTCGGCGCCGGGGTTGGTGCTGATCAGGAACTCGACCGAATCCATGCCCGACGGCCCCCAGCGTTCCTCAGGCAGATCGGCCACGGCCGTCCGGAACCGCGCGGCGTCGAGCTTCAACGGGGCGAGTTCGGCCGCGACCGCCTCGTCGAGCCGCATTGCCGCCGCCGCACGGTTGGCATGCAGTTCCTCGGCATGCGCGCGATACGCGCCGCCCGCCTCCCGCGCGGCCGCTTCCAGCGCCTCGATCTCGGCCTCGCCGCTTTCGATCGCGTCGAGCGCGGCGCGCAGCCCGAGCATCTTCTCCGGAAGCGCATCGACGGTGCAGCCATGCTTGCGCGCGGCGGCGCGCAGATCGAACAGCCGCGTCTCGATCCGGTCGAGCGCCATCGGATCATGCGCCAGCGCATCGGCGGCAGCGGTGAGCTTGTCCTCCGCCTCCCCCGCCTCGATCACTGCTCGATCGAGCGCGGCCAGTGCTTCGGCCAGCAACGCATGCTGATCGGCGATGCGATCGAGCCGCCGCGCCGCGCCGCGCAACGCCGCCAGCGCAGAGTCCGAGCCCGCCCAGAGGTGTTGGAGGGCCGCGAGGTCGTCCGCGAGCTTCTCGCCCTTTTGCATCGTCGCGCGCGCCCCGGCGAGCTCTTCCTCCTCGCCGGTCTGGGGCTGGAGGGTGGTGAGCTCGGCAAGATGCGCGAGCAGCAGATCCTGATCCTCGGCCGACTTCACCACGCGATCGCGCGCGGCGGCCAGCGCCGCCTCGGCGCCGCGCCAGCTGCGCCACGCCGCCTCCACGCCAGCGCTGTCGGCTCGCGCATAACGGTCGAGCAGGGCGCGATGGCCGCGCGGATTGACCAGGCCGCGATCATCGTGCTGGCCGTGGATCTCCACGAGCCACGGCGCCAGTTCGCGCAGCAGCGCCGCGCCCACCGGCTGATCGTTGACAAATGCCTTGCTGGCGCCGTCGCCGCGAAGCTGGCGCTTGAGGATCAGCGGCTCGCCGCGGTCAACGGAGATCTCCGCCTCGTTAAGCACATCGCCGATACCGGGAGGAAGCGCGGAAAATTCGAAGCTGGCAACGACGCTCGCCCGCTCCTCACCGGCGCGCAGCAGGCCGCTTTCAGCGCGGGTGCCGAGCGTCAGCCCCAGCGCGTCGAGCAGGATCGACTTGCCGGCGCCGGTCTCGCCGGTGAGCACGCCGAGCCCCTCGGTAAAATCGAGATCGAGCGCCTCGATCAGGACGATGTTGCGGATGGCCAGCCGGGTGAGCATGTTCGCGCCGCGTTCTAGCGGAACGCTGCGCGGGCGTCACCCGGCTTGGGGGCGGCTCGGTTCAGAAGCCGCCCTGCGCTCGGACTCCAGGTTAGAACTGCACCTTGATCGTGCCGCCCCAGGTGCGGGGATCACCAGGCTGACCGGCGATCAGTCCGGTGCTGCCCGGAGCCACCTGAAGCAGCTCGAAATAGGGCCGGTCGAAGGCGTTGCGGACCCAGCCGAACACGTCGATGCCATGCTCCGTCCGGAAGCCCGCGCGGAAGTTCGACAGGGCGTACCCGGCGATGTCGGTCGCTGCTGACGGCGAGGGGTTGGAGGAGAACCTGGTGCGAGCGTTGCCGTCGAAACCCAGATAGACCTCGCCGTCCTTGTCGAGCAGCGTGACCGGGACGTTGTATTCCGCTCCAAACGACGCGCTCCACCTGGAAGTCCCGGCGAGCGGCGAGCCGGAAAGGGTGCAGCTTGCCGGACTGTTGCCCGGAGTGCCGAACGGCGCGGCCGCGGTTCCCGAGCCGCCGCCGGAAAACCCGGGGGGGCAAGGCGCGCCGGTGAAGTCCACATACCTGGCGTCGGTGTGGGCGCCGTTGACATAGAGGTGGAAACGCTCGTTCGGGCGGAGGGAAAACTCGGCTTCGACGCCCTGGGTGCGCACCTTCCTGGCATTGGCGAGGTAGCCGCGCGTTGTACTGACCGCGCCTGAATTCACCAGAACCTGGAAGTCCCCGATATCGGTGCGATAGGCTGCGAGGTTGAGGACCGCCTTGCCGTTCCAAAACGTCGATTTGATGCCGATTTCAAAGTGATTCACCGACTCCGGCTTGATTTTTGCCACGTTGAGCGCCGGCTGGCCGTTTGCCAGGTTGGGCACGCCGTTGAGGTTGATGCCGAACGACTTGAACGTCTTGGCATAGGTTCCGTAAACCAGGATATCGGGCGTGACCCGGTAGCTGACATTCAAGTCATAGGAAAAGTTCCAGGCGCTGTCCTTGACTGTGAAGACCTGCGGGGTGAGCTGGTCGATCTGAGCGAAGACCCGCGGATTGGAGGCGGAGGTGATCGGGTTGCCGCTCGCGTCGGTGGTGAACAGCTGGACGCCCTGGCCGTCAAACACGCGGCGCGCGTAACCGCCGCTCTTCTTGTCGTAGTTCAAGCGGATGCCTGGCTGTATCGTCAGCCCGTTGATCACCTTCCAGGCGACCTGACCGAACAGCGCCGCGCTGGTGTTGTCGAGGAAGATCGTGTTGAAGGCGGTCACGCCGTTGAGCACGCTGGGATCGCAGGCCAGCGCGCCTGCGCCCGAGGGGGCGCAGTTCGCCGAGCCCACCGGAGCCTGGGCGAGGGTGCCCGGGTCGAGCAGCCAGCGGCTGGCGGCGCTGCCGAGCTGCTCGGTGCCCTGGGTGCGGACGGTCTGATGATAGCCAAAGGCGCCGGCGACGAAATCGATACGCGGGCTCGAATAGTTGTAGCGCAGCTCTTGCGTGTACTGGTTCTGCTGCGACGGGTTCTGCGACTTCGTCGTGATCGGCAGGCCGGTGAAGTCACGATCGTTGGCAGGATGCCAATCCCAGAAGCGCCAGGCTGTGACCGAGGTCAAGGTGCCCGGTCCCATCTCCCATTTAACCCGCAGTGCCGTGCCGCCGATCTTGTTGCCGGCGTTGAGCTCGGCGTCAATGTCGGTCAGGCGCGCGAACGGGTTGCGGCTGACGACGGTGTATCCCGCGCCGCCGTTGGCAGCGGCGGATAGCGCATTATACTGGCGATTGGCCGCGCGCTGCGTCGACGTGACCCGCGCGAAGACAGTGCCGCAGCACTCGGGATCCTGCACCGAGTAGTCACCCGAAAGCGTGATATTGAGATTGTCGTTCGGTCGGAACAGCAGCTGGACGCGCAGGCCCAGATTGTCCTGCTCGTTGATCCAGTTGCCGCTCTTGACGTTCAAGATTGTGCCCCGTCGGCTGGTGCTGGACAGGGCGATGCGTGCCGCGAACTTTTCGGACAGCGGCCCGGAGATCGCCGCCTTCGCCTGCTTGAACTGCAAATTGCCGACCGTCACCTCAGCCCGTCCCTCGAAATCGAAGGTCGGCTGGCGCGAGGTGATGTTGATCGCGCCGGCAGTGGTGTTCTTCCCGTAGAGCGTGCCCTGCGGCCCACGCAGCACCTCGATTTGCTGAACGTCCAGGAAGTCGAAAGTCGAGGAAGCGGCGCGCGAGTAATAGACGTCGTCGACGTAGATGCCGACGCCCTGCTCGAAGCCGTCGTTGGACAGCCCGAACGGGGCGCCGATGCCGCGGATCGACAGCGTCGTGTTGCGCGGGTTGGAGGAGGTGAACTGCAGCGTCGGAGTAAGCTGCTGGAGGCGCCCGACGTTGAAGGCGCCGGTGTTGTCGATGTGCTCGCCACCGATCACCGAGATCGCCAGCGGCACTTCCTGCGCGGTTTCCTGGCGGCGCCGCGCCGTGACGATGATATCGTCGCTCGAATCGCGGGCGCCGGTTCCGACCGAAGAGTCTTGCTGAGTCGCGTGGGCCGCCACAACGCCCTCGGCGGTTACGGAGGTGGTCGCGACTCGGGCCTCCCCCGTATCGATCGCTGCAAGCGCGGGGGCGGCCGGCAGCGCGGTGGTGGCGAGCAAGGCGAGCCGAACGACAGACTTCATTTTTTGCAAATCCTTCGTAGGGAATTGGATGCATCCGACCCCGCCGGGTTGCATCGAGTGGAACTGATGCAGCCGACCCCTGCCGGAATGCATCGTATTGGCCGGCCGGGCATGCGCTCCCGGCCGGCCTAGGCGTGGAGCGATCCCTCTGACGAGAAACGCCTCCTACCTGCTTGAATTACAGCCTCCCTTACTCGAACCTTCGCTCTCCCCCCGGGGCGTGCTGTTTGAGAAATGCCTGGCGCGCGGTGGCTCAGGTGAACCACTGGCGCTCGGTAGCGTCGCGCTGGGCGACCCGGCCTTCGTCGATGATCAGGTGGACGGCACCATAGCGAAGGCGCGCGGCCACATTCGCACGGCCGGCTCCATCATTCTGTGCAATTTCGGTGTGACCCATGGGCGGCTCCAATCCGCGCCCTTCTAATCTCTACTAATGTGATAGACAACTAAAATTTGTCTTGCCGGCGCCCAAGCGGAATTTGCAAGGGGGCGGACCGTCAGCCCGCTGGATCGATCCCGCCAGCCGGATCGATGAAAGCCGGTTCGGGATCGAGGCGATCGGCGAGGGTCGTCCGGTCGAGCATGGTCGCCATTTCGTCGCGCAAGGTCAGCATCAGGGCGCGCAGGCGGCACTCAGATTCGGGCAGACAATTGGCGCAATGCTCGTGCGCGTTGCGGCTCGCGCAGGGCGTCAACGCCAGGCTACCCCGCGTCAGCCGGATGATGTCGCCATACCGGATGTCAACGGGCTGCAGCCCGAGTTCATAGCCGCCGTCGCGGCCTCGGTGCGAGATGACCAGCCCCTCGCGAACCAACTCCGAAAGAATCACGGTGAGGAATTTGCGCGGGATATTCTGGGCCGTGGCGATCGCATCGAGCCGCACCGACCCTTGCCGGTAATGGTCCGCCAGATGCTGGAGCGCGCGGATCGTGTATCGGGTCTTTTGGGACAACATGGGTTGGCAAAGACACAGCGCCACCGCCGCCCAATTGTCAACCGGCGAAGTAGAACTAGCTCGTGAGATCCGCCTACGCCGCGCTACGGAAAAACGCGCTCAAGCGGTCAGCTGGCGACGGTTCCGGGCGCGTGCCGTTCCATCAGCGCAAAGGCGCGCTTGTACCATTCGCTGCCGGGATGGTTCGCGCCGAGCACCGCCGCCGCCTTCTGCGCCTCTTCGGGCAAGCCCAGCGCCAGGTTGGTCTCGACCAGGCGGAAAAGCGCCTCGGGCGCGTGGCTCGTGGTTTGGTAATTGTCGATCACGTTGCGGAAGCGAATCGAGGCGGCGAGCCACTTGCCGCTGCGCTCATACGAACGGCCGATCGTCATTTCCTTGCCGGCAAGGTGATCGGCGACCAGATCGAGCTTCAGCCGCGCATCCGAGGCGTATCGCGTATCCGGATAGCGGCGCACCAGCTCGGTCAGCGCCTGGCGCGCCTGCTGGGTGATCTTCTGGTCGCGTGTCACGTCGCTGATCTGTTCGTAATAGGAAATCGCGATCAGGTAATAGGCGTAAGGCGCGTCCTTGTTGCCCGGATGGATCGAGAGGAAGCGTTCGGCGGCCTGGATCGCCTTGGTGTAATCGCGCGCGACGTAATAGCTGAACGCGCTCATCAGTTGGGCGCGCCGTGCCCACGGCGAATAGGGATGCTGGCGCTCGACCTCGTCGAACAGCGCGGCGGCTTCCTTGTATTGGCCCCGATCCAGCCTACCCTTGGCGGCGCCGTAGAGGGTATCGACATCGCGCGCGACGTAGGCGGTGTCCTTGTGCTTGCCGCCGCGCCCTGCGCAGCCTCCTGTCAGGACAATCGCGCCGGCGGCGCAGGCGAGGACAAGCTGCCTCGGGGAGAGGGCGAAGAGCGGACGCGTGGACATGGTGTCGCCTATAGCCAGCGGGCTAATGAACGCCAAGTGAAACGGCAAGCTGAACACTTGCGAGGGTAGCGCGCGCGCCGACCATGGCATATCACTCGAACGGCTCTTCGCCCTCCAGCTTGGTCCGGTGCATCATCCGGCCGCAGGTGGGATCATAGGCTTCGGCGCGGTGCATCGTGCCGGTGTTGTCCCAGATCACCAGATCGCCGACGCTCCATTCGTGGCTGTAGCTGAACCGCTCGCCGGTCGCCCAGTCGCGCAGCCCGTGAATGATCCGCGCGCTTTCCATCGGCGACTTGCCGACGACGTAGCTGGCGGTGTTACCGATCACCAGCGACTTGCGCCCCGAGCGGTGCGTCCACACCAGTGGCAGCTCCCTCTCGCCGATCCGCTGATAGTTCTCCAGCTTGGCGAGGGTGGGTTCGGGATCGTGGTAGAACACCGATGCCCAGGCGCCGTGGAGCACCCGCAGCTGCGCATATTCGGCTTTCTTGTCCTCCGGCAGCGCTTCGTAAGCCGAATAGGTGTTCGCAAATCCGGTGTTGCCGGTGCCCTTGGGCGAAGGCACCCGGCACGACAGCATCGAGGCGAGGATCGGCACGTCGTTCATCGTGCCATCGATGTGCCAGTAGAGCGAACCCTTCAGATATTCGGCGCTGGAGGGGTTCTCCTTGGCGTCGAGGGTGATCTTGGTAACGCCTTCGCGCTCGCCCTCCGAGGCGAATTTGCCGAGCGTCCGGGTGAAGGCGATCTGCTCCTCGTCGGTGAAGTTGATCTTCGGGAACACGAGGATACCACGGGCCTCGAGCAGTTCGCGCAGCGCCGGGGCCAGCTCGCCGCTGAGCAGCTCTTCCTTGCTGTTGAGCACGCGGGTGCCGATCGCCGGTTTGATCTCTTCGGCCCGAAGGCGCGTCTCGGTCGCAACTGTCATTTCCTGCATACTCCGCCCACATTTGTTCTTATTGGTCTAACACCGATTCGCTGCGCTGGCGAGCGGTGCGCAAGGCATCCTCGTGGCCAAAAGAGCCCGTGATCGCGCTCAGCCGTGCGCGCCGAACTCGTTGGCGATCGCGGTGGTGATGCGCAGCGCCAGCGCGTGGCTGCGGGCGATCGGATCGATGAAGTCGCGGTGGATCGTCGCATAGCTGCTCGCGCCCTCGTCGGGATAATCGCTCGGCTCGGCGACGGTGAAGTCGCCGATCGATGGAAAGCTGATCGGGAAGGCGCGGCGCAGCTGGGCGAGCGCCTCATCGACCCGCAGCGAGAACACCATCTCCAGCACGTCGTCGCGGCTGATATCGTTGGCGCGGCTGAACGTTGGCACCATCACCGCCCGCAGGAAGATGTGCTTGAGCAGCGCCAGCCGCAGCGCCTGCAGCACGCCAAGGCTCCGGCGGGTGCGTTCGCGGTCCGGCAGCGGCGAATCGTCGGGGATCAGTGCCAGCAGGCGGTGGAGCTTGAAAGCATCGACGCGCAGCCGCGACGCCAAACGGCGGTAAACGCCGGTGCGATCGTCCTTGGTCAGATGCTCGGCGAGCGTAAGGCAGGCGTCGGCGATGTGCTGCTCGTTGCCTCGGTAGGGGCGGCTCGCCCAGTAGGCCGAGTTGAACAGCTCGCCGTAGGCGGCGACGGTCTTGATGCTGGCGAGAGCGTTCGCGGCGCGGACCAGACGGAGCAACGCGCGGCCACGCGGACTGTCGCGCAGCAGCGCGGCGATCTCTTCGCGATTGCCCTCGGCCGCGGTGCCGACCCCGGCGATCACGTTCACCGGATAGCCGAGCTGCTGGAGGATGGCGTTGTGCGGGATCGCGCGGATCTGCCGCAGATTCATCGATCGGTCGGCGGACAGGTCCGACTGGCGGCGCGCCTTGCGCGAGCCGGTGTCATTCAGCAACCCAAGGCCGAAGGCGGTCACCGCGCGGGAATAGGTGGAGCTGGCGAGATGGTCGTGCTGGACGCGGCGCACGGCGCGGTAGAAGTCGAGGCTGAGGTCGGTACGGCGGTAGAAGGGGTCGGTCGGGGCGTTGACGTCGGCCTTCCACGGCGGTGCCTCGGCGAAGCGGGTCAGCGTCGCCAGAGCCAGCTCCGGCGAGCCGAAGAACAGATAGCCGTCGCCGCCCTGGAAGCTCACCTCGGGTTCGAGCTTGATGCCGGCGCGCAGGAAGCGGCGCCGCGCCCAGGGCGAAAGCGGCCAGGCGAGGCGGTCGACCCAGCTTGCCGGGTGCGCGCCGCGGCCCATGCTCTCGCCATGGGTATTGAAGATCAGCGCCGCGACATCGGTCAGTCCGTTGGCGACCATGCCCTCGGCCAGCCGCCCTTGCAGCCGCTCGATCGCCAGCGCGGCGGGTATCTGGCCGACGAAGCGGCCCGCGTCCGAATAGCCGGTCTGGATGCAAACCCGGCCGCGCTTGCGCGCATAGTCACGATAGGCATCCTCCGCGAGCAGCGCGTCGAGGAAGCGCGCGCCGTGTTCGAGCGCGCTTTCGGTTTCGAACAGCGGCGATACGTCGACCTTGTCGTCGATGCCAAACATCTTGGCGTAGTAAAGCGCCGCGAGCACGGTGGTCGGCTGCTCGCATTCGGCCACCAGCATGCGGATTGGCGCATCGGCGTCGATGTGGCCGAGGATCTGGGCCATCGCCAGGAACTGGCGGACGGCGGTGCTGTTCTCGATCGCCAGCGCCGCGAAGTTCGAGCGCAGCGGCTTCACCTCGGCGAGCAGCTCGCGCATCTTCATCAGCGCCGCCTGGCTGGCGAGGCCGAGCTTGCCGTCCGGATCGATGCGGCGGCGGATCGCGTTCTGCAGCTGCGAGGCGTTTACCCGGAAGTGGATCCAGCCCATCCCGAGCCCGTCGGCGCGCATCGCTGCCGCGACCACCAGCAGGTCGCGCGCGCTGTCTTGATCGGCCGACTTTGCCTCGGCTTCCAGCGCGGTGATGATCGGCGAGAGGCTGGTGATCTTGTCGGCATGATCGGCAGTGAGCGAGTCGGCGGCGGCCGAAAGCTCGGCGGGCGCGGACAGATCAGCCGCGAACCGCGCGACCATATCCTCGGTATGCGCGGCTGCGCGGGTGAGCCTTTGCGCGATCTCCGGCGCCAGCGTCTCCAAGCTGGCCGCATAGCGCGCAAGCCGTCGCGCCTTCTCAATCAGCCGATAGCGGATCGAGGTCGACCAACCGATGTCGGTGCGCCCGTCCATGTCGTAGCCGACCCAGCTTGCCAGGCGGATCGGCAGCGGCTGGAAGCTGCGCCAGCGCTTCGGCCAGCGGGTCGCCGCGATCTCGAACAACAGGGCGTTGATCCGGTCGCGCGCATCCTGCGCTCGCGTCATCGCCGCCAGCGCCGCCTCGTGCTCGCTATCGAGGGTGATCGGATCGCGCTCGTGCGGTGCGCTGCACACCGCTTCGACGCTAAGATCGCCGGTCGAGGCGGAGGCCGCGACCGCCTCGGTCTGCGCCTTGCTCAGCAGGAAGGTCGGGTGCGCGGTAAAGACGATGTGGACCAGCGGGCGCTGCCAATGCGCGGCGAAGGCGGCGAAGTCCTCCTCCGCGCCCAGCGCGCGCAGCCGTGCTTTGTTTTCGGTGATGTTTACCGGCCCAATCAGCCGGATAAGCCGGGCCGAGCGCGCCCGCAGCCCTTCGCAATCGAGCTCCGCGACCAGCGACTCGATCTCGTCGAGCGTCATCTCGCCGGTTTCGATCCGACGGGACAGCTCAAGGCCGAGCTGGAACACCGGGTTGAACATCGGCGTCTCGCTGGTGCGGACGTGCAGTTCCTGAAGCCGATGGTCGAGGTCGGCCGCCCCGCTCATCGCGCCAGCCGGGCGGCGGCGCGAGCATTGGCCTCGATCACCGCGCCGTCGGGCGGGCCCTTGGGCACGATCCAGCTTCCGCCGACACAGAGCACCGCATCGAGCGCAAGCCAGTCGGGAGCGCTTGCAAGGGTAATGCCGCCGGTCGGGCAGAAGCGCGCCGCGCCGAAAGGTCCGGCGATCGCCTTCAGCGCGGCGATCCCGCCCGAAGCCTCGGCGGGGAAGAACTTGAAGCGGGTGAGTCCGAGGTCGAGCCCGAGCATGATGTCGCCGGCATTGGCGGTGCCGGGCAGGAACGGTACGCCCGACTTGACCGCCGCCTTGCCGAGCTTCTTGGTCAAGCCAGGCGAGACGATGAATTCCGCGCCGGCGTAGATCGCCGCCTCCAGCTCGTCAGGGTTGAGCACGGTGCCGGCCCCGACCACCGCACCCGGCACCTGCTTCATCGCGCGGATAACATCGAGCGCGCACGACGTGCGCAAAGTCACCTCGAGCACCGGCAGCCCTCCCGCCACCAGGGCCTCGGCGATCGGCACGGCAAAGGCTGCGTCTTCGATTACCAGCACCGGGATCACCGGTGCCATACGCATGATCGGCTCGATATCGCTCATGACTGGGAATGCTCCTTGGCGAAGGCGGCAACAGCACCGAAAAGTCCGGGCTGCGCCAGGGTAATGAGCTTAACCGGAAGGCTCGCCATCAGCTGCTCGTAGCGGCCCTTCCAAGCGAACCGCTCGGCAAAGCCGGAGGCGGGGAGCCGATCGCGTAACCGCTGGCCAACTCCGCCCGCGATCACCACGCCGGTGGCGCCATGGGCCAGCGCGTAATCGCCGGCCGCGCTGCCCAGGGACATGCAGAAGCGATCGATCGCGGCGCTCGCCAGATCGTCCTCGCCACTAGCGCCACGTTGCCAGATCGTCATGGCGTCGAGCACGTTGACACTGCGATGCTCAAGCTGGGCGAGCACGTAATAGATGTCGAAGATGCCCGGGCCGGACACCACCCGCTCGACCGAAACCCGGCGGTGACGCGCTCGCAGCCGGGCCAGGATGGCATCGTCGATCGCGTCGACCGGTGCGAAATCAATGTGCCCGCCCTCGGTCGCCTGGACGTGGTAGCCGCCCGGGTAGCGGTGGAAATGGGCTACCCCGAGGCCGGTGCCTGGGCCAAGAACGCTGATCGTGCCGTTGGCGGTCAGCGCCACGTCAGGTCCGCAGATATGTTCGAACTGGTCGTCCGGCGCACTTGCCGCGGCATGGGCGACGGCGGCGAAATCGTTGAGCACGGTGACGCGCTCGATGCCGAGCTGCTCGTCGAGCTTGCCGGTATCGATCGTCCAGCTGTTGTTGGTCATCCGCAGCACCGCGCCGGTGACCGGCGCGGCGATGGCGACGGCGGCAGCGTTCGGCAGCGGCCTGCCAAGCCGACGGCCGAACTCATCCCAGGCGTTGTGCAGGCTGACGAAATCGCTGGTCCCCAGGGTGATCGGCTCGCCCAGCGCGATCTTGCCCCCCTTGCCGACCGAGGCGAGCGCGAAGCGGGCGTTGGTGCCGCCGATGTCAGCCGCGACGAGTTCGATCATAGTCCCGCCACCTCCAGCATCGCCGAAGCGCCCTGCTCCGCTCCGCCCGCGCCCGCGCGGAACATCGCGAAGAGTTCGCGGCCCATGCCCGACGCCTCGGCCGGCGCCGGAGCAGCCTGTCGCTCGGCGAGGTCGGCGGTGGTTTCGAGTGTGCCGGTAACGGCGCTGAGCCGGACGAAATCACCGTCACGCAGCAGCGCCAGCGGACCGCCGCCCAGCGCCTCCGGGGTGACGTGGATAGCGGCCGGCACCTTGCCCGACGCCCCCGACATGCGGCCGTCGGTGACCAGCGCCACCCGATAGCCGCGATCCTGCAGCACGCCGAGCGGGGGGGTCAGCTTGTGCAGTTCTGGCATGCCATTGGCGCGGGGCCCCTGGAAGCGGACGACGACGACCACGTCGCGGTCGAGTTCGCCGGCGGCGAAGGCGTGGATGACCTCCTCCTGCCGCTCGAACACTCGGCAGGGCGCCTCGATCGTCCAACGTTCGCGATCGACCGCGCTGGTCTTGAACGTCGCCCGGCCGAGATTGCCTTGTACGAGCCGCATGCCGCCGTCGGGCAGGAACGGCGTGGCGACGGGCCGCAGCATCGTGTCGTCCGCGCTTTCGGCCGGGAGCGCCCGCCAGGCAAGCTCGCCCTCATCGAGCCACGGCTCCATCGCGAACTGGGCCATCCCGCCTTCGGCGATGGTGAGGACATCGGCATGGGCGAGGCCGGCGCCGAGCAACTCGGCGATGACATAACCCATGCCGCCAGCCGCCTGGAAGTGGTTCACGTCACCCGATCCGTTCGGGTAGACCCGCGCGATCAGCGGCACCGCCGCCGAAAGCTCGTCGAGGTCCTCCCAGTCCAGGATCACCCCGGCGGCCCGCGCCATTGCCGGCAGATGGATGGCATGGTTGGTCGAGCCGCCGGTGGCAAGCAGCCCGACGCAGGCGTTGACGATCGCCTTTTCGTCCACCGCCCGGCCGAGCGGGCGAAAGTCGTTGCCGCCGTGACCTATCGCGGCGAGGCGATGCACGGCGGCGCGGGTAAGCGCCTGGCGCAGCGGCGTGCCCGGCGGGATGAAAGCGGCGCCGGGAATGTGCAGCCCCATCATCTCCATCATCATCTGATTGGAGTTGGCGGTGCCGAAAAAGGTGCATGTGCCCGGCGAATGGTAACTCGCGCTCTCGCTCGCCAGCAGCTCGGCACGTCCGACGATGCCCTCTGCGTAAAGCTGGCGGACCCTTTGCTTCTCCTTGTTGGCGATCCCCGAAGGCATCGGGCCGGAGGGCACGAAGACCGCCGGCAGATGGCCGAAGCGCAACGCGCCGATCACCAGCCCCGGCACGATCTTGTCGCAGATGCCGAGCAACGCCATGCCGTCGAACATGGCGTGGCTGAGCGCCACTGCGGTCGAAAGCGCGATTGCGTCGCGGCTGAACAGCGACAGCTCCATGCCGTCGAGCCCTTGGGTGACGCCGTCGCACATCGCCGGGACGCCGCCCGCGACCTGGGCGGTGGCGCCAATCTCGCGCGCATAGAGCTTCATCGCCTCGGGATAGCGGGCATAGGGCTGATGCGCCGAAAGCATGTCGTTGTAGGCGGTGACGATGGCGAGGTTGGGGCCGCTCCCCGTGGCGATGCTGGCCTTGTCCTCCAGCGCGGCGGCAAAGCCATGCGCGAGGTTCGAGCAGGGCATCATGTTGCGGTCGCGAGAGCGATCGCTCTCGCGGGTGATCAGCTCCAGATAGCGGCCGCGGCTTTCGCGTGAACGCGCGGCGATGCGCTCGGTGACGCGGGCGACGATAGGGTCAATACTGCGCATCGGCGTCACTCCTCGCCTGCGATCACGCTACGCGGCCTGTCGTGGCGGCGCTCGATCCCGCGCTCACTCATGCCATGTCACGCCGTTGCGCTCGGCTAGGGCGATGGCGGCGGACGGCCCCCAGCTGCCGGCGGTGTAGGGCTTGGGGGTGAACGCCTGCTCTTCCCAGACCGCGCGGATCGCATCGATCCATTGCCATTGGGCCTCGACCTCGTCGCGGCGGACGAACAGCGTCTGGTCGCCCTCGATCAGGTCGAGCAGCAACCGCTCATAGGCGATGCGCCGGTGCGGCCCGGCGAAGACGTCCGGCAAGGCGATGTCGAGCGGCACCGAGCGCAGGCGGATACCATCACGATCAAGCCCCGGCACTTTGACCGTGAGCGAAAGCGTGAGATTCTCGGCCGGCTGGATGGCTATCACCAGCCGGTTGGGCGCACTGCGCGCGCCGCGACCGGCAAAGATCGAATGCGGCACCGGCCGGAACTGGACGACGATCTCGGTCGCGCGCTTCGGCAGCCGCTTGCCCGTGCGCAGGTAAAACGGCACGCCCTTCCACCGCCAGTTATCGATATGTGCCTTGATCGCGACGAAGGTCTCGGTGTCGGAGTCCCGCCCAAGCTCCTCGTCATAGCCGGGCACCGCCGCCCCGGCGATGGCGCCGGCGCGATACTGGCCGGTGACGATATCGGCCGGCAGCACCTTGCGCAGCGAGCGCAGCACCTTGACCTTCTCGTCCCGCACGCCGGTCGCCTCATACCTCACCGGCGGCTCCATCGCGACCAGCGCCAGCAGCTGCAGCATGTGGTTCTGGACCATATCGCGCAACGCCCCGGCACCATCGTAGAAGCCGACCCGGCCCTCGAGCCCGACCGTCTCGGCGACGGTGATCTGCACGTGATCGATACAGGCTGAGTTCCACAACGGCTCGAACATCAGATTGGCAAAGCGCAGCGCCAGCAGATTCTGGACGGTTTCCTTGCCGAGATAATGGTCGATGCGGAAGATGCGGTCCTCGGGAAAGGCGTTCGCCACGGCATCGTTGATTGTGCGGCTTGACGCCAGATCGATGCCGAGCGGCTTTTCCAACCCGATCCGCACCTTTTCCCCGGTAAGGCGACCCGCCTTCAGGCCGGCGATGCTCGGCTCGAACAGGCTGGGGGCCGTCGAAAGGAAGATCGCCAGCCCATGCGCGGGCGTCCCCACTTTCCTGGCGAGGACATCGAAGCCTTCCGTCGAATTGGCGTCGAGCGGCTGGAAGCGGAGCCGGTTGAGGAAGGTCGCCATGCCGCCCCGGCGCTCGGCCGGCATAAACTTTTCCAGCGCGGCGCGAGCGAAATCACGGAATGCCCTGTCGTCGAGCTCGGAGCGGGCGGTGCCGATGATCTCCAGCTTGGGGTCGAGCAACCCGTCCGCGTCGAGCGCGCAAAGCGATGGCAACAGCATGCGCTTGGAAAGATCGCCAGTGGCGCCGAACAGCAGGAGGCGGTCGGCGATAAATTTCGTCATGCCGCCCCAGCCCCACAATCACGCATGCCCGCGTTCCTCCTGCGTGGGCCAGTCGCCGGGCCTCGCACATGCAGCTTAACAAGCGCGGCCGTTCGGCGCCAGCGGGCAACGAATTTGGCAGCCTGCGTTCTCGCCGAGAGGCGCCGGAGGGCACCAGCGACGTTGAACGCTCATGTCGCGCTTCCCCTCGCCCCGTCCGGCGCCTAAGCCCGCGTCATGGCGGTCGTTGGCGTAAACCTGCTCGAGCATCTGCAGACCCCGGCGTTCGTCGTCTCCAACGGGTCGGTTACGTTCGCCAACACCGCCGCCAAGCTCCTGCTGGGAAACCATATCGTCGGGCAGGATGTGCGCATCGCCATTCGCAATCCCGACGCGGTGGCGGTGATCGTCGGCGAGGGGGGCGGTATCGCGCAGGTCGATCACCTGTCCGTCGGCGGGAGCGTGTGGGAGATCTGCTGCGACGTACTCAGCTCGGGTGACCGCCTGGTCAGCCTCTACGACAAGTCCGAGCGGGTCAGCGTCGCCCGTTCCCACGCCGATTTCGTCGCCAATGCCAGCCACGAACTGCGCACGCCGCTGGCCGCGATCCTGGGGTATGTCGAGACGCTGCTCGACCCGCGCGCGGGCGCAAATTCCGCTACCAGGGAGAAGTTCCTCACCACTATTCGCCACGAAGCGCTCCGCATGCAGGCGCTGGTCGCCGATCTGATGTCCCTGTCGCGGATCGAGGCGAACAAGCACGAGGCGCCCTCTGGCACGGTCGATGTCGTCGCGCTGGCTCGCGAAACCGCCGCCGAATTCCGTGACGACACTGAGATCGCCCTTTCGACGAACGTCGAAACGGCCGAGATCGCCGGGGATCGGGGGCAAATGGCGCAGGCACTGCGCAATCTGATCGACAACGCGGTGAAATACGGCAAGCCCGGCGGGTTAGTGACGGTCACGTTGGAGGCCACCGATCGCGGCTGGCTTTCGCTGGCCATCCGCGATGAGGGCGACGGCATCGCGCCCGAGCATCTGCCGCGTCTCACCGAACGTTTCTATCGCGCCAACACCAGCCGCAGCCGCGCCGCCGGCGGGACCGGGCTCGGCCTGTCGATCGTCAAGCACATCGTCGAGCGCCATCGCGGCCGCTTTGACATCACCAGCCGGCCCGGCACCGGAACCACGGCGTCGCTGATGCTGCCGCTAAGGCCGGGATAAGCGCGGCCTCGCCTGTCATCAAACCGTCATAAATCCGCAATAGGGACCGGCGCGAGGATCGCCACTGCAGGGATATTTATGCACAAGTTTCGCGTTCTAACCGCCGCGCTTTCGACCGTGGCGCTGGCAGCTTGCGGCGGCGGTGGCCAGCAGGGCTCCCGTGACTTCATCCGCGTTGTCGGCTCTTCGACGGTTTATCCCTTCGCCACGGCGGTCGGCGAAAGTTTTGCGAAGGCCGGCAACAAGTCCCCGGTGATCGAATCGACCGGAACCGGCGCCGGCATGCGGCTGTTCTGCGCCGGGGTCGGCGCAAGCCATCCGGATATCGAGAACGCCTCGCGCCGGATCAAGGCCTCGGAATACGCCGACTGTCAGAAGAACGGCGTCAAGGAGATCGTCGAGATCCAGGTCGGCATCGATGGCATCGCCTTTGCCGAGGCGCAGCAGGGACCGGGCATGAGCCTGACCCCGGCCGACGTCTACAAGGCGCTCGCCGCCCGGCCCTACGGCAAGCCGAACGCGGCCAAGCTGTGGAAGGACGTCAACCCCGCGCTGCCGGCGATGCCGATCCAGGTCTACGGCCCGCCGTCGACCTCGGGCACCCGCGACGCGCTGAAGGAACTGATCCTGGCCAAGGGCTGCGATGCCGATCCGGCGATGATGCTGCTCAAGCAGAGCAACGAGGCCGAGCACAAGAAGGTCTGCGAGGATATCCGCGATGACGGCGCCTATATCGATGCGGGCGAGAACGACAATCTGATCGTCCAGAAGATCGTGCAGAACCCCAAGGCCATCGGTATATTCGGCTATTCCTTCCTGGAGGAGAACGCCGACACGCTGAAGGGCATCCCGATGTCCGGCATCGCGCCCAGCTACGCGACTATCTCCGACTTCTCCTATCCGGGCGCGCGGCCGCTCTACATCTATGTCAAGAAGGCGCATCTGAGCGCGATCAAGGGCCTTCAAGGCTATGTCGCCGAGTGGGCCAAGAGCTGGGGCCCCGACGGCGCGCTGAAGGCCAAGGGCATGGTCATCGCGCCGGAGGACGTGCGCGCCAGAAGCGCCGCAATGGTCAACGCCATGACCCCGCTCGATCCCGCCGCGCTGAAATGACACGCGCCGGCCGCCGGATGCTGCGACGGCGGTGATCGGCACTCTTTCTTTACTGGCCGTCGTCGTGCTGGGGCTGGTCGGGTGGTTCACCGGCCGGGGCCGGGCGCGGCTGCTGTACGGCGGCCGCGGCACGATGCATTCGCTTCCCGCCTATCACGGCTGGCACCTGGCGCTATGGATCGCCGTGCCGGCGCTGGTAGGCTGGGCGATATGGTCGATGATCGCGCCGCATCTGGTGCAGGTCGCGGTTCTGGCCGATCCCCTTGCCACGCAACTGCCGCCATCCGGGTTCGATCGGCTGGCAATCCTGGCCGAGGCGCGCAACCTCGCCGAGAACCCTGACGCCAGCGCCTTCAATCCCCTGTCAGCGCAGCTGGCGCAGCCGATGGCGGGGGCAGTTCGCGAATTTGGACTGATCGGCCTCGGGCTGGTCCTGGTGATCGCATTCGCCGGCGGCGCGTACGGCTACACGCGCATCCGCGCCGGCTTTCCCGCCCGTACCCGCGTCGAGCGAGCGATCATGGCGGGGCTGCTGATCGCATCGCTGCTCGCGGTCCTGACGACGGCCGGGATCATGGCCTCACTGTTGTTCGAGAGCGCCCGGTTCTTTGGGATGGTCTCGCCGATCGCTTTCCTGACCGGACTGCACTGGGCGCCCGGCAACGCCGCGGGGGCCGGCATCGACGCGGATTTCGGCGCGGTCCCGCTGTTCTGGGGGACGATCTACATCGGCGTGGTGATCGCAATGATCGTCGCCATCCCGCTCGGACTGATGAGCGCGATCTATCTTACTCAATACGCGGGGCAGCGGTCTCGGCGCTGGCTGAAGCCTTGCCTTGAGATCCTCGCCGGCGTGCCGACGGTGGTCTATGGCTATTTCGCCGCGCTTCAGGTCGGCCCGCTGATCCGCGACCTCGCGGAAATGCTGGGCAAGGCCAATCCCTCGACCGAAAGCGCGCTCGCCGCCGGGCTGGTCATGGGGGTGATGATCATCCCGTTCGTGTCATCGATGGCCGATGACAGCATCGCCGCCGTTCCGCAGGCGATGCGCGACGGCAGCCTGGCGATGGGCGCGACGCATTCGGAGACGATCCGCAAGGTGCTGCTGCCGGCAGCGCTGCCGGGCATCGTCGCCGGGGTGATGCTGGCGATCAGCCGCGCCATCGGGGAAACGATGATCGTGGTGATGGCAGCCGGCGCGGCCGCGCGCCTCTCGGCCGATCCCTTCGCCAGCATGACCACGGTGACCTTTCAGATCGTGCAGCTGCTGACCGGCGACCAGGAGTTCGACAGCCCCAAGACTCTCTCCGCTTTCGCACTGGGGCTGGTCCTGTTCCTTGTCACCATGGTGCTCAACATCGTCGCGCTGCGCGTCGTCAGACGGTTCCGCGAAGCCTATGAGTAGCTTGGCCAATGAGTAGCACGTGGGGCAGCCCCGAGTTTGGCCGGCGCATCGCACGGAGGCAGGCGGCCGAACGCCGCTTCCGGCTGCTCGGCCTCGGCGCGGTGGTGCTGTCGCTCTCCTTCCTCGCGCTGTTGCTGGTGATCATGGCCAAGAACGGCATCGGCGGGATTGACTGGCGTTTCCTGACGAGCTCGGACTCGACCGATCCGGCGACCGCCGGCGTCTTCGCGGCGGTCAAGGGTTCGCTCCTGACCATGCTGGTGACGTTGGCGCTGGCCTTCCCCCTCGGCGTCTGCTCGGCGATCTACCTTGAGGAATTCGCCCCACGCAGCCGGTGGGTGGACTGGATCGAGGTCTCGATCAACAATCTGGCTGCCGTGCCGTCGATCATCTTCGGGCTGCTCGGGCTGGCGCTGTTCATCAACACGCTGGGCCTGCCGCGCTCCTCGCCGCTGGTCGGCGGGCTGACGCTGGCGCTGATGACCATGCCGGTGATCGTCATTTCGGGTCGCAACGCGATCCAGGCCGTGCCGCCCTCGATCCGCGACGCGGCGCTGGCGATCGGCGCGAGTCCGACGCAGACGGTGTTCCACCATGTGCTGCCGCTGGCGCTGCCCGGCATCCTCACCGGCACGATCATCGGCATGGCGCGCGCTCTCGGCGAGACCGCACCGCTGCTGATGATCGGCATGCGCGCCTTCGTCGCCTCGCCGCCGTCGGGACTGACCGATCCGGCGAGTGTGCTGCCGATGCAGATCTTCCTGTGGTCCGACGAAATCGATCGCGGCTTCGTCCGCGACACCTCTGCCGCGATCATCGTGCTGCTGCTGTTCCTGCTGGCGATGAACGGGCTCGCGATCTACCTGCGCAACAAGTTCGAAACCCGGTGGTAATGCCGATGTCCGATGAATCGCAATTTACAGGACAGATGATGTCCAGCACAGCAATGCCCGGCGGTCGTGGCGATCCCAAGATGCGGGCGCACAACGTCAACGTCTATTATGGCGACAAGCAGGCCATTTGCGACGTGTCGATCGATATCGATGCCGGCCGCGTTACGGCCTTCATCGGCCCGTCGGGCTGCGGCAAATCGACCTTCCTGCGCGCGCTGAACCGGATGAACGACACGATCGCCGGCGCGCGGGTCGAGGGGGAGATCACGCTCGATGGCGAGGACATCTATGCGAGCGGCATGGACGTGGTCCAACTGCGGGCCCGCGTCGGAATGGTGTTCCAGAAACCCAACCCCTTCCCCAAATCGATCTATGACAACGTCGCTTACGGGCCGCGCATCCATGGCCTGGCGACGCGCAAGCCCGATCTGGACGCGATCGTCGAGAAATCGCTCGGCCGCGCCGGATTATGGGACGAGGTCAAGGACCGGCTGGCCGAACCCGGCACCGCGCTGTCCGGCGGACAGCAGCAGCGTTTGTGCATCGCCCGCGCTATCGCCGTGAGCCCGGAAGTCATCCTGATGGACGAGCCCTGCTCGGCGCTCGATCCCATCGCCACGGCGCGGATCGAGGAGCTGATCGACGAGCTTCGGAAGCGCTACGCCATTGTCATCGTCACCCATTCGATGCAGCAGGCCGCGCGGGTTTCGCAACGAACGGCGTTCTTTCATCTCGGAGTTATGGTCGAATATGGCAATACCTCACAGGTTTTTACCAATCCGCGCGAAGAACGCACCAAAGACTACATCACCGGACGCTACGGATGAAAAAATGCCTGAGGCGACGCGGGAAAGATCTCGTATGGTAGAACATACGGTCAAGTCCTTTGAGAACGAGATCAGCCAACTGCGCGGGCTGATCGCTGAAATGGGCGGGCTCGCCGAGGTAGCGATCCGCGACGCGGTGGACGCACTGATCCGCCACGACCACGACAAGGCGCATGAGGTGGTCGCCGCCGACGCCCGGCTCGATGCGCTGGAGGCCGAGGTCGATCGGCTGTCAGTGCGCATCATCGCGCTGCGCGCGCCGATGGCGGACGATCTGCGTGACGTAATAGCCGCTCTGAAGATTTCCGGCGTGGTAGAGCGGATCGGCGACTATGCGAAGAACATCGCCAAGCGGGTCGACGAGATGGAAGGCCGCGCCACGATCGAGCCGTTGACCCTGATTCCCGTCATGGCGGAGATCGCCCAGGGCATGGTCCGGGACGTGCTCAACGCCTATGGCTCGCGCGACGCGCTGCTCGCCGTCGAAGTCATCAAGCGCGATGACAAGCTCGACAACTTCTACAACAGCCTGTTTCGCGCGCTCGTCACCTATATGATGGAAAACCCCGCGACTATTTCGAGCGCGGCGCAACTGCTGTTCGTCGCACGAAATCTCGAAAGGATCGGGGATCATGCCACGAACGTCGCCGAAATGGTGTTCTATGCGGCGACCGGCTATTATTACTCGGCGCCCGATATCGAACGGGAATACGGGGACGGCATGGCATGAACCCTTCAATCCTCGTGGTCGAGGACGACGCCGCGCTGTGCGAGCTGCTATCCTGGAACCTCAACGCCGAGGGCTATGACGTGCGCACCACCGGTGACGGCGAGGAGGCGCTGCTGATGGTGCGCGAAGCCATTCCCGACGCGATTATTCTCGACTGGATGATCGAGCAGGTGCCAGGGATCGAAGTCTGCCGCCAGCTGCGCAAGGACCGGGCGACCGCGCGGGTGCCGGTGATCATGCTGACGGCGCGCGGCGAGGAAGAGGACCGTATCCGCGGCCTCAAGACCGGAGCCGACGATTACGTCACCAAGCCCTTCTCCCCGCGCGAATTGATCGCCCGGGTCGAGGCGCTGCTGCGCCGCAGCCGCCCCTCGCTCGCTGGCGACACGCTGACGATCGGCGGCATCGAGCTCGATTCCGCCTCGCACCGGGTACGGCGAAGCGGCGATGCGCTGCATCTTGGCCCCACCGAGTTCCGCCTGTTGCGCTACTTCATGGAGCGACCAAACCGGGTGCTCTCCCGCCAGCAGATCCTCGACGGCGTCTGGGGCATGGACTCGGACATCGATGAGCGCACCGTCGACGTCCACATCCGTCGCCTGCGCAAGGCGATCGTCCGCGAGGGTGAGGACGATCCGATCCGCACTGTCCGCGCCGCCGGCTATTCGATGGACGCTTGAACCGGTTTACTTGACCTCGAACACCAGCAGCGCGTTCCCCGGCATCTTCCGGCCGTAGCCATAGCCGGACGCGACGATCAGCTGACCGCGATCGACGATCGGTGCCACCCCGCCGCTGATCGCGCCGCCGTGTGCCGCTACTCCATTCGCGGTATCGAGATCGCGGCTGGTGTCGTAATCCCACAACACCTTACCGCCGGCCGCGTCGTAAATCCGGACGTGGCCGTCGTCGGCTCCGGCGAGCACCAGCTCGCCAGTCGTGCTCACCGAACCGCTGGTTCCCGACAGGCAGGCCGGCCGGCCGTGGCAGTCCCCCAGCGCCGGTGCGTACCACAGCTCGCGGCCAGTCGCCGCGTCGAGCGCGTGGATGCCCGGCTTGGGCAGAAACGGCGAGGGCTTGCCGCCGCTCATGTCGGAGACCGGCGCGAACACCCTGCCGGCGGCTGCGGCGATGCCGAAGTTGATGCCGCCGCCGATGCCGCCCCGCCCGACCCTGGTCTGCCATAGCGGCCTGCCGCTGTCGGGATCGAGGGCGTGGATCATCGACGACTTCTGCCCGGCGACCACGAGCTCGCGGCCGTCAGCGGCGGCTACCAGCATGGTGCCGGCGCCGAAATCATCGTCGGGCCCTTCGTCCACCGGACAGTTGGGGTTGCCGGGCAGGATGCAGGCGACGTTCCAGCGGTCGTTCTGGGTGGCCTGGTATTGCCACTTGATCCGTCCGGTCCCGAGATCGAGCGCCACGATCGAATCGCTGAGCTCGGTCGCGGGGTCGGTATAGTTGTCGCCGGTGGCGATGGTGAGCTGGCCCCGCCGGGGATCGATCGCCGGGCTGTTCCAGACCGCGACCCCCGAAGGTCCGAACAGCTCAGCCCGCGCGCCGATCAGCGGCTTGGGCTCGCCCACCAGATAGGTCCGCCATTTCTCGGCGCCGGTAGCCGCGTCAAGCGCCAACACCGATCCGCGGAAGGTGCAGCAGCTGTATCCCGGGGTGGTCGCCGCATTCTCCTCGAGCGATGAGACCGACACATAGAGCGTGCCGGCGTGGAGCGACGGGGCGGCGGTCAGCACCGCCGCCGGATGAGCGTCAGCGCGGATTTTCCACGCCAGCCTGCCCGTGAACGCCTCCACCGCGTAAAGCTCGGCGCGAACATCGCCGAAGTAGAGCAGTGGGTTGGCCGAGGCGTCCCCGGCCCGCCACGGCGCGACGACGACGGCGGTGCGCACCTCGGCGGGAGCCTCGAATTTCCAGCGCACGCAGCCGGTCGTGCGGTCGAGAGCATAGACCGCGCCGGTGTGACTGCCGAGAAAGATCGCGCCGCCAGCCAGCGCCGGCTGCGATCGCATCCGCTCGCTGCCCACGAAGCCGAAGCTCCACTGGAGCCGGAGCCGGCCGACGTTGGCGCGGGTCAGTCCGGCTCCGGCTGCCGGGATGCTGTGCGTGCCTGCGAGGTCAAAGCCCCAGTTGGCGAAGGCGGGCGGCTGGCGCCGGTCGAAGGTAGCCGCCCTGCCCTTGCACATCGGCTCTGGCGAGGCGGCGCCGGCGTCCGCGAGCTTGCGGCTCGACAGGAACTGGGCGACGTCCACCCGCTGCTGCGGCGTCAGCGCCCCGCCCTGCCCGCGCATCACGCCAGCGGTGAGCGCCTGATGGATCGCCTCGGGCGACATGAAGCGCAGAAGCGTCCGGAGCGGGGCGCGGCCGGCGCCCTGATCGTGACACCCGGCGCAATTCTGGCGGTAGATCGCCTTGCCTTCGGGAAACAGCCGGTCCCCCGGCGGATCGAGCACCGAGGCGTCAATCAGCGGCGGCGCTGCCTCTCCCAGGTCCGGCCGCGCCATCGTGCAGACGAGCGCGAGGAAGATAGCCCAGATCGCGCGCAACGCCACGCGCCGCCGATCGCCTTCTTGTTCCGGCATGACCTCTCCTCACCACTCTCGTTGCCGCTGGCATACCATAATTGGCCCACTGCGGAACCGGCTTGGCCACGGGCGCGCGATGGCGTCTGTCACGTGGCCGTCACGCGACTGTCACACCACCGTCATCAAACCGATATCTCGCTGTCACACAGTGCCCTTATCGCGGCCCCAACAACATCGCGGCGATTCTCCTTGAGGAATTCGCAGGGGTTCGCCGCAACCACAACATCAGGGAATCACAGCTATGAAGCTTTCTCGCCATGGCGCGGCATCTATTTCCGTGCTCGCTTTCCTCCTGGTTTCCGGCCCTGCGCTCGCGGCCGAGGAGGCGGCCGCCGCTGCCGACGCGGGGGGCGTCAACGAGATCGTCGTGACCGCGACGAAGCGCGAGACGAACCTTCAGGACACGCCGATCGCGATCAGCGTGGTCGACCCGCAGTTGATCAGGGATCGTCACATCCAGAGCCTGATCGACCTTGCCGACGGGGCCGTGCCCAGCCTGCGCGTGGCCACTTTCGAGGCGCGCCAGTCGGCGCTGACCGTCGGCATCCGTGGCATCGTTCCGTTCGATGCCAACCAGACGGCGCGTGACCAGGGCGTAGGCGTTTATGTCGACGGCGTGTACCTCGGCCGGCAGCAGGGACTCAACGCGGCGCTGTTCGACATCGCTCGGGTGGAGGTGCTGCGCGGCCCGCAGGGCACGCTGTTCGGCCGCAACACCGAGGGTGGCGCGGTAAGCATCGTCACCGCAGCGCCCACCGGCGAGTTCGGCGGACGCGCGGTCGCCGGCGTCGGCAACTATGGCAGCTACAACGGCGAGCTGCACCTCAACCTTCCCGAAATCGCCAACGTCTCATTCAAGGTGGACGGCCTGGTCCAACACCAGGGGGCGACCGTCAAGAACCGGCTCGACGGCAATTACGGTTGGAATTATTACAACCGCTACGGTGGCCGGGTGACCGCGCTGTGGAAGCCGATCGAGGGCTTCTCGGCGCAACTGTCCTACGATCGCGCGCGCGACGAGAACACGCCGTTCTACAGCCAGCTGATCAATTACAACCCGCGCGGCCGGACCGTCGGCGTGTACGATCCCGCCACCAACCGCCTGGTGTCACCGGGTAGCCCGGCCGGCGCGGCCACCTGCTCCAGCTGCATCGCGCCGCTTTCGCCGCTGGTCCTGGTCACCGGCAACAAGCGCCAGAAGGCGGCCGAGATCGACGTGCCGCAACAGCTGAGCGTTGATCGCACTCACGGCTACACCGCAGCGCTCAACTACAGCATCGCCCCCGAGATCGAGCTCCGCTCGATCACCGCCTGGCGGGGAGTCGACACCGCGCAGTGGGACAACTCGGGCGGCGCGCACCGCACGATCTTCGCGCCGAACGCGAAGTTCAGCCGGTACAGCCTGTCGGACCTGCACCAGACCCAATTCAGCCAGGAATTCCAGGCAGTCGGCAGCATCCCGCACCTCGATTACGTCGCGGGGCTCTATTACTTCAACGAACACGTCAGCGAATCGGCGGCGACCCCGTCAACCAACCAGTGGAACGCAACCGGCACCGCCTATACGATCCTCAGCCCGATCGTATTCGGCCCAATCACCTCGGGCAACCAGGGGTGGGATCGCGGCTCGCGCTTCCTCCAGCGCGCCAGTAGCGCGACGGCCAAGAGCTATGCGGCGTTCGCCCAGGCCACCTTCAGCCCGGCCGGGATCGAGGCGCTCCACATCACCGCCGGCGGACGCTACACGCACGAGAAACGCGACGGCCTGCTCTACCTGGTGCAGAACAAGCCGACGAACTTCCCGTTCCGTTTCCGCGACAACCGTTTCGATCCGCTGGTGACGGTCGCTTTCGACGCGGCCGAAGGGGTCAACCTCTACGCCAAATACGCGACCGGCTACCGCGCCGGCGGCGCGAACGACCGCTCGCAGACCTTCAACGCCTTCGGTCCGGAGGCGGTGAGGTCGTATGAGATCGGCGCGAAGCTTGAACTGCTCGATCGGCGCGTCCGGCTGAACCTGGCCGGGTACGTCATGAACCGCAAGGGCAGCCAGATCGATTTCGACAACGTCGACACAAACCCGGCCAGCCCCACCTTCAATCTCCACACCGAGGAGACCCGCAACGCGCCGGGCAAGTCGAAGATTCGCGGCTTCGAGGCGGACCTGACGGTCAAGCCAGCCGAGGGGCTCACGCTCGGCGGCGCCTATGCATACACCTATACGAAGGTCCCGCCGACGCCGAACCCGTTCCTCGGCAACGTTCCGGTACAGGTGTTTGTTGTGTTCACTCCACGCAACGCGGTCTCCGGCTATGCCGATTACGAGTTGCCGATCACCCGGTCAGGAGCGAAGCTTCGCCTGCACATGGACGCCAATTACGCCGATTCGACCTACAGCTTCCAGAACGAGCCGGTGAAGACCGAAAGCAGCTTCATCGTGAACGGGCGGATTGCCGTCACCGAGATCCCGCTGAACGATCATGGCCAGACCTTCACCATCGCGGCCTGGTCGCGCAACCTGTTGAATGAGGCGCATATCTACCGGCGGTCGAACGCCAACGGGGCCGTGCTCGGGGATTACGCCAACTTTAATGCGCCGCGCACCTTCGGGGCCGAGGCGATCGTCTCGTTCTGAGGCCCGGCCTAAGCCCCTCCCCTTCGGGGGGAGGGGCCGGGGTGGGGTCTGTCGTAGCAGCGCAGCGCTCGGAGGGAGGCCCACCCCGGCCCCTCGCCTGAAGGGGAGAGGAGTTGAGCGCGCGACTGCCGTGTATTGATCGTTGCAGCGCACAATTGTTTCGCGCACACTCCCCGCCATGATCAAAGCCGCGCTGCACCACCTCACCCGTTACAACTACAGCCGGCGGATCACGCTCAGCCCCCAGACCATCCGGCTCCGCCCGGCGCCGCATAGCCGGACGGCGGTGCCCAACTACTCGCTGAAGATCAGCCCGCCCGAGCATTTTCTCAACTGGCAACAGGATCCGCACGGCAATTGGCAGGCGCGGGTCGTGTTTCCCGAGCCGGTCGATCATTTCTCGGTCGAGGTCGACCTGCTCGCCGAGCTGGCGGTGATCAATCCATTTGATTTCTTCGTCGATCCCGAAGCGGAGAATTACCCTTTCGCCTATGATTCGACGCTGGCGGGCGATCTTTCCGCCTATTTCGAGACCGAGCCGCAGGGTCCGCTGTTCGATGCGCTGGTTGCCAGTCACGCTGGCTACACTGGTCGCACCGTCGATTTCCTGGTCGAGATCAACCACCGGCTGCAGCAACGCATCGGCTATGTGATCCGCATGGAAACCGGGGTGATGACTCCGGAGGAAACGCTGCAGGTCGGTATCGGCTCGTGCCGCGATTCCGCCTGGCTGCTGGTGCAACTGCTGCGCCGCCTTGGGTTCGCCGCCCGCTTCGTTTCCGGCTATTCGATCCAGCTCGTCGCGGATGTTACCCCGGTCGAGGGTCCGACGGGCGTGAGCCAGGACGTGACCGACCTTCACGCCTGGGCCGAGGCCTATGTGCCAGGCGCTGGCTGGATCGCGCTCGACGCCACCTCGGGCATGTTCGCCGGCGAAGGCCACATCCCGCTCTGCGCCACCCCGCATTACCGCTCGGCGACGCCGATCGAGGGCATGGCCGAGCCCGCCGAGGTCAGTTTCCACTACGAGATGAACGTGAGCCGCATCGCCGAAGCGGTGCGCATCACCAAGCCTTTTACCGACGATCGCTGGCAGGCGCTGCTCGAACTGGGCGACCGGGTCGACGCCGATCTCGTCGCGTCCGACGTGCGGCTGACGATGGGCGGCGAGCCCACCTTCATCGCCGCCGACGATTTCGAGGCGCCGGAGTGGAACGCCGAGGCGGTTGGCCCGACCAAAGCGGCTTATGCCGACAAGCTAATCCGCATGCTGCGCGAGGACTTCGCGCCTGGCTCGCTACTCCACCACGGCCAGGGCAAGTGGTATCCGGGCGAAAGCCTGCCGCGCTGGGGCTATTCGATCTATTGGCGCAGCGACGGCGTGCCGATCTGGCGCGACCCATCGCTGATCGCCGGCGAGGCCTTGGCCCGAGAGCAGGTTGCCGCTCCACCGCCGGTCAGCGTGGCGGTGGCGCAGGAATTCCTTGGCGAGGCCGCGAGCCAGTTGGGGCTTGAGGGCGACTACGTCGAGGCGGTCTACGAGGACGCCGTCAGCTGGATCGTCAAGGAAGCCGAGCTGCCGGCAAACACCAGCGTTGATGATCCCAAGCTCGACGATCCGGAAGTGCGCCAGCGCTTCATGCGCACCTTCGAGCGCGGCCTCAGCAAGCCGGTCGGCTATGTCCTGCCGGTGCAGCGCTGGAACGCCGCCGATATGTCGCTGCCGCGCTGGAAAAGCGAGCGGTGGAAGGTGCGGCGCGGCGCGCTGTTCGCGGTGCCGGGCGACAGCGCGCTCGGCTACCGCCTGCCGCTGGGCGCCCTCCCCTATGTGCCACCGTCCGACTATCCCTACATCCACCCGCGCGACACCACCGAGCCGAGGCAGCCGCTCGCCGACTTTCGCGCGCAGGTGACCAAGGCCGGGCATGAGACGCGCGAACTTCCCGCGGAGCGCCGGCAGCGAGCGGAACGCGTGCAGGGTCCGGATGGCAACGCGCAGCAACGTGTCGAGCAGGAAATCATCGAAGGCGCGGTACGGACGGCGATCTCGGTCGAGCCGCGCGACGGCTACCTCTCGGTGTTCATCCCGCCGACCGAGGCTCTGGAGGATTATCTCGAACTCGTCGCCGTGGTCGAGGGCATCGCCGAAGATAAGGGCGTGCCGGTGCGGATCGAAGGCTATCCGCCCCCGCCCGACCCGCGCCTCAACGTGCTCAAGGTCACGCCCGACCCCGGCGTCATCGAGGTCAACGTCCACCCGGCCGGCAACTGGCGCGAAGCGGTGGCGATCAGCGAGACGCTGTACGATCGCGCGCGGGAATGCGGGCTCACCGCCGACAAGTTCATGGTCGATGGCCGTTCGGTCGGCACCGGCGGCGGCAATCATATCGTCCTCGGCGGGCGCACTTTGCTCGATTCTCCGTTCATCCGCCGGCCTGACCTGCTGAAGAGCCTGGTCATCTACTGGCAGCGCCATCCCGCGCTGAGTTACCTGTTCTCCGGGATGTTCATCGGTCCGACCAGCCAGGCCCCGCGCATCGACGAGGCGCGGCACGACAGCCTGTATGAGCTGGAGGTGGCGCTGGCGCAGGTGCCGGGACCCGAGAGCGACCAGCCGCCGCCATGGGTGGTCGACCGGCTGTTCCGCAATCTGTTGGTCGATGTCACCGGCAACACCCACCGCACCGAAATCTGCATCGACAAGCTGTTCTCGCCCGACGGTCCCACCGGCAGGCTTGGCCTGGTCGAGTTCCGCGCTTTCGAGATGCCGCCGGACGCGAAGATGTCGCTCGCCCAGCAGCTGCTGCTGCGCGCGCTGACCGCCTGGTTCTGGAAGGAACCGCTGTCCGGGCCTTTGGTCCGCTGGGGCACGGCGCTGCATGATCGCTTCATGCTGCCGCATTACGTCTGGTCCGACTTCCTGGAGGTGCTCGACGATCTTGCCCGCGCCGGATATTCCTTCGATCCGGCGTGGTTCGAGGCGCAGAACCAGTTCCGCTTCCCGGTCCACGGCGCCGTCTCCGGCGGCGGGGTGACGCTGGAGATCTCGCATGCGCTCGAACCGTGGAACGTGCTCGGCGAGACCGGCGCGATCGGCGGCACGGTGCGTTATGTCGATAGCTCGACCGAGCGGCTGCAGGTGCGCGCCACCGGGCTGGTGTCTGGCCGCCATATCATCGCCTGCAATGGCCGCCGGGTGCCGATGTCCGCGACATCGACAGCGGGCGAAGGCGTGGGCGGCGTGCGCTACAAGGCGTGGGCGCCGTCTGAGTGCCTCCACCCGATGATGCCGGCGCACGCGCCGCTGACCTTCGACATCCTCGACACTTGGAACAACCGGTCGGTGGGTGGCTGCGTCTATCACGTCGCCCATCCCGGCGGACGCAATTACGACGATGTCCCGATCAACAGCTATGAGGCCGAGGCAAGGCGCAAGGCCCGGTTCCAGGAGCACGGCCACTCGCCCGGCCGGCGCGAGATGCCCGTCGAGGAGGCGCCCGGGGAGTTCCCGCTGACGCTCGACCTCAGGCGCGCGCCGCGTGCTGGCTGAACCGCCGGGCCTGGGGGAGACGGGCGTCGCGCCGTCCGCCCCGCCCAACTGGCTCGACGCATATCCGGCCGATGCCGCGGTGGGCGACCTCTATCTGACCGCAGCACCCAGTCTGGCGGCCAAGTGGCGCAGCCTGGCCGCCGGGCTCGCCGCGCAGGGCGACGGCGGGTTTGCCACGGCGCAGGAACAGCTCGCCAAGCAAATCGCCGAGCTCGGCCTGACCTTCCGCATCGCCGGCGACGAGGACGAGCGCGAGTGGCCGCTCACCGCGATGCCACTGATCCTCGGCGGCGAGGAATGGGCGCGGGTGGAGCGCGGGCTGATCCAGCGCGCGACGCTGATCGAGGCGGTTGCGGCGGATATCCACGGCCCTCAGTCGCTCGTTGCCGAAGGTCGATTGCCGCCGGCGGTGATCGCCGGCAGCCGCTATTTCGCGCGCAAGATGCTCGGGGTGAAGCCACAGAGCGACAACTTCATCCACGTCTACGCGGCCGACCTCGCGCGCGGGCCGCAAGGCCAGTGGCGCATCCTCGGCGATCGGCTGAGGCTGGCGACCGGCATCGGCTATGCGCTCGAAAACCGCATGGCGATGTCACGGCTGATCGACGATCTGCTCTCGCGGATGCATGTCCGCCGCGTCGCCGATTTCTTCGCCAGCCTGCGCGAGGGGATCGCCCGCGATTGCCGCCGCGAGCGGCCTAGGATCGCGCTGCTGACCCCAGGACGCTTCAACCAGAGCTATCCCGAGCAGGCGCATCTCGCCCGCTATCTCGGCTTTCCGCTGGTCGAGGGGCGCGATCTGGTGGTCACCGACGGACGGCTCTACGTCCGCACCATCGCCGGGCCGAAGCGGATCGACGCCGCCTGGCGCTGGATCGACACCAATGCGCTCGACCCGCTGAACTTCGATTCGCGCTCGCGGATCGGTGTGCCCGGAATGTTCGACGCATGGGTGAGGGGCGGCGCGGTGATGGCCAACTGGCCCGGCGTCGAAGTGCTCGAATCGCCGGCCTTCTCCGCGTTTCTGCCGCGCCTGTGCCGGCTGCTGCTCGGCGAGGATCTGGCGCTGCCCAACGTCGCCACCTGGTGGTGCGGCCAGCGCAACGAGGCGGAGACCGTTCGCGCGCGGCTCGACGAACTGCTCGTCGTTCCCGCCTTCGACCAGCCGGTCGAGGGGCTGCCCCAGGGCCTGCCGGTTGCCGGGGCGAACCTCGAGGAGGCGGGCCGGCACGCGCTGATCGCGGCGATGCGCCGACGCCCGATGGACTATGTCGGGCAGGAGATCATCAACCTGTCGACGACCCCGGCGCTGATCGAGGGACGGCTGGCGCCGCGCCCGTTCACCATCCGCGCCTTCGTCGCCCGGGGCGAGAATGGCGGCTGGCGGGTGATGCCCGGCGGATTCGCGCGGCTCTCGTCCTCAGGCAAGCTTCTCACCTCGCTGATGGGCGCGGGCGATGTATCCGCCGACGTCTGCATCGTCGACGAGGTGCCGATGCCGCGGACTCGCGCGACGGTGCTCAGCCAGGAGCCGCGCATCTGGCGCGGCGGCGGCATCCTCGCCAGCCAGGCGGCGGACAACCTCTATTGGTTCAGCCGCTACAACGAGCGGGCGGAAACCACGGTACGCATCGTCCGCAGCATTCTCGGCAGTTCCATCGAGGTCGATGGCAGCTATGCCCGCGTTCCCGAAGTGCGCGCCAGCCTGGTCGCGCTGCTGGTGGGCTGGGAGGCGATTTCGCCCGAAGCCGCGCGGCAGCCCGTCGCCCAGTCCTGCGGCGCCGCGCTTGCCGAGGGGGAGCTTGCCGGTGGCGTCGCCACGCTGATCCGGCGCGGCCAGCAGGCGGGGATGAGCCTGCGCGAGCGCTTCGCCCGCGACTTCTGGCGCATCGTCCGCCGGCCGGTGCCCGAGGTCGATACGCGGCACCTCCAGGCCATGCTGACGACCGCCAAGGGGCTGATCGAGCACTTCGGCGTGTTGTCCGGCCTGATCGGCGAGAACATGGTGCGCGGCCTTTCCTGGCGTTTCCTCGACATGGGTCGGCGGCTCGAACGTGGCCTGGCGATCTGCCGGATCACCCGTCAACTTACCGCATTGCTCGAACAGGCCGACGCGCTCGGCGTGCTGCTCGACCTCTGCGACAGCCAGATCGCCTATCGGTCGCGTTATCTGACCAGGCCGATGCGCAATCCGGTGCTCGATCTGGTCCTGCTCGATCCCGCCAACCCGCGCTCGCTGATCTTCCAGGTGCAGCGGCTGAACGAGCATATCGCCGCGCTGCCCAGCCTGACCGAGGACAACATCCCCGAGCCGCCGCTGCTGGCCGCGCGCGCGGTGCTCGCCCAACTCGAGACCATAACCGCCGCCGAATTCACCCACGAGCACCTGCTCGACATCGAGCAGCGCCTGCTGGCGCTCTCCGACACAATATCGGCGCGCTACTTCCTGCAGTACGAGCGGCCCGAGTCCTCGCCCGGCGATGCGCTGCTCGGATGAAATACCAGGTCAGCCATGTCACCACGGTCGAATATGCGACGGCGGTGCGGCTCGCGCAGTTCAACATCCGGCTCCGCCCAGCCGCCTGGCCCGGTCAGACGGTGAGCGACTATGCACTGCTGATCGATCCGCCGCCCTGGACGCGCACCGACGCCGAGGGCGCCTATGTCGTGAACGAAAGCAAGCTGCGGCTGCGCGCGCCGATCCACGCGCTGCGGGTGGAAAGCCGGTTTGCGGTAGATGTCGCCCCGCCGATGATCGACTACGCACAGGTATCAGCGCCGAGCGTCGCGCAGACGCGGGAACGGGCGCTGACTCTGCCCAAGCTGACCTCGACCAGCCCGGCCTCCTATCTGTTCGCCTCTCCGATCGCCGTGCCCGAGCCAGAGATCACCGCGTGGACCGGCCAGATCCTCGATGACGGGATGAGCGTCCTTGATGCGGGACGTGCGCTGATGCGGGCGATCTACGACCGATTCCGCTACGATCCCGACGCTACCGCGACCGATACCCCGCCGATTGCCGCCTTCCGCCAGCGCCGTGGGGTCTGCCAGGACTTCGCGCAGATCATGATCGTCGCGGCGCGTTCCTGGGGCATTCCCGCCGCCTATGTCAGCGGCTATCTGCGGACGCTGCCGCCCCCCGGCCGGTCGCGCCTGGTCGGCGCCGACGCGATGCATGCCTGGGCGAATCTGTGGTGCGGCGACGAACTCGGCTGGATCGGCTTCGATCCCACCAACAATGTGTTCGCACAGACCGACCATATCTTCGTCGCCATGGGCCGCGATTATAGCGACGTTGCCCCGCTGGACGGCGTGTTCCACGGCGGCGCGGATCAGGTCATGGACTATGCGGTGGACGTGCTGCCAATCCACTGAACGCGAGCGCAGCGTGAATCGCCGAGCGGTCTTGTTTCATGGGTCACGTTACCGCTGGAGCGACATTTCGGTCGCCTGGAGACGGCGCTCTCGCGCGCCTTAAGGCACTCAGTAGTGCGCCGCGCCTGGAGGCCGCGATCAGCAAGGCCGCGGCAGGGATCAACCAGATGACCCTCGCCTGATAGCGATCGGTGACGTTCGACAATACCCCGGTAACCGCAGCATTGAACACCACGCCCAAGATCACGAGCATGACAAACAGCCATAGCTGACGCGACAGGTCGACGGTGCCGCTGCGCGGAAAATCGCGAATAAGGAAGATGACGATTCCAACCAAGCTGAGCGCGATTGCCACGCGATTGACGAGATTGAACCGGCTGAGCGGCAAGCGTCCTTCATAAAGTCGCGACGCCCGCAGCTCGTCGGTCCGATCCCGGGGAAGTAGTTCCAGCAAATGCGCGTTCAGGCCCGGGGAATATGCGACCGCTAACAGGCTGAATTGCCTGAGCTGAGCCACGAAGTGGTCGAACGAGGCGGCAAGCTGTCCAAAGAAGTCATGCCGCAAAACCGCTAACGCGAAGGGGAACTGCTCGCTCGACAGCGTACTGCGCAGTTCGTCGCTCGCCGTTGCGTACAGCGCCCGACCGGGTTCATGTGACCAGAGGAAATCGTTGCTGTCTTCCGGAAGCTGTCCGATGAACTTGCACACGCGAAAGCCGTTATCCGGGCAAGTATCGCGCAAGTAGTGGTAGCCGGGCGGATCCTCGGCGAGGGTGGCGGTCAAGAAGGGCGGATTGGATGACTCGGCGTGATAGACCATGCTGACGGCGAGGCCCGCCGCCGCCTGAAGCCCCAGCGCCGCCGCCAGTGTCGCCACCAGTGCGAGGCCACCCGCAAGCGGAGCGCGACGCCCGACTATCCACACCAGCAGGAAGCCAACGGCAAGAAGCATGCCCGTGATCACGATGTTAGTATTGTGCGAAATCAGCCCGAACAGCAGCAGCATCAGCCACTGGCAACGCACTGCCAACCTCATCCGGGGCCATCCCGTCAGCAACGCCGCAGCCGCGATCACGACAATCCCGGTCAGGAAATCAGGCATGAGAAAACTGGCGAAGAACGAAATCGAGGTGAACAGTGCCAGCGCGATGACGATCACGGGAGCGAGAAAGGGATGACGAGGCGCGAACAGCTGGACCAGCAGCCCAATGGCCCACACGACGATAAGCGCCTGGAACAATACACTCAGCCAAAACCCGCCAATTGCATCGGCGATTGTCACCGTGAGGCCATAATAGACCGAGCGGCCGGCGTTGACGAAATGATCACTCTTCTCAGGCGCTGCTGCGGTTAGTGCGCCACTGTTGCTTGATACCGTAGGCACGGCAGATGGAATCCATTCGGTACTAAACCCTAAAACTGCTTTAAGGGCACGTGAACCTGCATTGAAATACGCCATGCTATCAAAGTATAGTATGGCTTGACCATTATAGAGTGCGGGCCATAATAAGGCCCATGCAGCAACAATATAGGCAACAGTAAGCAATATCGCCTGATTCGCCCTCGCCATTTCTGTCAAATCTCTGCATTATTTGCCGCCACTGTTCGCGACACCGTCATTTTGCCGTTATAACACAATGTCCCTGTCAATTGTTCCGCCGCAGCATTTGGCTCGGATGAAAAGCCGAACAGCTGGCGTTGAACGCCCGCCTTCCCGCTAACGCCAGCTGTGCAGCCACATCCAGCGGACGTAGCTCTTCCTGCCTTCGTGGAGGGCCGCCGCCGAGATGATCGGGTAAAACCATGCAAAGACCGCGATCGCCGCAGCCAGACTGCCCGCGGCAACCCAACGCCACCGGCCGCCCCTGGTCCACAGCGCGTCAAGCGCCAGCGCCAGGCAGCCCATCAGGAAGCTGCCAGGCAGCAGATAGTGGTAATAGAACTGGATCGGCTTGGTCGAAACGATCCACAGCAGCATGCTGAGCAGGTACATTACCGCCAGCGCCAACGCGTCGGTTCGGCGGCGAAAGAGTCCGGCCCACAGGCACCAGCCCAGCGCCGGCAGCCCGGCCCACATCGACAGCGGATTGCCGATCAGGACGATGCCGCGCTGCGCCCCATCGATCTTTTCATACAGATACCAGACCGAGCGCCAGTCGATCGCCCATTGATACCAAACGCTGCGGTAGGGGTGGAGCTTCACCACGCTGTCCTGCAGCTTCAGCATATAGACGTGCCAGCCGATCGGATCCGTCCAGTCGATCGGAGCCTGGGCGTAGAAGGCAGCGGGAAGGTAGCTGAGCCAATAGACCGCGAGCGGCAGCGCGCCGAGCCATAGCGCGGCCTCGATCAGCGAAATGCCAGCGACCGGCTGGGTGTTGCTGCGAAAGAATGCTCCCAGGCCATGGTCCTTGATCCGGGCAAGCAGGAAGGTCATCCCCGGCAGCGCCGCCACCGGCGCGACGCTCCACTTGGACCCGAGCGCCAGCCCGAGACAGACGCCGCACAGCGCGAGCCGCCATCGCACGCGGGTTGGCGGCGATTGGGCGGGCAGCTGCGTCGCCGCAACGAACTGCCACAGCGCGACCATGCCGAACCCGGCCATGATCATGTCGAGCATGGCGATACGGCTCTGGATGAACCAGGCGAAGCTCGTGACCAGCAGCAGCATGCCGGCGATCGTCGCGAAGCGGCGCCCGCTCAGCAGCCAAAGCATCCGCCCGAACGCGAACAGTCCTGCCGTGCCGAACAGCAGCGACGGGATTCGCCAGTTGAGCGGCCGGTCGCCGAGCACCGCGATCGCCGCGGCGATCACCTCCTTGCCGACCATCGGGTGCTCGGGGTTGGCCCGCGTCAGCGTCAGCAGCTTGCGCGCCGCCTTCACGTAATGAACCTCGTCGAAATAGATCTTCGAGGGGATGCCCAGCCGGTGCCAGGCGAGCGCGAGGAAACCGAGCGCGATCAATGCGCACCAGACAATCGGATCATTCCGGTGAAAGCGGGCGCGCTGCATCGGCGCCGGGCGATAATCAGTGGCGATGCGGCGCGCAAAGCATTTGTCGCGGGTCTTGCGCCGCGCCGGGTGCATTCGTAGATGCCATCCATGAAGCGCGACACCGGGCAGAACAGGAGGAAGACCGCCAACTGGCGGCCCGCCACCAGGGCAGTGCGTGGCGGCACCTGGCGTTCCGAGCAGGGCGAGACCAGCGAGGCGATCTACGTCACCTCCGGCTACAGCTATGACGACGCGGCCACCCCCGCCGCCCGCTTCGCCGGCCAGGAGCCGGGGATGTATTATTCGCGCACGCAGAACCCCTCGGTGCAGATGCTCGAGGAGCGGATCGCGCTGATGGAAGGGGCCGAGGCGTGCCGCGCGCAGGCCTCGGGCATGGCGGCGATGACCGTCGCGCTGCTCTGCCAGCTCAGCCAGGGCGATCATCTCGTCGCCGGGCGCGCCGCCTTCGGCTCGTGCCGCTGGCTGGTCGATACGCTGTTCCCGCGCTTCGGCATCGAGACGACGACGATCGACGGGCGCGACAACGCCGCCTGGGAAGCCGCGATCAGGCCCAACACCAAGGTCTTCTTCTTCGAGACCCCCGCGAACCCGACCCTGGACTTGGTCGATCTCGAATATGTCTGCGGCCTCGCCCGGTCGCGCGGCATCGTTTCTGTGGTCGATAACGCCTTCTGCACGGCTGCCCTGCAGCGACCGCTGGACTACGGCGCGGACGTGGTCGCCTATTCGGCAACCAAGCTGATGGACGGCCAGGGGCGGGTGCTGGCCGGCGCGGTGTGCGGGAGCGAGGAGTTCATTCGCGAAAAGCTGCTGCCGTTCCAGCGCAACACCGGCCCTACACTTGCCCCGTTCAACGCCTGGGTGGTGATGAAGGGTCTGGAGACGCTCGACCTGCGCGCCTTCAGGCAGAGCGAGAACGCGCTCACCGTCGGCCGTTTTGTCGAAGAGCGGGTGCCGGCGATGCTGCACCCCGGCCTCGCCAGCCATCCGCAGCATGCGCTCGCGGCGCGGCAGATGAAGGCGCCGGGGACGATCTTCTCGTTCATCCTCGATGGTGGCACCGCACAGGCGCACGCGCTGCTCGACGCGCTCGAACTGATCGACATCTCCAACAACATCGGCGACTCGCGTTCACTGATGTGCCACCCAGCCTCGACCACCCATTACGCGATTGGGCCGGAGGTGCGCGCGCAGATGGGGGTCGCGGACGGCATGCTGCGGATGAGCGTGGGCCTTGAGGATACCGACGATCTGATCGAGGACCTCGACCGGGCGTTGCGAAAGGTCGGGCTTTGACCGATTCCAAGGCAGCGGATGCGGGCGGCACCGACGCGGGCGCCTTTCTGGCAGCGATCGTCGCGTCGTCGGACGACGCGATCGTCGGCAAGTCGCTGGACGGCACGATCCTCTCCTGGAACGGCGCTGCCGAGCGCATCTTCGGTTATGCCGCGCAAGAGATCATCGGCAAGTCGATCAGGACGCTGATCCCGCCCGACCGCCAGGCAGAAGAGGACGCGATCATCGCCAGCGTCAGCCGGGGCGAGCGGGTTCCCACTTTCGAGACCATTCGATTGCGCAAGGACGGCACGACGGTGCCGATTGCGGTCACCGTCTCTCCGGTTCGCGACGGCGAAGGGCGGATCGTCGCCGCGAGCAAGATCGCGCGCGACATCACCTCGATCAAGCACGTCCGGGCGCAGCTCGACGACAGCGAGGAACGCTTTCGCCTGCTCGCGGACAACATGTCGCAGCTCGCCTGGATCGCCGACGAAACGGGGTCGATTTCCTGGTACAACCGGCGCTGGTTCGATTTCACCGGCACGACGCTCGAGCAGATGCTCGGCTGGGGCTGGACGAAGGTCCATCACCCCGACCATCTCGATCGTGTGACGCGACGGTGGGAGGCGAATATTGCCAGCGGCGAGGAGTGGGAGGACACCTTCCCGCTGCGAGGGGCCAATGGCGAATATCGCTGGTTCCTATCCCGTGCGTTGCCGATCCGCGACGTGGCGGGACATGTCGGCCACTGGTTCGGGACCAACACCGACATCACCGAAATGCGCGATGCGGAACAGCGCATCGAGCTGCTGATGATGGAGGTCAACCACCGCTCGAAGAACATGCTGGCGGTAATTCAGGCGCTGGCGCGGCGCACCGCGGCACAGGGCGGCGATTTCGTCTCGCGGCTTGAACGACGGATTCAGGCGATCGCACTGAACCAGGACCTGCTGGTTCACCGCGCCTGGTCGAGCGTACCGATCGACGAGATGGTGACGACACAGCTCAGCGTCATCGGCGACTCGGCGCTGCAGGTCGCGCTGGAAGGGCCGGAGTTGCTGCTCACGCCCGGCGCGGTCGAGGCGATCGCCATGGCCATCCACGAAATGGCGACCAACGCGGTCAGGCATGGCGCGCTGAACAGCCGCGCAGGGCAGGTGGTGGTCGCCTGGCGGGTCGAGCCCGCACAGGACGGCGAGCAGTTCGCGATCACCTGGACCGAGACCGGGGGCCCGCCTGTAGTTGCGCCGGAAGCGCTCGGCTTCGGGGCACGGATCATCGCCGATGTGCCGCGCAACAAGCTGGGCGCAGAGGTCTCGATCGACTTTCCGCCCGAGGGATTCCGCTGGTCGCTACGCTGCCCGGTGGCAACGATCTCCCAGCAGCCGGCGAGTTTCGGAGGCGACACGCCCGTGCAATTCGCAAGCCATCCGGGATAGGCCGAAGCGCGGTTGTGGCCGGTCGAAAACGGCGCTAGCTTGCGCGGTGCCATGAAGGAACTGTTTCAACACGCAGCGATAACCGAAGGGATCACCGTGCGCGTCGCGGTGAATTTCCTTCCCGAGCAATCGCGGATCGAGGCGGGAAAATGGTTCTGGGTCTACCACATCCGCATCGAAAACGGGTCGAACCGCACCCTCCAGCTGGTCAGCCGCCACTGGCGGATCACCGACGGGCGCGGCTCGGTGAACTTCGTCGATGGCGACGGCGTGGTCGGCGAGCAGCCGCTGCTCCGCCCCGACCAGAGTCATGACTACGTGTCCGGCTGTCCGCTGACGACGCCCAACGGCAGCATGGAGGGGTACTACACCTTTCGGCTACAGAACGGCAAGGAGGTCCGGGCGGCCATTCCCTTCTTCCCGCTCGTCGCGCCGGCCACGGCCTGGGTGGACCCACCGCACCGCGCGCCGCCGGGGGCTGGCGGCTGAGCGGCGGGGGCCCCGCCAGCCAGCTTCGCCGCCCCGGCGTCCGCCAGTGACATCCCGATGAAGCGCACGCATCTGCCGCTGAATGCCCTGCGCGTGTTCGACGCGGCGGCGCGACACCTTTCGTTCACCCGGGCCGCCGATGAGCTGGCAGTGACCCCGGCAGCGGTCGGCCAGCAGATTCGCGCGCTCGAGGACCTGCTGGGCGTGGTCCTGTTCCGCCGCACCAGCCGAGGGCTGGAGCTGACCGAGGAGGCGCAGGCCGGGCTCGAGGCGCTGCGCGCCGGCTTCCTCCAGTTCGAGGACGCGGTCCAGGCGATCCAGGCGGGCCAATCGAGCCATGTCTACACGATCGCCGCGCCGCGCGATTTTTTCGCGGTGTGGCTTGCCCCGCGCCTCGCCGCGCTCCGGGAAGGGAACCCGCAGCTCCGCTATGTCGTGGTCGATGCCGAAACCACCGATTTCACCGAGGCGAACCTCGATATCGCCGTGCGCTGGACCGAGGGGCCGGGAGAGCTCGAAGGCGTGCTGCTGTGCCCGGCGGAGCGCGTCACCGTCGGCGAAGGCGAATGGATTGCCTGGCCCGGCGATCCCGCTCCCGGCGACGAGGGCGCCGGCGGCGAGGAAGCGCGCGCGCCTTTGATCGTGCAGGACGCTGGCCAGGCGATAGCCGCAGCGGCGGCCGGGCTCGGCAAGGCCCGCGTACCGCCACCGCTCGCCGCGCCACTGATCGAGCAGGGCCGTCTGCGGCCACTCGGGGAGCCCGAGCTCGCCCGGCGCGGTTACTGGCTGGTTGCCCCGTTGCCGCAGTGGCGCCAGAAAAAGGTCAAGGCGCTGGTCGCCGCGCTGACCTCGGGCGTCTGAATAGTCGGGCGAAGGAACACACGGTGCGAACCTTGCAAATACTGTCGCTTGACCTTGCGGCGATGCTGCTCGCCGCCATCCCCGTTGCCGCGGTCGCCGGGACCCCTCCGGCGGCGCCGGGCACGCCCGCGCCAAGCGCCGCCTCACCGGTCGCAGGCTGGGACGCGCTGGTGGATAGCCTCCACACGCTTCCCGAGCGGATGCTGGCGAAGCTGCCCGAGACCATGCGCAGCGACCCGCAAATCCGCCAGGAAGTCGGGCGCCTGACGCTTGAGGCGCTCGCTGCCGCCTCCATCGCGGCGGTCGGCGGCGATGGCGATGCGCCGCGCTTCCTGCCGACGATCAACGATCTGCTCAACGTCGGCCAGCCCAACGCGGACACGATCTATCGCACGGCGCGGCTGACGCCGGGCGGCAGCTATCGGATCAGCGGCAAGCGCGGGTCACTGAAGCTGACAGTGATGGCGCAGTTCGTCATGCCGGGCGCGGCCGGCGCCGGAATGCGTTCGCAGCTCGATTTCTCGACGCTCCGGACCGACGTCAAGGGCCGCTTCGACCTGTTGCTGAGCGCGACCAGGCCCGAAGGTTACACCGGGGACTGGTGGCAGCTCGATCCGGGCGCAACCGGGCTGATGCTGCGGATGGTCAGCTCGGACTGGGGCAAGGAGGAGGATCCGGCGCTCTCGATCGAGCGCTTGGACAAGCCCATACGGCGTACGCGCCCCACGGCCATGGTGCTCGAGCAACGGCTGCGCGCGCTGCCCGCGGCGATCGATTCAATGGCGCTGAGGTTTGTCGATCACGTCGAAACGCTGCGGCGCCAAGGCGTTGTCAACCAGCTCAAGGTGTTCAATGTCCCGGTGGGGGGACTCGCCGGTCAGTTCTATTACGAGGGCGTCTATGACCTCGCCGACGACGAGGCGCTGATCGTGTCCTCACCGTTGCCGAAAACCTGCACTTATCGCTCGCTGATCCTCACCAACGAGATTTACGAAACCACCGACTGGATCAACAACCACGCCAGCCTCAACGCCGACCAGGCCCCGCCCGATGCCGACGGCAAGCTGCGCATCGTCGTCTCGGCCAGGGATCCGGGGGTCAGGAACTGGCTCGATACCTCGGGCTACCCGCGCGGCATCATCCAGGGCCGCTGGACCGGCTGCGACAGCCAACCGATCCCGGAGGTGCGGAAGGTGAAGGTCAAGGATGTGCTGGCGGCGATGCCGAGCGGGGTCGCCACGGTCACGCCGGCCGAGCGGCAAGCGATCCTGCGCGCACGCCGCGACGCCTATCTGGAGCGGCCGTTCTGGTGAGCTCGCCGACACTTGCCTAGTGGCCTGAGTGTTGCGACTATCCCGCCCCGCTCATGTACCCCACCCCGCTCTTTCCGCAAGGGCCGGGTCAGTTGCCATTACGAGGTGAGCGGGTTTGCTGTCACCCGGCCCTAAAACCCCAGGTCCTCGATCTTACCGTCGAAATTGCCGCCGAGCAGATGGTTCGCGGCGGCGAGTTTCTGGCTGGGCACGCCAGCGAGATAGCCATCAATGATCCGCTGATAGTTGCTGATCATTCCCTCGATGTCCTTCGACAGCCGCATGAACTCGAAGCCTTTGGCGTGCATGCCCCTCTGCTGGAGCGGGATGTTCGAATAATCCTGCCGTGGGATCGGCGGGAAGTCCGCGCTGTCGTAAGGCAGCACGATCGGCTCCATCACCGGATCGGGCTCATGCCCTTCGGGGAAAGTGGTGAGCGACCAGATCTCGAAATAGCAGCTCTCGGGGCCGAGCGGACGGATGCGATAGCCGGACATGCTGGTGAAGTAGGGCAGCAGGAAGTAATTCGGGAACAGGAACTCGACCGCGTTGATCGGGTCCGACTGCGCGACGGCGCAGAGATCGGGGACCGGCTCTCCCTTGGCCTGCAGCTGATGGGTGATCTGGTGCATGACCATGCCCAGCCACATCATCACCGCCTGGTTCTTGTCATCGGGCAGGCCCTCCTCGACGCCGACCATGGCGCGGGCGATCTCCACCTCTTTCTGGTGAACCATTCCGGCCATGCCGCCGCTCAGGAGCTCCATCGAGCGCACCTGCAGCGCTTGATTCTCGGTATGGGAAAGGTTGTGATCGGCGAGATCGGGCATCGGCCCGCGCTCGCGCGCGTACATGCCGTCGTAGAGCGTCGGCTGCGCATGCTGAAGCTGCGGATGGGTGGTCATCACATGGTAGCCCTCCATGAAGGCTTCCATCGCGACCTTCCAGTTCGCCGGAAGGACCGTGGCGTAACACCACTCGGCGCGCAGATCGCCGGTGTTGTGCGCGTCGAGCCGGCCCATCAGCGGGCCGATGCAGTCGCGCAGCGAAGGCGCATCATCGTCGAGGTTGATGAAGGCGCAGCCGATCGCGGTTTCGACGCGGCATGGCACCAGGTTGACATCGGCCGGATCCATCTGGTGTTCGGAGAACAGGTGCTTCCCGTAAATGAAGGTGTTTTCGCCGTGCATGTTGAAGCGCCAGCCGTGGAACGGGCAGACGAAGCCCGCAGCGGCACAGTTGCCATGCCCATGACCGCTACCCCCGGCCACCGGGACGCCGCGATGCCGGCAGGCGTTGTGGAACGCCTTGATCCCGTCGTTCGTGTTGACGACCAGCACCGACTTGCCGACGTTGCTGTATTCGATCCA
Organism: Novosphingobium sp.; assembly: GCA_039917735.1. GTDB lineage: Bacteria > Pseudomonadota > Alphaproteobacteria > Sphingomonadales > Sphingomonadaceae > Novosphingobium. Next base: position 34,354 of record JBDSIY010000074.1, on the reverse strand, counting down.
GTCACCGACTTCCGGAATCTGTTCGAGGCGGCAGGCCATCTGCCACACATGCGGCCACAAATGATCGAGTTCGGCCTGGTAGAATTCCGGATCGAAGTAGCGCCTGGCTGGAATGCGCTCCGGATCGTCGACCGGAAAAGGAACAGCCCTGAGGCCACCGTCTGCGGACTTAAGCACTGCCGTACCTCTCGGATTCGTCGTTAACTTGTGAAAACGAATGTACCGTTCGGCCGCTGGGCGCAATGGCCCACCGATGATTTCGCTGCTTGCGGCGGGCTCGCGGAGACGACGTCGCGCGGGCTCGCGGCTGGACCGGATAGCCGTTGCGCAGGAGACTTGGTCGCCAGTTGGCTCGCCGCGCTAACTATGCGCATCGCCGCCAACGCCAACGAAATACTGCTCAACACCATCGCCAAGGGATTCTGGGCTTGCCGCAGGATCACCAGCCCGACAAAGCGGGCCGTTCAACCGGATTCCCGCCCAAGGTCATCCGGTTCCATCTGGGGAGACTCCGACCGATGCCCTTCAAGACCCGCATCACCGAGATGCTCGGCATCGAGCATCCGATCGTCCAGGGCGGCATGCAGGGCGTCGGCTATGCCGAACTGGCTAGCGCGGTCTCCAACGCCGGCGGGCTCGGCATCCTCACCGCGCTCACCCAGCCCAGCCCCGACAAGCTGCGCGAGGAGATCGAGCGCTGCCGGTCGATGACCGACAAGCCGTTCGGCGTGAACCTCACCGTGTTGCCGACGATCCTGCCACCCGACTACAAGGGCTACGCGCAGGCGGCGATCGACGCCGGGATCAAGATCATCGAAACCGCGGGAACACCCGAAGTCCGCGAGATCTGGGAGATGGCCAAGCCGCACGGCATCACCATCCTCCACAAATGCACGGCGGTCCGCCATGCTCTGTCGGCCGAACGCAACGGCTGCGACATCATCTCGATCGACGGCTTCGAATGCGCCGGCCATCCGGGCGAGGACGACATCCCCGGGCTGATCCTGATTCCCGTCGCCGCCGACCAGGTGAAAATCCCGATGCTCGCCAGCGGCGGCTTTGGCGATGGGCGTGGGTTGATCGCGGCGCTCGCGCTGGGTGCCGATGGGATCAACATGGGCACCCGCTTCTGCGCGACGCAAGAGGCGCCGATCCATGCCAACGTCAAGGCGAAGTACGTCGAGAACGACGAGCGCGGCACCAATCTGATTTTCCGCAAGTTCAAGAACACCGCGCGGGTCGGCAAGAACGCGGTGTCGGACGAGGTCGTCGAGATCTCGGCGCGCCCCGAATCGAAGTTCGAGGACATCCGCCACCTCGTGGCCGGCGCCGTCGGCCGCGAACTGCTTGAAACCGGCGACCTCAGCAAGGGCATCTTCTGGGCCAGCATGGTCCAGGGGTTGATCCACGACGTGCCGACCGTCCGGGAGTTGATCGACCGCATCATCGGCGAGGCGGAAGCGATCGTGAACGATCGGTTGGGTGGCATGACCCGGTGATGTTCGAGTAGGGCTGATGGTGCGCGCGCCGCAAGGGACTTGATGTCATCGATGGCCTACGAGAAAATCCTGTACACGCTCGAACACGGCGTCGCCCGGATCGCGCTCAACGATCCCAAAACGATGAACGCGGCGACCGAGGCGATGGGGCACGAACTGGTCGATGCGTTCGACCGCGCAGCCAAGGAAGCCCACGCGGTGCTGTTGACCGGCGAGGGCAAGGGTTTTTGCTCAGGCGCCAACCTTACCGGCGCGGTGGCGATGCTCGACGACTCGATGCGCGATGTCGGTGGCCAGCTCGCCCGCGCCTTCAACCCGGTGCTGATGGCGATCAAGCGCATGGAGCAGCCGGTGGTGACGGCGGTACGCGGTCCCGCCGCCGGCTTCGGAGCGGGACTCGCCGCCGCCGGCGACATCGTGTTGATGAGCGAGACCGGCTATTTCTATCTCGCCTTCCGCCAGGTCGGGCTCGTGCCCGATGGCGGCGCGTCCTATCTGCTGAGTCGGTCGATCGGGCGGGTGCGCGCGATGGAGCTTATGCTGCTCGGAGAGCGGCTGACGGCGGCCAAGGCGCTCGAATGGGGGCTTGCCACCCGGGTAGTCGCGGACGACGCTCTCGACGAAACGGGCTGGGAGCTCGCGCGCGGGCTGGCCAGCGGCCCGCGCTCGCTCGGCATGATCAAGCGCATGGCCTGGGACGCGCTCGATGTCGGCTTCGAGACCGCGCTCGACATCGAGCGGCGCCGCCAGCGCGATGCCGGTCGCACCGAAGATTTCGTCGAGGGCGTCAGGGCTTTCGCGGAGAAGCGCTCGCCAGCCTTCAAGGGCCGCTGAGCCGCGAGGCTGCAAAGGAGAGAACGATGTCCGGGCAGACCCGATGCCGCATCCCCAATCTGCCACGCGACGAATGGACCGACGACGCGCGGGAGGTGTTCTCGTTCTGGGAAGGACCGAATTCGTGGGAGGAAGGCTCGCAGGCCAACTCGATGATGGTGATGGCTACCCACCCTGACCTCGGCAAGGCGACCAACGTCTTTGGCAGGCATATCCTCATCACCAACACCACCGCGCCGCGCTGCCGCGAACTGATCATCCTGCGCGTGGCGTGGCTGATGAAGTCCGAGTACGAATGGCACAACCATGTCGGCTACGCCCTCAACCTCGGCATGTCGCTCGACGAGATCGCCGCGATCAAGGACTGGCGGGGGGCGTCGCACTGGGACGAGGAGGACCGCGCCGTCCTCAACGCCGTCGACGAATTGCTGGCGACCAACGATCTGTCCGACGCGAGCTGGGCGGCGCTGGCGAAGTTCTACGACAAGCGCCAGCTGATGGATTTCGTCTATACCGTCGGCCACTATGTGACGACCGCCTGGGCGTTCACGACGTTCCGCGTGCCGCTTGAAGCCCACGTCGACAAGATCGACTGGGACCTCAGGACCGCCTCGGGCAAGGTGCCGACGGCGACGATGAAGCCGGGCGAGAGCGAAGACTGGGCGGAGAAGCGCGGATATTCGGGGTAGGAAGCTTACTCGAGTCCGTCGGTTGTCTCCGCGTCGTCCGCGCTGTGAGCGTGAGCGCAGCCACCCCGGCGCGCAACCGCTGCTAGCGCTGCGGCTGCGCCCGGCCCGCTCAAACCACCTTCGCCTCGCGCAGCTCCGCGATCCGCGCCTCGACGTAGCCCAGTTCGGCCAGCACCTCGTCGGTGTGCTCGCCGAGCATCGGCGGGGCCATTCGAATCGTCGCGGGGCTAGCCGACATCTTCGCCAAAGGGCTGGCGATCAGATCGACCGAGCCAGCCTCGGCATAGGCGTGCGGAGTCTTGGCCCGCAAGCCGCGGTGCTTGACCTGCGGGTCTTCCCAGACGTCGGCGAGCTCATTGAACCGGGCCGAGGGGATGCCCGCCCCGTCAAGCTTCGCGACAATGTCTTCGACCGTGTGCTGGCGGCTCCAGGCGTTGATGATATCCATCAGCTCGGCGCGGCTCGTCTTGCCGCGCTTGAGGTTTGAATCGAAGCGCGGGTCCGCGCTCAGCTCGGGCTGCCCCATCACCATCGTCAGCCGCCGCCAGTGCTCGTCGGTGCCGGCGGTGAGATAGACGATGCCGTCGCTGCAATACATCAGATCGGCCGGGCCGCCGCCGTTGCCGCCATTGCCGAGCCGAGGCGGCGTGTCGCCGCTGATCAGATAATCCTGCATGATGTGGCTGACCATCGCCACCGAGGTATCGAGCAGGGCGATGTCAATGAACTGCCCCTCGCCGGTCCGCTCACGGTACATCAGCGCGCTCAGGATAGCGAGCGCGGTGTTGTGGCCGGTGATGAAGTCGACGAGGCTCGGCCCCGCCTTGAGCGGCCCCGCGCCGGGCTGGCCGTCCGGGATGCCGGTCACCGCCATCATCCCGCCGGTCGCCTGGAACAACCCGTCATAGCCGGGCAGCGCCGCCATCGGCCCGGTCTGGCCGAAGCCGGTGACCGAGCAATAGATCAGGCGCGGGTTGACCGCCTTCAGGCTCTCGTAATCGAGCCCGAAGCGCTTGAGGTCTCCGACCTTGTAGTTCTCGATCAGCACGTCGGCGGTTTCGGCGAGCTTGCGCAGGATTTCCTGCCCCTCGGGCTTGGAATGGTTGAGCGTGATCGAGCGCTTGTTGCGATTGGCGGCGGTGAAGAAGCTCGAATGCCGCGTCTCGATGCCGTCCTTGCCCTTGACCCAGGAGAAGCCGTAGCCGCGTCCGTCGTCGCCAACGCCGGGCCGCTCGATCTTGATGACGTCCGCCCCCATATCTCCAAGGATCTGTGCGCCGACCGGCGCCGCGAGCACGCGGCTCATGTCGATCACCCGAATGCCGGCGAGCGCCGCGGGAGAGCTTGAGTCGTTGGTCATGGGTTCCCGTATCCTCTCGTATTATGGCCGCTCATTAGCGTGGGAGGCGCTTTGCGCAAAGGGGCGGGGCTGTCGGCGCATCTCGACTGCATCGCCGTCCCCAGCTATCGCCCAAGAGCAAAGAGTGCGACGGGAGAGGCCAGTGGAAGTAGCGATCATCACCGGTGCGGGCGGCGGCATCGGGCTGGCGGCGGCGAAAATGATGGCTGCGGCGGGCACCGCGATCGTCGGCGTCGGCCGCGACACCGGCAAGCTGGCAACGCTCGAAGCCGAGATTGGCGATGCCGGCAAGGTCGCGACGATCTCGGTCGACGTGACCACCGACGACGCGCCGCGGGCGATCGTCGCGCTGGCGCTCGAACGCTTCGGACGCATCGACTATCTGGTCAACAACGCCGGCGTCGGCAGCCCGAAGCCGGTGCATGAGGCGACCGACGCCGATTTCGATTCCTTCATCGACATCATGCTGCGCGCGCCGTTCCGCCTGATCCGCGAGGTGCTGCCGCATCTCCAACCCGGCGCCAGCATCGTCAACGTCACCTCGACCTTCGCCCACATCGGCGGGCGACGCGGCGGCGCCTACTCGGCCGCTAAGGGCGGGCTCAAGTCGCTGACCGAGCATATGGCGGTCGAATACGGGCCGCGGGGCATCCGCTCGAACTGCGTCGCGCCCGGCGTCACCATGACCGACATGGTCCGCCACCGTTTCGACGACGAGGTGTTCAAGCGCAGCAATGTCGAGACCACGCCCTACCCCCGCCTGGCCGAGCCCGAGGACATCGCCGGCGTGATCGCCTTCCTCTGCTCTCCGGCCAGCGAGATGGTCAATGCCCAGTCGATCGTCGTCGATGGTGGGTGGACCAAGACCAAATACCTGTCGCCCCGCGTGACGCGCACGACCTGGATCGAGCCGGAGGAATCGGCCTGAACGGCAGGTGCCTCTTGACGACTTTCGAATGCGAACGACAACATGGGAGATTCCAAGATGACCGGTGATTGGACAAGGCAGGACGAGATCACGAGTGTTAGGGCGAAGCGAGCGATCGCATTCGGCGACAAGATGGCGGAGCTTGCCAATGGCGGCAGCGATCGGGACTGGGACTTATTGTTGCCGATGATCGACTCGACGCGCTTCAAGCGGCGCGGCAACGAACGCGACCAGGAAATGGACTGGCCAACCTATCGTGCGATGCTCGATCAGTGGGGCGGGCACAGCGGCCTGTATGAAAAACGTTTTTTCCGGGCAACGGAGGCCGGGAACGTCGTCTATCTCGATCTCGATGAACGCGCCGTCTCAAAAGACGGCAAGGAAAACGCGCTGCGCTCGATCTCGATCTACGAGTTCGACGAAACCGACCGCATCATCGGCGTCGATGTCTGCATGGGCTTCCACCAGCCGCAATAGCGGTGCACCGGGCGGGCCTTGACCCGCCCGGTGCGCGCTTTTCGCGCTCAGTCCCTCGCCAGCAGCAGCGCGGCCGCCAGCGGCCCGCCGCCCGAGGTCGCGACGGCAACCTTTGGGTCGCCGGGGATCTGGCGTTCGCCGGCTTTGCCCCGCAGCTGCGTCGCCGCCTCATGCGCGAAGCCGAAGCCGTGGAGCCGGCCGGCGCCGAGTTGCCCGCCGGCGGTGTTCAGCGGCAGCTCGCCGTCGCGCGCGATGCGGCTGCCGCCCTCGATAAACCGGTGCCCCTCACCCTTCTCGCAGAAGCCGAGTCCTTCGAGCCAGGTTATCGGGAGGAAGGCGAAACCGTCGTAAAACTGGACAGTGTCCACATCCTTGGGTTGGTAGTCGGTGTCCTTCCAGAGGTCCGCTCCGGCAGCGTAGGACGCCGGCCAATCGGCCTGATCCCAGCTATAGCGATCCACCGATCCGGACATCGCGGCAATGCGCACCGGCTGCGCCGAAACTTCGTCGAGCGCATCGCTCGCCGAGACGATGATGACCGTGGCGGCGTCGCTGAACCGATCGCAGTCGTAGAGGCAAAACGGGGTCGTAACCAGCCGAGCGGACATGTATTTGTCGAGAGTCAGCTCCTCTTTGGTGATGGCGCGGGCGCGCGGGTTCAGCATCGCGTTCTTCGATCCGTTTATCGCGATCATCGCCAACTGCTCACGGCTCATGCCATAGCGGTGGACGTGGCGAGAGGCGTATTGCGCGGTCCAGCACGCCGCCGAAGTCGCCCAGAACGGCGCAGTCCACTGCGACGCCCCCGACACCGTCGCCTGCCGGGCGGGCATGTATTCTTCGGGCTTGGCCATGCCGCCCGCTTCGTAGACGGTGCGAAAGCAGATAACGTGGCGGCACAAGCCCTCCTTGACCGCCATCGCCGCCATGCCGATCGCCGAAAGTTGCGCCGGCTGCTCGAACGCGCCCATCTGCCATTTCGACTTGATGCCGAGCGCCTCGATGATCTCGTCGGTGCCGACCGGCGAAAACGCCAGATAGCTGGGCAGCTTGCCCGGGTAGGAGAATACGCCGTCGATCTGGTCGACGGTCAGGCCGGCATCGTCCAGCGCCTCGCGGATCGCGTCCATGGTGAGCAGGAACGGATGGCGCGGCAGGCGCACGCCGACCTCGGACTGGCCGACGCCGGTGATATAGGCTTCCCTGACGGCCATCTCAGCTCACCCTCTCGAACAATGGGAAATAGATGCCGTCCTGCTCGTCGAAGACGACGCGGACCTTGTCGTCGAACCGCACCTCGTCGACCGGACTGCCGACGATATTGGTGGTGAGGTACACCCCGGGAACGCCATCGAGCCGCACCCTGGCGATCACGTAGGGCACTTCCAGGCCCGGCGCCCAGGCCTGGTGGTTCACCGTCAGCGTGTCGATCGCGCCGGTCCCGGCCACCGCGTGGGGGCCGATGTTCTCCGACTGGCAATGGCGGCAAACCGGCAGCGGCGGGTGCGTGAACTCGCCGCAATCGCTGCATTTGACGATATTGAGATGGCCCTCGGCGCCCCCCGTCCAGAAGGCGCGGTTGAAGTCGTCGAGCTTGGGCCGGGGTCGGGGAGGGTTCATGGTCGTCTGCTCCGGGTGATCGACTGGGATGGTCTCGGTGGCGCCGGCGAAATGCGCCATGGCGGCAAAGGCGTTGCAGTAGAACGGGCTAGACAGTTCGACGTGGCTTTTTGGAATGATGACGTGTTCGGGACCGCGATCATCGCGTCACCCCGTTTTTCTGCCCATTTTGCCAAGCGTGTCTGGTCGGCGCCGATCAACGTCAGGTCCCACGTGTGGGGCGTCGCCTTGCGCCGCACCCTTTGCGGCATCGCGCATCCCCGCCTCATCCTTCTCCCCGCATCTTGTTCGGCGTCGTCGCGCTGGCTGCCGCCGATCGACGATCTGGCGCCATCAAATCCTGCATTTGATCTGGCGGCAAGCCCGAATGTCGCAAACGCGGAAATTACGGCAAAGCGCTGATCAGCCCGATGGTGTCGTGGTCGAGCATCGCTGCCGAGAAGCGCGCGGTGTAGGCGGTGTTAACGGCCTCGATCTGGAAATCCGCCGCGTTGACCAGGAATATAAGATACCCCGTCGCCAGATAGCAGCCGTACTGGTGCATCAGCGCGTCCAGCGGCGGCGGGTCGATCCCCTCGCCGATCAACGCGTCGCGATAATGGGCGACGAGGCCGCGTTCGTGCGTCCGGCGGTCCGCGAGGTCGAGCGCGCAGCAGATGTGATAGGCAATCTCGATCATCGGCGGACCGACATGTGGCAACGAGTCGAAGAAGCCGGGCTCTCCGTCGATATCGATGTAGAGGTTGCCGAGATGGGTGTCGCCGTGGAGAAGGGTACGCGGAACGATCTTGCTGTGACGCGAGAGCTTGGCCAGCACGCCCCTCATCCAGTCGAGCGAATGGAACCGCACCGAGGCGGCGGCACCCCGCGAGCTTTCGACGTAGCTGCGCCAGACTTCGGGGGTGAGTATGCTCGCGCCGTAGGTCTCGAACCCATCGATGTAGTCGGGCGCGAACGCGAAACGGCCGCCCGGCTCGATGTCCTTGCCGCCCCAGCTCATCGCGTGGTGCTTCGCCAGCTTCGACAGGCGGTGCACGACCGAATTGGGCTGCTGCGGACGCTGAGGATGGAGGAAGGTCACGCCCCGCGCGCGCAAATCCTCCATGATGACGATCCCCTGATGAGCCTCGGCGTCATAGCCGGCGAAATAGCAGCGCGGCATCCGCAGCGGCGATACCGGCGCGACGTCGGCATAGGCGTGGACTTCCAAACCGTGCATCGCATGCATGGCGCGGCTGTGCGGCTCGAAGCCGCCTTTCAGGACCACGCATTCCGGAATGCCCGCAGCGCGTGCGGCGGCGTTCCGTTCCAGGCGGATATGCAGCTTCGTGCAGGTGCCGTGGATCACCTCGACGATCTGGGAGGCGGTGATGCCCGCGCCCGGCGTCCAGCTGTTGATGGCCGCATCCAGCCAGGCGGTCGTCACGTGTTCGATCGTGAGCGGCAGCGGCGGGCGATTGACGCTCGATTCCGTTGTCATGCACGCGTCCTGGCCGCACCAACGCGTCAAGACAAGCCGAGCTGGACTGGATGTGGCAGAACCCGCCCGAGGCTCGATCGGACCGTCGGCACGATCCATCAGCGAAACCGGCGCATCACGGCTTTACCCCACCCGCCCGGTGTCCTGCCTGACCGGCACCAACACCAAGGTTGCCCCGGCCGGGGGGGGTAACCGGCCGAGGCTTCCGGAGTGGACGTCGCATGTCCATCGGTCCCATCGCATCTGACAGAAGCCGCGACTAGTTCGGGTATAGTCGGCACCGGGTTAAGGGGAAGTAAACCCGGTTTCGGTGGAAACTGCCGGCATCCCGTCAGTTCACCAGCGCGGCCTCGATGGCGATGCGGATCGCCTCAGAGGTGTGATGCGCGCCCATCTTGTTGAGCATGTTCGAGCGATGAATTTCCACCGTGCGGGGACTGATGCAGAGTCGTTGGCCGATCAGGCGGTTGGAAAGCCCGCTCGCCACCCCGCTCAGCACCTCACGCTCGCGGCGGGTCAGCCGGTCGATGCGGCTGCGCGCCATGGCCTCGCGCAGCCTGGCGTTGCCGAGGTTGGCGGCGCGTTCCTCGGCAGCGGCGATGGCGGCATCGAGCCGTGCAGCGTCGAACGGCCAGGCGATGTAGTTGATGGCGCCATCGAGCACCGCCGCGACGATCATCTCCGGCGAGGGCTGGTCGGAAAAGGCGATCACCGGCAGCCAGTTGCCGGAACCGGCCATGTGCCGCATCAGCGCGGTGATGCTGCCTCCGGCATCATGCGCGACGATCAGCCCCAGGCGCGGCCAGCGGGTGGTCAACTCGCCGATGTCCTCGAAGGGTTCAACATGGATGCCGCTGCCCGAAAGGCAATGCGAGATGGCCGCGCGGCGCCGTAGGTCGCCGTCGATCAGGATCAGTTGGCTGTCGTTTCTCATGATCTATCCCTAGCATTTTACGCTAAGGGTGTTTGCGGAGTCCTCCCCGTTTCGGCGGGCGTTTGCTCCGTTTTCGCGGGATCAGGTGGGCTGGCTGGACAACCTCAACGCCTGGGCGATTTCGGCGAAGTCCGTGCGCAGCCGCGCGGCTTCGTAAACCGATGCAGTGCCATAACCATGCCGTCCTGCCCGCTGCCGCCGAGGCGCAGCGCGGTGAGCGCGGAATGGACCCAGGTCAGCGATTGGCTCTTGAGCCGGGCGCGGCTAATCGTTTGCTTGCGCATGTGTTGGGAAACCTCGCGCGGCCTCCCTCGTTACCGACAAATGATAACGAACAGCGGAACCCCTGGCCGATGACCCCGCGCTGGCCGACCGTCCTGTGGGTCGTGCGCCACGGGCAGAGCGCCGGCAATGTCGCGCGCGATCTTGCCACCGCCGAGGGCCTGGCGCGGATCGACCTTACCCATCGCGATGTCGACGTGTCGCTTTCCGAACTGGGACGCGACCAGGCTCGGGCGCTCGGCCGCTGGTTCGCGGACGCGCATGAAGACGGCCGGCCTGACGTGATGCTCTCCAGCCCATATGTCAGGGCGGTCGAGACCGCGCAGATCTTCCGCGATAATGGCGGCTGCGACCCCGAGGAAAAAGTCTGCTTGGACGAGCGGCTGCGCGAAAAGGAGTTCGGCATCCTCGACGGGCTCACCGGAGCAGGCATCCGCCAGTTCCAGCCCGAACAGGCCGAGTTCCGCAGGCTGCTCGGCAAATTCTACCACCGTCCGCCGGGCGGCGAGAGCTGGGTGGACGTGATCTTCCGGCTGCGCGCGCTGATGGATACGGTCTCGCTTCACTATGGCAGCCGCCGGGTGATGATCGTCGCGCATCAGGTGGTCGTGCTCTGCCTGCGCTACATTATCGAGAACCTGACCGAGGCCGAGATCCTGGCGATCGACCGCGAGGGCGACGTCGCCAATTGCGCGATCACCGAATACCGCTTCGATCCCGCAACCGGCCACGACGGCGGCTTGGTGCTCGCGCGCTACAATGTCACCGCGCCGATGGAGGAGGAGCACACGCCGGTAACCGCAGCGCCCGACGAAATGGTGGCGGCGCGTGGCTGACGCGTCTCCGCTCGATAGCGACTGGCTGCGTGACAATCCGCTGCCCCAGCCCCCGCGCGGCGCCGACAAGAATGCGCGCGGCCGGGTGTTCATGATCGGCGGCTGCACCCGGGTGCCGGGCGGGCTTCTGCTCACCGCCGAGGCGGCATTGCGCGCGGGCGCCGGCAAGGTGCAACTGGCGACCGCCGCCAGCACGGCGATGGCGCTGGGCGTGGCGATGCCGGAGATCGCCGTCTGGCCGCTCGCTGAGGATGGCGAAGGCGAGATCGCTTCCCGGCTCGACGGCGTGGCCGAGGATATCCGACGCAGCGACGCGGTGGTCGCCGGCCCGGCGATGAGCTGCGGCGAGGCTGCCGGGCGGGTCGTCGACCAGTTGCTCGACGGGCTGTGCGAAAAATCCACGCTGATCCTCGACGCTGCGGCGCTGATGACGCTACCGGCGCGCGCCCGGCCGCTGGCCGCCCGGGCCAGCCCGGCGGTGCTGACTCCGCATATCGGCGAAATGGCCGCGATGCTTGCCTGCGACGCGGCCGAGATCGAAGCCGACCGCCGGGGAGCGGTGCGGCGCGCGGCGGAGCTGTATGGCGCGATCGTCGTGCTCAAGGGACCGACCAGCTTTGTCGCCGATCCCCACGGCAAGCTGTTCACCTTTGCCGGCGGCGGCGTCGGCCTCGCGACCGGCGGCTCGGGAGACGTGCTCGCGGGCCTCGCCGCCGGCCTCGCCGCGCGGGGTGCCGATTCCCTGGTCGCGACTGCCTGGGCGGTATGGCTGCATGGCGAGGCGGGCCGGCGGTGCGCCGAGCAGATCGGCCCGCTGGGCTTCCTGGCGCGCGAGCTGCTGGCTCACGTCCCGGCGCTGATGCGGGCAGTTTAGCCCCCGTCATTACACCCTCCGCCTATATGGCCTGGACCCGCGCCGGGCGTTTGCGTGGGCGGTCGAGGACTAATGCAGCAGCGTGATCGAAATCCGCCGGTTGCGGGGGGTCGTGCGGGTCCGCCGGGATTAGCAACTCACGCGAAGCGACGCCTTCGATGCGGGCGCAACGGTCCTCGCTCAGATCATCGCGCGGCAGCGCCTGGCGGGTCGCCTCGGCGGCGCCGGCCGAGAGGGACCATTGTTGCCGGTGATCCCGGGCGCCACGGCAGCGCATCGGGGTGGCTGCGGACGGCAATCGGGGCGGCGCCCTCGCCGCCGACCTCCGCAATCGCCCGCACCAATTCCGAAGCTTTCTGCCGGTGGCGATCGCGGTCAGGTGGCTAACGAATGCCGAGCAGTGTGTCGAAAAGGTCGGCAGCGACCTGCATGACCCGGCCCGAGGCCTGAAACGCCTGCTAACAGCGCACCAAATCTACCGCTTCCTGGTCGAGATCGTCCTCACCGCCGGGCGGGTGCGCAACGCGATCAACCGGCGAATGCCCGGCACCGCCACGTTCGAGGACGGCGTGACCATCGCGCTGCGCCTTCCACCCGGCGCCGCGCGTGCACCAGCTCAAGGCGCAGGCGGTGGCGCAGCTGCGCTGTACGCTGGCTGATTTGGCGGAAATTCTTTAGCGGCTCACCAGCCCGGTCAGGCTCGTTGGCGTCAGCACCTGCGGCAACCGCCGCGGCGCTCCACCCCCGCCTGGATACCAGACGTAGAGCGGCACGCCGGCCGCGCCCTGCGCGGTCAGATAGCGGGTGATCGCCGGGTCCCGCCGCGTCCAGTCGCCGCGCAGGACCACCACGCCAGCGCGGGCAAAGGCGTCGCGCACCTCGGGCCGCTCGATCGCGAGCTCCTCGTTGACCTTGCAGGTCAGACACCAGTCGGCGGTGAACCAGGCGAACACCGGCTTGCCATCGGCCCGGGCCGCCGCGAGCGCGGCCTCGCTGAACGGGCGGGCGGGGAGGATGCCCTGCGCCGAGGCGGACGGAGCGCGGACCGCTGCCGGCAGCAGCAGCAGGCCAACGCCGGCAAGCGCAATCGCGCCACCGGCCAGGCGGGCCGTGCCCAGCCCGGCCCGTTGACCCTTGCCGATCCACGCAAGCAGCACGACCACCATGACCGCCAGCGCCGCTGTCGCCGCCGCGAAACTCCATCCGCCCAGCCGGCTCGCCAGCCACAGCAGGGCCAGCGCGGTCAGCCCCATCGGCAGCGCCATCCAGCGGCGAAAACGCACCATCCATCGCCCCGGCCGAGGCAGCCTGCGCCGCAGCGCCGGCACGAAGGCGATTGCGAGGAACGGCAGCGCGATGCCCAGCCCCATCGCGGCGAACAGCGCCAGCGCCGCCGGCACCGGCAGCAGCAGCGCAGCGCCCATCGCGGCCGCCATAAACGGCCCGGTGCACGGGGTCGCCACGAAGGCGGCGAGTAGGCCGGTGGCGAAGGCGCCCTGCGGGCTGCCCTCGCTCGCGAAGCCGGGCACGGAGAATTCGAACAGACCGAGAAGATTGGAGGTGATGACCACCGCCAGCAGCAACAGCGCCGCGACCACGCCCGGCTCCTGCAGCTGGAACGCCCAGCCAACCTCCTGGCCGGCCGCGCGCAGGATCAGCAGCAGCGCGCCGAGCGCGACGCAGGCGAGCACCACGCCAGCCGTATAGGCCAGCCCCTCGTGCCGCGCCTGGCGCGCGTTTTCGCCGGCGCGGGCAAGGCTCAGCGCCTTGAGGCTGAGGATCGGGAAAACACACGGCATGACGTTGAGCAGCAATCCGCCGGCCAGCGCGGCGACCAGGAGCAGGGGCAGCGACGGAAGCGACGATCGGGCGGTGGCGAGCGGCGCCCCTCTCGCCGGGACCGCGCCCGGTTCCGCCTCGATCGCGAGCCCGTCGCCACCCTCGTTAAGCCGCAGCACCCCGGCAACGCGGCGCGGCGCGTCCGATCCGCTTCTCCTCGCCAGTTCGACGATCAGCACGTCGCCATTCCGGCTGAACCGCTGCGGCGCTGCATAAGCGACCAGCCCATCCTCGCTCGGGAAGAAATGCGGCTGGGTAAGCGCCACACTCGCAGGCAGGGGTATGCCGATCCGGAGTACCTCGCCAGCCGCCGCGAAACGGGCATGGGCACCCAACGGCGCCGGCAGCAACCGCGTCCATTCGGCGAAGCGGAGGTCCTTCCGCGCGGAGGAATCCGCAGCAGCGACGATCGGCAATTCGATCACGAGCTCCGCCTTTTCGGGAACGCAGACCCGGTCGGTGCAAGCCAGCCAGTCCGCCTTCACCCGGATCGGCAACCGCGTTCCAGGTTGAGCGTCTGGCGGCAGCACCAGCGGCACCAGCACCGCATACTCGCTTTCATAGACATGGTTCATCAGCCCGGCGACGAGCAGCGTGCTCGGCACCGGATAGCGCGGCGCACCCGCCGTCGCCCGCTCGGGCAGCGACCAGTCGAGCGACATGCCAAAGCCGGCGTCGCCCGGGTTCGACCAATAGCCGTGCCAGCCGGGCTCGGGCTTCATGTCGAAGGCGAGCATCACCGTCCCGCCCGGCGCACCCGGCCCCTCGGCGACGAGCGTCGCGGCAATGTGGTTGGCGATGGCGGGCGCGGCCAATCCCATCGTCAGCAGCAGCGCCATCACGCACCACCACAGGGGCGTAACAAGCCGTCGATAGCAGCGTGAAGTCATCGTTAAACGAGCCCGCCCGGCAGCATCTTGCACGAAGCGTTGGGGCCGGCCATGGCGGCGCTCTGCCCGCTTCGCGTCCGATTATCAAGGAACGTCCATGCGCCAGCCCATCCTCGCCGCAGCCCTCGCCGCCACGTTGGTGATCGTGGGAGGCGCGCGCGCACGCGAAGCAGGTCCGGCGCCTGCGCAAGACCCCCCCGCCGCGCCGCGCCCCTCGCTGGTGCTGGCGATCTCGGTCGACCAATTCTCCGCCGATCTCTTCGCCGAATACCGGCGCTTCTACACAGGCGGGCTGGCGCGGCTTCAGGACGGCGCGGTGTTCCCCTCGGGCTACCAGTCGCACGCGGCCACCGAGACCTGCCCTGGCCATTCGACGCTGCTGACCGGCGTCCGCCCGGCGCGCAGCGGCATCATCGCCAACAACTGGTACGATCCCGCCTCGTCCCGCCCCGACAAGCGTATCTATTGCGCCGAGGACGAGAGCGATCCGCGCAGCAGCAGCAAGGATCCCGTGGTCTCGGCTGTCCACCTCAAGGTGCCCACGCTTGGCGAGCGGATGAAGGCCGCAGATCCGGGCAGCCGCAACGTCGCCGTTTCGGGTAAGGACCGCGCGGCAATCATGATGGCCGGCCATCGCGCCGATGCAGCCTATTGGTGGAAAGGCTCCGGCTTCACCGGCATCGGCAAGCTCTCGCGAGCGGCCGAGGCGGCGAACGCAGCGGTGGTGGCCACGGTGCAGGCCGGCGCGCCCGCCTTTGAAGCTCCCGCCTGGTGCGCGGCGCGCGACCATGCGGTGCCGGTGCGCGGCTTCACCATCGGCAGCTTCCGCTTCGCACTTCCCGCCGGCCAGCCCGACGCGTTCCGCGCCTCACCCCGGCTCGACGAGGCGACTGTCGAACTGGCGCTGGGGCTGGTCGACGAGCTGAATCTCGGCATGGGCCGCGCCACTGACGTGCTCTCGGTCAGCCTTTCGGCGAACGACTACATCGGCCACGCATTCGGCACCGAGGGCGTGGAGATGTGCATCCAGCAGGCCGCGCTCGACCGCACGATCGGGGGGCTGCTGGCCGGGCTCGACCGGCGCGGCATCGATTATCAGGTGGTGCTCTCGGCCGATCACGGCGGCATCGACGCACCCGAGCGGCTCGACCAGCAGGCCCTGCCAACGGCAGCCCGCGCCGATGCCGCGCTCGCGCCCGCCGCGCTCGGCCGGCGGATCACCGAGGCGACCGGCATCGCTTCGCCCGGCGGCGTGTTGGTCTATGGCGACGGCGCCGGCGGCGATTATTACGTGGCACGGGACATCGGCAAGGATCAGCGGGCGCGGGTGGTCGCGGCACTTGCCGAACAGCTCGCCGCGAATCCGCAGGTCGCCGCCGCATACACCAGTGAGCAACTGGCAGCCGTTCCCTCCCCCGGCGGGTCGCCGCAGGACTTCACACTCCAGCAGCGCGCCCGCGCCTCGTATTTTCCCGGGCGGTCCGGCGATGTCGTGACGCTGCTGAAGCGGGGCGTGGTCGGGGTAAGCGACCCCCGCCCGGGCCTCACCTCGACCCACGGCAGCCCTTGGGACTATGACCGGCGCGTGCCGATCCTGTTCTGGCGCAAGGGCATGGCCGGCTTCGAGCAGCCCGCGCCGGTCGAGACCATCGACATCGCCCCGACGCTTGCGGCGGTGCTGCGGCTCAGGGTTCCAGACGGCGCTTTTGACGGGCGTTGCCTCGATCTCGACGCCGGCGCTGGCGACAGCTGCGGGGCGGGCCGGTAGGTTGGCGCGCCGGCTTCGACAATCTCAGGCTGAGCGGGTAGTGGTCCTTCTTTCCACTTCCGCTCAGCCTGAGCTCGTCGAAGGCCGCGCGCCAGCATTCGAGTCAAAATGTCCGAACATCGCGACCTGATCATCCTCGGCGGCGGACTCGTCGGCATGACGCTGGCGCTGGTGGCGGCGAAGGCCGGCATCACCAGTCACGTCGTCGACAAGGCCGATCCCGCCGACCTCACCGCCGAGGGCGCCGACGGCCGCGCCTCGGCCATATCGACCGCCAGCTGGAACCTGTTCCGCAACATCGGCCTCGCCGATCGGCTCGACCCGCTCGGCTGCCCGATCGACTCAATTGCCGTCACCGACGCGATGCGCCCGGGAAGGATCGACTTTCGCCCCGAGCCGCACGAAGGCTCGCTCGGCCGGATGTTCGCCAACCGCGACCTGCGGGTGGCGCTGTTCGCGGCAGCGCGCGAGGAGCCTGCGTTGGCCTGGCACACGCGCGCCGAGCCGGTCCAGCGTGAGCGCGGCGCCCACGGCGTCTCGGTGACGCTGGACGATGGCCGGGTGCTCACCGCCAGCCTGCTGGTCGCCGCCGAGGGAAGGCAATCGCCAACCCGCGAGGAAGCCGGCTTCGCCCTCGCCCGTTGGGAATATCGCCACCGCGCGCAGGTGACGGCGCTTTATCACGAGAAGCCGCACGACAATATTGCCTGGGAGATCTTCTATCCCGAGGGCCCCTTCGCACTGCTGCCGCTGCTCGACGCGCCGGACGGGCGGCACCGCAGCGCGCTGGTCTGGACGATCGCGGAAAAGCACGCCGCCGCCTTCGCCGCGATGGGCGACCCAATGTTCGTGGGAGAGGTGACCAAGCGCATGCAGGGGCTGTTCGGTGCGATCGCGCTTGCCGCGCCGCGCGCCTCCTATCCGCTGCGCTTTCACCATTCAGGCCAGCTCGTCGCCCATCGGCTGGCGCTGGTCGGCGATGCCGCGCACGGCATGCACCCGATCGCCGGGCAGGGGCTCAACCTCGGACTCCGCGACGTCGGCGCACTGGTCGAGGTGCTGTCTGACGGCATGCGGCTCGGGCTGGAGCCGGGCGACGCCCAACTGCTCGACCGCTACCAGCGCTGGCGCAGCCTCGACGTGCTCGCGGTGATGGCGGCGACCGATGGCATCAACCGGCTGTTCGGCGTTCCCGGCCGGTTGCCGAGCGCGGCGCGGCGGCTTGGCATGGGCGCGGTGCAGCGCCTGCCCGCACTCAAGCGCTTCTTCATGGATGAAGCGCGCGGCATGAGCGGGAAGCTGCCGACGCTGCTGAGCGGCTGATCGGCGGAGCAGCCAGCTACCGCAAGCCGCCCCTGCCCGATCGGCGGCACGCGCTTCCATGCGAATTAAGCAGCCCTTTACCCCCCTCGCCTAAGCACGGCGCGAACCTGCGGGGAAAGGACGTTCGCGCCATGGCTGAGCTGGAACAGCGCGCGCTGATGTTGATCACCGATGAGCCGGCACAATGCCGGTTGATCTCGGCAATCGCCGCGCGCGAAGGCTGGCGGACGGTCAATTCGCGCGATCCTGACTCGGCCCGGGCATTGCTGCAGACGCGGGAGGGGATCGAGCTCAACGCCATCATCGTCGATCAATGCGCGGTGGGGGAGGATGCCTGCGCGCTGATCGCCGAACTCAGGGCCCACCGGCCAGGTCTGCCGATCCTGCTGCTGACCGCAAGCGCCTCGCCGCTGTTCGCGGTGGAGGCGATGCGGGCGGGCGCCTCGGATTATCTGATCAAGCCGGTCGCGCCCGATCGGCTGATGCATTCGCTGCGTGCCGCCGCCTTCCGCGAGGCGCGGCAGGACGAGCTGGCGCCGCTCGCCGAGAAGCTGCCGTGCCCGGCCGACTTCGAGGCGATGATCGGGGCCGCGCCGACCTTCCGCGCAGCCCTGGCGGTGGCGGCAAAGGCCGCGCGGGGGCACGGCAACGTGCTGGTCGAGGGAGAATGCGGGACCGGCAAGGAAATGCTGGTGCGGGCCATCCAGGCCGCGAGCATGCGCGCCAAGGCTGCGTTGCAGATGGTGGACATCGGCACCACCCCTGCCAGCTCGATCGAATCGCTGCTGTTCGGCCACGAGCGCGACGCCTTTCCCGGCGCATTCACCCGCCACATCGGCGCGCTGCAGCGATGCGACGGCGGGACGCTCGTCATCGACGAGATCGATCGCCTGCCCGCTCCGCTGCAGTTGCGGCTGGTCGACACGATCCGTGACGGCAGCGTCCGGCCGGTCGGCGCGCAGCACAGCTTCCGCGTCGATGTCCGGCTGATCGTCGCGAGCAATCTGCCGCTCCGTGACCTTGTCGCGCAGGGGCATTTCATTCCTGAACTGCTCGAGGCGATCGCGCCCGTCACCGTTGTGCTGCCGCCGCTGCGCGAGCGCAGCGGCGACATCGCCGCGCTCACCCGCCATTTCCTCGCGCGGATCGGCGAGCAGCCCGGCTTGCGGGAACTCGGTATCACCGACGGCGCGCTGGCGCTGCTGGCCGGCTACGATTGGCCGGGCAATGTCCGGCAGCTGCAGGCCGTGCTGTTCCGCGCGGCGGTGTTCTGTGACGGTGATGCGCTGACCGCCGCCGATTTCCCGCAGCTTTCGGCCCTGCTCGATGGCGGCGAGCGGGCGCCGGCGGTATCGGCGCCGCAGGAAAGCTCGGGCGTCATGCTCTACACCGACGACGGCAATCTGCGTCCGCTGGAGGAGATCGAACTCGACGTCATTCGCCTCGCCATCGGCGTCTATCGCGGCCGGATGACCGAGGTCGCGCGTCGGCTCGGCATCGGCCGCTCGACGCTCTACCGCAAGCTCGGCGAACTCGGCATCGACAACGCCGCCTGAGGCGCACTATTCCGGCAAAACGACGGCCGGGGAGCGGAGGGCATGACCGAGCAGCAGCGGCTGGCGCGATCGAGGCGATCCGGAACCTGATAGCGAAATACTGGCGCGGGGTCGACAAGGCCCCTCACCCCTCCGCGAACGCCGCGCGTTCGTGCAGATATTCGCGCTCGGCGAGATAGCGCTCGGCATCAAGCGCGGCCATGCAGCCGGTTCCGGCCGCCGTCACCGCCTGGCGATAGATCTGGTCCATCACGTCGCCGCAGGCGAAGACGCCGGGGATCGCGGTCTTGGGCGTGCCCGGCTCGACCAGGATATAGCCGCCCTCGTCGAGTTCGAGCTGATCCTTGAACAGCTCGGTCGCCGGGGCGTGGCCGATCGCGACGAAGGCGCCCTCGGTTTCGAACAGGCTGTGCTCGCCGGTGATGGTATCGACCAGCTTCAGCCCCATCAGTTGCCCGGTCTCCGGATCGGCGACGAAGTGATCGACCTTCTTGTGCCAGACCGTCGAGATCGCCGGATTGGCGGCCAGCCGGTCCTGCAGGATTTTCTCGGCGCGGAGCGTATCGCGGCGGTGGATCAGCGTCACGTCATGGCTGTGGTTGGTCATGTAGAGCGCTTCCTCGACTGCGGTGTTGCCGCCGCCGATCACCACCACCTTCTTGCCACGATAGAAGAAGCCGTCGCAAGTTGCGCAGGCGGAGACGCCCTTGCCGTTCAGCTCCATCTCGCCCGGAACATTGAGCCATTTGGCCTGCGCGCCGGTCGCGATCACCAGGGTGTCGCCTTCATAGATGTCGCCGCTGTCGCCCACTGCGGTGAACTTGCGGCCCGACAGGTCGACCGAGACCACCGTGTCCCACATCAGCCGGGTGCCGACGTGCTGCGCCTGCGCCTCCATCTCCTGCATCAGCCACGGCCCCTGGATGACCTCGCGGAATCCTGGGTAATTCTCGACATCGGTGGTGATCGTCAGCTGGCCCCCGGGCTGCAGCCCCTGGACGACGATCGGCAGCATTCCCGCTCGCGCGCCGTAGATGGCGGCGGATAGCCCCGCCGGACCGGAACCGATGATGAGCATGCGGGTAGTGTGTGTGGTCATTTAGCCCTCCAACGCGGCAGATAGAGCTTCCCGCGCACCGCGCCAAGTCCGGGCGATTGACGCCGGCGAACCGTGGGGGCATGCGCCGCGGATGGACTTCGCCGGCCCGGTTTCGCACAGCTTCATCTCGCAGCGGCTGCGGCTGCACTATGTCGACTGGGGGAACGCAAGCGCGCCGCCGCTCATCCTCCAGCACGGCGGGCGCGACCATTGCCGCAGCTGGGACTGGGTGGCCGAAGCGCTGCGGGACGAGTGGCATGTGCTGGCGCCCGACCTGCGCGGGCATGGGGATAGCGCCTGGTCGCCGGACGGCGGCTACACCAACGACGCCTTCGTCTATGATTTCGCACAATTCGTCCATCAGCTCGACTGCGACGACGTAACGATCATCGCCCATTCGCTGGGCGGCAACATCGCCACCCAGTTCACCGGACTCTATCCGGAGAAAGTCCGAAAATTCGTCAATATCGAGGGACTCGGGCCGTCGCCCGCGATGCTCGCCGAGCGTGACGCCAAGGGCAACGCCGAACGCGTGCGCGAATGGATCGGCAACCGCCGCCGCGCCGCCGCACGATTGCCGCGCCGCTATCCGACGCTCGCCGCTGCCTATGCGCGGATGAAGGAAGAGAACGGCTTCCTCAGCGATGCGCAGGCGCGGCACCTGACCGTTCATGGCGCAAGCCGCAACGAGGACGGCACCTGGAGCTGGAAGTTCGACAACTACCTGAACGTCTGGCCGCCGAGCGATCCGCGTCCCGAGACCGTGCATCAGCTTTGGCAAGCGATCACCTGCCCGGTGCTGCTGCTCTACGGCGCCGACAGCTTCTTTTCCAACCCCCAGAACGACGGCCGGCTCAAGCATTTCCGCGATGCCAGGGTCATCGAATATGCCAATGCCGGCCACTGGCTGCACCACGACCAGTTCGAGCGGTTCCTGGCCGACGTGAAGGCGTTCCTGTAGCAGGCATTCCTCCCCGGCACTGCGCGACGTTTTTCCGTCTGCGGCGGGGAGGGATTTACGCGCTGGCGAACAAATCGGCGTAGCGCTCTCGCAGCAGCTTCTTCTGGATCTTCCCCATCGTGTTGCGCGGCAGTTCCGCGATGACGATGATCCGCTTTGGACATTTGAACCGGGCCAGCTCGGCCCGCAGCGCCTCGCCCAGGGCCGCGATATTGAGCGGGTCGCCTGTCGGCTGCACCACCGCCACCACTGCCTCGCCGAGATCGGGATGCGGTACGCCGATGACCGCCGCCTCGGCGATATCGGCGCGTGCGTCGAGCAGCGCCTCGACTTCGGCCGGATAGACGTTGAGCCCGCCCGAAATGATCAGATCCTTCTCGCGGCCGACGAGCTGGACGTAGCCGTCCTCACCGACCACGCCCATGTCTCCGGTGATGAAGAAGCCGTCAGCACGGAACTCCGCCGCCGTTTTCTCGGCGTTTCTCCAGTAACCGGCGAAGACGTTTGGCCCGCGCACCTCGACGATGCCGACCTCGCCGCGCGGCAGCACCCGCCCGCTGTCGAAATCGGCGATCCGCAGCTCGACCCCAGGCAGCGGCAGCCCGACGAAACCGGCGCGGCGTTCGCCGTCATATGGATTGGACGTGAGCATGCCGGTCTCGGTCATGCCGTAGCGTTCGAGCACGCGGTGGCCAGTCCGTTCCTCGAAGGCGCGGTGGGTGTCGGCGGAAAGCGGCGCCGAGCCGCAAATGAACAGCCGCATCCTCGCGCAGGCCGCGCGGGTGAACTCTGGGTCGCCGAGCAGGCGGGTGTAGAAGGTCGGCACCCCCATCAGCACGCTCGCATCGGCCATCATTGCAATCACCGGCGCCGTGGCGAACTTCGGCAGGAAGTTCAGGGTCGCGCCGGAAAACAGGGCGCAGTGGAGCGCGATGAACAGCCCGTGGACATGGAAGATCGGCAGCGCGTGGATCAGCCGATCCTCGGGGGTGAACCGCCAGAAGTCGACCAGCACCTCGCCGTTGGAGACGAGGTTGGCGTTGGTCAGCATCGCTCCCTTGGGCTTGCCGGTGGTGCCCGAGGTGTAGAGGATCGCGGCGATGTCGTCAGGCGCGCGCGGCACCGGCGCCGCCTGCTCCTCGGGCAGAGCGGCGAACAGCTGCTCGACCGTCGTGACCGTGAGCTGGCCGCCGCCGATCCGCTCGAACAGTGCAACGCTTTGCGCCCGGCACACGGCCAGCGCCGGCTCCGCGTCGGCGACGAAATAGCTAAGCTCGGATTCGGTGTAGTCGGTGTTGAGCGGCAGGTAGATGGCGCCGGCGCGGAGACAGGCGATGTAGAGGATCAGCACCTCCACGGACTTGTCGGCCTGCACCAACAGCCGCTCGCCCGAAGAGAGGCCGAGGGATCGCAGCCGCATCGCGAGGCGGGCGGCCGTGTGCTCGATCTCCGCATAGGTCCAGTCGCGCGCTTCCTCTTCCACGCAGATGCGATCCCCGAAGCGGGCGAAGCTTTCGGCGAGGCGGCTGTAGAGATCGCCCAACAGGCGCTCCTCTCGTTTTGCTGGACGTTCGGTAGCTTGGGTGCCTGAGTAGTGCAAATGCACCGGTCTTGGGGCCAGCGTTGGGTACGTAGCCTTCGACAAGCGCAGGCTGAGCGGATGTTTTGGCCAAGACCCCTCGGTGTCAGTGGTAGCGATTGCCGAACATATCGCAAGACTTCGACTTCGACCGGTTCATCGAAGACGCCTTCGGTCCCGAGTGACCCCCGGCATCTCCTTTTCGTCCCATTTGTGCTTAATAAACCCGCTTCTTCGGCTTGATGTACTCGACATCGTCGGTCAGCGTGTACTCATGCACCGGGCGGTAATCGATCCGCACGCCGCCGCCCTTGCCGCCCCAGCCGTCGAACCAGGTGGCGGTGTGCTTCATCCAGTTGGCGTCGTCGCGGTCGGGGAAGTCTTCGTGGGCGTGGGCGCCGCGGCTTTCCTTGCGGTTGTGGGCGCCGTGCAGCGTTACCGTCGCCTGGCTGATGAGGTTGTCGAGCTCCAGCGTCTCGATCAGATCGGAGTTCCAGATCAAGCCGCGATCCGAGACGTGGATGTCCTGCATCCGCGCATAGGTGGCGGCGAGCTTCTGCTTGCCCTCCGCCATCAGCTCGTCGTTGCGGAACACCGCCGCGTGTCCTGACATCGCGCGCTGCATGTCGAGGCGGATCTGCGCGGTGGGCGAGCCGCCGGCGGCGTGGCGGAAGTGATCGAGCCGGGTCAACGACAAGTCGGCGGAGTCCTTCGGCAGTTCCTCCGTGCGCGCACCCGGCTTGACCAAATGCTTGAGCCGGTGGCCGGTGGCCCGGCCGAACACGACGAGGTCGATCAGCGAGTTCGAGCCGAGCCGGTTGGCACCATGGACCGAGACGCAGGCTGCTTCGCCCACCGCGAATAACCCTGGCACCACCGTTTCGGGATTGCCGTCGGCACCGATCGTCATCACCTCACCGTGATAATTCGTCGGGATCCCGCCCATGTTGTAATGGACCGTCGGCACCACCGGCAGCGGCTGGCGGGTGAGATCGACGCCGGCGAATATCTTGCCACTCTCGGTGATCCCCGGCAACCGCTCGGCCAGCACCTTGGCATCGATGTGATCGAGGTGGAGGAAAATGTGGTCCTTGTTCGGGCCGACCCCCCGCCCCTCGCGAATTTCCAGCGCCATCGAACGGCTGACGACGTCGCGGCTGGCGAGGTCCTTCGCCGATGGGGCATAGCGCTCCATGAAGCGCTCACCCTCGGAATTGGTCAGATAACCGCCCTCGCCGCGCGCGCCCTCGGTGATCAGCACCCCGGCGCCGTAGATGCCGGTCGGGTGGAACTGGACGAACTCCATGTCCTGCAGCGGCAGCCCGGCGCGCAGCACCATCGCATTGCCGTCGCCGGTGCAGGTGTGCGCGCTGGTGGCGGTGTAATAGCTGCGGCCGTAGCCGCCGGTCGCGAGCACCACCGCCTGGGCGCGAAAGCGGTGGATCGTGCCGTCATCGAGGCAGATCGCGATCACGCCGACGCAGCGGCCCTCATCCATGATCAGGTCGATCGCGAAATATTCGATGAAGAAATCGGCGTCGTACTTCAGGCTCTGCTGGTAGAGCGCGTGCAGCATGGCGTGGCCGGTGCGATCGGCGGCGGCGCAGGTGCGCTGGACCGGCGGCCCCTCGCCCATGTTCTGCATGTGGCCGCCGAACGGCCGCTGGTAGATCGTGCCGTCGGGGTTGCGGCTGAACGGTACGCCGGCGTGCTCGAGCTCGTAGACCGCCTGCGGCGCCTCGCGCACCATATATTCGATCGCGTCCTGGTCGCCGAGCCAGTCCGAACCCTTGACGGTATCGAACATGTGCCAGGTCCAGTGATCGGGCGAGTTGTTCATCAGGCTGGCGGCGATGCCGCCCTGCGCCGCGACCGTGTGCGAGCGCGTCGGGAACACCTTGGTGATGCAGGCGGTCTTCAGCCCGGCCTCGGCGCTGCCCATCGTCGCGCGCAGACCCGAGCCGCCGGCACCGACGACGACGGTGTCGTAGTTGTGGTCGATGATCTTGTAGGCGGGACCGGCGCTGGAGGTGCCGAGCGGCGTGGCGTCAGGAGTACTGGGCGCGGGGTTGGCCATCTCAGGCGCCTCCCAGCGCGAGGCGGGCGACGCAGAACAGGCCGAATGCGACGCCAGCGAAAGCGAGCAGGTTCAGCGCGACGATGCTGGCGAACTTGTTGGCATGATCGTGGACATAATCCTCGATCACCACCTGCAGTCCAAGCTTGCCGTGCCAGATATTGATCAGCACCAGCAGCGCCATGGCGGTGGCCGGAACCGGCCGCGCGATCCATTCGTGCACGCTGGCGTAGTGGAAGTTCGGCAGCATTAGCAACGAGGCGCCAAACCAAGCCGTCAGCAGCAGGCTGCCGATCGCCGTATAGCGGATAATGAGCCAGTGGTGGACGCCGCTGTGCGCCGCCCCCAGTCCCCTTACCCGGCCGATCGAGGTTCCGTTGCCCATTTTTATTCCCTCAACGCAGCAGCAGCGCGGCCCAGAAGGCCGCGGTCAACACCACACCCAGCACCGTGCTGATCGCTGCCCAGCGCCTGTTGGCCTCAAGCTCGTAGCCCGCGCCTATATCGAGCACGAAGTGGCGGATGCCGGTGACGGCATGGGCGATCACCGCCCAGCTGACCCCCACCAGAACCACATAGCCCAGTAGCGTCGTCATCGCCCAGATGAAACGCTCATACGCCCCTTGGCCGCTGACCAGAGCCCCCAACCACCATAGCAGCAGCGCGATGCCGACCGTGGAGCCGACGCCGCTCACGCGATGCAGGATCGAGGACAGCATGCCCGGTCCCCAGCGCCAATGCAGCCTCCAGCCATCGAGAAGATGCGGTGACAGCGGTCGCTGTCGCGGCGAATTGCCGGGCTGTGCCATCCGATGCGAGTTCCCTGTAAGACGGCGGGTTCGGGCGCCTCTTATGCCCATCCCCTTAGCCAAATCACGGGGGTGTGCAAGGCTCGCGGTGATCGCGTAAGTGCCGGGCGGCAAAGCGCCAGGAGACGAATGTCGAACATGGTCCGGACGTGGAAGATCACCTGCGAGGCCCCCCGCGCCCGGATCGAAGCGGCGCTGATCGCGCATGAGGAAGCGCCCAACTGGGACGAGGAGATCGTGCTGGCGGGGAGCGAACTGGCGGAGGATCGACCGGACGACTGGCGGCTGGAGGCCTGGCTGCCCCGATCGCCGACCAGGGCCGACCTCGCCGCGCTGGGCTCGCTGTTCGGCGCCGCGCCCGCGCCTAAGCCCAAGCTGAAGGTGGAGGCACTCCCGGAGGAAGATTGGCTGTCACTGAGCCAGCAGGGGCTCGAACCGATCCGGGCAGGACGTTTCCATGTCCATACGCCGGATCATCCGCCACTGACCGGCGCCGGATTCCGCGACTTCGTCGTTCCCGCCGCGCAGGCATTCGGCACCGGCCAGCACGCAACCACCGCCGGCTGCCTGGAGCTGCTAACGGCGATGCGGCGGCGCGGAGTGGTCGTACGCAACTTCGCGGATATCGGCACCGGCACCGGCCTGCTCGCCTTCGCCGCACTCGACCTGTGGCCGCGCGCGCTGGCGACGGCCAGCGACATCGACGCGGTCTGCGCCGATGTCGTCGAGGAGAACGCTGCGGCGAACGCCATCGCCGTGGGCGCGCGGCGCGGCGAGCTGACCATGGTGATCGCCGACGGCATGGACCACCCTCTGCTGGCGGCGCGCGGACCCTATGACCTGATCATCGCCAACATCCTTGCCGGGCCACTCGTCGCGTTGGCGCCGGATTTCGCCGAGGCGCTCGCGCCGGGAGGGCAGCTGCTCCTCGCCGGGCTGCTCGAAACGCAGGAGGAGAAGCTGCGCCGCGTGTACCGCCGCGCCGGGTTCAGGCTCGCGGCGCGGCTGGGCGGTGGCGAATGGCCAGTGCTGTGGCTGCGCAGGCGGGCATCGCATGCATGAGGGCTGGGAACCCCCTCTCCAAGCAATTGGAGGGGGAGAACGTCAGTCCGACCCGCCCCTACTTGTATAAGCCCTCACGCAGGTTGAATCCGCGCTCGATCCAGCACTTCATCGCGCAGAGCATCTGCGACCAGCCCATGCAATTGCCGTAGGACGCCGCGAGCCCCTCCTCCGTTTCGGGCCAGCCGCTTTCGGTGACCGACACCTTGGTGCGCGCGCCAGCGTCCACTGGCTCGAATGCAAAAGCCACCTCGGTCCTGCCGCCCGCCGGGGAGTCCCAGCGCAGCACGATCGTCTCGCCCTCGATGGCCTCGACCACCTCGACCGGGAAAGCGCCGGGAAAATCGGCAAAGTCCCACTGCACGGTCGCGCCGGTATCGAGGCGTCCCACCGCGCCGCCAGTGGTGAAATAGTGCGACAGGCTGGCGGGATCGGCAACCGCCTCGAACGCCTCACGCGGGCCGCAGGCAACATGCGCGTAGACAGTGAATTTCGGCTCCATGGCAATCTCCGCGACAGCGGCCGAGTTATATCGCCCGCAGATAGTCGAGCAACGCCGCCGAACTGGCGACCGCCCCGAACACGCCGCCCTGCATCGTCACCATCCTCAACGCCGCCTCGTGGTTGGTCGGGTCAGTGGCGCCGCAGCAGTCGCTCAGCACCAGGCACTCGAACCCGCGATCGTTGGCCTCGCGCATCGTCGTGCTGACGCAGACGTCGGTGGTGATGCCGGTGAGGATCAGGTTGGTGATCCCGCGCACGCGCAGCGTCAGCTCGAGGTCGGTGGCGCAGAACGAACCCTTGCCGGGCTTGTCGATGATCTGCTCGCCGGCCAGCGGCGCGAGTTCGTCGATGATTTCCCAGCCCGGCTCGCCGCGCACCAGGATGCGGCCGCACGGCCCGGGATCACCGATCCCCGCGCCGATGCGGCGAGAACGCCAGCGCTTGTTGGCGGGCAAGTCGCTGAGGTCGGGCCGATGGCCCTCGCGCGTATGGATGATGAAATAGCCGAGCGCGCGCATCGCCGAGAGCACCGCGCGGATCGGCTCGATCGGCGCGCGGGTCAGCGACAGATCATAGCCCATCGTGTCGACATAACCGCCAGGCCCGCAGAAATCGGTCTGCATGTCGATGATGAGCAGCGCCGTGTTACCTGGATGCGCCGCGCCTTCGAAAGGCCAGGGATAAGGATCTGCTGCGACCGGAGCGAGCGTCATGCGTCCAACCTTCCCACCTGAGAATGCTGCATCGCATCATATTTTTTGGGCTTGCGCAATCTACCTGTGAAGCCAGCGCGTCGCGCTCAGGGCCGCCAGCGGCACAGCATTAGAATGGCATCCAGTTCTGCTCGTGCGAGAACTTCATGTAGCCAACGTTGGCGCCCAGTCTCAGTCCGGCGCCGACGCGCACCGGGATCAGCACCACGTCGCCGCGCCGCAAATAGCTGACGTTGAAGCCGCCGACCAGATAGGCCTGGCCTTCGCCGGCGGGGAAGCGCTTGTATAGGTTGGCGCTGTCATAGAGGTTGTAGACCAGCACGAAGGCGCTGCCGGCATTGCCCCCGGCGTCGAAGCCGATCGAAGGCCCGGTCCAGTACACCGGCATCTGGCCTTCGACCTTGTGATATAGCGTGCCCGAGCCATAGCGCAGCCCGACCACGATCGCGCCGCCGCCCTCACGCCCGACGATATAGGCATTTGGCTCGCCCTGCTTCTTGAGGATGTCCTCGATCAGATTGGCGAGACCCTTGGCGCCTTTGCCGAACACGCCCTCGGCGGCGCCGATCAGATCGTCCCGGTGATAGGTTGCGCCGTTGCCGGTGGCGGCCGCGCGAGCAGCGGTTTCGGTCGGTCCGCTCCGGGCAGTGGGGGCCGGGTCCGCCGCCGGGGCAGTTTCGACCGAGGGCGACGGCCCGGGCGGGATCTCGCGATCGGACGCAGGTACGGCGGGCCCGGATGATGCCGAGGTCGCGATGTCTCCATCAATCGCCCTGTCGGGATCGACCGAACGCATCTGTGCTGCTGCCGGCCCCGCAAAGGCAAGCGCCGCCGCCCCGATGAGGCCCAGGGCGAATCGGCCCCGCGAAGCCCCGTGCCCGATCTCCATCATTGCAATCCTTTCCTGCCGACGGTCCCGCAGCGGAGCGCGTAGAGCCGCGCGGGAGCAGAGTCGACCACGGCTTGCCCGGCAATGAACACGCGTCGATCCGACTCGCTTTTGCGGCCAGGCGAATCCGCAAGGCCCGACACTGAAATCGCAGTCGTCCCCTTGTCGCTGCCGGATTGCACCGCTATAGGGCCAGCGCCCGCAGCGGCCCGGAGACGTGGGTGAGTGGCTGAAACCAACGGTTTGCTAAACCGTCGTACTGGTAAATCCGGTACCGAGGGTTCGAATCCCTCCGTCTCCGCCATGGCTCATTGATTTTCCTCAATAAAATCCAAGAAAGGCCAGCGGTTCCCATAACCGCTCCCCGATAGCACGCTTGCTTGAAGCCGGACGCCACGGGACAATTCCGCTCGAACGGCGCTGGCCGCAGCTCCCTGCCGGGGTGGATGCGATGGCAGTGCTTAACGAGGGGATCGCATTCAGGAGGCGACGCCACAAGCTGGGAACAGGGGCACACACCCTACGCGATCAATCGCGGCTGGAAATGGCGGACTTGTGCGGCTTTCCGGTGGTGGCAGCTTCTCCGTCAAAACTGACTTGCGACGTAGATTTGACTTACCACCGCGGCCCTATCTTAAAGAGCAGGAAGCTTGCGGACGGCTACAGTTCACCACGACAGGCCTTATGCCGTTGCTGCCTTCGGCTTGCTTGGCGCACGCGCGTTCACCTTGGGCAATGAGGGCATCGCGGGCAGCAAGGCAGCGCGGCATTGTCGAGTACTCGATATTGATTGGTTCGCCTTGCATCGTGCTGCCCGTCAGGAGAGCTGCAGCAGCTTTCGCGTCTTGGGTCGATTCACTTTGCCGGGGCCGCGCATCAAGCTCGGCCTCCCAGGCATTTGACTTGTGCTCTAGCTCCGCAACTCGGCCTTCCAGATGGTTCAAGCGAGCGTTGTAGTCGGGAGTGATAGCGTCGGAAGGCGAAGATTGCTGGCACGCGGTGAGCAGCAAAACAGCGCCGATCAATACCGCCGACCGAACCATATCCCCGCCCCCTCTCCTGCCTATGCCGAAACTAGCGCAGGTCGGCGTCCTTCACCAGCCGTGCAATTTCCCTCAGGTATCGAGCTGCCGCCGTTGCCTCGGCAGATCGCGCGCCGTGCTTCCGGGCGTTGCTGTTCCCCTCAGGCGCGCCCGGATTAGTTCCGCCGTGCATCCTGCATCTCCGCCTCCCCTTCACGGCTGGGGATTGGCACTCCGCTCCCGAACGGGTCCGCGCCAAGCAGCGCCTGGCCGCTGCCAGCCGGGCCGGTTGCACGGGATTGTTCGTCGATATTTCCATTTTCCTGTCCCCCGGCGTGATGGTGGAATTGATCGGCAATGACGGCTTGCCCGCCCTCGTTGACGTGGACGTGGCGCACTGTCTGCTCGCGCGGCTGGTGAAGTTTTGCCAGCGCCTCCAGCGTAGCTCGGCTTTGGGCCTGAGCCTTCATGGCAATTCGCGCATAGGTTTCCGTTGCGGCGAGGTGTTCGCCCATGTTGAGTGCCATGCGCCGGGCCATCTCGGCAAAAATCGTGTCGAGGGTTATCGCTTGCGCCGCCAGCGTCCGGCTGGCGAAGCCCAGTTCGCCCTTGGTCGCTTGATCGCCCCGCGCCTGGATGGCGTCGGCATAGTCGCCGAGACCGGGCGCACCATCCATCTTTCCGAGAAAGGGTTTCAGCACTTGTGAGGCGGCGATGGCATGGCGGAAGTCGGGACCAAGGAGTGCCCGAGCCGTTGCAACGTTGGCATCTTCATCGTCGGTTTTGCACACCGCCAGCGCATTGTTCGGCGGCTTGCCACCAGTCGGTTTGCCCTTCGTAACTCCCGCTTTCTTCGCCGTCATATCCGCACCTTTGAAATTCGATTTTCCACTGCCGAAATGGCCTTCACCCGCACCACACCACCACCGCACTTCCTATAAGGAAGGTGCGGGTGGTGCGGTGGGAGTTCATGGCGGGTCGCCGGCCGCACTTTCCGCACGTTCCGCACCACACGTTGCAAGGTGCGGACGGGAGCCAATCTCGCTGGGGTCAACCGCCTTGCCGACGATCACAAAGGGCACGTCCCGCCCGTTGATGGTGCGATGCTCGACCGCCAGCATCCCGTTCTTTCGCCAAGTGCGGATAATGGCCTTGATCCGCCCCTTGTCGGTTTCAGCGGACAGGCCCGCCACGCTGGCGACCAGCTGGCCAATCCATTCTTTGGCTTGCACGCTTTCGCGCCAGTCACCCCCCGCCAGCCGTTGTTGCACCGTGTAGAGGTGCCATGTCGTCACCCCATGGAAAACGTCGGGCTTTTCCCAGAGCGTGGCCACACCGACAAAATCGGACGGCTCCAGCCCGTCGCCATTATCGAGGCTCTGGCTTTCCAGCTTGATCCAGGTGGCCGCGTCGGGAGGCGCACGATTTGCCTTGCCGGTGTCGATGCGCACCAGCGAACGGCGCAGCGCCGGATCGGCAATCCCTAGCTCTTCCGCTTCCTTATCGCCCATCGGATTGAGCGGGAGCACGACGCGGGCAGCATCGCGCAGCGCGACCGCGCCCCGCCCATCCTCGGCCGTGGCCTCGCGACCGCCAAGCTTCTTGGTATGGTGCACCAGCATGATAGCGCAGCCAGTGTCCTGGGCCAGCCGCTTCCACCGCTTGGCGATGGCATCAATTGCCCCGTTGCTGTTTTCCTGAACGGCGTGGCTCGACACGAACGGGTCCACGATCACGACAGATATTGCCCGCTCTCGGATCGTCGCCGCCAGTTGGGCGAAAACGTCCTCGGCAAGCGCGAAGCCGTCGCCGTCCTCGGTTGCAGTGCAGAGCGGCTGGACCAGCCCGCTATCGAGGTGCAGCCGGTCGCCGCAATCGTCCGGGCCGATGCAATGGAAAGCACACGCGGCGGACAATTGCCGCTCCAGTTCGTCAGGGCCATCCTCCAGGTTGAAAATCCAAACCGCTAGCGGCCCGCGATGCACCGGCTTCCCTAAAAGCGGCTGGCCACTGGCGAGGCTGAGCGCAATCGCGTTGCCGATCGTGCTCTTGCCGGTGCCGCCCGGCGCGATGATCGCCGTCACCTCGCCGCGCAGCAGCCAGTGCCCTAGCAGCCATTGGCGGGTGGGGAGCGTCGCGGGATCGGGCCAGCGGTAAGGCGTGGCGCGCAAGGCGCGGTGGCCATGGATTCGCCCAGCTGCTTCGTCCGGCTGGAGCGCGGCGTAGTCCATTGGCTGGGGTGCGGTCGCTGCCATCGTCATTCCCCCAGCCGGGCGGCCGCAATGCGCGCCGCCACCTCGCCGCGCGGCATGTCCGCAAAATCGGCGCTGGAGTCCGCTGAGCGTGTGTCCGGCCTTGGGATGGCCACAACCCCGCCAACGGCCTGAGCGGCCTTTGTGGCGGCATTCACGCCAAGATTTTCGGGCAGATGGCAATCATCATCCGCCGCAAGGATCATCTCGCGCGCTGGGAACAGCTTGCGCATGGCGGGTGCCACGGCCTCCAGGTTGCGAGCCGACATAGCAGCCACCACGCCAAAGCCGGTTGCCGAATGGATCGCTGCCACGGTCGCGAACCCTTCGCCGATCACCAGCGGCCCAGCCGATGGCCTGCCATCGATCAGGTGCACGCCATGGGGCCAGAACAGGCCAGTGGTGCGGCCATCTTTGCCGAACAGCTTGAACCCATCGGGCCGGATGCGCTGGACGTTCCACAAGCGAAAAGCACAATCGACCATGGGCACCAGCAAGGCGCCGCCGGCTTGGCGAATGCCGAACGGCTCCAGTGCCTTGGCGACGAGGTAGGGGTGCGCCGGATCGGCCGGGCCGGCATTGAGCCAAAGCTCTGCCGCACACCGCGCCGCCACTTCCTCGCCCGCCAGCCTCTCGCGCTTTCGGGCAATCTCGGCTTGCCGGATCGAACGCCGCTCGGCTGGCGTCAGCTCGCGGCAATTGTCCGTCGATAGGAAACCGTCCGTGCGAAGCATCGCCTTGACCGCGAGCGCGTCGGCATCGGTGCCGTTGTAGCAGGCGACTAGGCACCCATCGGGCGCGAGCGCGCTGGCCTTGATGGCCGTCCCCCGGTCCCGGCTGGAATGCCCCGGCGTCGGGATCAGTGCGTTGCCCTTGCAGACTTTCCCGCCGTAGTGGCGAGCGATTGCGTCAATATCGGGGATCACAGCGCCGCCCTCCCACTTTCGGTAAGGCGCAGCACGGCGGCACACTTGCCGGACGGATTGCGCCGCCGCGCCCCGGTAGGCTCCACCAGTCCAATTCGGCGCAGCTCACTAAAGCGCGGCTGGAGCGACTCCCGCGTCACCCCGGCGACGGCGACGGCCTCCAGCGGGGTTGCTTCGCCCAGCAGCTCCAGCGCCAGCATGGCGAGGCGGCGAAGGTGCGACATAGTTGGCGCGATGGCCTCAGCGGCGTCCTGGCTTGTGCCGTCCGCGCCTTTCGCGCCGGGTTCATCGGGATAGCGATCATCCATGGTCGCCTCCCTCAGCAAGGGCGGGCAGCCCGTGGCGATCAAGTAGGATGCGAAGCCAATTCGCTTGCTTGTCGCTGAGCGGGGCAGCGCGGTAGGCCAGCCCGCCGCAGAATTGCCCTTCCTTTTCGGATAAACTCTCCACCGCCAGCAAGGCGCGGGCGGCATCGGCGAAGCGGTCGAACGGCTTAGCCATGCGCGCCTCCCCCGAACGCGAGCGCGGCGATAATCGCAGCCATTTCCGGCCGGACATGATGCGCCGCGATCAGGAATTGCGATTGGAGGGAGCGAGGGGTAAAAGGATCACGGAACCAGCCGCCACAGCTATTCCGCGACGCCCGCGCCTCATCCGCGCGGGTTTCGCATATCTGGAGCATGGATCATCCCTCCCCAGCGATAAGCGCGTGCAGGGATTCGGCGGGGATGATCGTGCGTCCGCCGATGCGCTTGGACAGCAAGCGGCCGGACGCAATGTGAGAATAGAGCGTTGTCCTTCCCAAGCTTGAGGCGCGGCACGCTTCTTTGATGCTGTAGGCGAGCTTGCCGGGATCGGCGGTGCTGGATTGCATTTCTTCAGTTCCCACAAGGTTCGCGCTGAATTGCGCCGAACGATATGGGACGGTCAGCTATCCTCGGTCGGAGAAACACGGGGGGTTTTCGAGATTCCTCCTTCGCCCGCGCCGAATGGCAACTTTTGATCGTTGAAAAACCGGACCATGATCGGGAATGCAGCGTCAGTGCCGAACATTTCTGCCGTACGGACAAACCAACTATAGACCATCCTCGCATGGCTGGCAGCCGGATGATCTTTCGCCTCTTGGCTCACAAGGTCTCGCGCAGTTTCCAGTTGCGCGCGAGTCACCGTGCCGAACCACCGGCCCTTCATTTTGCGGGCGGCATCCGCCAGCTTGTCGGCTTGGGGACGATCATCATTGCCATGTGAACGCAGCCACGCCTCTGCCAGCGC
>JBDSIY010000073.1:0-6986 GCA_039917735.1 Novosphingobium sp. | reverse complement strand
TCGCGGTGGCACTCGGCCACGGGTTGCACTGCTCCCGCATCGACGGCGCGCCGCTCGTCTACAACCGCGAGGACGTCTACATGCCCGACCTGCTGATCTGCCGGAACGAGCACGCCGAACGGGTGCTTGGCGAGGTAGCGGCGGCCAAGGCCCAGGCCTGAGTGGATCGGACCGGGGGCCGGGCACGCACCGAAAACGCCCTGGCGACGCGCGAGCATTTGCCTTTGCCGCGCGAAACCGCTTTGGTGGCGGGGTTGCAATCCAGTCGGGCAGGCGGAGCGCGTGCCTTTTGAGGAGGTCTGAATGTTTTCCGCTATCCTGATCGAAAAGACCGACACCGGACAGAACGTGGCGCTCAAGGAGCTCGACGACGCCCAGCTTCCTGAAGGCGACGTGACGATCGACGTCGCGTATTCGACGATCAACTACAAGGACGGGCTGGCGATCAGCGGCCGGGGTCCGGTCGTCCGCCGCTGGCCGATGGTGCCCGGGATCGATCTGGTCGGCACCGTCAGCGAATCCTCCTATCCCGAGTTCAAGCCCGGCGACACAGTGCTGCTCAACGGCTGGGGCGTCGGCGAGGTCCATTGGGGCGGCCTGGCCACCAAGGCCCGGCTCAAGGGCGATTGGCTGATCAAGCTGCCGCAGGGCTTCACCGGGCAGCAGGCGATGGCTATCGGAACCGCCGGCTACACCGCCTCGCTCAGCGTCGATGCGCTGGCGAAATTCGGCATCACCCCCGATCTCGGCGAAATTCTCGTCACCGGCACACCCGGCGGCGTCGGCTCGGTCGCGACCGCGCTGCTGACCAAGGCCGGCTACACGGTCGTCGCGTCGTTTGGCGACGAGAGCGAGAAAGAGTTCCTCACCAAGCTCGGCGCGCAAGACTTCATCCACCGCGACGAATTGTCCGGCCCCGGCAAGCCGCTGCAGAAGGAGCGCTGGGCCGGCGTGGTCGATTCGATCGGCAGCCACACGCTGGTCAACGCCATCGCCCAGACGAAGTATCGCGGCGCGGTAACCGCCTGCGGCCTGGCTCAGGGCGCGGATTTGCCGGGCACGGTGATGCCGCTGATCCTGCGCGGCGTGAGCCTGCTCGGCATCGATAGCGTGATGTGCCCGAAGGGTCCGCGGATGGCGGCGTGGGAGCGGCTCGATCGCGACCTCGACCGCTCGCTGATCGAGACGATCGGCACCGAAGTCGGCCTCACCGGCGCGATCCAGGCGGGGCATGACATTATCGACGGCAAGATTCGCGGGCGCGTGCTGGTCGACGTCCGGCGCTGAACCGGACCGCGCGCAAGAAAAGTCCCCGTTCGGGCTCCGACGGGAGGGAGATTCGCGAGGCATGACGAGCAAGGTTCAAATTGCCGACGGCCTGTCGATCGTCCGCGGCATCCCCCTCGCGGACGAGCAAGGCATCGGCGCGCTGACGCTCGGCGGCTATCTCCACGAGGTGGCGGCGCGCTATGGGCCGCGCGAGGCGGCGGTGCTGCACCTCGACGGCGAGCGAATCAGCTGGACCTACGACGACTTGCTGACGCGCGCGCGCGAAGTGGCGAAAGCGCTGATCGCGGTGGGGGTGGGCAAGGGCAACCGCGTCGGCCTGATCATCACCAACCGGCCCGAGTTCCTCGCCACCGTGTTTGGCACGGCGCTGGCCGGCGCGATTCCGGCGCCGATCAGCACCTTCTTCACCGCCGCCGAAGTGGAAGAGGTGCTGAAGGCGGCGGGAGCCTCGGTGCTGATCATCGAGCGCCGGGTGCTCAAGAAGGATTTCGCCGAGCTGCTGATCGGGATCGAGCCGGAGATTGCCAGCGCGGCGCCGGGCGAGATCGCGTCGCTGAAGTTCCCGTTCCTGCGTCATCTGGCGATGGTCGACAGCGAGCAGCCGCTCGGCGCGATCGAAGGCTGGTCGACGTTCCTGGCGCGCGGCGACCAGGTTCCCGACGCATTGGTCGAGGCCGCCACCGCCGCTTCGCTGCCGGCGGATCCGGGCATGCTGCTGTTCTCGTCGGGATCAACCGGCAAGGCCAAGGGCGTGCTCAGCGCCCATCGCGGCGTCTGCCTGCAGCTGTGGCGCTGGGCGCAGTGGTACAATTTCGAACCCGCGAGGCCGCCGCGCAGCTGGGGTGCGAACGGCTTTTTCTGGTCTGGCAACTTCTGCCAGCAGGTGGGCGGCACGCTATCATCGGGCGGCACGCTGATCCTGCAGCGCTGGTTCGATCCGGAGGAAGCGCTCGCGCTGATGGAGCGCGAGAAGGCGACGATGCTGCTCGCCTGGCCGCACCAATGGGCGCAACTGTCGTCGGCGCCCAACTACCTCGATGTCGATCTCTCCGCGATGATCTATCTCGACCAAACCACGCCGCTCGCCCAGCACCCGACGGTCAACTCGCACTGGCGAGAGCCGATGCAGGCCTATGGCAATACCGAGACCTTCACGCTGATCACCGTCTTCGCCTCGGGCACGCCGCCCGAGCTGGCGCTGCCGGACTGCCATGGCCATCCCACCGCCGGTTCGACGGTCAAGATCGTGGATCCGCTGAGCGGCGAGACCATGCCGATCGGCGAGCGCGGCGAGATCGCCGTCAAGGGGCCGACGCTGATGCTGGGCTATCTCGGCACACCGCTCGCCGATTCGCTCGACGACGAGGGATTCCTGCGCACCAACGACGGCGGCTGGGTCGATGCCGAAGGGCGGCTGTTCTGGCAGGGGCGGCTCAACGACATCATCAAGACCGGCGGCGCCAACGTCTCGCCGTTGGAGATCGACGCGGTGATCCGCGATTGCCCCGGGGTGAAAGTCTCGCAGACGGTCGGCGTGCCGGACGAGCTGCTGGGCGAGGTCGTGGTCGGCTGCATCGTGCCGCGCGCCGGCGCGGTGCTCGACGAGGCGACGATCCGGAGCTTCGCCAAGGAGCGCCTCGCCAGCTACAAAGTGCCGCGTCGGATCCTGTTCTTCACCGAGGAGGAACTCGAAACCACCGGCAGCTCCAAGATCAAGACTGCCGAACTCCGCAAACGCGCGGCGGCCCGGCTGGCGGAGCGCGAGGACGCTTAAGCTTCCGACAATACTCCCCGAGCTGACTCGGGGAGGAGGACCGCTCGCGAAGCGAGGGGTGGAGGGGTGAGGCGGCTATGATGAACTCTCGATAGATCGCCCAGTGCGGCTTACCCCTCCACCACCCTTCGGGTGGTCCCCCTCCCCGAGCTGTGCTCGGGGAGGATTTGAACACACGTCATCGCCCCCGCATGGCCGCAAGTCAGGGGCAGCGCGCGTCCCGGCGGGGCGCGCCGGAGCCGCGCGTCTCCCAGCCGCCGCCGGGCGCCTGGTATTTCTCGCCGGGATCGGTCTGGGCGATCAGGAGGCAGCCCGAGGTGAACGCATATTCCTCGATGGTTGCGTGCTGGGCCTGCGCCTTCTGGGCATAGACGGCGCGGCGCTTGATATTGAGGTCGTCGACAATCGCACGCAGCGCCGGGGTGCCGCCGCCGACGAGACCGAGATAACCGTCCATCTTCTCACCGACTTGGCCACCGGCGCGCGCCGCCTCGTAAGCAGGGTCTCGCTGCGCCAGCGCGGGAGCGGCAAGGCCGAGGGCCGCCAACGCCATCGCGGCCACCGTCGAACGAAAACTCTTCACGTCCACGCGCTCCTTAGAAAATATCGCGATTGCTCTCGATCGTCGCATTCGCGTCCGCCGCCAGGCGGTAGATCACTTCCTGCTTGATATTGATGTTGAGCTCGATGACGATCGGCTTGTCCGGTGCGGTGACCGAGACACAGGCCGAAAGCGCCATCACGCCCGCCAGCAACACCGCCGGCCCGGCCCCCACAATGGGATGCCGCCGGCTTAATCGACCGCCCGCTTCGCCGCTGTTCCCGATGCTCGCCATGCGGGCATGTTTCGCAAGGGCGGTGCGTCCGGTCAATCTAGGCTGCTTCATCGCACGGGCTCGCTTGCTGGAGGCTGAACTTGGCGGGGCGGCACCGGCCGGCCTTCGCGGGTGAGCAGGCCCAGGTCGCGCGGATCGCGGACATAGGCGGGATCGTAGAGCGACTTCACCGAGGTGATGAGCTGAAAGAACGGCGCGCGCAGATTGACGTTGAACTGGATCGGCAGGCTGGAAATGCGACGGGTGAGGAAGTTGCGCTTTGCCGCGGCGCCCTGGGTCACGCCGTTGAAGCGCACCCGGGTGACCAGTTCGCCAGCGATGGCGCCGTCCATCGCGATCGTCATCTCACGGTAGTCGAGCGACTTGAGCGCGTCGAAGGCGAAGTTCGCCATTGGCGACAGGTCCTTGTAGGTGAGCGCGCCGACATAGGATACGTTGCCGCCCGGCGGCCGCGCGCGTAGCCGGCCACCCTCGATGCGGCCGCCGTTCTGGTCGAACACCAGCGGCATGCGTCCGTCGAATGTTCCGGTGGCCGAGATATTGGCCAGTCCGACCCGCTGCACGAAGCGCGAGGCGTCGAGCCCGTCGATGGCGAGGGTGAAGTGGCGCGTTTCGGCCGCGCCCATGGTCAGCGTGGTCGGCTCCATCGTCAGGGTTCCGCCAAAGAACGGCCAATGCGCGCCATTGACGGCAATCACCTGGTTGGGCCGCAACGCGAAACTCAGCACGCCGTCGTTGACCTCGATCCCTGGATTGATCGCAGCGATCTTCAGGCGCTGGTCGGGCGCGGTGACGAGGCCGAGCAGATCGGTGAACACGACCGTTCCCGACATGCCGCGCACCGGGCCGAAGGCCGCGGCGAAGTTCAGCGAATCGCTGGTGAAGCTGCCGGTGCTGGTAACGCCGCGCGGGTTCCACACGATCCGCCCCGATCCGCGCACGCTCCCCTCGGCGTTGGCGATCACGCCGAGCGCCAGCGGTGTTAGTGTATCGGGCTGGAGACGCTTGTCGAACCGCAGGTCCGCGACCTGAAGCGCGGCCTCACCTCGCCCGGCGGCGAGATCGTGGACGATGCGCGCGCGCACCACCTCGCGGTCGCTGGCCGGCTCGCGCAGCAGGGCCTCGGCAGTGATGCGGTTGTTGGCGAGCGACAGGTTCCCACCCCGGGCCGCCAGCGGCCGGAAGCGGGCGGCGGGCTGGCGGTCGAGCAGGCGGAAGGCGGCATCGGCGATGGTCAGCTTGCCACCGGCGTAGCGCCAGCGCCCCGCCGCCTCGCTGAGATCGAGCGGCACCGAAGCGAGGCGGATGTCCGAACCGGCGAAGCGGCCGGCGATGTCGCGGCCGATGCGGGCGTCGAGCGCAGCGATGCGGAAGCGCGATGCGGTGGCGGCCGGACCCAGCGCCACCTCAACCGCGCTGGCCTTGAGCACTCCGGGCACGGCGAAGCCGATCGGGCCGGTGGCGATGCGGATCGGCGTCGCGCCCAGCCTTCCCGACACGGCGAGCGCGGGCGCGCCTGCGGCGATCCTCGTGCCGCGCGCATTCGCCCGCACGATCGCACCGCCGCGCGGCGGGCACAGGGTGAGCGCGCGGCCGTCGAGGCTGAGGTTGGCGTACCGCAGACGGTCGAAGCGAACATCCGTGCAGCGCCGCCACAGCGTCAAACCGGTGCCGCGCGACCAGCTACCGTCGATCGGCAGCGCCAGCGCCTCCGCCGAACCGCCGGGGAGGGCGCCGCTGATCCGCGCCTCGCCGACAAAGCCGAGCGCGCCGCCGGGCGCTTGCGCGAGCACCAGCCGAGGCACGGCGAGGCGCGAGACGCCCGCGCGATAATCCTGCATTGCCAGCCGCATCACCAGGCCGCCGGGGCCCGGTTCCATGCGGCCGGTGATGCGCGGCATGCCGGGTCCGCCGGTGGTGAAGTTCCCGGCGAGGCGCGGCGACCCGGCACTGGACGCGTCGATATTCAGCCTGGAGATCGCCAGCAGCGTCGCGCCGCTGCTGCCCGTCCAGCGGGCGCTGGGCACCGCCAGGCTGAGTTGCCCCCCGCCGCGCTGCAGCAGATAGTCGCCGGCGAGGGTGCTCCCGCTGCCTTCGCGCCGCAGCGCCGCTCGAATCTGGGCAAGCAGTGGCGCGGCGAAGCTGCCCGAGGCGGTCCGCTCGGCCGAAACGAGCGCGGCGTCGAGACCGGCACCCGGCACTACCTCGCTCGCCGTCAGGTGGCCATCGGTCTCGATCCGCGTGAGCCCGTTGCGACCGCGCAGTTCGCCTTCCACCGCGATCCGACGCGCCGCCAGCGGCGAGGTGGCCATCGCCTCGCCGGAGAGGCGGTAGCGGGCGGCCAGCGCGTGCTCGCGCCAAGTCAAGCGCGCGTCGCCCGCGGTCGCCGCCACCCGCTGCGCGCCCAGCGCCAGCCCGCCGGTGCGCAGCCGCAGCGAACCGCCCGCGCCGTCGAGCGCGGAATCGAAGGTCACGTCGGCGGTCAGCGCTGCATCGGCGAGCCGCAACCCGCTGGCCGGGCAGGCGAGCGTCGCCAGCCGCAGCGGACCGTTGAAGCGCGGGCGTTCGGCCGAAACGGCAATGCGCCCGACGATGCTCGCGCGCCCGACACGGCAGCCGGCGACGTCAAGCTGGGGCGCCAGCGCCGCGACGGTCCCGGCGAAGCCGCCGCGCAGCCTGCCCCTGCCCTCAAGCGTCACGCCGACCGGGCCGGCATCGCTTTCGATCAGCGCCCGCCCGTCGGCCACGTCGAGGTCGAGGTCGGGAAAGCGGAACTTCTGCCTGGCGGGGCCGGCGAACAGCAGCTTGTCGAGGCTGCCGAAGCTCACCTGGCCCTGCCGATAGCTGCCGTAGAGCCTCGGCCGGACGAGCGTGATCCGGCCGAGCCCTGTGCCGCCGAAGCTTGGCTTCACCCCAACTTCGACGCGCTCGACGGTAAAATCCGGCCTCGCCGGATTGCCGATCACGACATTGGCCAGCACCTGGCGGCGAGGGCCGATCGAGACGATGTCGTAGGTCGCGGGCAGCCCGAGCCGGTTGAGCTCGCTGGCGATCACCCGATCGGCCAGGTTCTCGCGCGAGAACCA
>JBDSIY010000072.1:0-8489 GCA_039917735.1 Novosphingobium sp. | reverse complement strand
CGAAGGGCCATCGCCATCGCCGGTGAACAGGGCGAGGTCGGGATCGGAGCGGGCGAAACCCTGTCCCTCGGTCAGGAAGGCGATTCGCCGCGCGATGCCGGCCGCGCCATCGATGAAGCGCACGTCGGGGCCGAAGGCGGCGCTCAGCTCCTCGGCCAGCAAGGGGAAGTGGGTGCAGGCGAGCACCACCGTGTCGATGCGCTCGCCGCCGGGCTGGGCACGCAGCGCCGAGGCAGCGTCGGCGAAGACTTCGCGCGGCACCGCCTCGCCGCGCAGCTTCGCTTCGGCGGCGGCGACGAGATCGGGGGCGGCGGCGCGCAGCAGCAGCTTGCCGGCGGCGAATTCATGCTCCAGCCGGTCGACATAGGCCTGGCGGATCGTCGCCTCGGTGCCGAGCAGGCCGATCACGCCGCTGCGCGTCATCGCCGCCGCCGGCTTGATCGCCGGCACCGTGCCGACGATCGGCACCTCCAGCACCTCGCGGACCATGCCGAGCGCGATCGTCGAGGCGGTGTTGCAGGCGATACAGACGAGGCGCGGGCGAAACCGCTCGGTCATCCGCCCGAGCAGCCCCGCGACCCGCGCCGCGATCTGCGCCTCGGTCTTCGCGCCATAGGGCAGCCCGGCGGTATCGGCGGCGTAGATCACCGGCGCCTGCGGCAGGATGCGGCGCAACTCGGCGAGCACCGACAACCCGCCGACGCCGGAGTCGAAGAGCAGGATCGGGGATCCGGGGTCAGTCATTCGGCCAAGCAATCCGTATTTCCGTCGCCCCTGCGCAGGCAGGGGCCCAGATAAGCTATCCTCGTCGATGCGACGGTGCGGCGGGCCGCCAGCTTAGATGGGCCCCTGCCTGCGCAGGGGCGACGGTGTCTGGTAAAGCTTGTCCAACCTTAGACAAGCCCGAGGTTGCCCGATAAGGAAGCGCGGTGGAGTGGATCATCGCCCTTTGCCTCGGCTATGCGTTGGGCTCGATTCCGTTCGGCGTGATCCTCACCCGCGCGACCGGCGCCGGCGATCTGCGCGCGATCGGGTCGGGGAACATCGGCGCCACCAACGTGCTGCGTACCGGGCGCAAGGGGCTCGCCGCCGCGACGCTGCTGCTCGATATGGCGAAGGGGCTGGCGGCGGTGCTGATCGCGTGGCGCTGGTTCCCTGATGCAGGGGCGGCGGCAGCGATCGGCGCGCTCGTCGGCCACTGCTTCCCGGTTTGGCTGAAGTTCCGGGGCGGCAAGGGGGTTGCGACGATGATGGGCGTGGCGCTCGGCCTCGCCTGGCCCGTCGGGCTCGCCTACGCCGCCGCTTGGCTGGGGCTCCTGGCGGTCACCCGCATTTCGTCGCTCGCCGGAATGGGCGCGGCAGTGGTGG
The DNA here is from genome assembly GCA_039917735.1 of Novosphingobium sp. GTDB lineage: Bacteria > Pseudomonadota > Alphaproteobacteria > Sphingomonadales > Sphingomonadaceae > Novosphingobium. Next base: position 7,121 of record JBDSIY010000072.1, on the reverse strand, counting down.
CACCCCTGGCGGCGCTGTTGCTGGGCCACGCCGAGCTTGCGCCGGTGCTGGCGGCAATGGCGCTGATCGTCGTTGTCCTCCACCACGAGAACATCGCGCGGCTGCTTGCTGGCACCGAGCCCAGACTCGGCAAGCGCGGATGACGCCCGGCCGCGACGAAGCCTTTGCCCGTATCCGACTGCTGCGCTCGCCCAATGTCGGTCCGGTCAGCTACGTCCAGCTGATCCGCCGCTTTGGCAACGCGGCCTCCGCGCTCGCCGCCTTGCCCGACCTCGCGGCGCGGGGCGGATCGCCCTACCGCCCCGCGCCCGAGCAGCGAATCGAGGGGGAGATCGCCGCCGTCCGCAAGGCGCAGGCCCGATATCTGTTCCATGATTCGCCGGATTATCCGCCGTTGCTGCGCGCAACCGAGAGTGCTCCGCCGATCCTGACGGTGCGTGGCGAGGCGGCGGTTGCGGCGCGGCCCGCTGTCGCCATCGTCGGCGCGCGCAACGCTTCGGCGGCGGCGGTCAAGCTCGCCCGCGACTTCGCGCTGGCGCTGGCCGAGGCCGGCTATGCGGTGGTCTCCGGGCTGGCGCGCGGCATCGACGGCGCCGCGCATCGCGGCGCGCTCGCCGGAGCGGGCGGCACCATCGGCGTGATCGCCAGCGGCATCGACATCGCCTATCCGCCCGAGCACGCCGAGCTGCAGGCGCGGATCGCCAGCGAAGGCCTGCTGATCGCCGAGCAACCGCCGGGCGTGGAGCCGCTCGCCCGCCACTTCCCCTCGCGCAACCGGATCATCGCCGGCATCGCCGCCGGGACGCTGGTCGTCGAGGCGGCGCCCAGGTCCGGCTCGCTGATCACCGCGCGTCTGGCCGGCGAGGCCGGGCGCGAGGTGATGGCGATCCCCGGCTCGCCGCTCGATTCGCGCAGCCACGGCTGCAACCAGCTGATCCGTGACGGCGCGGTGTTGGTCCAGTCGCCCGCCGACATCATCGAACTGGTGGCCGGCTTCGCGGGCGAGCCGCGCTCGCATTTCCGCGAGCCGGCCCAGGGTTGGAGCCTCGCCGAGGAGCCGCTTTCCGATGAGCCCGCCGACATCGCCGGCCTGCTCACCACCGCGCCGGTGGGCGTCGACGAGCTGATCCGCCAGTCTGGAGAGAGCCCGGCGGCAGTGCAGCTTGCGCTGATCGAACTCGAGCTGGCGGGAAGACTGACGCGGCACGCCGCCGCTCGGGTCAGCCTCGCCTCTTGACGCGGCCCGCTGCCCCTCTCCACCCTCGCGCGTACACGTAAGGATCGGCACGCCCGCAATGCAGCTCGTCATCGTTGAATCGCCGGCCAAGGCGAAGACCATCGAGAAATATCTCGGCGCGGACTATCGCGTCCTCGCCTCCTACGGCCATGTCCGTGACCTGCCGGCGAAGGACGGCTCGGTGCGGCCGGACGAAGATTTCGCGATGGACTGGGAGCTGTACGGCGACAAGCAGGGCCGGGTGAAGGCGATCGCCGACCTCGCCAAACAGGCCGACCGGCTGATCCTCGCCACCGACCCCGACCGCGAGGGCGAGGCGATCAGCTGGCACATGCGCGAACTGCTCGCCAAGCGAAAGGTGCTGCCCAAGGACGTCCAGCGCGTCACCTTCAACGCCATCACCAAGGAGACGGTGACGAAGGCGATGCAGCATCCGCGCGAGCTCGACCAGGATCTGATCGACGCCTATCTGGCGCGTCGCGCGCTCGATTATCTGTTCGGTTTCACGCTCAGCCCGGTGCTGTGGCGCAAGCTCCCCGGCGCCAAGAGCGCGGGCCGCGTGCAATCGGTGGCGCTGCGGCTGATCGTCGAGCGCGAGCGCGAGATCGAAAGCTTCACGCCCCGCGAATACTGGCAGGTGATCGCCCGGCTCGAGCACGACGGCACCCAGTTTGTGGCGCGGATGGTCAAGTTCGAGGGCGAGAAGCTCGAACGGCTGAGCATCGGCGAGGAGGGCACCGCGCTGCGCGCCAAGGCGGCGGTCGAGGCCGGCGCCTTCCGCGTCGAGGAGGTCGAGACACGGCCGCTCAAGCGCCATCCGCAGCCGCCCTTCACCACCTCGACCCTGCAGCAGGAGGCGGCGCGCAAGCTCGGCTTTTCGGCCAGCCACACGATGCGGGTGGCGCAGACGCTCTATGAGGCCGGCGCGATCACCTATATGCGCACCGACGGCGTGCAGATGGACCCCTCGGCGGTGGCGGCGGCGCGCAAGGCGATCAGCGACCGGTTCAGCGGGCACTATCTGCCCGAAAAGCCGCGGCTCTACGAGGCCAAGGCGAAGAACGCGCAGGAAGCGCATGAGGCGATCCGGCCGACCGAGTTTTCCGCGCAGAACTTCGGTTCGGGCGACGAGGCGCGGCTCTACGATCTGATCTACAAGCGCGCGATGGCGAGCCAGATGGCCTCGGCCAGCCTGGAACGCACCACGGTCACGCTGCGCGACGGCACCGGCCGCAACGAGCTGCGCGCCACCGGCCAGGTCGTCAAGTTTCCCGGCTTCCTCGCGGTATACGAGGAGAGCTTTGACCAGAAGGTTGACGCCGCCGAGGACGACGACACCGGCTTGCTACCCATGCTGCGCGAGGGCGACATGCCGGCCAAGCGCGGCGTCGAGGCGACCCAGCACTTCACCCAGCCGCCGCCGCGCTATTCGGAGGCCAGTCTGGTCAAGCGGCTGGAGGAACTCGGCATCGGCCGCCCCTCCACTTACGCTTCGACGCTGCAGGTGCTGAAGGACCGCGCCTATGTCCGCACCGAGAAGAACCGCTTCTTCGCCGAGGAATCAGGCCGGCTTCTGACCGCCTTCCTCGAACGCTTCTTCCCGAAATACGTCGGCTATGACTTCACCGCCGGGATGGAGGAGGAGCTTGACGATGTCTCCGGCGGTCGCGCCGCCTGGAAGGACGTGCTCGCCGCGTTCTGGCAAGACTTCAAGCCCAAGTCCGACGAGGTGATGGAGCGCAAGCCCTCCGAGGTCACCGAGGCGCTCGACGAATTCCTTTCCGACTATCTGTTCCCGCCCAAGGCGGACGGCGGCGACCCGAGGCTGTGCCCCAAATGCGTAACAGAGGGTCGCGAGGCCGGCCGGCTTTCCTTGCGTGGCGGACGCTATGGCGCCTTCATCGCCTGTTCGAACTACCCGGAATGCAAATTCACCCGCAAGTTCGCCCAGCCCGGCGGCGCGGCTGACGGCGGTGGAAGCGGCGAGGACGAGCCGCTCGGAATCCATCCGGAAACCGGGCTTCCCATCCACCGCCGCGCCGGGCGGTTCGGCCCCTACCTCCAGATGGGCGACGGCAAGGAGGCAAAACGCGCCTCTATCCCCAAGGACGTGGCGGAGGTCGATCTCGACTGGGCGGTCAGGCTGATCGACCTGCCGCGCGAAGTTGGCCCACATCCAGAGAGCGGCAAGCCAATCACCGCTAGCATCGGCCGTTACGGCCCCTATCTCGCGCATGACGGCAAATACGCGAAGCTGCGCTCGACGGTAGAAGTGTTCGAGACGGGGATGAACGCCGCCGTCGCCAAGCTCGCGGATGCCGCGAACGGCGGGGGTCGCGGTGCGCGCGCGGCGGCCGAGCCGCTCGCCAACTTCGGCCTCCACCCGACCAGCGGCGTCGAGATCAGGCTGATGGCGGGGCGCTACGGTCCGTATGTCACCGACGGCACTACGAATGCCACTCTCCCCCGCGACCGCCAGCCCGAGGGCCTGACAGCCGCCGAGGCGATCACGCTGATCGACGAGAAGGCAGCCAAGGGTCCGGTGAAGAAGGGCGGGGCGAAGCGAGGGGCGGCGAAGAAGGCGCCCGCAAAGAAGAAGGCTGCGGGGGAGAAGAAGGCGCCCGCAAAGAAGGGCTCGGCCAAGAAGGCCTCGGCGGAAAAGCTCGCAAAGCCGGCCTGATAGTTCCCCCCCGGCACGGGGAGGAACGTGGCTCAGCTCGCGGCCGACAGCAGCGATTTCTCCTGTGGGCACCGGTTCGCGAGATGGCCGTCGATCGCCGCCGCCGCCTCGGCCGGAACATGCAGGCCGAGCTTGCTCCTGCGGAACAATATGTCCTCGGCGGTGCGGGCAAATTCGTGCTCGACGAGGTAATCGACCTCGCGCGCGTACAATCCGCCGCCGAAATGCTCGCCGAGTTGCGCGGGCGTTCCCGCCCAGCCGAGCAGCTTCTCGGTGCGCGTGCCGTAGGCGCGAGCGAGGCGGCGCAGCAGTGGCGCGGGCATTTCCGGGTAGCGCCGGGTCAGGCGTTCGACGTAGCGCTCGTAGTCGCCGCCCGGCAAATCTCCGCCGGGCAACGTCGCGCCGGAGGTCCAGCCAGGGCCGGCGTCGGGTAGGAAGCGGGCGAGATCGCGCAGCGCGTGCTCGGCGAGCTTGCGATAGGTGGTGACCTTGCCGCCGAACACGCTGAGCAACGGCGCTTGTCCGTCGCTGGCGTCGAGATCGAGCACGTAGTCGCGCGTCACCGCCGAGGCGTTGGCGGAATGGTCGTCGTAGAGCGGGCGGATGCCCGAATAGCTCCAGTCGATATCGGCGCGGGTGACAGGCAATTCGAAATAGCGGTCGATCGTTTCGAGCAGATAGTCGGTCTCCTGATCGTCGATCGTCGGGCGGCCGGGAGCGCCCGCCCACGGCTCGTCGGTGGTGCCGACCAGGGTGAAATGCTCCTGGTAGGGGATCGCGAAGACCACCCGCCGATCGGGGTTCTGCAGCATGAAGGCGTGATCGCCCTCGTAGAGCCGGGGCACGACGATGTGGCTGCCCTTGATCAGCCGCACGCCGCGATCCGCCCGCGCCCCCGCGACGCGCCCGATGACATCGGCCACCCACGGGCCGGCGGCGTTGACCAGCGCCCGCGCCCGGACCTGGCGCTCGCCGTCGGCGTCGGCGATCGTCGCTACCCAGCCGGCGCCCTCGCGTCGCGCGCCTTTGAAGCGAGTGCGGGTCAGGATCGTCGCGCCGCGATCGGCGGCGTCGCGGGCGTTGAGTACGACCAGCCGGCTGTCCTCGACCCAGCAATCCGAATAGGTGAAGGCCAAGCCCTCGCGGTGTTTCAGCCCCCGGCCGCGCGGATCCTTGCCGAGGCGGATGGTCTGCGTCGCCGGCAGTTTCTTGCGCCCGCCAAGGTGATCGTAGAGGAACAGGCCGATCCGGACCAGCCAGGCGGGGCGGGGTGAATTGCTCTGCGGCAGTACGAAGCGCAGCGGCCAGATGATGTGCGGCGCCATGCCCCACAGCACCTCGCGCTCGATCAGCGCCTCGCGGACCAGCCGGAACTCGTAATATTCGAGGTAGCGCAGCCCGCCGTGGATCAGCTTGGTCGAGGCCGAGGAGGTGTGGCTGGCAAGGTCGTCCTGCTCGACCAGCACGACGGAAAGTCCGCGCCCGGCCGCGTCACGGGCGATGCCGACACCGTTGATGCCGCCGCCAACGACCAGCAGGTCGACGTTGAGGCCATCGTCGGCCGAAAGATCGGTCATGGTCTTTGAAAATCCGTTGATGTTGCCCCGCATGTCCCGCGCATATGGAGACGCCCGGAACGATCTGCAAACCGGCCATTGACGTTTGACCCCCCTCCCTGCGAAAGCCGCCGCCGGCTTTGGGAGGGCGGCGTGGCGAAACCTCAGCACATCTTGGCGATCGATCAGGGCACGACCTCGACTCGGGCGATCGTCTTCGATTCCGCTGCGCGCCCGGTCGCGACGTCTCAAACAGAGTTCGCCCAGCACTATCCGCAGCCCGGCTGGGTCGAGCACGATCCGGAGGACATCTGGCGCGACGCGCTCGCCGCGGCGCGCGATGCGATCGCGCAGGCCGGCCTAACCGCCGCCAACATCGCCGGCATCGGCATCACCAACCAGCGCGAGACGGTGGTGGTCTGGGACCGCGCCAGCGGCAAGCCGGTCCACAATGCGATTGTCTGGCAGGACCGGCGAACGGCGGAACTCTGCGCCCGGCTGAAGGCCGAGGGCCATGAGGAGATGGTCCGCGCCAAGACGGGGCTGCTGCTCGATCCCTATTTCTCCGCGACCAAGCTCGCCTGGATCCTCGACAACGTCCCTGGAGCGCGCAGCCGCGCCGAGAAGGGCGAGCTTGCCTTCGGCACGATCGACTGCTTCCTGCTGTGGCGGCTGACCGGCGGCGCCGTCCACGCCACCGACGTGACCAACGCCGGCCGCACCCTACTGTTCGACATCCGCGCCGAGCGCTGGGACGAGGAGCTGTGCGCGCTGTTCGGTGTGCCCGCCGCAATGCTGCCCGAGGTCCACGACAACAGCCACATCTTCGGCACCACCGCCGAGGGACTTTTCGACGTAGCCATCCCGATCGCCGGCATGGTCGGGGACCAGCAGGCGGCGCTGTTCGGCCAGGCCTGCTTCGAGCCCGGCATGGCGAAATCGACCTATGGCACCGGCTGTTTCATGCTGCTCAACACCGGCCAGGAGGCGGTCGAATCGCACAACCGGCTGCTGACCACTCCCGCCTATCGCCTGAACGGCAAGACCACCTATGCGCTGGAGGGCTCGATCTTCGTTGCCGGCGCCGCGATCAAATGGCTGCGCGACGGCATTGGCGTCATCACTCACGCCAGCGAGACCAACGACATGGCGACGCAGGTGCCCGACAACCATGGCGTCTATATGGTGCCTGCCTTCGTCGGGCTCGGCGCGCCGCACTGGGACCCCGGCGCGCGGGCGGCGATCTTCGGCCTGACGCTGGGCGCGACCCAGGCGCATCTCGCCCGCGCGGCGTTGGAGGCGGTCGGATTTCAGACCATGGATTTGGCGCAGGCGATGATCGCTGACGGCGGCGCCGCGCCGGAGACGCTGCGCGTCGATGGCGGTATGGCGGCCAATGACTGGCTGTGCCAGTTCCTCGCCGACATGCTCGACGTCCGAGTGGAGCGGCCCGAGCATCTGGAGACCACCGCGCTAGGGGCCGCGTTCCACGCCGGGCTGGCAACGGGTGTCTGGAGCGGGCTGGATGAGCTGCGGCAGACCTGGGCGCGGCGTGACGCTTTCGATCCGCGGATGCCGCGGGACAGGCGCGAGCGGCTCGCCGAGGGCTGGCAAGCGGCAGTGGCGCGCACGCTGACTACCGGTGGAG